>DEKX01000030.1:352-158768 GCA_002354095.1 Prevotella sp. UBA2711 | reverse complement strand
GCCTTATTCACGTTACAAAGGTACTCATTTTTCTCCATATACACAAACATTTAACTGTCTAATTATCAATTAGTTAGGTTAAATAATGCTAACAAAATCACACTATATTTGAGAGTTCCTCACCAGTGATTTCTTCACCATTTTCCTCATCGAAATACTCATCTCTTTCCTTTCTGATGATACCTTCAAGTAGATATACGAAGCTAGACCACGAGATATGGTATACATGCTTTCCCTTATCCACGAAGATGGGATGTGTGAAACGGTGGGCATGCAGGACCTTCTCCGTGAGGATTTCTCCATTGTGGTGGAAGTAATAGATTCTGAGTCTGCTGAGGTCGCGTGACAGAAAGATATAGACATCACCATTGCAAGGGTCTCGATGAAGCTTGCTCTTGATGTATTCCCTAAGTCCACGATGACGGAAGCGCAGTGTGACATTGTCTGTACAGAGAAAATATCTGAATTTGCCTGATAGGTTGATCATCGGCTCACCTCCATTTCCCTGATTAATGCAGAGAGCGTGGTGACATCACATTTGCCGATGTTTACGCCTATGCGGTCGTTTATACTTATGCTTATATTCTCAATGACACGAAGGACCTTGGTTGCTTGGGGCTTAATCAGAGTCAATCTCGAGAGATCTTCTTTGGCCGGTTCTTGCTCGCCAGGCTTGTCTATCACCAGCTCTTTCAGTTCCAAAGACGGAAGCAGAGGTCGATCTGGTTCGACTGCCTTTATTGGTTTATCACTCTTTGGTTTGCCAACTGGATGATATTGGTGGTTTGTCCGTCCAAGGCAGTTAAGCATCTTGTTGTAACTGACCTTCTCTGCCTTGCAGAACTCCTCCAGCGGTATCCCATCGTACTCATTGAGAAACAGTCTTACTTTTGAGGCGTAGAAGCCTCCTTCTTTTTTCTTGTTGATCATTCTTTGTTGCGTTTTGGATATACGCCGCAAAGATAATCTTTATATATTAGGTACGCAATACGGTCTAAAATGACCGCTTACTGTTGTCTCTTCCGCCACTTCGAGTATATCTATAATAGTAGCGAGCATATACAGACCGCGTTCTGTGAAAACTTTAGTTGGTTTGCGGTTCATGAATGAAACATTTGTGGTCGAAATTTTCGACCGCAAATCACGTAATTCGCTCTTACTCAACTCAAACATATAGTGAGCAGGGAACTTATCAGGGTTATTGCAATTGGTGGCGGAGACAAAAAGAGAGGGTCACTGCCTTGGGGGTGGGTAGTGGCTCGAAAAGGGACCGCGAAAGATGTAAATCGGCATCGGATGCACTGACTTTCAGCAACATTTTGATTAGATTATACATATTTAACGGCTGCAAAGGTACGAATAAATGTTGAAACAACAAAACAAAACGATTACTTTTTAACCTCCATGAGGGCTTGATAATCGGACTCGGAGAGTTCTTCGAGCCAGGAGGGGGGGACGAAGGCGATGGCAAGGGCGGTGAAGCCTTCTAACTGGACGACAATACACTGGTTCTTCTTGATGCGTTTGATGGTGCCGATGGTATTTTCGAAATCTCCCTGGGTAATGCGGACGCGCTTGCCTGGTTTCGCGATGAAATCGGTATATTCTAAAAGTGAGATACGACTGTCGTTACGGGTATAGACGCTCATAAAATTGTCCATCTGGCGGTCGGGAATGACCAATATCCTGTCTGCCTCGGCTTCTGCGAAATGGTTCATGAAGTAGTGCATGGGCTCAAAACCCTTGCGCGTCATCTTCAGATTGGTAAGTTCCTCCTGGGTGGAATGGATGAAAATCAGTCCGTTGACAGCGGGGACATAGGATTTGCGGACATTCCAGTCATCGGTTTTCTGGTAGTCCACACGCATAGGCAAGAAATACTCCAGCTGCTCCTTTTTGAGCAGCTCCTGGAAGCGAATCATGCGCTCGGGTCTTCCATAAGTGATGCGCATGGGGAACCACTTTAATTGTTGGTGCTGATTATCAGGTGTTGCCATTACTCATACTTTTCTGTTTGCAAAGATACGATTTTTCACACAGAAATCACGGAAATCACGGAAATTTTTTTATTTCACGGATTTTAATTGTCACACAGATTACACAGATCTCACAGATTTTAAATGATGATGGATAGAACAGCGTTGCTGTTCCACCCCATTTTAAGTGCTTATCATCTCAAGCAAGCTTGGCTAATAACCCCTTAAAATCGTGTGACCACCTCTGACGACGTGGTTCTATCCATCACCATTTTCCACAGATTTTTTCAAGTTTCTCAAGATTCGCAAGCTCTAATGAGCGACCAAAGGTCGAGCGCAGAATTCAAGGTTCAAAAATCTGTGGGAATGGGGGCAGAGAGGACAAAATCAGAAGGATTTTGCGTTATGTAGCAAGTGACGAGGAGCCAAGTTTACTTGAGCTCCACGGCAGTTGGTACATAACATCACTGCGTGAGCAGTCCTCTCTGACACCATTTTAAATCTGTGAGATCTGAGAGATCTGTGTGACTGTAATTAGAGAATAACGCGATGGATACCTTCCTTTAAATCCTGTGAACTGAAGTTAACCAATAACCCTAAGTGTTTGTTAGTTAACTTAAGATACGTCTTTAATTGCTTATAGAATACTGGTTTTATTTCTTCAACCGCCTTTAACTCTATTACTATTTGATTTTCAACGAGAATGTCCAATCGGAGATCAGTATGCAACTCATGTCCTTTATATACTAATGGTACAACCTTCTGTCTTTCAACTTGCAGTCCTTTATTTTCCAATTCATAGCATAAAGCTTCTTCATAGACCGACTCTAAAAGACCGGGGCCTAATTGATTATAAACCTCAAAAATTGCTCCTCTTATCAAGTAAGTCAATTCATTCTGTTCCATATCTGTTTCGTAATTTTATGCAAAGGTACGGATTTTTTACATAACTCCAAATTATTATGTCACACAGATTACACAGATCTCACAGATTTTAAATGATGATGGATAGAACAGCTTATGCTGTTCCACTCCATATTAAGTGCTTATCATCTCAAGCAAGCTTGGCTAATAATCACTTAATATCGAGTGACCACCTCTGACGACGTGGTTCTATCCATCACCATTTTCCACAGATTAATTTTTCAAGGTTTCAAGTTTCAATCCCCAATGGAAGATAAAATCTGTGGGAATGGGGGCAGAGAGGACAAAATCAGAAGGATTTTGCGTTATGTAGCAAGTGACGAGGAGCCAAGTTTACTTGAGCTCCACGGCAGTTGGTACATAACATCACTGCGTGAGCAGTCCTCTCTGACACCATTTTAAATCTGTGGGATCTGAGAGATCTGTGTGAGATAAGAAAAATTTTGGGGGATTTCTGCGATATCCTATTGAAAAATTGTATCTTTGCAGTCGATAAAAGCAAAGATATGAAAAAGATAGCATTACTGAGAGACATTCTGCCCCTGTCTGTCCTAGCAGGAATCTGTATTTCAATAGGTTGTGTGGTGAATCTGCGTGTTGGCGGCGTTGCAGGTGCCGTACTATTCGCCTTCGGTCTTACCACCGTCGTTTATTACGGGTTGAAACTATATACGGGTACTGCAGGGTTCATCCGTCGCCAGGGCGACTGGTCGATGCTCACTGTAGTGCTCTTGGGGAATATCCTCGGTTGTCTGCTGACGGCCTGGCTTATTGCTTATGCCCAACCCGATTGCATCGAACCCGCTTCCAAGATATTGGCAGGACGATTGGCAAAAGGACCGTTCGCCTGCTTCCTATTAGCTATTGGTTGTGGTTTCATCATGACTACTGCTGTTGAGTTTGCTCGTAAAGGCAAGATGCTGACCCTTATCCTGGGTGTGCCTGTCTTCATCCTTTGCGGTTTTGCTCATAGTATCGCCGATGCTTTCTATTTCTTGATTGCTCCCAGTGCTCAATTGTTACAGGTCGATGTGCTTATAGTATATCTCAGCGAAGTTCTTGGCAATTTCGTCGGTTGCAACCTCTATCGCTGGACACTCTATTTTACTCCCCACGAGTGAATTTAATGTCACACAGATTTCACAGATCTCACAGATTTTAAATGATGATGGATAGAACAGCGTTGCTGTTTCACTCCATATTAAGTGCTTATCATCTCAAGCAAGCTTGGCTAATAACCCCTTAAAATCGTGTGACCACCTCTGACGATGTGGTTCTATCCATCACCATTTTCCACAGATTAATTATCAGGTTTCAAGTTTCAATCCCCAATGGAAGATAAAATCTGTGGGAATGATTCTAGAGCGAACCATCCTCGTCAGAGGTGGTGTTGGGATGTAGGGGATTCGGAGCCATGCTTGCATGAGCGCAGAAGGCCCTGCAGCACAACATAACTGCGACAGCAGTTCGCTCTAGAATCATTAGGAATCTGTGGGATCTGAGAGATCTGTGTGACATTTTAGTGCTAATATTTAAGAATAATTCACAATTTACATCAAATGGGGCATTAGTTTTTGGTTTTCTTCTCGCTTATTCGTACCTTTGTATATATATATGGAACAGACGACATCATATCTTAATAAGGAGCATATAGCCCGTAGCCAACATGGTGTGGAGTATCACCCGCTGATACCCTTTCTGCCTGCGAATGCCAAGGTGCTGTTTCTGGGGAGTTTTCCACCTCCGCGCAAGCGATGGTGTATGGACTTCTACTATCCTAACTTCATCAATGACCACTGGCGCATAGAGGGGGCGGTGTTCTTCGGAGACCGCAACTACTTCGTGGATGAGGACGCCAAACGCTTTAAACTCGCAGACATCGTGGCTTTCTGCCAAGAGAAGGGTATTGCCTTTTTCGATACCTCAACGGCCATCCGACGCTTACAGGACAATGCCTCTGACAAATTCCTGGAGGTGGTGGAGCCTACAGACATCTGCGCCTTGATAGCCCGACTGCCCCAACTACAAGCTATCGTGACTACGGGCGAAAAAGCCACGGAGACGCTTTGTACCTCGATGAATATCCCCAGCGTTCCCAAAGTGAACACCTATGTCCCTATCCCCAACACGCTCAATAGCCATGGGCAACAAGTGGTACTCTATCGCCTACCCTCTTCATCCAGAGCTTATCCGCTGGCTTTCGAGAAAAAGGTAGAGGCATACAAGCGGATGTTTGAACTGTTGAATCGATGAAACATTAAAAGAGCACCACAAATCAATGTGATGCTCTTTATTATAAAATATGTAGAGACTTAGTCGGCAATCTTTGCCTTCAGCATCTCGCGGTTGAGGCGGGCGATGTTGCTGATGGTCTCGTTCTTTGGGCATACTGCCTCGCAGGCACGGGTGTTGGTGCAGTTACCGAAGCCCAGCTCGTCCATCTTGGCAATCATGTTCTTCACACGACGGGCAGCCTCGACCTTACCCTGTGGGAGCAGGGCGAGCTGGCTGACCTTGCTGGATACGAAGAGCATGGCAGAGCCGTTCTTACAAGCGGCTACGCAAGCGCCACAGCCGATGCAAGAAGCGCAGTCCATTGCCTCGTCGGCATCCTCCTTAGGAATGAGGATGGCATTGGCATCCTGAGCCTGACCGGTGCGGATGGAAGTGTAGCCACCAGCCTGGATAATCTTATCGAAGGCATTGCGGTCNNCGGTCAACCATACAGTCCTTGATAACAGGGAAGGCAGCAGAGCGCCAAGGCTCAACGGTGATGACATCACCATCGTTGAAGCGACGCATATAGAGCTGACAAGTAGTAGCACCACGCTCGGTCTTACCATGAGGTGTACCGTTGATGTAAAGAGAGCACATACCGCAGATACCCTCACGACAGTCGTGGTCAAATACGAAGGGCTCCTTGCCCTCGTTGATGAGGTTCTCGTTGAGGATATCGAGCATCTCGAGGAATGAGGTATCATCGGGGATATCCTTCATATCGTAGCTATCGAAGTGACCCGCATCCTTGGGACCATTCTGACGCCAAAATTTTATTGTAAATGAAATATTCTTTGCCATAATTATAAGTATTTATTAGGTGGTTGCTGCGGCAAAACCGCAGCATACACTATACCTTTTTAGTTCTTGTAATTTCGGGTTTGTACTTTGATTGCTTCGTACTCCAGAGGCTCCTTGATGAGCTCGGGCTCGTTGCCCTTGCCTTTATATTCCCAGCAGCCTACATAGAAGTAGTTCTCATCATCACGCTTAGCCTCGCCTTCCTCGGTCTGATACTCCTCACGGAAGTGACCACCGCAAGACTCATTACGAGAGAGGGCGTCGAAGGCTACGAGCTGACCCATGGTGAAGAAGTCGCGGAGGTGGATAGCCTTGTCGAGCTCCACATTCAGACCCTCCTTAGAGCCAGGAACGAAGAGGTTGGTATCGAACTCCTTCTCGAGTTCGTGCATCTTCTTCAGACCCGTCTTCAAGCCCTCTGCGGTGCGACCCATACCTACATACTCCCACATGATGTGACCGAGTTCCTTATGGATAGAATCCACTGAACGCTTACCCTTGATGTTCATGAGGCGGTCGATTTCAGCGGCAACACCCTTCTCAGCCTCGTCGAACTCAGGACGGTCTGTAGGAACCTTAGGCCATACAGCCTGGTCTGCCAGGTAGTTCTGGATGGTGTAAGGCAATACAAAGTAACCGTCAGCCAGACCCTGCATCAGTGCAGAAGCACCGAGGCGGTTAGCACCGTGGTCGGAGAAGTTGCACTCACCGATGGCGAAGAGGCCAGGAATAGTGGTCTGCAACTCATAGTCAACCCAGATACCACCCATGGTATAGTGGATAGCGGGATAGATCATCATGGGCTTGTAATACTTCACGCCGTTGATCTCGTTCGCTACATCGCCAGGGAATACGTCGGTAATCTCCTCATACATCTCGAAGAGGTTGCCGTAGCGCTGCATGATGATGTCGAGACCGAGGCGGTTGATAGACTCCGAGAAGTCGAGGAACACAGCCAGACCGGTGTTGTTGACACCGAAGCCCTTATCGCAACGCTCCTTAGCAGCACGAGATGCCACATCACGGGGAACGAGGTTACCGAAGGCAGGATAGCGGCGCTCCAGATAATAGTCGCGATCCTCCTCAGGAATCTCCCAACCCTGTTTGGTACCAGCCTGCAGAGCCTTGGCATCTTCCAACTTCTTAGGAACCCAGATACGACCGTCGTTACGCAGTGACTCAGACATCAGTGTCAGTTTAGACTGCTTGTCGCCATGAACGGGGATACAGGTGGGGTGAATCTGCACATAAGAAGGATTAGCAAAGTAAGCACCCTTACGATAGCACTGAACGGCAGCGGTGCAGTTACAGCCCATTGCATTGGTAGAGAGGAAGTAAGTATTTCCGTAACCACCGGTAGCAATAACCACCGCATTGGCTGAGAAGCGCTCCAACTCACCAGTCACCAAGTTCTTGGCAATGATACCACGAGCACGACCGTCCACAATGACTACATCCTCCATCTCGTAGCGGGTATAGAGCTTTACCTTACCAGCCTGCACCTGTGCAGAGAGAGAAGAGTAAGCACCGAGCAACAGCTGCTGACCAGTCTGACCCTTCGCATAGAACGTACGAGATACCTGAGCACCACCGAACGAACGGTTTGCCAGCATACCACCGTACTCACGGGCAAAGGGAACACCCTGAGCCACGCACTGGTCGATGATATTATTGCTGACCTCAGCCAGACGATAGACATTCGCCTCACGGGCACGGTAGTCACCACCCTTTACCGTATCATAGAACAAGCGATATACAGAGTCGCCATCGTTCTGATAGTTCTTAGCGGCATTGATACCACCCTGCGCAGCGATAGAGTGTGCACGACGGGGAGAATCCTGGATACAGAGGTTAATCACATTGAAACCCATCTCGCCGAGAGAAGCTGCAGCAGAGGCACCAGCCAGACCAGTACCAACGACTATCACATCGAGCTTCAGTTTGTTCTTGGGGTTTACCAAGCGCTGATGAGCCTTATATTCCTTCCATTTCTCAGGTACTGGACCTGCGGGAATCTTTGAATCTAATACTTTAGCCATAGTAATTTTTTCAATTTACAATGTTCAACATTCCATGTTAAAACGCATAGAGACTTGGAGCGCACTTAAAGGCGAAAGCCAATACCACTACGAGGAAGCCCAGCAGGAGGAGCGACACGTAGCAGAGACCAATCCACTGGATGCGCTTCTGCCAGATCTTGCCACTGGCACCCAAGGTGTGGAGGGCAGACCAGAAGCCGTGAGCCAGATGGAACCAGATGGCGCAAATCCAAATCAGATAAATAACCACATTGACAGGATTAGCGAAGGTGTCGATGATAAAAGCGAAACCGTCGGTAGGCAGGTGACCTGCTGTAGTACCTACCATCTCGGCAAGCATCATCTTGCTCCAGAAATGATACAGGTGGAGCACCAGACCGCAGAGGATGATCAGACCCAGCACTAACATGTTGCTGGAAGCCCATCCCTCGGCAACGTCGAGGACACCATGCTGATTAACTGTTGTTGCCACATCGTAGCGGTTCTCGCCACGAGCCTTACGATTCTGCGCCGTCAGGATGAAGGCAAACACAATGTGAATAAGTGCCAGGGCAGCCAGACCCATGGTAGCCACTACGGCATACCAGTTGGCTCCCAGCAATTCGCAAATCATGTTGTAAGCATTACCTGAGAAGATGGCGACAATGTTCATGGCACAATGGAATGTCAAGAACAAAATCAAGGCCAAACCAGTAACAGACATTACAACTTTTCGACCAATTGATGAATTAATTAACCACATAAATTTTATAGTATTAAATTGATAAATTTTACCTAATAGTAAGTACGTACACGCACGTTTAGGCCACAAAATTACTATAAAATTATGAATTCCGCAAACGTTTTCGAAAAAAAATGGTAACTTTGTACCCAAAATACGGAAAAATGGCAAAACACAACGAATTAGGTGCATGGGGTGAAGCATTGGCTGCCGACTATCTGCAAGGCAAAGGATATACCATTGTGGAGCGTGACTGGCACTCCGGGCACCGTGATTTGGACATCATTGCCATGGATGGAGAAACGGTAGTATTCGTGGAAGTGAAGACCCGTCATAACCGAGTGTTCGGAGAACCGGAGGAGGCTGTTGACTATCAGAAGTTACGCAACCTACGGGCTGCCATCAACCACTATGTGAAACTCCATAGGCTTTGGCAGGAGATACGCCTCGATGTGGTGACGGTGGTGGGAACACCAGAGAGTGGCACACCAGAGATCTGTCACCTGCAAGATATCCCTATGTATTGAATAAACAAGAAACGAGATAAAGATGATTCTGAACTACGATGTATTGGTAATCGGTGGTGGTCATGCCGGATGCGAGGCTGCCTGTGCGGCAGCTAACATGGGTGCAAAGACCTGTCTGGTGACCATGGACATGAACAAAATCGCACAGATGTCGTGTAACCCTGCCGTTGGCGGTATTGCCAAAGGACAGATTGTGCGCGAGATTGATGCGTTGGGCGGTCAGATGGGTCTGGTGACGGATGCCACAGCCATCCAATTCCGGATGCTGAATCGTAGTAAAGGACCCGCGATGTGGAGCCCCCGTGCCCAGTGTGACCGTGGGAAGTTCATCTGGGAGTGGCGCCGCCGGTTGGATGAAACGCCTAACCTCGATATCTGGCAGGACCAAGCGGAGGAGCTGCTGGTGGAGAACCCTGCGAATGACTCGCAGGGCACCGTGAAAGGGATGCCGCAGGGCACCGTGAAGGGAGTGAGGACTATCTGGGGCGTGGAGCTGCGGGCTAAGGCAGTGATTATTACGGCTGGTACCTTCCTGAATGGTCTGATGCATATCGGGCGGAAGATGGTGGCTGGCGGTAGAATTGCCGAGCCTGCCGTAGCACATCTTACAGAGAGTATCACCCGTCATGGGATCCGTTCAGAACGAATGAAAACAGGAACCCCCGTGCGTATTGACAAGCGGTCGGTACATTTCGAAGACTTGGAGATACAAGAGGGAGAACACGATTTCCATCAGTTCTCGTATATGGGTGGACATCGCCCCCTACCCCAACTGACGTGCTGGACTTGTAATACAAATTCAAAAGTTCATGAGACATTGCGGTCGGGTTTGAAAGACTCACCACTCTATAATGGACAGATACAGTCTATCGGTCCACGCTATTGTCCGTCGATAGAAACCAAACTGGTGACCTTCCCCGACAGAGAACAACACCCACTGTTTCTGGAACCAGAAGGTACAGATACCAATGAATTATACCTGAACGGTTTTTCTTCCTCGTTGCCTATGGAGGTACAGATAGCCGCCTTGAAACATATTCCGGCTTTCAGAGATTTAAAAGTGTACCGTCCAGGTTACGCCATCGAATATGATTTCTTTGATCCTACCCAATTGAAACATTCACTGGAATCGAAAGTGATTAGTGGTTTGTTTATGGCTGGACAAGTGAACGGGACAACCGGGTATGAGGAAGCTGGAGGACAAGGGACAGTGGCTGGGATTAATGCGGCACTTTATGCGGGGAGTGAGGGTTGCGTTGGCAACGCAACATACAGGACGTTCGAGCTACACCGAGATGAGGCATATATTGGGGTGCTGATTGATGACCTGGTGACGAAAGGAGTGGATGAGCCCTACCGCATGTTTACCTCCAGAGCTGAATATAGAATTCTGCTAAGACAGGATGATGCCGATGCGCGACTGACTGAAAAAGGTTATGAGTTGGGTATTGTGAAACGCGACCGGTATGACTATTGGATGGAAAAGAAAAAACATATCGAAGAAATCGAAAACTTCTGCAAGACATTCCCTATCAAACCGAAGATCATCAATGGTGCATTGGAAGCATTAGGTTCTACCCCTCTCGTCTATGGTTGTAAACTGGAAGACTTGGTAGCACGTCCAGAACTGAATTTCGAAAATCTGCAGGAGATCATACCGGAGCTGAAAGAAATACTGAATCGACCAAGTAATCGGAAAGAAGAAATTGCCGAAGCTGCCGAGGTACATATAAAATATAAAGGATATATAGAACGCGAACGACTGGTAGCTGATAAAATGCATCGACTGGAGGATATCCGCATCAAAGGACACTTCAATTACGATGAGTTGCAATCGCTCAGTACGGAGGCCCGCCAGAAACTGAAAGCCATTGATCCTGTAACATTGGCACAAGCAAGTAGGATTCCTGGAGTATCGCCCAGTGATATCAATGTATTGTTGGTGCTGATGGGGAGGTGAGGTTTCAGGTTTCAGGTTTCAGGTTTCAGGGTTTAGAGTTGAGAGTTTAGAGTTTAGAGTTAAAACATCAAACATCAGATATCAAACATCAGACATCAAACATCAGACATCATAAAGTTTCACGTGGAACTATGTTTTGATATAATAACTGAATAACATATTAATTAAAAACTATAAATTATGAATAACGAAGTATTATTAAAGAACTTGAGATGCGTTCCGGATTTCCCGAGGAAAGGAATTAATTTTAGGGATGTTACTACACTGTACAAAAATGCGGAGTGTATGAAAATTATGCTCGATGAACTCTATGAGCTCTACAAAGACAAAAGTATTACCAAAATTGTTGGTGTGGAGAGTCGTGGTTTTGTGATGGCTTCGGCTTTAGCTGCAAAATTGGGATGCGGTATAGTATTGGCAAGAAAACCAGGAAAACTACCATCAACTGTTATCAAAGAATCATTTTCAAAAGAATATGGTGTAGATACCGTAGAGATGCATATCGATTCCCTTGACCAAAACGATGTCGTGCTCATACATGATGATCTACTGGCAACAGGCGGTACTGCCTATGCAACCTACAAACTGGTGAAATTCTTTCATCCCAAACAAATCTACATGAACTTCATTATTGAAATCACAGATGAAGGGCTGCATGGAAGAGACTTATTTGAAGGACTTGTGGATATTACAACATTGATGAAGTTATAAAGTTTCACGTGAAACAAGAAGGAGGTTGTGAGGTTATGAGGTTATGAGGTTGTGAGGTTATAGGATGAAGGACGAAGAGAGAATAAAGCGATTAAAGGCAATTGTGGCGGCGATGCCGGAGAAGCCTGGAAGCTATCAGTATTATGATGCTGAAGGTACCATTATCTATGTGGGTAAGGCAAAGAACCTGAAAGCAAGAGTATCTTCCTACTTCCACACGGAGGTTGACCGATTCAAGACCAAGGTACTGGTATCTAAAATACAAGATATCAGTTACACGGTAGTCAATACTGAAGAGGATGCACTACTCTTAGAGAACTCGCTCATCAAGAAATATAATCCCCGATATAACGTATTGTTGAAAGACGGAAAGACCTACCCCAGTATCTGTATCACCAAAGAATATCTGCCTCGTATCTTCTCTACCCGTACCATCAATAAGAAATGGGGAACCTATTACGGGCCCTATTCCCATGTAGGCAGTATGCATGCGGTATTGGACCTGATTAACAAACTCTATCGCCCAAGACTGTGTAAACAGCCTATTACGGAAGAAGGAGTAAAAAGCGGAAAATACCAAGTTTGTTTGGATTATCACATCAAAAAATGTGGTGGTCCATGCGTAGGAAAACAGTCATGGGAAGACTATCAGAAAAACATCAATCAGGCACGGGAGATCCTGAAAGGAAACACCCGCGAGGTGTTGAAAACCCTCAAAGAAGAGATGATCAGACTCTCGGAAGAACTGCGTTTTGAGGAAGCTGAAGAAGTGAAAAGACGCTACCTGCTGATAGACCAGTTTGTATCGAAGAGTGAGGTGGTGAGCCATACTATAGATAATGTAGATGTACTCAGTATCACCAACGATGAGAAAGTGGCGTTTATCAACTATATCCACGTCTCAAACGGTTCGATTAACCAGAGTTTCACCTTTGAATATAAGAAACGATTAGACGAGCGTGATGAAGAACTGCTGCAACTCGGTATTGTGGAGATGCGCGAACGATTCCATAGTCATGCGAAGGAAATCATCCTGCCCCAGGAGATTGATTTAGACCTTGAAGGAGTAACCATCACCGTGCCACAACGAGGGGATAAAAAGACACTTTTAGACCTCTCTATCATGAACGGAAAACAGTATAAATTCGACCGTCTGAAACAGGCAGAGAAACTGAATCCGGAACAGAAACAGGCACGACTGATGAAGGAGTTACAGGACTTATTGCATCTGCCAAAAATGCCTTATCAGATAGAGTGTTTTGATAACTCGAATATATCCGGGTCGGATGCTGTGGCGGCATGTGTGGTATTTAAGAAAATGAAGCCATCTAAGCAGGACTATCGGAAATACAATATCAAGACCGTGGTGGGACCTGATGATTATGCTTCGATGAAGGAGGTGGTTTGGAGGCGATACCATCGCCTCATACAGGAACAAGAGGAACTTCCCGACTTGATTGTGGCGGATGGCGGAAAGGGACAAATGGAAGTCATCAGGCAGGCTGTTCAGGACGAATTGGGGCTTGATATTCCTATAGCCGGTTTGGCTAAAAATGACAAGCACCGTACCCATGAATTACTCTATGGTTTTCCACCGAGGGTCATTGGTTTAAAACCCGATTCTGAGTTATTCAGGGTGCTGACACATTTACAGGATGAAGTACACCGTTTCGCCATTACTTTCCATCGAGACAAGCGTTCTAAGCACGCTTTACAATCAGAGTTGGATAGTATCAAGGGAATAGGTCCGAAAACGCGTGAGGAGCTTCTAAAAGGGCTTAAATCGGTCAAAAAAATCAAGGAGGCAGAACTGGAAGTATTAGAAGGCTTGATTGGGAGCGCTAAAGCAAAAATTATTTACAATTATTTTCATTGATTATGAGAGCTGTTATACAAAGAGTGAAGGAGGCAGAAGTGGTGATTAGGAGTTGCGATGACATCGCAACATACCAGACTATGGGGACGGGAAAGAAAAGGAGGATTGGAGCAGGGTTCTTGGTGCTTCTCGGGGTTTGTGAGGAGGATACTTTGGAGGATGTGGAATGGCTGGTTAAGAAGATAGCTAACTTGAGGGTATTTGATGATGATCAGCACGTGATGAACCGATCTATACAGGATATTGGAGGGGAAGTACTGATAGTGAGTCAGTTTACACTCTATGCCAGCTATAAAAAGGGAAACAGACCATCGTGGTTTAAGGCCGGGTCACATGAGCATTCTATTCCACTTTACGAGGCTTTTTGCAAAGAAATGGAAGTCCAAGTTGGGAAACCAGTTGGTACTGGGGAATTTGGGGCGGATATGGAAATACGGCTTATTAATGACGGGCCGGTGACTATTTGTATGGATACTAAGAATAAGGAATAATATAAAAAAGGGGGTTGCGATGACATCGCAACGTACGGGACAAAGACAAAGGGATTATGAAGAAGTATTTAAGAGAGATTGAAGTATCAGGGTTGATACTGGTGGTGATAGGTATTGCAATGTCTTGGATTGTAGGTACGCAATATGGGGTGTGGCCATGTGCATTTGGACTGCTGTGCTGGTTGATTACCTTTTTATACAAGGCATTTCATTGGAATGAATATGAAAAAGAAAATCGCCAGAATATCATGATTCTGATACTGGCGATCATTATTCTGTTTGTACAGATGCTATTCAGACAATAGGGTTAAAAGAATTTGGTTTCCTCCCCTACTATTTCGCTCAGCAAGAGATTAGCCAAACGAGAGGTTCCCATGCGGAACCACTGGTTGGTTAACCATTTCGGTCCTAACACCTCTTTGACAATGGTGTAATAGATCAGCGCATCCATCACACTATTCAATCCACCGGCGGGTTTAAAACCGATTTGAATACCCGTCTGGTCATCATATTCCTTGATAGCCTGACACATAACAAAAGCTGCTTCAGGAGTAGCTGCAGGCTCCAGTTTACCAGTAGAAGTTTTGATATAATCAGCACCTGCATACATCGCCAAAATAGCCGCTTTCTTGATATTCAAGGCCGTTTTCAGACAACCCGTTTCCAAAATCACTTTCAGCGGATGTTCACCACAAACCGCCTTCATTTCAGCTATCTCGTCGGCTACATCCTCATAATTACCACTCAGGAACTTACCAACAGGTAATACCATATCTATCTCGGTAGCACCATCCTTGATAGCCAATGCCGTTTCTGCTATTTTGATTTCAGTAAAAGTTTGAGAAGAAGGGAAACTACCTGATACACAGGCGATTTCTACACCCTCCACCTCTAATGTATCAGCCACCGTCTTGGCAAAATTAGGATAAACACAGATGGTAGCTACATGCGGAATATCGGGATAGGTATCATCAAACTGATTGACACGTTCCGTGAAAACCATCACACTCTCTTCAGAATCCGTTGTCTTGAGCGTAGTCAGTTCCACACTGCCCATGAGGAATTTCTTTACTTCAGGTGTATCATTCTCATGCACATGTTCAGCAATAATCTTCTTGACCGTCTCACGAACCGTCTCATCACTCATGCTATAGTCGTAAAGACTCAGTGCCTTTTCTATTTTATTCTCCTGTTCTTTCATCATCAAAAACATTAATAATTGCGTTGTACCACATAATCGACATAAGCCGTAAGAGACTTACAAATCGAGGTATCATGGACATTCTCGTTGATATACTGTTTGCAGATATTACTGAATTCCTGCATCTTCTGTTCAGCATATTCGATACCCCCATTCTGTTTGGTAAACTCAACCAACACAGCAATTTCATCAGCGTTAATGGTTCCCGACTTCACCTTACGAGCCAAGGTATGCATAGACTCATAAGTAGAGTTATTCAGCGCATAGATAACAGGCAATGTCAACTTACCTTCCGTCATATCATTACCAGTAGGTTTACCAATTTCCTTAGAGTCGTAATAATCGAAAATATCATCACGGATCTGGAACATAATACCTAACGTCTGACCGAATTTCGAAGCCTTGGCAATATCCTCTTCAGAAGCCCCTGCAGAGATAGCACCAATGGCTGCACAAGCCTCGAAAAGCGCTGCTGTTTTCTGTTGGATAACCTGGTAATAAACCTCCTCGCTGAACTCCTGATTCTGGATATTCGAAAGTTGGAGAATCTCACCAGCAGACAAGATACGACCCAATTCCGCCAAGTATTCGACAATCTGTTGATTACCCGTTTTGGCTACACTTAATAAAGCTGTAGAAAGGATATAGTCGCCTACCAGAACAGCCACCTTATTATTATAAGTAGCATTGACAGACGCCTGACCACGTCGCTCCCCACTCTCATCCACCACATCATCATGGACCAAAGAAGCAGTATGCAACAATTCAAGACCTACGGCAGCATGTTGGGTAACATCAGAAATAGCACCATAGTTCTTTGCCATCAATAAAATCAGCATAGGGCGCATACGTTTTCCACCCCGTTGACGGATATGAGATAACACCTCAGAAAGGAGACCTTCCTGATGAGACATCCGTTGGTTGAACAAGTTGATGAAATCGTTCAAATCTTGCTCAATCGGTTGCTTAATTAACGATAAATAATCCATTAACTTAAAATTTTGATACAAAAATAGTGAAAATATCGGGATATTGCGAAATATTTTAGTAATTTTACGCAGAAATTATCATTTTGTTATGGATAAACTATTTCTTTTAGACGCTTATGCGTTGATTTACCGTTCGTATTACGCCTTCATCAAGAATCCGCGTATCAACTCGAAAGGTCTGAACACATCTGCCATCATGGGCTTTGTCAATACCCTTCAGGAAGTGCTCACCAAGGAGCAACCCACCCACCTTGGAGTAGCTTTCGATCCACACGGACCGACATTCCGTTCAGAAGCTTTCCCAGCCTACAAGGCACAACGTGAAGAAACACCTGAAGACATCAGAAAAGCGGTGCCTATCATCAAGGACCTGTTGAAGGCTTGGAATATACCCATCCTACAGGTTGATGGCTATGAGGCAGATGATGTCATCGGTACCTTAGCCACCAAGGCTGGTGCTCAGAACATCAATACATACATGCTAACACCTGATAAAGACTATGGACAGTTAGTAACAGACCATGTGTTTATCTACCGTCCCCGTCATGGAGGCGGTTATGAGGTGATGGGTCCAGAAGAAGTAAAAGCAAAATATGGTATTCCATCCACTCAGGCCGTCATCGACCTACTGGCACTGATGGGCGACACAGCTGATAATTTCCCAGGCTGTCCAGGCGTGGGAGAGAAAACTGCCGTGAAACTCATCAACGAGTTTGGAACGGTAGAGAGTCTTATCAGTAGGACGGAAGAACTGAAGGGTGCCCTCAAGACCAAAGTGGAAACACACGTCGAGGATATCAAGATGTCAAAATTTTTGGCGACTATCAAAACAGATGTCCCGATTGAATTAAAACTCGATGAACTGAAAGTGTCGGAACCCAATGAGGCAGAACTGAGCCATTTGTTAGATGAACTGGAGTTCAAGACCCTTGCTGCTAAGATTCTTAAAAAAACTGAAAAAGTTTCTAAACCTGTTAATGGACAACTCGATTTATTTGCGGAATTTACGAACGAGGACCCAAGTGAACCAGAATTCTCGAAATTTGAGACCCTAAAAACGACGACTCATAACTACCAACTCGTTGAAAATGAGGACGATTTATTAAAATTACGTGACTTTTTCTTAACAAACAAAATTCTCTGTCTAGATACGGAGACCACCTCAACCAACTCGATGGACGCAGAATTAGTGGGTTTAAGCTTTTCCGTGAAGGAACATGAAGCCTTTTACGTGCCCATACCCGAAAATCGAGAGGAAGCCCAGAAGCGCGTAGAGATTTTCCGACCGGTCTATGAAAATGAGGAAATACTGAAGATTGGTCAGAATCTGAAATACGACTTGGAAGTGTTGCACAACTATGGAATTGTGTTGAAGGGAAAAATGTGGGACACGATGATTGCCCACTATCTCATCCAACCCGAACTGCGACATAACATGGACTATATGGCAGAGATCTATCTGAATTACCAAACTGTGCATATCGATGAACTGATTGGTCCGAAGGGAAAGAACCAACGTTCGATGCGCGACCTCTCCCCTACTGATGTCTATGAATATGCCTGCGAAGATGCAGACATCACCCTGCAACTGAAAAACAAGTTGGAGGCAGAACTGCAGAAATACGAATGCGAACATCTATTCTATGAGATAGAGATGCCCCTGATGCCCGTATTGGCAGAGATGGAAATGAATGGAGTCTGTCTGGATACAGACTCGCTGGCTGAGACCTCGAAGCAGTTTACACAACGTATGATGGATATCGAGAAGCGTATTTATGAATTAGCCGGTGAACCATTTAATATCGCATCACCCAAACAAGTAGGCGATATCCTATTTGAAAAACTGAAAATTGTTGAGAAACCTAAGAAGACCAAAAGAGGACAGTATGTAACTTCAGAGGAAGTACTGCAACAACTGCGTCATAAACATGAAATCGTAGAACTGATTCTCGACCATCGTGGATTGAAGAAACTCTTAGGTACCTATATTGAAGCCCTTCCGAAGTTGATTAATCCACGGACGGGACATATCCATACCTCTTTTAATCAGACTATCACGGCTACAGGCAGACTGTCGTCCTCCGATCCCAACCTGCAAAATATTCCCATTCGAGGCGAGGATGGCAAGGAAATCCGTAAGGCTTTCATTCCGGAACCAGGCTGTTTGTTTTTCTCTGCCGACTACAGTCAGATAGAGCTGCGTGTGATGGCACACCTGAGTGGTGATGAACAGATGATTAAGGTATTCCGTGAAGGTAAGGACCTACATGCAGCTACAGCAGCTAATATCTACAAAAAACCGATTGAAGAAGTGACACGCGATGAGCGTACCAAGTCGAAACGTGCCAATTTCGGTATTATTTACGGTATCACCGTATTTGGATTAGCAGAGCGTCTGGATATCCCTCGTGATGAAGCTAAGATGCTGATAGACGGTTATTTCGATACCTTCCCGCAGGTACATCAATACATGGAAGAATCGAAGGAAATAGCCCGTAAACAAGGTTATGTCACTACCCTATTCGGTCGTCGCCGCTACCTGCCGGATATCAACAGTGCCAATTCCGTAGTACGCGGTTTTGCAGAACGAAATGCCATCAATGCCCCTATTCAGGGTACAGCTGCCGATATTATCAAAGTGGCTATGATTCGCATCTTCAACCGCTTCAAGAAAGAAGGCATCCAATCGAAGATGATTCTACAGGTGCATGATGAATTGAACTTCAGTGTCTATCCAGAAGAGAAAGAAAAGGTAGAACGCATCGTGCTGGAAGAGATGCAGGGAGCCTTCGAAATGAAAGTTCCACTGGTAGCTGACAGCGGTTTTGGAGAGAATTGGCTGGAGGCGCATTAAGAGTTGAGAGTTGAAAGTTGAGAGTTGAGAGTTGAACTATGAGGAAGGTTAGGACAATAGAGATGGAACGACTGACGGTAGAAGAGTTCCATGAGGCAGAAAAGATGCCACTTGTTGTGGTGCTGGATGATGTCAGGTCGATGTATAATGTGGGGAGTGTATTCCGTACGAGTGATGCATTCAGAGTAGAGGCTGTCTATCTGTGTGGCATCAGTTGTACACCACCAGCTACAGAAATACATAAGACCGCATTGGGAGCAGAAGACTCAGTAGATTGGAAGTATTTTAAGACCGCACTTGAAGCAGTAGAAGAACTGAAGCAACAAGGATATGAAGTACTCTCGGTAGAGCAAGTAGAACACAGCACTAAGCTACAAAAATTTATTCCCATACTTGGGAAAAAATATGCTGTCGTGTTAGGCAATGAAGTGAAGGGTGTTCACCAGGAAGTAGTAGATGCCTCAAACGGTTGCTTGGAAATACCCCAATTAGGTACCAAACACTCGATGAATGTCAGTGTAACAGCCGGTATCATCATCTATAAATTTGCTGAAACACTGATGTTGAAAAAGTAGTGGATAAGTGTGTGGATAAGTATGGGAAAAAGAGTGGAGAAATCAACAAGACGCACCTCTACCCCACCCGATATGTGGATAAAAAGAATAAATCACAAGTTTTTCACTCACTTTTCCACGAAAAAAGGAAGAAAAAAGATATAAACTTATTAATTTTGCACCAAAATATAGAAATGTGGATAAACTACTTATCTGATTCATTATCAATAGGAAAGTATCAACAGTGTGTGTTGAAAGTCGGAGATAGAATGTGCATAAGAAAATAAACAAGAAAATCATCAGAAAGTTATGCACTTATCAACGTCACATCATACTATATCATTCTATTTTAAAAATAAAAAAATAAAGAAATAAAAATAATAATGTCATGTTGAAAACGGAGTGGAAAGAACAAGGATTCATTGACGAACCAGTAGCAGAAGGTACAGATCTGAAAGCAGAGATTCGTCGGTTAGCCAAAGAGAAGGATGCTATTATCCTGGCTCATTATTATACCATCGGTGATATACAAGATATTGCTGATTTCGTAGGCGATTCTTTAGCACTTGCCCGTAAGGCTGCAGAGACAGATGCCAAGATGATGGTGATGTGTGGTGTGCATTTTATGGCAGAGACCTGTAAGTTGCTCTCACCAGACAAGACCGTACTCTGTCCTGATTTGAATGCAGGTTGTTCGCTGGCTGACAGTTGTAAAGCAGAAGATCTGAAGAAATTCAAGGATGAGCACCCTGGTTACCAAGTCATTTCTTATGTCAATACCACAGCAGCTGTAAAAGCATTGACAGACGTAGTAGTGACCTCAGGTAATGCCAAGAAAGTGGTAGATCAGTTGCCAAAGGATGCCAAGCTTATTTTTGGTCCTGACTATAATTTAGGTAATTATATCAATGAAGTGACAGGTAGAAAGATGTTGCTTTGGAATGGTGGCTGTCATGTGCATGAGCGCTTCTCGGTGAACAAGATCCTTGAACTGAAACGCCAGTATCCTGAGGCTGTCGTGATGGCTCATCTGGAGTGCAAAGGTCCCGTTTTGGCTTTGGCAGATGTCAAAGGTTCGACGGCAGATATGCTGAAGTTTGCCCGACAGAATCAGGCAACACAGTATATTGTGGCTACAGAGGCCGGTATTTTGCACGAGATGCAGCGTTCGTGTCCAGATAAGGAATTTATCCCTGTGCCTCCTGAAATCAGCGAGAACGGCTTAGAATGCAGTTGTAACGAGTGTCAGTATATGAAGATGAATACCCTCTTGAAGATTTATAACTGTCTGAAGTACGAATGGCCCTCCGTTGAGGTTGATCCGGAGATAGCCAAAGATGCTGTAAAACCTATAGAGAAAATGCTGGAGTTGAGTTAAGCTCCAGCATTTTCTCCTATTTGACAACGTATTTCTTTCCGTTTCTGATATAAATGCCTTTCTGGGGGTTTATAATACGCTGCCCTTTCAGATTATATATATTGTTTATAGCTCTATTGTTGTTATTTAGCTCATGAATATAAGTACCAATGGGAAATACATGATTATCCAGATATAGCATATGGCGTGTAATCCAGTCTTTTATATAGACTATCTCTGAATCGAAATCAATCACCTCACCGTTTACATCGCTATCCATCGACCATTTTTGTTCTTCACGTCTTGCAGCTCCTGATTCTTTTAGCATTTGGTAATATTTGTCGTATCTGCTTATTAAATTGTCGGTAGAAAGATAGTTGTTTCGAAGTTCATGATAGCGTTCGTTCACTCGCTGGATAAAGTTGTCTGGATTGAGTGTCTTGAGTCGTTCATAGAGTTTCATATTCACATTGATAGTAAATTCAGGAACAGCCCATTCCCTTAGCCATTTTGCTCCTACGGTGGCATCGAGATCCCATACGGCAAGTGTCAGTTTTTTATCCTTAGTCTTATCATAGACAGCCCAATATATATTCTTACCCACATTATCAAAGGCGTTTAGCGTATTTAAGAAGATGTAGTAGTCTATGATAACAGGCATGTCGAAATACTCACTTACATGAGCAGCGAATTCTTCATCACTGCTATTAACTACAAAACTGATTGCATTATAAAGTGTGCTATAGTCAGTTTCTTCCAAGTCGTCTAGTTCTGGATACTTCACCTCGAAAGCACCCCATCTGTCACTTCTGTTATTGTATGGCGGTGCTTCCCACATCAGGGAGTTACTATAGCTTTCCGACTTCCATAGTCCACCCTTTATAAGTCCTGAATTCTTATCGAATTTCTTAAGTTTTAGTTGTTTTCTGTCCATTGCTTCAGTCAGACAATAGATGCCTCTATACTCATTATTGATAAAGAGTTCTATTATTTTCCCTCTTACTCCAGTTAATACCTCTGGCTCGTTATTCTGATAATATGGCTTTATAGCTATATCGTTCCACAATTCTGTGGCTATACGGTTGCGAAGTCTGAACAGGTCGGCTTGGCCAGCATCAAGAATCCAATTATTATCTTTTCGAAATCCGAAAAATTGTTGGTCTTCATCGAATTTTATTTTATAGTTACGTTTGTGTTTACCTTCAGCATTTGTAGTACCGCCGCGCCATTTTATTCTTGCAGAAAGATTATTATCCGAAGAGCCATCTGGATAAATAATACTCACTGTACCATCTTGGTAATCATATCCAAAATTTCCATTTAGTTTTATGATAGGTAATTTAGACACTGATTGAGGTGTAGCAGAAAGTATATGAAATGATATTAGAAGTATCAAAAATATAAATCGTAACATATTAGAATGATTTTCCTGTTATGAATGGAATATATTTGAATATTAACCAAGTAATAGAAGTAGATAGAGCATATACCATGAAAAGGGCTATTAGATAGCGCCATAGATGGCCATCATAACTTAATCCTGCCTTATTCATCAACATTGAAATAATCAAAGGACAACCTCCTGCGAGGAAATAATAGACAATACAATGCTGCCCTGTCCATTCTATAATTCTTATATGAGGAACATATTTGATAACTGAAATGATTAATAAAAACCAAATTATTACATCGGCCAGGAATAATGGAGCATTCTCAATAGCAATATTTCGCATGGGGAGATCAATATGATATTCATATAATTTTATAATGATAAGAATCAATAGAAATAGTAATGAATATAATGGTTTGTTAATAGTGTGGAAACATTCTTTATATCGATGAAAAAAATATCCAAAAAATAGGAAAGTGACAGTTAGCAGTGCATCCTGCCACTGCCAATAATTGTTTTTGCCAAAAGGAATAGTATAATAGACAATAAAGCAACTAGCTACACTTATTGATAACCATATTATTTTTCCACGTGTTTTTGAAAGTAATGTGCTGAAAAGTAGCTCTCCTACAATCAATGCAGCAATGAACCACGAAGCCCTACCAGTTAGTATTTGATTAACTATCTCAAGCCAGTTTATTTCCATCTGCCTTACCAAAAGTTTTGGAACAGCTATCAGAATAGTAAAAATGAAGTAAGGAATCAATAGTGAGCGTATTATACTTACAATACGTTTCTTCCATTGAAATGTGTTGCTTTGATAAAACAAATATCCTGAAATGAAATAGAAAAGAACTATAGCGTTAGTGGTATAGATGTAATAGGGAGTTATGTCATATCCTTTGTAATACACCTCTGTATGGAATACAAGGATGAGTATCATGGCAATACCACGTAAAAAGTCTATCCATCCTATTCTTTCCATATTATTTTGATTTTATGATATGATAAATACCAACTGCTGATAATATAAAGATAAATGGCATAAAAGGATCTTTAAAGCGTGGCTCACCATGCATAACTAAAACAAGAGTCGCCATTAATATTATAATAAAATATATGAGTAATGATGCTAATGCCATCCATTGTATATTATTCATTGAAGAAAATTTAGTATAGAAATTCTTGATAGGAATAGTAATATAGTTATTTTTATGTAATGATTTGTCTTTTAAAAATACAGTCAAATTATCATAGTCACTCTTATACATGTAGTATAGTTTACCAGGTATCTTTGAAAGATATTTAATTGGGTTTTTCTTTAACCAATCAATACTACGTTGCCGCCAAATACGTTCGAAATCGAAACAATCCATTTGTTCATGGTTTTCTATATACCTTGGCGTTCCTTCTGGCCATATCTGCTTGTTGAATAATATGAAGTATATAAAAATACTGAAAAGGAATATGGCTGCTGTAGGTCGAAACCAATTAGCCAAGCCCAATATCAAACCACTTACGAATAGTTGACGGTGATTAATTGCAAGCCAAATAGATATTAAAATAAGTAATGTAGATGGTATTTCACTCGAAATCATCGTACTTTGTCCCCAGTTATTTGGATAGCATATGAATAAAATGATTGTGATTATAGATATGTGTTCACAAAATATTTTTTTAGTAATAAGCGCCGTCATAAGACAGATTAAACTTTTCATCAGACACATTAATAGTAATACTGGCCAAATACTCTTGGTCAACCAAAGAGATAGTTCAACAAGGTTAATTATACCAACGTTCCAAATAAAAGGAATCACTTTAAAAATTGTATCAGATGGATATGGTTGTCCTTGATTCAGACAGAATACCGCATATTCAATATAGCCAACACCATCATTTGTTGGTGTATATCCAAAAATTATTAGTACAGCAATTAACCATAAAAAATAGATTGCTGATAAAAGAAAAAGTGTATTATTTAGTTGATTACTGCTATTCTGCATATTGTTCCTTTCTTTCCGTCACTTGTTGCAGTAATGACGTGATAAACACCACTCCCTACCCTATTTCCTTTCTTATCCTTACCATCCCAAGTAAACAGACCTCCATTGCTGCGACCTTCGGCAATAAGGTAACCTGCAGCATTGGTGATTTTAACATCAGCATTGAAGGTAAGACCTGTGACAGTAATCAGTCCGGAATAGTTACTGAAATCAACGGGATTTGGATAGGCATAGACATGATCCTTGTCCATACTCTCTGCTGGTTCTATAGCATCACTGACATAGGAACAAAGACCTTGGTCTGTTCCAAAAAATACTTCTCCTGTTTCTTGGTTTATCGATATGTTTAATACATTATTGGAAAGCAATTTGGAATTGTCAGTAGTGAAGTGATTTATTTGAGTCATATTATCCTCACTGACGAGAAAGACACCAGTTTCAGTAGTAGCCACCCATTTACGACCAGCACCATCAATGGCAATACAATTACATGCAATACCTGATAATAGATAGTCAGCATAGTCTGTTCCATCATTACGAGGCACTTTTTCTTGATAAAATGTAACACTTTCTTGTCCTATTTCTTCTTTTTTTATTATAAATGGTCCCATATTTGTAGCTACCCATATATTACCATTTAAATCTTCAGAAACTGCATTGGGTACGAAGGGATAGTTAATTCCATCTTGATTATTAAAATATTTGTAAGTTATTAATTCATCAGTTGATGGCTGGTAACAATTAACAGTACTATTATTCCATTGGGAATTCACGAACCAGTATAATCCGCGACTATCTATGATTAAACTCTTCAGCGAGGTATTACCAATATTGTCTTTATAAAATAATTCATTTTTAGTATATGTCTCCCACTTTCCCTCTTTTGTAAGCATCATAAGGTTAACATCTTTAGCTTGACTATTGAGTACCAAAAGATTGCCATTTTTATCAAACTTTATACCATGGACAAGTGTATAAGCATCGCTTAGTTCATTATTTTTGTCTATGGCTGGTCGTAAAGGACTGTTATGCTTATTCCATAATTTTTTAAATGTACCGTTTTGGAATTCATATAGTCCAGTTCTTCCAGCTGCTATAATATGATTCTCATCGGAAGGATCTACGTCTATACAATTTTGATCGACGTATTTTACTCCTGTTATTTCTTGTAAATTAGTAGGATATAATATCCAATTGTTACCATCATATATCTGAATTATTCCTATGTTATTTTTGGCAATTCTTCCAGACAAAAAAGCGCCACCAGTAGTATAAAGTTTTCCATTTATAAACTTCGATTCATAGAATTCGTTATAGTTCGGTCCACCTGGTTGCAGTTTACTGACCACATCTATATATTGATTGTAATCGCTGTTATTCTCGTCAGGCAGGTTTGTGGGATATTCTGGATGGTTAGGCATGTAACTGTCAGCAATTTCAGCACGTTCCATGTTTACCTTCACAATACCGAAGCCACAGATCAGATAGGCATAAACACCATCAATACGAACGCTACTGACCGTTTTATCGCCTGTAATCACCTTCAGATAGAGGTCGCTGATGTTCACCACGTTCCCATCCGGTTCTATGAGGTCGATATTCGAGTTCTGATAAACAACTATGAGTCGTCCGGCAGCTGATGACCAAGCGATATGCGTGATATGCGTATCGCTCATGCCATTGGTTTTATCATAGGTATAGATACTCTGGTCCGTCAGATTGTATTGATAAAGACTATTACTTGCCATTACAAAGAGTTCATCACCTGCCTTTTGTATCTGTTGTACATCATGATAAGCCATATAGGCTTTCCATGTACCTATTTGACTAAGAGCTATTTGCCAACAGCTAAAAGTCAATAGCCAAGTGATTACAAACTTCTTCATATTTATTTTTGCCTTTTCAAGTAATCTGCCAGTTTTTGGGTAGCCATAGCTCGATGGCTGATGTGGTTTTTGATGTCAGTACCCAGTTCGGCAAAAGTTTTGTCGTAGCCTTTCGGTTGGAAGATGGGGTCGTAACCGAAGCCCTGTCCTCCTCTGCGTTGGGTAATAATTTCGCCATTGACAACACCCTCGAAGTTCTTGACTTTTCCATCAATTATTAACGTAATGATGGTGCGGAATCGTGCCTTGCGATTGTTATTATTCTCTAATTCGTGCAGCAATTTCGTCATGTTCGCCTCTGAGTCATGCCCTGCCCCACCCGCATAGCGTGCGCTATAGACGCCAGGGGCTCCTCCTAAGGCATCTACTTCCAGGCCTGTGTCGTCAGCAAAGCAATTAACGTGGTACTTATTATACACAAACTGGGCTTTCAGCAGGGCATTGTCCTCCAGTGTCTGTCCCTTTTCGGGTATGTCTTCATGACAGCCTATGTCTTCCAGCGACAGTACTTTAAACTGGTCACCCAGTATTTTGCGAACCTCCATCAGTTTGTTCGTGTTGTTGGTGGCAAATACTATTTTCATCTTTTTCTTTTCTTTCTTCACATTCACTCTCATCTCGTCGAATCCCTCACCATAGACACCTATGACACTCGACTGGCTGACAAAGGCATTAGGGTCGATCATCTTGATGAGTCGGAACATGTTGACACTCTCGTTTTTCTTAGCCAGAATACACAGCACTTTACTCTTCCGTCCTGTGTACCATCCATGTCCGTCGAGGATGGTCACACCATGGTTCATTTCTGTTCCAATGGCATTGGCTATCTCCTGCCATTTGCTGGAGAAGATAAAGAACTGTACCGATTGGCGACGCGCGTTCATCACATAGTCGAGCACATAGTTTTCCATTGCCATCACGCAGAAGCCGAACATCACCTTATGGGCACGTTCCAGATAGGTGCCGAACTGGGGGAAGAACATACACGAACCGATGATGCAGAAGTCGGCAGCAATCAATACGGAACCCAGTGACACATTACTGTGGTATTTGTTCACAGAAGCCGCAATAATATCTGTTCCACCTGTCGAACCATTGTGCAGGAAGACGGTAGCCAAGGCTATACCTGTCATCACACAACCGATGATCATCGACATGAAGTCCTGTCCTTCGCCCATCAGTTTGAAGGGCAGACCATTCGCCTGTTTGGGGATGATGTCCTGTGCAAACATCAGCATGAAGTAGAGGGTGAAGATGGCAAAGATAGTCTTCATCAGGAATTTCACACCCAATATCTTCAGGGCTACCACCAACAGGATGCCGTTGATGATGATATACGTATTCTCCAAATGGAATCCAGTGGCATAATAGATGATAGCCGACAGACCTGTCACACCACCAGCTACTATCTGGTAAGGCATCAGGAATACGGTAAATGCCACTGTATAAATGGCAAGGCCAAGGGCTATAAACATATAGTCCTTGGCTTCGTTCCATATCAACTTGTGCTGTTCAGTCATTTATTTCTTAAAAACGATGTTCACCATACGCTTAGGGACGATGATAACCTTTAAGATTTCACCCTCAATATACTTCTTAGCACGCTCGTCGGCTAAGACGGTGTCCTGGATGGTCTGGTTGTCGGCATCAGCTGGGAACTCCATATCAAAGCGTGTCTTACCGTTGAAGGCAACACCCAGTTTCACAGAGTTCTCTACCAGATACTCCTCGTTCCATGCAGGCCACTGCGAGTCGCAGACACTACCCTGCTCTCCCAACTGTGCCCACAATTCCTCAGCAATATGAGGTGCGAAAGGAGCAATCAGGATAACCAACGTCTTCAGCATTTCCCGATTGTGACACTTCATCTGCGCCAGTTCATTCACACAAATCATGAAGGCAGAGATAGAAGTGTTGTAAGAGAATACCTCAATATCCTGCGATACCTTCTTGATGAGCTTGTGAACGCTCTTCAAAGCCTCCTTCGTAGGTTCTGAATCATCTACCAAGAGCTTGCCATCAGGATTCTCGCGTAAGTTGCCATAGAACAGTGCCCAGAACTTCTTCAGGAAACGGTGGCAACCGTCAATACCATTGGTATCCCAAGGTTTCGACTGTTCTACAGGACCCAGGAACATCTCATAAAGACGCAAGGTATCAGCACCATATTTCTCGACAATCATATCGGGGTTCACCACATTGAACATCGACTTCGACATCTTTTCGATGGCCCAGCCACAGATGTATTTACCATCCTCCAGGATGAACTCAGCCTTTTCGTATTCAGGACGCCAAGCCTTGAAAGCCTCGATGTCCAATACATCGTTGGCAACGATGTTTACATCCACGTGGATAGGAGTCGTGGTGTATTTATCCTTCAGTCCGAAGCTGACAAACTTACCCTTGTCACTCCCCTCCTCTACACGATATACAAAGTTGGAACGACCCTGAATCATACCCTGGTTCACCAGTTTCTTGAAAGGCTCGTCCTCGCAAGAGTAACCAGAATCATAGAGGAACTTATTCCAGAAGCGAGAATAGATCAAGTGACCAGTAGCATGCTCCGTACCACCAACATAGAGATCGACATTACGCCAGTATTCATCGGCATCGCGACTTACCAAAGCCTTTTCGTTTTTGGGGTCCATGTAACGCAGGTAGTAGGCAGAGCTACCAGCGAAGCCAGGCATGGTGTTCAGTTCCAGGGGGAAGACGGTTTTATTGTCGATTGCGGAACAATCGACCACAGTGTCGGTCTTGGTGTCCCAAGCCCATTTCTTGGCGCGTCCCAATGGGGGTTCGCCCGTTTCTGTGGGTTGGTATTTGTCGATTTCAGGCAATTCCAGTGGCAGGCACTCCTTAGGAATCATATAAGGCATGTTATCCTTATAATATACAGGGAAAGGTTCGCCCCAATAGCGCTGGCGCGAGAAGATGGCATCGCGCAGGCGATAGTTCACCTTGACGCGACCCAAGCCCTGTTCCTCTACAAATTTCTTTGTGGCAGCAATGGCCTCCTTGACCGTTAAGCCGTTGAGGCTGAACTTAGCCGATGCAGAGTTGCACATGATACCCTCTTTGGCATCGAAGCTCTCTTCCGAGACATCAGCACCCTCAATAACGGGGATGATGGGCAGATTAAAGTGCTTGGCAAAGGCATAGTCACGGGAATCGTGAGCAGGTACTGCCATGATAGCACCCGTACCATAGCCAGCCAGCACGTATTCAGCAATCCAGATAGGTATCTTTTCTTCTGTGAAGGGGTTGATGGCATACGAGCCGGAGAACACACCCGTCACCTTATGGTCCATCTGACGGTCGCGCTCAGTGCGTTTCTTCACATAGTCGAGATATTCATCTACCGCCTGTTTCTGTTCAGGAGTAGTGAGTTCAGCCACCAGTTCCGACTCAGGAGCCAGTACCATGAAGGTCACACCGAACATCGTATCGGCACGGGTGGTGAAGATGGTGAAATGCTTATCGCTGTCAGCCACTTTGAACTCCACCTCTGTACCCTCAGAACGGCCAATCCAGTTACGCTGTGTCTCTTTCAATGATTCTGTCCAGTCGATTTTCTCCAATCCGTCGAGCAGGCGCTGTGCATAGGCACTGACACGCAGGCACCACTGGCGCATCTTCTTCTGAACTACAGGATAGCCGCCACGGACGGAGACACCCTCTACTACCTCGTCGTTTGCCAAGACAGTACCCAGTTTCGGACACCAGTTCACCATTGTATCAGCCAGATAGGCAATACGGTAGTTCATCAGTACCTCCTGTTTCTTCTTCTCAGAGAAGGCAGCCCATTCAGAGGCCGTGAAGTGCAGTTCCTCCGTACCCAGGGCATTACAGTTCTCCGTACCCATCAACTCAAAATGCTCAATCAGTTTGATGGTGGGCTGAGCCTTATGTGACGAGAGTGAATAATAACTCTTGAACATACGTTGGAAAGCCCATTGTGTCCACTTATAGTAGATAGGGTCGCAAGTGCGCACCTCACGTTCCCAGTCGAACGAGAAACCAATCTTATCCAACTGCGAGCGATAGCGGTCGATATTCTCAAAGGTCGTTTTCTCAGGATGCTGTCCTGTCTGGATAGCATACTGTTCGGCAGGCAGTCCGTAGGCATCGTAGCCCATGGGGTTCAGCACGTTATAGCCCTTCTGACGCTTATAGCGTGCATAGATGTCCGATGCGATATAACCCAATGGGTGTCCCACATGCAGTCCGGCACCAGAAGGGTAGGGGAACATGTTCAATACATAGAATTTCTTCTTCGTTGGGTCTTCGGTCACACGATAGGTCTTCATTTCCACCCATCGCTTTTGCCATTTCTGTTCAATTTCTCTAAAATTGTATTCCATATCTATATTGTTTTTTCTATTATCTTTTGCAAAGATACGATTAAAATTGGAAAGTGAGAAAAAAATGGTTAATAATTTGACAGTTCAACAAAAAATACCTAACTTTGTGGCTTATAAATTAAAAGCATGGCAAAGAAGGAACTGACTCCCATGATGAAACAATTCTTCGACCTCAAGGCGAAACACCCTGAGGCTTTGTTGCTGTTTCGTTGTGGTGACTTCTATGAAACCTATTGCGAAGATGCCATTACAGCTTCGCAGATATTGGGTATAACACTGACCCGCCGTAATAATGGGGCAGGGGTGAGAGGCGACGAGATGGCTGGTTTTCCACATCATGCCTTGGACACCTATCTGCCCAAACTCATCCGTGCTGGCAAGCGCGTGGCCATCTGCGACCAGTTGGAGGACCCCAAACTGACCAAGAAACTGGTGAAGCGAGGCATTACCGAACTCGTCACACCTGGTGTGGCCATGCAGGACAATGTGCTGAATTACAAAGAAAATAACTTTCTTTGCGCTGTGCATTTCGGAAAGGGGGCCTGTGGTGTGTCGTTCTTGGATATTTCCACTGGTGAGTTCCTTACGGGCGAAGGTACCTACGACCATGTAGAGAAACTGATGGGCAGTTTCCAGCCTAAGGAAGTGCTCTACGACAGGGAGCGCAAAGCCGACTTTGTGAAATATTTTGGTTCGCGCTATTGTACTTTCGAGTTGGACGACTGGGTGTTTACTGAACAGACAGCCAATCAGAAGTTGCTGAAGCACTTCCAGGTAAAGTCCATGAAGGGTTTTGGTGTTGACCATCTGAAGAGCGGTCTCATTGCTGCTGGTGCTATCCTGCAATATCTCGACCAGACACTGCATACCCAGATAGCCCATATCACGACCCTGACGCGCATTGAGGAAGAGCGTTATGTCCGATTGGACAAATTCACCATCCGTTCGTTGGAGTTGGTGAATACGATGCAGGAGGATGGCAAGTCGCTCTTGGATGTGATAGACCGCACGGTATCGCCTATGGGAGGCCGTCTGCTGCGTCGCTGGCTGGTATTCCCTCTGAAAGACGTGAAGCCTATCAATGCACGTTTAGATATTGTTGATTATTTTTTCCGCGAACCGATGTTCCGTCAGTGTATTGACGACCAGTTGCATCAGATTGCCGACTTGGAGCGTATCATTTCGAAGGTGGCTACAGGTAGAGTGTCGCCTCGCGAAGTGGTGCAGCTGAAGGTAGCACTGCAAGCCATAGAACCCATCAAGACCGCCTGTCTGCATGCCAAGAACGAGGCAATCCAGAAAGTGGGCGAACGGCTCCATCTGTGTGAGGAGATTCGCGACCGTATAGCTGCTGAGATTAACAACGATCCGCCTCAGTTGGTACAGAAGGGTGGGGTGATTCGCGACGGTGTGAACAGCGAGCTCGATGACCTTCGTCATATCGCCTATTCAGGCAAAGACTATCTGATGCAGATTCAGGAGCGTGAGACACAAGCCACAGGTATTGCTTCGCTGAAGATAGGCTATAACAATGTGTTCGGCTATTATCTTGAGGTGCGTAATACGTATAAGGACAAGGTGCCAGCCGAGTGGGTGCGCAAGCAGACGCTGGCTCAGGCAGAGCGCTATATCACACAGGAACTGAAGGAGTATGAAGACAAGATTCTGGGTGCTGAGGACAAGATACTCTCCCTCGAACAGCGACTCTTCAGCGAGTTGGTGCAAGCCCTGCAGGAGTTCATCCCTCAGGTGCAACAGGATGCCAGTATCATTGCCCATCTCGACTGTCTGCTCAGTGCTGCCAAGACAGCTGAGGAACAGCATTACATCCGTCCACAGATTGACGAAAGCAACGTGATAGACATCCGTCAGGGTCGCCATCCGGTGATAGAGACCCAGTTGCCGATGGGCGAGCATTATGTGCCCAATGATGTGATGCTCGACAATGAACATCAGCAAATCATCATTATCACGGGTCCTAATATGGCCGGTAAATCAGCGTTGTTGCGCCAGACGGCATTGATAGTACTGTTGGCGCAGATAGGTTCGTTTGTGCCTGCAGAGAGCGCGAGAATCGGTTTGGTGGATAAGATTTTCACCCGTGTGGGTGCTTCAGACAATATCTCGCTGGGCGAATCCACATTCATGGTGGAGATGACGGAGGCAGCCAATATTCTGAATAATGTGACGCCCCGTTCGCTGGTGCTCTTTGACGAATTGGGTCGTGGTACGAGTACGTATGACGGTATTTCTATTGCGTGGGCCATTGTGGAATATTTGCATGAACATTCCAGAGCGCAGGCTCGTACCCTCTTTGCCACCCATTATCACGAGCTCAATGAGATGGAGAAACACTTCAGTCGTATTCGCAACTATAATGTCAGTGTGAAGGAGGTGGATGGCAAAGTCATTTTCCTGCGAAAGCTCGAAAAAGGCGGGTCGGAACACTCTTTCGGTATCCATGTGGCAGAGATAGCCGGTATGCCTAAGAGTATTGTGAAGCGTGCCAATGTCATCCTGCAACAGTTGGAAGCCGACAATGCCCAAGTCGGTAAAGCCGGTAAGCCTACTACCGAGATAGCGCAGAGCCGTGAGGGCATGCAGTTATCATTCTTCCAGTTAGACGATCCTGTGCTCAGTCAGGTCCGTGACGAAATATTGGAATTGGACGTCAACAACCTTACCCCTCTGGAAGCACTTAACAAACTGAATGAAATCAAGAAGATAGTTACAGGGAAATAATTCCCACCCTGGGAATAAAATATTTCCACCTTGGGAACAAAACATTCCCAGGGTGGGAATGTTTATGATAGTTTCTTTGCTTTTATCATGCAGTAAGCACCAAGGATGATAAAGGGTATAGAAAGAATCTGTCCCATATCAATAGGCAGGGAGGCTTCGAAGGCTTCCTGTACCTCTTTGGTGTATTCGATGAAGAAGCGGAAGGTGAAGATATAGAACAGACAGAAGCCGAAATACCAGCCTGTGCCGATGCGCTCAGGCCACTTCTTGTGCATCCACCACATCAGGCAGAACAGGATTCCATAGGCAATAGCCTCATAGAGCTGTCCTGGGTGGCGAGGCATCTGGTCAACACGTTCGAAAATGAAAGCCCAAGGCACTTCCGTCACTTTGCCGATGATTTCTGAGTTCATCAGATTACCCAGACGAATGAAACAAGCCATTGAACCAGTGGCAATGGCGATGTTATCGAGTACTCGCCAAAGGCTCAGCTTTGTCTTGCGGACATAGAGCCACAAGGCTATCATCAGTCCTAAGGTTCCCCCATGACTGGCCAATCCTTCGTATCCCACAAATTTGATGCCTCCATCCATCATGAAACGGATGGGCAGAAACATCTCAACGATGCCTCTTACTGAGGTTAGGAAATAGTCGGGTTCGTAGAAGATGCAGTGGCCCAGGCGTGCTCCTATCAGGATGCCCATGAAGCAATAGAGGAAAAGCGGATCAAAGAGTTCGTCCTTGATGTTCTGTTCCCTATAGAGCCGGCGCACCAGCAGATAGGCACAAGCAAAGCCTAACAGCCAGCACAGTCCATACCAGCGCACTGCAATAGGACCCAGTTGGAAAAACACCAGGTCAGGATTCCAGTGGATGAAGAGAAGTTCTTTCATAACTATGAATTATGAACTATGAACTAGTTAAACGTTAAACCGGAAGTGCATGATATCGCCATCCTGCACCACATAGTCCTTGCCTTCAATGCCCATTTTGCCTGCCTCACGGACGGCAGCCTCAGAACCATACTGGATATAATCATCGTATTTGATGACCTCGGCGCGGATAAAGCCCTTTTCGAAGTCGGTATGAATGACACCGGCACACTGTGGAGCCTTCCATCCCTTCTTGTATGTCCAGGCTTTTACTTCCATCTCACCGGCTGTGATGAATGTTTCGAGATTCAACAGGGCATAGGCTTTCTTGATGAGGCGGTTGACACCACTCTCCTCCAGACCCAGTTCCTCGAGGAACATCAGCTTGTCTTCATAACTGTCCAGTTCGGCAATGTCCTCCTCTGTCTTGGCAGCAATAATCATGGCTTCGGCACCTTCTTCCTGAGCCAACGCTTCAACACGCTTGGTGAAATCGTTTCCACTCTTGGCATCAGCCTCACCCACATTACATACGTAGAGCACAGGTTTGGCTGTCAGTAGGAAGAGATTGCGGGCACAATCCTGCTCCTCTTTCGACTCAAACTCCACGATACGGGCGTTCTTACCTTGGTCGAGCACTTCCTTGTAGGCTTTCAGCACAGTTACCTCCACTTTAGCCTCTTTATTGCCGGCAGCTGCTGCCTTCTCCGTCTTAGCCAAACGCGACTCAATGGTCTCCAGGTCCTTCAGTTGCAGTTCCGTATCAATAATCTCCTTGTCGCGAATAGGGTCGATAGTACCATCCACATGGGTGATGTTATCATCTTCGAAGCAACGGAGCACATGAATAATGGCATCCGTCTCACGGATATTACCCAGGAATTTGTTGCCCAAACCTTCACCCTTTGAGGCACCTTTCACAAGACCGGCGATATCTACAATCTCACACGTAGCAGGTACGATGCGTCCTGGGTGCACTATCTCAGCCAGTTTGGTGAGTCGTTCATCAGGCACGGTAATCACACCTACGTTAGGTTCTATCGTACAGAAAGGAAAATTTGCTGCCTGAGCCTTTGCACTCGACAAGCAATTAAACAAAGTTGACTTACCCACATTAGGCAGTCCAACAATACCACATTTTAATGACATCTTTTATTATAAACGTTTATTTTCAGGGTGCAAAGGTACGATAAAAAGTTCATAGTTGATAGTTGATACTTGATATTTTAAAGAAAATTTGTACCTTTGCACCCAAATTATGCAAAACAACAGACTTTTTAATTTGGAGATTTGGTATGAAAAATCCTTCCAATATGCTGTTGGAAGGATTTAGGGAGTGTAGTGTATTGCAGTAGGAGTTTTATTCTTCAGCAGAGAACTCGTCTTTGCCTACTCCACAGACGGGGCATACCCAATCTTCAGGGATATCCTCAAAAGCGGTGCCTGGTTCGATACCATTGTCTGGGTCGCCTACTTCGGGGTCATACACATAACCACATACGTCACAAATGTACTTTTTCATAATCTTAAGTGTTTTGTTTAGTGAGTAATATTGAATTGATTTTCTCAACGATAGTCGTTGGTTTGATATTGTTCAGACAAGCATAGTCACCACGCCGACAGGGTTTCTGTCCGAAGATGCTGCAAGGACGGCAGTCAAGGTCCAGTTGGATGGCATTCTCGACTTTCTGGTTCCAACCCATGAAGCCGGCGTATGGATGGGTGGCTCCCCAGACGCTGACCACTGGTGTGGCCACGAGCGAAGCCAAATGCATATTGGCAGAGTCCATAGAGAGCATAACATCCAGATGGCTCATGAGGATGAGTTCCTGTCGCATATTCTCAACAAGATGGCCTACGTAGGTGCACTGTTGATATTGCTGGCACCACTTGCTGAACCACTCTTCTTCCTGTTGTCCACGTCCAAAGAGAAAAATGCGAGCCTCAGGATATTTCTGTGTCAGCAGCTCTATCACCTGTTGCATCAGATGGGGTGGATAGACCTTCCCCTGATGGGCTGCAAAGGGAGCGATACCGATGTTGGGAGTTGAGAGCATTCCCGAGCTTTGCTCGCCTACCCGTAGCCTTTGAGCGTTGAGCGTTGGGAGTTGGGATAAATCACCCTTGCCTTCTCCGAAAATGCTTCGGAAATCGACTTTGACAGGGAACCCCAGTTTCTCTAACACGTCGGTATAGTTATCAAATGAGGTGGGTTGCTGTTCCAACTGTCTGTTATTGCCGGAAATGAGTCGGCGACGCCCCTTGCGATGCTTGTCGATATGTTCCACTCGGAAACTGCCCAGGTTAAAGCGCATACGCAGGAACTCCGAGCGCAGCACGTTATGCAAGTCAGCCACATGCGTAAACTGCTTGGCAGTCAGTCGGCGATAGAGGGCGTTGAGGCCCTTGATGCCACGATATTCGCGTTTCAGGTCGGCTCCCATGAATCCTACATTGGGTGCCAGGTCTTCGAACAAGGGGCGTGAGGAATTACGGCTCAGTACCGTGATGCGTACATCAGGATACTGGTGAGCCAGTGACCATATTACAGGTACGGTCATTGCTACATCGCCCAGAGCAGAAAAGCGGATAACGAGTATATGCTCCTTTTTCACTTCTTATATAAAATAGGATTGGTGGCAGGGTCATTATACATCTTCATCTGGCGATATACCTTCATGTATTTGCGACCAGCCTCAATATCTTCCAGCAGTTGGTCGATAGATGTGCTCAAATCAACCTGCTGTTCTTTTAATACATCCAGTTTAGCTTGGCATTTCGAGATATGAGCCTCATCGGCATCTTTTCGATTTACCTGTTCCTGCATGTGCCAAATCTTCAAGGCAAGAATCGACAGGCGGTCGACAGCCCATGCCGGACTCTCTGTGTTCAGACGCGCATCAGGCAGTGGTTTTACCTCCTGATAAATCTGACGGAAATACGTATCTATCTGTTCTACCAAATCGGTACGGTCCTGATTACTGCGGTCAATACGGCGCTTCAGTTCCAATGCATCAGCAGGGATGATATGCGGATCACGGATAATATCCTCCAGATGCCACTGAACCGTATCTATCCAGCACTTGGAATAGAGGTCAAACTCTATGGTTCCATTTTCATAGGGATTGGAAATCGGAGTATTGACATCATCTTTGAGATGATAGTCACGAATCGCCTGAATGAAAATTTGATTAGCCTTTTTTGTAAACGACATTTGCATATTCTATTTGTAGTTGAGTGCAAAGATACGAAAAATAGTTCATAGTTCATAATTCATAGTTCATAATTTAAATATATTTTGTATCTTTGTGCCCAATATGAAGATAATTGTTGATGATAAAATACCTTTTATCCAAGAGAAACTGCATCTTTTGGCTGATGAGGTGGTAGCTTTGAACGGAGCTTCTATAACGGCTTCTGACGTGAAGGATGCCGATGCCCTGATAGTGCGAACCCGTACGCGTTGTGATGAAGCATTGCTAAAAGGCAGTAAGGTACAGTTTGTTGCGACGGCTACCATCGGTTTCGACCATATAGATGCTCACTATCTGGAGCAGAATGGCATCGAGTGGACCAGTTGTCCAGGGTGCAATGCGGCTTCTGTCGCGCAGTATGTAGAATCGGTCTTGTTGCTCTTACAACAGGAGAAGGGAGTTTCGCTCTGCGATTCTACCATTGGCATAGTAGGTTGTGGGCATGTAGGCTCGAAGGTCAGGAAGGTTGCTGAGCGCTTGGGTTTGCGTGTGCTGATATGCGACCCGCCCCTTGGCAATCCTGAATTTGTTTCCTTTGCAGAGATAGCAGAAGAAGCAGACATCATCACCTTCCATGTTCCTCTGACCCGTCAGGGAGAATACGCCACCTGGCACTTAGCCGATGAAGCATTCTTCAGAAAGTTACCTCGTGTACCTTATATAATAAATACCAGTCGAGGTCCGGTAGTTGATAATGATGCCTTGTTGTCGGCCTTGGAAGAGGGGAGGGTGCGCGATGCCGTTCTGGATGTTTGGGAAGGCGAACCCCAACTGAACCGACAGCTCCTCGAGCGTGTTTTTATCGGAACTCCCCACATTGCCGGTTATTCTGCCGACGGCAAAGCCAATGCCGATAATATGGTAATCGCCTCATTCTGTCAGCATTTCCATTTGCCCGTACCAGAAAAAGTGTTGCCCCCCAAACTGCCAGCCGACTTCCCTTATACAGGAAATCCACTGGAACTGTATAATCCGTTGACTGATAGTGCGGCACTGAAGGCTAACCCTTCGAATTTTGAGCATTTACGTAATCATTACCCCCTCAGAAGAGAGCATTTTGACGTGTAGGGTTTACAAAATCAAGTCGAAAAGGTATGATTTTATGCACAATTTATAGTAGTTTGTGCAGTGAAACATGCTTTTTTATAAATTTTATTTGCGTAATTCATTAAAATTTAGTTACTTTGCACCCGCTAAGCCGCATTTGTGGTCGCGCACATTTAAATTAGAAATCAAATTATTAACAATTAAAGTACAAAATTATGTCAGAAATTGAAAGCAAAGTAAAGGCAATTATCGTAGACAAACTTGGTGTTGACGAAGCAGAGGTAAAGCCAGAGGCAAGTTTCACAAACGACCTGGGTGCTGATTCACTGGATACTGTAGAGCTCATCATGGAGTTCGAGAAGGAGTTCGGTATTTCTATCCCTGACGATAAGGCTGAGAAGATCGGTACCGTTGGTGATGCTATCGCATACATCGAGGAGAACGCAAAATAATTTAAGAATTAGACATAATGGTTGCTTCCAATTTCGAAGCAACCATTATGCTTTAAAAATAGTTTATGGAATTAAAAAGAGTTGTAGTAACAGGTCTTGGTGCTGTTACTCCAGTAGGAAATAATCCTAAGGAAACTTGGGAGGCACTGTTGGCTGGTAAGAGCGGAGCTGCTCCTATCACCCTTTTTGACGCTTCTAAGTTCAAGACGCAGTTTGCCTGCGAGGTGAAGAATCTGAACGTAAGTGATTATATTGACCGTAAGGAAGCCCGCAAGATGGATCGCTATACCCAGCTTGCCATCATCGCTGCCAAGCAGGCTGTCGAGGATAGCAAGATGGATTTGGAGGCAGAGGACAAGAATCGTATCGGTGTCGTCTTCGGTGTAGGTATCGGTGGTATCAAGACGTTCGAGGAGGAGGTCACTTATTACGGATCACACCGTGAGGACGGACCAAAGTTCAATCCTTTCTTCATTCCTAAGATGATTGCAGACATTGCTGCAGGTCAGATTTCTATCATGTATGGTTTCCATGGTCCCAACTATATCACCGCTTCTGCCTGTGCTTCTTCTTCGAATGCACTGGCTGATGCCTTTAACCTGATTCGTTTGGGTAAGGCTAACGTGATTGTAGCTGGCGGTGCAGAAGCTGCTATCTGTGAGACAGGTGTGGGTGGTTTCAATGCCATGAAGGCACTTTCTACTCGCAACGACGAGCCTGAAAAGGCCAGTCGTCCATTCAGTGCCAGTCGTGATGGTTTCGTCATGGGCGAGGGTGCTGGTTGCTTGATTCTCGAGGAACTGGAGCATGCCAAGGCACGTGGAGCCCAGATTTATGGTGAGATGGTAGGAGCTGGTATGAGTGCTGACGCTCATCATATCACTGCTTCACATCCAGAGGGACTGGGTGCCAAACTCGTGATGCAGAATGCATTGGAGGATGCAGGTATGAAACCTGAGGATATCGATTACATCAACGTGCATGGCACCTCTACCCATGTAGGTGATATTTCTGAGGCGAAGGCTATCAAAGAAGTCTTTGGTCAGCACGCCTTCGAGTTGAATATCTCATCCACCAAGTCAATGACTGGTCACCTGTTGGGTGCAGCCGGTGCTGTTGAGGCTATGGCTACCCTTCTGGCTGTCAAGAACGACATCATTCCTCCTACCATCAATCATGAAGAGGATGACAAGGACGAGGAAATTGACTACAATTTGAATTTCACCTTTAACAAGGCACAGAAGCGTGAGGTCCGTGCAGGACTGAGCAACACTTTCGGTTTCGGAGGTCACAACGCTTGTGTAGTATTCAAAAAGTATGCTGAATAATTCAAACTTTATCGATAGGATAAGGCTCCCTTTCCGCAAGGAGAAGGAGCTTTATTCTTCTTTATACCGTGTCTTGGGCTTCTATCCTCGTAACATTCAGCTCTACAAGCAGGCTCTGATGCATAAGAGTGTGAAGAAGCGTAATGAAAAAGGGCGTCCATTGAACAACGAGCGACTGGAATTTCTGGGTGATGCTATCCTTGATGCCGTAGTCGGCGATATTGTTTTCCGTCATTTCGAGGGTAAGCGCGAAGGTTTTCTCACCAATGCCCGTTCCAAACTGGTACAGCGCGAAACACTGGGGAAACTGGCGAAGGAGATGGGTATCACACAGATGGTCACGATGTCTGGTCAGGCTACATCGCACAATAGTTATATGGGGGGTAATGCCTTCGAAGCGTTAGTCGGTGCGATATATCTTGATCGAGGCTATTCTGCCTGCATGAAATTCATGGAGAAGCGCATCCTGAAGCAGTTGATCAATATTGACAAGATGGCTTATAAGGAAGTCAATTTCAAGTCGAAACTCTTGGAATGGAGTCAGAAAAACCGTGTCAAACTGGAGTTCAGCCAGTTGGAGCAGTCGGTTGATGAGCACAATAGTCCTATCTTCGTTTATCAGGTATTGATAGAGGGTGTGGAAGGCGGTTCAGGTAGGGGCTATTCCAAGAAAGAGAGTCAGCAATTGGCTAGTAAGGAGACCTTGCAGCGCTTGCGTCGTGAGCCTCAGTTTATTGACGCCATTTTCGGTGCTAAAGCCGAGCGTACCAAGATGGAAGAAGAGCCAGTCAGTGTGCCTGAGGATTTCGAAGATTCGAAAGAATCAGCAGTTGACAATGCTGCGCCAATAGCTAATAGCCCACAGCCCGCAGTTCAAGCAGATGATGAATTCTCTTTGGATGATATTTCAGCCAAGAAACATGAAAAGACACGAGAGGAAATCATTGCCGAGGCGGAAGAAGCAGCTTTTGCAGAGGCTGTAGCCAAATAAAAATAATTAAATTATTTGGTAGTTCATCTGAATTACATTACTTTTGCACGTTGTAGAACATATAACGATGAGCATTACAAGTTTAGTTAGATATATTTTTGAGCCCCGTATGCGGGATCTGGAGAAGCATCAGACACAAGGTGAACTGTTGCAGCGTCAGGTATTGAATCATTTGATTCAGTCAGCTAAGGATACGGAATATGGAAGGAAGTTTGCCTTTTCTGCGATGAAAGGCTATGATGACTTTGCCAAGCACAGTCCTGTAAATACCTACGAAGAACTCAAGGAACAGATTGACCGTATGCGTCATGGTGAGTCGGACATCCTATGGAAAGGTCGTGTGAAATGGTATGCTAAATCAAGTGGTACGACCAACGATAAGTCTAAGTTTATTCCTGTCAGTTCAGAAGGTCTGCAGAAGATTCACTATGCCGGTGGTTTTGACTCAGTGGCCCTGTATCTGAGAAACAATCCTAAGAGTCGGTTGTTTGACGGCCGTGCCCTGATATTAGGAGGCAGTCATTCCCCCAATTATAACCTGCCAGGTTCGTTGGTAGGCGACCTGAGTGCTATCCTGATTGAGAATATCAATCCGCTGGCCAATTTGGTTCGTGTACCTAAAAAACAGACAGCCCTGCTTCAGGATTTTGAAGTGAAGCGCGAGCGTATCGCCCGTGAAGCGATGAATAAGAATGTGACGAACATCTCAGGTGTGCCCTCGTGGATGCTCTCCGTCTTGAACTGTATGATGGAAATCACAGGCAAGACCCATTTGGAAGAGGTATGGCCCAATCTCGAGGTGTTCTTCCATGGCGGTGTAGCCTTTACGCCCTATCGCAAACAATATGAGCAACTGATTACTTCGCCTCGGATGCATTATATGGAAACGTATAATGCCTCAGAGGGATTCTTCGGTTTGCAGGACGACCCAGCCGACAAAGCTATGTTGCTGATGTTGGACTATGGGGTGTTCTACGAGTTTGAGGAAATGGGAAACGAGGGGAACATCGTTCCTTTGTGGGGTGTTGAGAAGGATAAGAACTATGCCATGCTCATCTCTACCTCGTGTGGATTGTGGCGTTATAAAATAGGCGATACCATTCGTTTCACTTCTACGAATCCCTATAAGTTTGTCATCACCGGTCGCACCAAGAGTTTCATCAATGCCTTCGGTGAGGAACTCATTGTGGATAATGCCGAGCAAGGACTCAGCTATGCCTGTCAGCAGACAGGTGCCGAGGTGCTGGAATATACCGCTGCCCCTGTGTTTATGGATGCCAATGCCAAATGCCGTCACCAGTGGCTCATCGAGTTCTCCAAGCCCCCACAGGACCTCCAGCAGTTTGCGCAATTGTTGGATGAGAAATTGCAGGAGGTGAACAGCGACTACGAGGCAAAGCGCTTTAAGGATATCACCCTGCAACCACTCGAATTGATACAGGCCCGGCAGGGACTGTTTGCCGATTGGATGAAACTGCGCGGTAAGTTGGGAGGGCAAAACAAGGTGCCCCGTCTGAGCAATTCGCGCGAGCATATTGAACAATTATTGAAATTGAACGTATGAAGAAACTCCTATATATCGTCTGTACTGTATGCGCTATAGTCAGTTGTGCCCGTATGGGACAGCCTGACGGAGGATGGTATGATGACGACCCTCCACGCATCATCGGTTCCACACCGACAGACGGAGCTACAGGAGTGACTACCCAAAAAGTGACTATCCAGTTTGACGAATATATCAAACTGGCTGATGCTGCCCAGAAGGTTATTGTGTCGCCTCCTCAATTGGAGATGCCTGAAATCAAGGAAGCAGGTAAGAAGATTGTGGTGGAGTTGAAAGACTCGCTGAAGCCCAATATGACTTACACCATCGACTTCAGTGATGCCATCAGCGATAATAACGAGGGGAATCCTTTAGGTAATTATACCTTCACCTTTTCTACGGGTGAACAGATTGATACCTTCGAGGTGTCAGGCAATGTGTTGGATGCCTCTAATCTCGAGCCCGTCAAAGGTATCTTGGTAGGACTCTATGACGACCTGAGCGATTCAGCCTTCAAGACCAAACCGCTGTTGCGTGTGTCGAGAACCGACGGCCGTGGACGCTTTGTCATCAAGGGCGTGGCTCCAGGCGAGTATCGGGTCTATGCGCTGCAAGATGCTGATGGTAACTACATCTTCAATCAGAAGAGTGAGATGGTGGCCTATTCGCACGAGACTTACAAACCTTCGTGTAAACCGGATATCCGTCAGGATACGATATGGAAAGATACCCTGCACATTGATAATATCCTGCGAGTGCCCTACACCCATTTCTATCCGGACGACGTCACACTGCTGGCATTCCAGGAGGTACAGACAGACCGTTATCTGCTGAAACAACCAGAACGGACGGAGGCCAACCGCTTCACCATCTATTTCAGCTATGGCAATCCTCAGTTGCCTGTCATCAAGGGGCTGAACTTCGATGAGCACGATGCCTTCCTGTTAGAAGCCAGTGAGAAAAAGGATACGCTGACCTACTGGTTGCGCGACACCACACTTGTCAATCAGGATACCCTTCGTATGGAACTCAGTTATATGATGACCGATTCGCTGGGTCAGTTGGTGACACAGGTAGATACGACGGAAGTGCTGGCTAAGACCAGTTACGAGAAGCGCATGAAAGAGCGCAAGAAGACCATCGAGGAGTGGGAGAAGAAACAGGAGAAGCAGAAGAAGCGTGGCGAGCCTTACGACAGTATCATGCCGCCAGAACCTCTGAAGGTAAAATATAATGTGAAGCAGCAGATGGATCCCGACTATGTCTCTACTTTCGAGATGCCGTCACCCTTGGTGCATTGCGATACGTCAGCCATCCATCTTTATACCAAGATAGATTCGCTATGGTATAACACGCCATTTGATTTCCATCGGCGCGACTCTACGTTGCGACTCTATGAGTTTATTGCCGAATGGCAGCCTGCCACAGAGTATAGTCTGGAAATCGACTCCGCAGCCTTTGTCGATATCTATGGGGTAGCCTCAAAAGCCCAGAAAATGGGTATCAAGGTGCACTCGATGGACGATTATGCCACCCTGCTGTTGCAGTTGACGGGCATCAGTGATACCAGTGTTGTGGTGGAACTGCTCGACAAGGGTGATAAGCCCCTCAAACAGGTGAGGGCGCGCAATGGCGATGCCGAGTTCTTCTATCTGGCACCAGCCACCTATTACGTGCGGGCGTTTGTTGATAAGAACGGCAATGGCAGATGGGACACGGGTGATTATGAGAAAGACCTGCAGCCCGAGGATGTTTATTATTATCCCAAGGGCATCGAGTGCAAGGCTAAGTTCGACATCACCTTACCCTGGAATCTGACAGGTACACCACGCACCCAGCAGAAGCCTGGAGCTATTACGAAACAGAAACCTGACAAGGAGCAGAAGAAGTTGCAAAACCGCAACGAGGAACGGGCTCGCCAGTTAGGTATTGAGTATATTAAGGAAAGTTCAATTATTAAATAGAATTCATGATGAAACGACTGTTGTTTGTGATCTTTGCATCATTCAGTATGATGGCTGCTCATGCCCAGTGTGGCATCGAGAATACGGCGTTTAAGTCAGGAGAGTATCTCTCGTACGATCTCTATTTCAATTGGAAATTTGTATGGGTGAAAGTGGGCACAGCCTCCATGTCAACTGTCCAGTCGACACGTGCAGGCAAACCAGTTTTCCGTACGAGTCTGATTACTCGGGGAAACAGTAAACTCGACAATTATTTCGTGATGCGCGATACATTGTTGTGTTACACGCATATGGACCTCTCGCCACTCTATTTCCGCAAGGGGGCTCGCGAGGGCAAGCGCTATTACGTAGATGAATTGTGGTACACCTATCCCAACAGCAACTGCCATCTGCGTATGCACCGTATTGATGCCGATGGTGAGGAGCATTGGAAGGATGCCGAATACAAAGACTGCATCTACGATATGATGAGCATTTTTCTGCGTGCCCGTAATTTCGATGCTTCCAAGTTGAAGGTGGGCGAGAATATCCCCATGCCTATCAGCGATGCCAGTCACCTGTCGCATTCATGGTTGAAGTACACAGGTAAGACCGTACTGAAGATGAAGAACAGCTCTGTGAAATATCGCTGTCTCACCTTCTCGTTTATCGAGCGCGAGGATGGCAAGAATAAGGAACTGATTCGATTCTATGTCACTGACGACAGAAATCATCTGCCCGTCCGTCTTGACCTCTTCCTCTCGTTCGGATCGGCCAAGTGCTATCTCACAGGCTTTAAGGGCTTGCGTAATGAAATGACATCGCGAGTGTCAGGGAAAAACTAATTAGCGCTCAGGAGCCTGAGCATCGACGCAGTGCAGATTGCGTGCCAACTGCTCCGTAGAACTGGCTCCTACCAATACCGACGTAACCCCTTTTTGTTGCAATATCCAGGCGAGGGCCATCTCAGCAAGGCTCTCGCCTTTCTGTTGTGCCTCTTCGTTCCATTGGCGTAATTGCTGAAGCAGTTCCGGGGTCAGCATCTCCTCACGCAGGAACTTACCTTTCGACATACGTGAGTCTTTGGGAATACCATTCAGATAGCGGTCAGTCAGCATACCCTGTGCCAAAGGCGAGAAGGCGATGAAGCCCACACCCGCTTCCTGGCAGCATTGCAGGATGCCTTGCTGGATAGGTTCTTGATAGAGCATATTCAGTTTGCCCTGGTATATCAAAAGAGGTGTATCGTGTTGCTTCAGGTAGTCGATACCAAACTTCAGCGGCTCCAATGGCCAGTTCGAAATACCCACATAGAGTGCCTTGCCCTGTCGCACGATATCTACTAAGGCCTGTAGCGTTTCTTCCAACGGGGTATGAGGGTCGTAGCGGTGACTATAGAAGAGATCGACATAGTCCAAGTGCATGCGCTTCAGGCTCTGGTCGAGCGAAGCCATCAGGTATTTACGTGAGCCCCAGTCGCCGTAAGGTCCAGGCCACATGTCGTAACCCGCCTTTGTCGAAATAAACAGTTCGTCGCGGTAGGGTTTGAAGTCATCGTCCATTAAGCGCCCTAATGTTTCTTCAGCCGACCCATACGCAGGTCCGTAGTTATTGGCTAAGTCCAGATGCGTCACTCCATGGTCGAAGGCAAAGCGCACTATTTCCCTGCTTCGCTCGTAGGGATCCACACTCCCGAAGTTATGCCACATACCCAGTGACACCTTAGGCAACATCACACCTGAGCGTCCACAACGCTCATACTGCATCCCATTCTCATAACGCTTTGCGTCAGCTAAATATCTTTCCATCTTCTTATAGTTTTTGGGTTTGTTATCACGGGTGGTAGTTACGCACCAGTTCTTTGAGACTCTCAACGGCTTCAGCGTGACTGGGGTTGTAACGGAGGATGACAGTAATAAAACGAAGACTGTCGTCAATGACTTTGCCATAATACTCCAAGTCACCGTCCTGTCCTGTGTGAATGGAGTAGTCGTCGCCCGCTTCCAGCAACTCAGCCCCCATGCCCATCATGTCCTGACCTGGTGAGCGTCTGAATTCATCATTCAGATGCTTCACCATAAAAGAGAGCGAGACATCCTCGTTCATGAATACCTCCATCTGGTCGTCCTCCAAATACTGATGACGGAGGAAGGAGGGGTAGGTGATGTCGATGCCAAGTCGCTCGCTATGGTAGTCTATCATCTTGGAGTCGCCCATGATGATAGAGAGGCTGTCATTACTGTCGAGTTCAGTAACATACGCCTTGAGCATTTGCTGCCGGCAAGCCATCAAGCAGAGCATCAGGCAGATAGCTGAAAGGATGTTTCTTGCAGTCATAACCTCGTTACATTAGCAACCGTTAGTAATATTTCATGGGCAAAGATACTAAAATTCCCGATAATCTTTGCAAGTAAAGGAGTTTTTTGTATCTTTGTCAAAGAAAAAAGAGAGTGCCGTGCAGTCTTTTCCACAAAGTCAGGACTCTATCAATAGAGATGTTATGCTTACGATGGAGATAACAAGACTGATAGAACGATGCAGAGAGGGGGATGCAGATGCCCTTGGCGAACTGTATAAGGCATACGCCCAACAGATGAGGGGCGTATGTCGGCGTTATATCAGCGACGAGCAAACAGTTGAGGATGTACTGCACGATGCATTTGTAATTATCTTCACTTCGTTTGACAGGTTGCGTGATGAGCAAAAGGCTGAGGCTTGGATGATGTCCATAACAAGGAATGTGGCTTCAAAATGCAAGGATCATCTGGATGCATTACCAACGGTTCCACTTGACAAGACGAACGATGCTACGTTCGCTGCTTCCGATAACGAGCAACAGGGGGTAAGAGGGGTTCCTCTGAGCGAGGTGATGAGAATGATAGACAGACTGCCTGAGGGCTACGGACAGGTGTTTCGCCTGTCGGTATTCGAAGGTCTGTCGCACAAGGAGATTGCCGACATGTTGGGCATTGAGCCGCATTCGTCATCATCACAATTGGCACGGGCGAAGAAAATGTTGCGCAAGATGATGCAGCAGTACTGGGTTGCCATGCTTTTACTGCTTCTCATTCCCTTTACCTTCTTCTTGTTAAGGCAAGAAGAAACTGCGGTCAAAGAAGAAGAGTCTATTGCGGAAAAGCAGAAGGAGGTGCAGAAAGAGTCGCCTATGGAATCTCCGACTGAACAACCACAGGAACCTGTCATTGTTCAACTGCCCATGAATCGGACAAGCATCATAGCTGCTGATACTCTTTCATCGGTAATCGCCCAGACTGTAGATTCAATCACGGTTGACTCCTTATCCAATTTAGTCGTTCAGGAGCCAGCAGCTAATGACACAATAGTAAATGATACTGCAAAGAGTATTCGTAGGATAGAGCTACCGCATTACGATATGTCCGAGTTTACCCCCGATAAGCCAACCACTGAAGCGGATAATGAAAAGAAATGGTCATTGGAACTGGCATACGCAGGAAGGCTCAATGAGCAGAACCGCTATAACCAACCGTTCATCTATAAGCCATATAATATAAATGGGGGTGATATTGTTGCCGATGACCCTGGACCTGGTCCTATTTATCATACTCCAAGCAACATTGACAACTGGACGGATTACGCTGTTTATCTGGCAAACCATCCTAATGTTGTGAGTGACAAGACTCGTAGTGTCATCATGCGCATTGCCCTGAATAATGCCAACCGTCCAGGTGAAGACAAGATTCTTCGCACGAGTCACCACCAGATGCCAGTCACATGGTCGTTGGCTTTGAAGTACCAACTGAATAATCGTTTCGGATTAGAGTCTGGTCTCAGTTATAGCCGGCTGGCCTCTGACTTTGAGATGGGAACAGACGGAAATACGATTTACGAGCATCAGACCATTCACTACCTTGGCATCCCCATAAAAGGTATATACTATATTTATGGTAGAAAACGCTGGAGTCTTTACGGCAGTCTTGGCATGATAACCGAAATACCCATCCATTCAACCCTCCGTTCTGATTTCTATGTGAATGGACTGCATGAAACCAGTGACAAGAACCTCCTCCATGCTCCTTGGCAACTCTCTACTACCTTCGGTCTAGGTCTGCAAATTCATCTGACACCCTATATCGGTTTCTTCTTAGAGCCAAGCCTGCAGTACTATATCCAGATGAAGAGTGACATCGAGACCTACCGCACTGAGCATCCATTTGGTTTCTCTTTGCCACTTGGCATCAGATTTACATGGTAGCCATGCAGTCATTTCAGAGTTTAACGGACTCTATCAATAGAGACCAATATTTAAAATTCTGAATAATATGAAACAAGAAAAAACCTTCGCATGGATGATGGCGATAGTCATGACCTGCATGATGATGACTGCTTGCAGTCTTGACAGTTACGAACCAGAGAAGCCCATCGTGATTATTGAGCCTGTAGAAGAAGGGATGCTCGCAGCCTGTGGTATCAGCGAGTCAGGAACACGTTCTGTCAGTGACGAGCAACTGCTCTTTACTGAGAAAGACATAGAATGGTTTAATGCCACCACGCGCGAAATCAAATTCCGCGACATGGATAAGCCGCCATACGAGATGCTGGAGCCTTTCCACGAAATCAAGTTCTATCTGGGCGATAATGTGCTATTCACGGTCAGCAGTTTCGTTGGTGATTGGGATAGCCGAACCTATACTAATCTCATCCTACATTATGATGTGATTACTGACCCAGACCAAGGTCATTATTATCTGCACGACTGCTACCCGCTTTATCTTATTGATACTGATGAAGTGAAGGCTAATATCAAGAGTAATGCAGGACAATGGGAGTTATTCATTTACTATTTGGAAAGCAAAGGAAAACTGAGGTAATCCCGCTTTGTGAGTATCTTTCGTGTTAAGTGACAAAATAAAACGATAATCTTTGCAAGTACCAGATTTTTGCCTAACTTTGGCTTCGCCGAACTTACTTGGCACTCGGAAATGCTCAAATAAATTTGGCATTTCTCTCGTTTTTGCCTAACTTTGTAGGCATGAAAGTGGCAGAACTCTTTGAGCGTTGCGTGGAGGTGGTGAAGGCTCAGCCTTCGCCTGCCGTGTTGCGCTATATGCACGAGACGCTGGTGTTGGCTTGTGCAGAGGCTCTGAAGGGTAGTGGAATGGGGTTTGGCAACTTGATGGCTCAGACGGATTATCTGTGTAAGCAGAGGGGGATAGGCATTGCCGACCGTATCGCCATTCAGACCATGCGTCGCCATTCCAATGGGAGTGATGCTTCACTTACGAAGGACGATTTGCGGTATGATGTGCGTGCGCTGGCGCTCTTTATTTCAGCCGTATTCCAGGAGGATATTCCCCACCAACTGGTGACACGCATTCCCGTCTGTGGCAGACCCACTACGCTGACGGCTAAGGTGAACCAACGCTACGTCCGTTGTGTGGTGACTACATGGGATGATGCGTGTATTTATGCCACCACGGACGATGGTGAGGTGTGCATCAAGACAGATGACGAGACGTTGCGCCCACTCCTGACTGAAGGTATGCAACTCAATCTGTTGGATGGTCACCGGGAAGGACAGACCATTCAGCCTCAGCTCATCGTAGTGGAGCCTGATTTCCTTGTTGACATCTCTTCGTTGGCTGCCTGTTTTTCTGACTATGGGCACCATCCGATAGCCTATACGTTAGGGCGACTGAAGCCGGCAGCCAACAGCCAGGCCATTCTCTTGGGTAATTTTGCAGGTGCCGCGTTGGATGATGTCATCAACCAGACCGACTATCATCCTCATGATACCATTCGCCACTCGTTCCGCGAACAGGCTCTGCAGTTCTGTACCTGTCCAGACTTCAACCCCCGACAGTTCAAGGAGGATGCCCTCCGACAAGTGGAGAATATCAAGGAGGTTGTAAACCAACTTTCCACTCTCCACTCTCCACTCATTCCCGAGCAGAGCTCGCCTACCCGTAGCCTTTCAACTCCCCTATTAGAGCCTTCCTTTGTTTGTGAGCATCTGGGTTTGCAGGGCCGTGTCGATTTAATGACCAAGGATATGCATCTGCTGGTGGAGCAGAAATCGGGTAAGAACTGGCAATTGGAAACCAAGGCATCCATACCGTATTCTGAATCCCATTATGTGCAGCTCTTGCTCTACTATGGCATCCTGCGTTATAATTTCCATCTTTCTCCTGACAAGGTGGACATCCGACTGCTTTATTCACGCTATCCTGCCAAACAGGGTTTTCTGGTGGTTAATTACTATCAGACGCTGTTTCACGAAGCCATTCGTCTGCGCAATCGTATTGTGGCACAGGAGATGCAGATAGCTCGCAAAGGGTTTGCCAGCATCGAATCGCAGCTGTCAGCCGATACCCTCAATGAGAACAGGGTGCGGTCGGCTCTCTTCGAACGTTTTGTAAAACCGCAGACCGAACAGATACTGGCACCCCTGAAACAATTGTCACCTGCGGAACAGGAGTATGTCGGGCGAATGCTCACTTTCGTTTATCGCGAGCAGTTGGCTCAGAAGACCGGAACGCAGGAAGGACAGGGTGGGGCAGTGGCTAATCTGTGGAATATGCCTTTGGCTGAGAAGCGTGATACGGGCAGTATCTTCTACGGACTGCGTATTCTGCATAAGGAAGCTTCGAGCGAGAGCAGCGGTTACGACCGTTTGACCTTCTCGATACCGGATTTGGGCGACGACTTCCTGCCCAATTTCCGTCGTAACGATATGGTGTGCCTCTATGCCTATCAGGACGAGCCCCACGTGTGTGATGCTATATTATATAAAGGTGTCATTGAACAGTTGGCAGACCGGACCATAACCGTCCGTTTGAATGATGGTCAGCAGAATCCTGACATCTTTACTGATACGACGTATGCCATAGAGCCTTCTTTCTCGGATAGGAATACCACATCAGCCATCCGTTCGCTGCATGCCTTCTGTGCTGCTTCGTCAGACAGGCGGGCGCTTTTATTGGGACTCCGTGAGCCTCGGCGCGACGCTACGCTACAACTCTCGCACTCCTACCATCCTTTCTATGACGATATGCTGCTGAAAGCCAAACAGGCGCAGGACTATTTCCTCCTTCAAGGTCCTCCGGGCACGGGCAAGACATCGCATGCGTTGAGATATTTGGTGGAAGAATGCCTCACCACCGACCCCCAACTCTCCACTCTCCTCCTCTCCTACACCAACCGTGCCGTCGATGAGATGTGTGGCATGTTGGAAGAAGCAGGTATCGACTATCTGCGCCTGGGTTCAGAAACCTCTTGCGACCCTCGCTACAGCCATCGGCTGATGGACCATATCTTTGGCGAGCACCCCCGTTTGGAAGATATCCGTCAGTGTATCATGGAGCAGCGAGTCATTGTCAGCACCACCTCCACCATGCAGGCACGACCCTTCCTCTTCCAACTGAAGCATTTCTCACTTTGTATAGTTGATGAGACTTCGCAAATCCTGGAACCCAACATCATTGGCCTATTGGCATCGCCACAGGTCGATAAATTCATATTGATAGGCGATCATAAGCAGTTGCCTGCCGTCGTTCAGCAACCTGATGATGTGCCGGAACTGTCTGCCTGCCGTCAGTCGCTCTTTGAACGGTTGTTGCGGATAGAGCGTGAGGCAGGGCGCACAGCGTTTACAGCCATCCTGCAACGTCAGGGGCGCATGCATCCGGACGTGGCTGCTTTCCCCAATGAAATGTTCTATGCCGAAGAACATTTGCAACCCGTTCCGTGTCCGCATCAGGAGGAGCCGGCACTTGATTATTCACAGCCTTCTGAAGATGCGTTAGATGAACTGCTGAAGCAGCATCGCGTATTGTTTTTCCCCAGCGAGTCCAGCGTATCAAACCACTCCCTATTTTCCAGCGACAAGGTGAATCCCGCTGAAGCCAAGATGGTGGCAGACCTCCTGCGACGCATCTATCGGCAGTATGGTGCAGAGCGTTTCGATGCAGCCCACAGCGTAGGCGTCATAGTGCCCTATCGTAATCAGATAGCCATGATACGCCACGAAATAGAAGCCCTTGGCATTCCAGCCCTCTTGGATATCAGTATCGACACGGTGGAGCGCTATCAGGGTAGTCAGCGCGATGTCATTATTTATAGTTTCACCATTCGTCAACCCTATCAGCTCGATTTCCTCACAGCCAATTGTTTCGAGTCAGGTGGCAAGGTGATAGACCGCAAACTGAATGTCGCCATGACCCGTGCTCGCAAGCAGCTGCTCATGACGGGCAACACCAGTGTGCTCTCCCAGAACCCCATCTTTGCCGAACTCATCAAGCGCTATACCACCCACTAATATCACCAACGCCAATCCCTTTGTACATCGGGCTTCAAGGCACTTTTGGTGATATTGTGATATTAAAAATGAAAAATCACTGGTAGAGGAGTAGCGCCATATTGCCACTAACCTATCCCCCAGATAGTCGTAATGAAATTCATGGAAAGTCGTAATGAAACTACCAGTTTCTCGTAATGAAACTCCACTCCTCACGAAACGTAATATCGCGCCCCGAGAGCCGTAATCTCTCGAGGCGCGATCGGCAATTTCGTAAAGCGTGAATTACTTCACTATGACTTTCTTACCGTTGATGATATACACACCCTTTTTCGGCGTCTTCACCTTCCGGCCATTCAGATCATAATACTTCAATTCTTTCATTTTTCCATTCTTCAATTCTTCGATGCCTGTTCCACCCACCTGCACCTTATAGCCATAGAGCAATACGCTGTTGGCACCAGCCGAAGGTCCACGATAGAGACGAGCCGCAGCGCCACTCTCCGTACTTGCATAGAGATAGACGTAGGTAGGAGCACTGACATTATATTCCACTTCAGCCGTTCCACGCTCCGTCTTCTTCACCTGCGTAGGAGCACCATTGCCTATCTGCACATTCAGCACATGTGTGCCAATCGTCTTGGCATCCACTGTGATAACGCCCTGTCCAGCAGGAATCTCGAAGATTATACCGCTGAAGTTCTCACGTACGGCAGCATCGCCAACTTGAGCACCCTGAACAGCACTCATCTGTGTTGATGAAGTGGTGGAGTTCAGCACGAGTGCCTGCTCCGTTGCATCATATCCGTCACCATTCGCGGCATCCATGTTATAGTAGGTGTTGTCGATGACGGTATTCTGCAAATCGGTCGTTTCATCCAGCTGCTGGCTAAACGTTTTCTCCTCCGTCTCAGAGATAGGAACAATTTCGTCTTCAACAATGGCTTTAAAGTTTTTCCAAACCGGAGCGTTCTTGTAAAGGTCAGTTGTTCCCATTGGTACATGTAGGGTTACTTGTGACAAATCAACGTTTTCAAAACTCGTTTCATCAACATTTGTTATTGGTTGTTGCCATTTTACCGTTAGGTTTTGCAGAGAGGTTGCATAATTAAAAGCACCCGATTCTATACTTGTAACTGTAGATGGCAGTATGAGGTTCTCAACAGTACAACTTTGAAATGAATTGCCTTCAAGTGTTGTAACTCCTTCAGGTAATTCCAAAGAACGTATTTGGCATCCATTAAAAGCAAATCCGCTGATGTTTCTTATATTTGAATTTTTGGCGAATATTATATTTTCAACATTACAAGAAAAGCAACCGGCATCAAGCACCTTCACTGTCTCTGGAACATATATGGTCTTCAGATTCCTTTGATGCCCCAAAAATGCTTCATATCCGATGGCAGCTACTTTATATTCTACACCTTCATAGTTGAATGTCGATGGAATGTTCACATCACCTGAATATGAATTTTTCTTTTCATTCTTATAAGTTACTGTTGCTTCTTTCGTAGTAGTGTCTAAGGTGTAATATATGCCGTTGTACTCAATTTTTCCTTCATCAAGTTCGTCATTAATATGGTTATTAGCAAACTCATATACACCATTTTTTACACTTAAATCTACAAAGGTTTGAAGCTTGTCTGCGAAATATAACCTTTTCCATTCTTGACTGTCAACCCAACGTCCAACGGGGTAAAGTATATATTCACCATCATCTAAACCTGTTGGTGGTTGATGTTCGTGAAAGTGAGCATTTTTTACTATATCAACGTAAGACACTGTTAGACTATTTTTGTTCTCAACTGCCAATGCTACTTCAAATTCACCTTCACGATCCCCTGGGCAATACGCCGGAGCATAGTCAGACATTCGTAAGATATTAGATTCTTTGTCGTAAATGTAATCACTTTTTGAGCAGAATGTAGGATAGGGATTACCGCCTTCATTAGGTTTGATATTGAACGACAATGAAGGATGCATGTCGTAACCAATTGCACCCATAGCAAAATAGCCATTATAGTCGCCACCCCATCCATAATTGACATGGAAAAGCCCATCGGCATCAATACCATCTATCACCATTGAGTGCGCTCCTCCTGCTCCTCCACCATCATATATAATAGGACGTTGCTTAGTCAATTCTTCTTGTATAAAGCCTAACCAAGAATCCATAGAGCAGTAATCCTTTTCTATGTAGCGTATTCCTTTGTCATAATCAAAGAATTTTATCATTCCTGGTAATGAATAGTCACTTGACGCACCACTATCGCCTGATCCATAGAACATATTACTAGCTATACCTACATCATGCATCAACAAGGCAACGGCTTCACATGATTCTTTGCTGGAATTTGAGTCATATTTAGGTAACATTAAATCCCAACGATAAGTTGACTGACTGAAGTCGGCAGAAAATGTCATTCCTTCCCATTCGTAAGAATATTTTCCTTTTCCTTGCTTAGGCCATTTATGATAATACATTACTTGTGCAATAGCCGTTGCTACACATCCCGTTGGAGCTTGTGTCCCATCGATTACAGGAGTTTGTAAGTTGTAAGGCCATAATTGGTTCCATTCAGTTTCACCCAATAAAGGAGCCACAGCTGTAGCAGCTCTTCTTGTTGCTGAACGTTTTATCGCCTCTGAATGATTGTCTAACGAGGTCATTTCAAGGGCGAATGCATTCATCAGCCATCTTGCATTAGCTGGCATCTTTTCGCTATCATATTTTCCTGTAGTAGAATAGCCTAATACTCTCTGAGGGGAACGACTGTCAGCACTTACAATTACGAATCCTCCTCCGTTGATATTAAATGCATAATAGCCGATATTGCCTTTGTGGCCTATTCCCTTGTCTGCAAGTGATGCATCAGTATTGCTTATCGCTCTTCGTGCTGACACGAATTTGTTTTGAATGTAGTTCACAGCAATACTTTGCGCTTCATTTTGATCAATACTCTCTGCATGTAATAATATACTAACAAAGAGTGCAATAATTACTAAGTAGAATTTCTTCATCATATCAATTGGTTTTAAGTTATTGTTCATTTTCTGCCATAGCAGAAGCGCGGGACTGCTTGTGCCAGTTCCGAATGAAGGTCGTGAGAATCACCTCTGATAAGAAATTGGGTAACAGCCCCACGCATATAGCGTGAAGCCGTCGTGCCATATTGCTTATCATCCTGAAAGTTTCTCACGTTTTCATTCGCAATTCGTGCATAACGCTTCTTCTGCTGGAGCGAGTCCTTCTCACTCCGTTGGCAAAGATAGAAAGAATTTCTGAAACTACAAAGAAAATGGAAAGAAAAATGCGTAACCGTAATTATAGTTCCCTCATATACTATCGTCATTACGCTCAAATGAGGTCTTTTGTCTTATTGGTGCTCAACTTTGTTATTATTTACTAGGTCTTCTACAGCTTCAATAAAAGCTTCAGCTTTAGGCAGTAAATACTCGACACTACTGGCATCGCGAAATGCATAGGCCTCATAGGATGTCAGTTTCTCATCACTCATAGTAGAATACCTTCACGTTTTACATTCATATAGAATGGTGTTACTATAGTTGGATGTTCCCATTGTTTGCGAGGCATAATAAGAGTGCTGATGATAACTCCTGATTGAAGCTCTATTTCAAACAATTTGCTAACGATGTAATGTTCACGTTCTGGCGTAATTTTTTCTTCGGGTAAGAGTATAAGGAGATCAATATCGCTGTCAGGACGTGCATCTCCTCGAGCCTCAGAACCATAAATAATGGTTTGAGCTTCAGGAATCATTTCCTTTGTCTGTTTTCTAATCTCGTTTATAATACCCGTTCGTTTCATTAACTACTTCTGGTTTTCATCCATCTGCAAAGATACGAATAAGCGAGCAAAGTTCCAAATTTTTATGAGAGAATTTTAGGAACCTGCAATAAGTCACTCATCACCCTGTAAAGATTTATATCCGACTTTTGTTGCACGATGAAGTGGGAGTTAACTGGGAATTGACTGGGAACCGCGTGGGAACCGGATTTGTAAAGATTTTCTGAAACTACAAAGAAAAGAGAAAGAAAAATCGTACCTTTGCACCTATGAACGAAACGAATAAAGGATTTGTGCAACTGCATTTTTTGATGAAAAAAACACAAAACTTTGTTTTCACTGCTTTAAAATTTGGTGGTTTCCGCACTAATTAGTAATTTTGCAGCGAATTAGAAATCAAACGTTTGAAAGTATGAGTAAGATTCGTCAATCCATGAACATCGTGCTCTCAGCCATTATCGTGGCTTTGGGCTTTGGTTCTTGTGTTTCGCAACAGAAATACAAGGCGGCACTTACTGAAATAGAAGAACTGAAGCAGCAGAACGCCGGACTGAATGCCGAAAAGGACGCATTGCTTCATGAGAATTCCAAATTGCGCAAGGAAGCGGGAAAAATTCAGGAATATAAGCGTAAGATGGAGGAACGTAAGGTTGTGTACGGTCCACGTCCTACAGGTTACAAAGAGGACATCAACAAGTAGTATATATACATTATTTAATATAGAGAAAGTAGAAAGATGGACAAAGTAAGTTACGCTCTGGGCTTGGGCATCGGTCGCCAGTTGGCACAGATGGGAGCCACAGAGTTGAATATTGACGACTTTGCCGCAGCTATCAAGGATGTGATAGCAGGCAACGACTTGAAAGTGTCGAATCGCGAAGCCCAGCAGATTGTGCAGGAGTACTTCGCTGCACAGGAGGAGAAAATCAACAAGCAGCGTGCCGAGCAGGGCAAGGTGCACAAGGAGGCTGGTGAGAAATACCTGGCTGAGAATGCCAAGAAAGAGGGTGTTATCACACTGCCAAGCGGATTGCAGTACCAGGTGCTGAAGGAAGGTAACGGTAAGAAGCCAACCGCTAAGGACAGCGTGAAGTGCCACTATGAGGGCTTCCTCATTGACGGTACGGTTTTCGACAGCAGTGTTCAGCGTGGCGAACCCGCCGTTTTCGGACTCCAGCAGGTAATAGCCGGATGGACGGAAGGTCTGCAACTGATGCAGGAGGGAGCCAAGTATCGTTTCTTCATCCCCTATCGTCTGGCTTACGGCGAAGGCGGTGCCGGTGCATCGATACCTCCATTTGCAGCCCTCGTATTCGATGTAGAGTTGCTTCAGGTCATGTAAGGACATTAAACATTTAAATACAAAAAATGAAAAAGTTTACTTTTGCTGCTATCGCAGCTATTGCCGCAGTTACATTGTATTCTTGCGGCTATTCTACTCCCAAGGCCAACTTGAAGAGTGATGTTGATACCGTCAGCTATGCTATTGGTATGGCACAGACCAACGGTTTGAAAGATTATTTGGTAAACCGTCTGGATATCGACACAGCCTATATGGACGAGTTTATCAAGGGACTGAACGAAGGTGCCAATGCCGGTGACGACAAGCAGAAGGCAGCTTACTATGCTGGTATTCAGATTGGTCAGCAGATTAGCAACCAGATGGTGAAGGGTATCAACCGTGAACTGTTTGGTGACGACTCAACCAAGACCATCTCACTGAAGAACTTTATGGCTGGTTTCATCAGCGGTACTACCGGTAAAGGTGGTCTGATGAGTGTTGACTCAGCTCAGATCGTAGCTCAAACTCTGATGCAGAGCATCAAGGCCAAGACGATGGAGAAGGAGTTCGGTCCTAACAAGGTGGCTGGTGAGAAATTCCTGGCTGAGAACGCTAAGAAAGAGGGTGTGAAGACACTCGATGGTGGCGTTCAGTACAAGGTTATTAAGGAAGGTAACGGTGCCATTCCTGCCGACACCTCTCGTGTAAAGGTGAACTATGAGGGTCGCACACTCGATGGCAAGGTATTCGACAGCACCTACAAGCGTGGTGAGCCTGCCGAGTTCCGTTGCAATCAGGTAATCAAGGGTTGGACACAGGCTCTGGTTCACATGCCTGCAGGTTCAGTATGGGAAGTATATGTTCCTCAGGAGTTGGCCTATGGCGCTCGTCAGCAGGGCAACGATATCAAGCCTTTCTCTATGCTCATCTTCAAGATTGAGCTGTTGGAGGTTAATCCCAAGCGCAAGTAATTCATGAACAAGCGAATTATAGTAGTAGCACTCGCTGTACTGGCGGGTGCTACTTTCCATTCAGTCAAGGCCCAGCAGTTGCAGAGCCGTATTGACACACTAAGCTATACGTTTGGCTTGGCACAGTCGCAGGGATTGAATCGTTATCTGGACAAGTTCAATAGCGAAGTGTTGGGCAACGACTCCACCGATAGTCTGAACATAGACCTTTTCCTGCAGGGTTTTAATGCTGGTGTAAAGGGCGAGAAGGGACTGATGAGTGCCGATGAGGCCAATGCTATTGTGCAGAGACTCATCTCCGTCTATCAGGAACAGACCCAGATGCGCAAGTATGGAGCCATCAAACAGGCAGGCGAGGACTTCCTGAAGGAGAATGCAAAGAAGAAGGATGTCAAGACGCTGGAGAGTGGCGTGCAGTATAAGGTACTGAAGGCAGGCACGGGTCCTATTCCGACAGCTACCCAGAAGGTGAAAGTACATTATGAAGGACGAACAGTAGATGGCAAAGAGTTCGACAGTTCATACAAACGCGGCAACCCCACTTCATTCAACTGCAACCAAGTGATTAAGGGATGGACCGAAGCCCTCACCCACATGCCAGTAGGTTCTATATGGGAAGTTTATATTCCTTACAAACTGGCCTATGGCGAACGTGGTGCAGGCGACGACATCAAGCCTTACTCCATGCTGATCTTCAAAATTGAACTTTTGGGGATAGAAGACTAAAAACAAAGAGAGCAGAACAAAAATCTGCTCTTTTTGTCTAAAATAGTGCAATTTTATGAGCAAAATGTTGCACATATCAATAATAATGCTTACTTTTGCTTACAAATTGTAACTATAAATGCGAAAATGAAATATGGCAGCAACAGAAAAAATTGACAATCTCGACAAGAAGATACTGAACATCCTGTCGAAAAATGCCCGAATCCCTTTCAAGGATGTAGCGGCTGAGTGCAATGTGTCGCGTGCGGCAATTCACCAGCGCGTACAGCATCTGATAGAGGCCAATGTCATCATGGGCAGTGGTTTTGATGTTAACCCCAAGAGTTTGGGCTACAGTACCTGCACCTATGTTGGCATCACCTTGGAACGTGGTTCGATGTATAAGAATGTAGTAGAATGCCTGCAGGATATTCCTGAGATTGTTGAGTGCCACTTTACCACAGGTCCTTATACCATGTTGGTAAAACTCTATGCCCGTGACAACGAGCAACTGATGCACTTGTTAAACGGACGGTTACAGGACATCCCAGGTGTTGTTGCCACAGAAACATTAATATCGCTTGAACAGAGTATCAAGCGTGAGATACCTGTAAGTATAGTGGAATAATTAGTTTATGACAGAACTATTTAATTGGGAATCGCTACTGGCAGAGAAGGTCTATGCACATTTCCCGGAGGCGGAAGAAAAGCCAGTTATTGGTATTACCGGCAATTATGCCGATTTGAATTGTAAACTGGCGGAGGGATATTACAAATCTGTCATGAAGGCTGGTGGTGTACCCATCGTTATCCCGCCATTGGCTGATACCGATGTGATTATCAACACCCTGAATCATATTGACGGTCTGATACTGAGCGGCGGAGCTGATTACGACCCACGCTATGCAGGTGAGGAACCCGAACCGAAACTGGGAGAGATTAACGAAGAGCGCGATCTCCCCGAACTGTTTATCACCCGATTGGCCTACAACCGTCAATTGCCTATTCTTGGTATTTGTCGAGGTATTCAGACATTGGCTATGGCTTTAGGTGGACGCGTAAAACAGGACATCACCGATATATCCACAATTAATCACTCTCAAGAAGAAGATCGCCATCAGGCTACTCATACGGTAACGATAGAAGAAGGCAGTATTCTCTCTAAACTTTACTCACAGCCTGCCATTCATGTAAACAGTCTCCACCACCAAGCCGTATGCCATCCAGGTGAACGTTTTCACGTGACAGCGAAGTCGGAGGATGGCATCATCGAGGCTATGGAGAGTAGCGAGTTCAAGAGTATTATGGGTGTGCAGTGGCATCCAGAATGTCTGGAAGACGGATTGCCTATTTTCGAGTGGTTGATTAAGGAGGCAGCAACCTTTAGGAAGGTGGATGATTTGCAACGGTCTATCATCACCATCGACAGTCATTGCGACACCCCGATGTTCTTCCCTCAGGAAGTGGATTTCGGCAAGCGCGACGACCGTATTCTGGTGGATTTGCATAAGATGGACGAGGGTCATTTGGCAGCATCGATGATGGTGGCTTATATTCCTCAGACCATGACCAAAGGACAGAAAGAGATGGCTGACAATATCTTCGATAAGATAGGCGAAATCGTGAAGGAGCATAAACATGCCATCGGTCTGGCAAAAAGCACTGTCGATTTGGTGGCAAACTTCGGCGCTGGCAAAAAGAGCATCATGCTGGGTATTGAAAACGGTGCTGCTCTTGAAGGCAAAATAGAGAACCTGCGCCATTTTGCCAATAGAGGTATTGTATATATGACCCTCTGCCATAATGGTGATAACGACATCTGCGATTCCGCCAAGGGAGAAGGTACCCACAATGGTATTAGCGAGTTTGGCAAGGAGGTGGTGAAGGAAATGAACCGCTTAGGTGTGATGGTGGATATGAGTCATGCCAGTGAGAAGAGTTTCTATGATGCCATCCAACTCAGCGAGTATCCCATTATTTGCAGTCATAGTAGTTGCAGAGCCCTTTGCGACCATCCCCGTAATCTGACAGACGACCAGATGCGCGCATTGGCTGAAAAGGGCGGAGTGATGCAGGTGACCCTCTACAACGGATTTCTGCGTACAGACGGGAAGGCCACCATTGAAGATTTCATGAATCATCTGGAACACGCTATTGAGGTAATGGGTATAGACCATGTGGGTATCGGTACCGACTTCGACGGCGATGGTGGTGTACCTGGTGTCGCTAATGCTGCCGAACTGTCGCAGGTTACCCGTAGGCTGTTAGACCGAGGCTATTCCTATGACGACATTCAGAAGATATGGGCTATGAACATCATCAGAGTAATGATGGAAGTACAAAACGCTAAGGCATAAGATATTATGATTACTTATACAGCAGAAAACGTTCGATTCCCGCAGATTAAGCGTCGCGAAACCACAGCTTGGATTCGTCGCGTTGCGGCTACCTATGGCAAGAAAGTAGGCGAGGTTGGTTATCTCTTCTGCGACGATGAGCATATTCTGGAGGTTAACCAACAGTACTTGGGCCACGATTACTATACCGACATCATTACCTTCGATTATGATGAAGGCAACGTAATCAATGGCGACCTTGTTATCTCGCTGGATACCGTTCGTTCGAATGCAGAACTGTTTCATAAGGCATACGATGAAGAACTGCATCGTGTCATCATTCATGGCATCCTGCACCTCTGTGGTATTAACGACAAAGGACCAGGTGAGCGAGAAATCATGGAAGCCGCTGAAAACAAAGCTCTTGCCATGCGATAAAGTGGAAAATCATGGTAGAACCGCGTTGTTTTTCATAAAAAAAGAAAAATAACGCGGTTTTTTTCGTTAATCTATATAATAATGTGTAACTTTGCACGATTTTATGCGCAAAGACGCAAGATGATTTTTATTTTTTAGATGTTTTTTTAACAAGATGAACGTAATTACAAAGACCATTCAATTGTCTGATGGGAGAACCATCACAATTGAGACCGGGAAAGTGGCAAAGCAGGCCGACGGAAGTGTAATGCTTCGCATGAACAATACCGTGCTGCTGGCTACTGTTTGTGCCGCAAAAGATGCAGTTCCCGGAACAGATTTTATGCCTCTGCAGGTTGACTACAGAGAGCAGTATGCCGCCGCAGGACGTTTCCCCGGTGGTTTCACCAAGCGCGAAGGTAAGGCTTCGGACAATGAGATTCTGACCAGTCGTCTGGTTGACCGTGTGCTCCGTCCGCTGTTCCCTTCTAACTATCACGCAGAAGTATTTGTCAACGTGATGCTGCTCAGTGCCGATGGTGTTGATCAGCCCGATGCCTTGGCAGGTTTTGCCGCCTCTGCTGCGTTGGCATGTTCAGATATTCCCTTCGAGTGCCCCATCTCTGAGGTCCGCGTGGCTCGTGTGAATGGCGAGTATGTGATTGACCCCACCTTCGAGCAGATGAAAGAGGCTGATATGGACATCATGGTAGGTGCCTCGGCTGAAAACATCATGATGGTAGAGGGCGAGATGAAGGAAGTTTCAGAGCAGGATATGATTGGTGCTCTGAAGGCTGCTATGGCAGCTATCAAGCCTATGTGTGAACTGCAGGTTGAACTCTCTAAGGAATTAGGTAAGGACGTAAAGCGCGAGTATAACCACGAGGTGAATGACGAGGCTTTGCGTGAGCAGATGAACAAGGAATTGTATCAGCCCGCCTACGACATCACCAAGCAGGCTCTGCCCAAGCAGGACCGTGCTGATGCCTTCGAGAAGATTCTCGCTGATTTCAAAGAGAAGTTCTTTGCTGAGCATACAGAAATCACAGAGACTTCTGAGATTTCCAAGGATGAATACGAGGCCATGATGGACCGCTACTACCACGATGTAGAACGCGATGCTATGCGTCGTTGCATCCTGGATGAGGGCATTCGTCTGGATGGTCGTAAGACCGACGAGATTCGTCCTATCTGGTGTGAGGTTTCACCACTGCCCATGCCTCACGGAAGCAGTATCTTTACACGTGGTGAGACACAGTCACTGACTACTGTCACCCTCGGTACTAAACTGGATGAGAAACTGGTGGACGATGTACTCGACAAGAGCTATCAGCGTTTTCTGTTGCACTATAACTTCCCTCCATTCTGTACTGGTGAGGCCAAGGCTCAGCGTGGTGTAGGCCGCCGTGAGATTGGTCATGGTCACTTGGCATGGCGTGGACTGAAAGACATGATTCCTGCCGACTTCCCCTACACCGTTCGTGTAGTCAGCCAGATTATGGAGTCTAATGGTTCGTCTTCTATGGCTACCGTATGTGCTGGTACGCTGGCTCTGATGGATGCTGGTGTTCCTATGAAGAAGCCCGTCAGCGGTATTGCTATGGGTCTGATTAAGAATCCTGGTGAGGAGAAGTACGCTGTACTGAGTGATATTCTTGGCGACGAGGACCACTTGGGCGATATGGACTTCAAGACCACAGGTACGAAGGATGGCTTGACAGCTACCCAGATGGATATCAAGTGCGACGGACTTTCTTTCGAGATCCTGGAGAAGGCGCTGATGCAGGCTAAGGCTGGTCGTGAGCATATTCTGAAGTGCATTACAGAAACCATTGCCGAGCCACGTGCAGAGCTGAAGCCACAGGTTCCACGTATCGAAGCTTTCGAGATTCCTAAGGAGTTCATCGGTGCTGTGATCGGTCCTGGCGGAAAGATTATCCAGCAGATGCAGGAGGATACCGGTGCTACCATTACCATCGACGAGGAAGACGGTGTTGGCAAGATTCAGGTGAGCGGTCCTAACAAGGAGGCCATTGATGCTGCTATTGCCAAGATCAAGGCTATTGTAGCTATTCCAGAAGTAGGTGAGGTTTATGAGGGAACGGTACGTTCTATTATGCCTTATGGATGCTTCGTAGAGTTCATGCCTGGAAAGGATGGTCTGCTGCACATTTCAGAGATTGACTGGAAGCGCTTGGAGACAGTAGAGGAAGCTGGTATCAAGGAAGGTGACAAGATTACCGTGAAATTGCTGGAGATTGATCCAAAGACTGGTAAATTCAAGCTTTCTCACCGTGTACTTGTTGAAAAGCCCGCTGACTATGTAGAGCCACAGCAGCGTCGCCGTGAGCGTCCGGAGCGCCCGGAGCGTGGTCCTCGTCCAGAGCGTGGTGACCGTCACGAGCATCGTCAGCGTAATGAGCGTCGTGAGCGTCCTCAGCGCAATGAGGAGTTCCATGAGTCTGAGAATCATGAGCCCAAAGATTTCACTGATACGCTCGACAAGATGGACTTTTAAGATTTCTGTTTCATTATTAAATAAAAAAGGGTTCAGCCAAAGTGGTTGAGCTCTTTTTTTATTCATCTTTGTTCAAGTATCCCCTAATAGCTTCTACCAGTGCGTCGTTCTCTTTTGGCCGTTGTGCAGCTACTCGGAAGAAATGGTCGGAAAGGCCTGTGAAGTTAAAACAGTCGCGAATCAGTATTCCATGTTTATGAACAAGGTAGAACTTCAGTTTCGTACTGGTGACATCCTCCACCTGACAGAGCATGAAATTGGTTTTGGTTTCAAATACCCGAACACCGTCTATCTGTCGCAGGTTCTCGCGTAAGCGCTGCGTCTCTTTCAAATATGCTTGTAAATCGGGGATAATGGGTGTATCCCGTGTTAATAGGAATTTCCCTGCTTCCACAGCCAATGCACTGACCGACCAAGGTTGCCGCATACTGCGTAACAGTTGAATAACATCAGGATGTCCCGTTACATAACCCAGACGAAGACCAGGAATCGCATATTTCTTACTCAATGAGTGGAGTACCAACAAGTTGTGGCAATCTATCATTTCCTGGGGTTTTATTAAGCGTTCCTGCGTATAGTCTTCATACGACTGATCGACAACAAAGGTATAGCGGGGAGAACGACGTACCATATACTCAATAATACCCTTGGTCATGACATTACCAGTGGGATTATTGGGATTGCAAATCCAATAGACACGGTCATTGGGCAATGTCTTCAATTCGTCGGTATTTTCATAGGAAATGATATGATGATTGATGCGACAGGCATCAGCATATTCGTTGAAAGTAGGTTGGGGAATAATGGAAGCACTGTGATGCAGCATCTGTGCAATAAGGTAGATGGCTTCTGTAGCACCATTGGTAACCATAACGGCCTCGGGAGAGATACCTAATCGCTGGGCGATTAGTTTTTCCAAAGAGCGAGGTTGTGGTTCAGGATAGTTATTGATGAGATCCATTTTATCAAACAGATGCGCTTTCAAGGCCGTATGGTCGGCCTGCTGATAGATATTGGTGCTGAAATTAATGTGCACCATACCTGGATCATATCGGTGTAGATCATCTCCGTGTCCCTCTATCATTCTGTCACTCGTATAGTTAATGATTTGGCATCAAAAAGAATACCCTTATGTTCGATAAAACGGCTCAACACTCCCTCATCCGCTAACTGTCGGGGAGTACCGACACTGAGCAACTGCGGTTCCATCAGCCAGATGCAGTCGGCCACTTGCAACGACAGTTCCACATCATGGGTGGACAGGAAGATGGTCTTCTGCTGTTCGCGAGCCAGGCGATGCAGTAGTTGCATGACTTCTACCTTACTGGGGAAATCAAGGAATGCTGTGGGCTCGTCAAGATATATAACAGGTGTCTGCTGTGCCAGTGCCTTGGCAATCATCACTTTTTGTCGTTCTCCATCACTGAGTGTATGGATATAGCGTCCCTTCAAAGATTCAACCCCCACCAACTGGATAGCCTCATCTACTATCAGAAGGTCCTTGTCCGTCAGTGTTCCCCAAAAACCCGTATAGGGTGAACGCCCCATACCAACCAATTCCTCGACAGTCATGTTACGCACATCAGGTTTCTCTGTCAGAACCACCCCAATCATACGTGAGAGCTGTTTGTCGGAAAACTGTTTCAAAGCCTTTCGCTGTTGGTCGTCCGTTTGGAGCAGGATATCACCGGCTAAGGCTGGTTGGAAGGCGGATAGCGTTCGCAAGAGCGTTGACTTGCCAACTCCGTTTCGCCCCAGCAAGCAAGTGAGTTCACCCCCATGGATAGTAGCATTCAGATGTTCTGCTACCACCTTGTTATTGTCCTTAGCTTGATAACCAATAGCCAGGTCGGTTAATATGACGGTCTCTTTCATATATTCCAATATCATTATATTTGTCCAGCCTCAACCATCAAGACGACACGCTCCGTGAGACGGTCGATACCTTCTGGGTCGTATTTCTTTTTGAGACTGGCACCGAAAGCCCATGCAAAGGCTTGATAGAATCCTGCCCGTACAGGCCCCAGAAAAGCCTGTATCAGTTCATAGCCAGAGGAATTACTCTCACGATAAATAAGTTTGATGAGCAGTTTGCCTTGTGAATAGGTGAGCTTCTTCATCCGCGGCTTATACTCTCGCATAATGCTTCGCTCCACCAGTTTCATGTGGGCATCTTTCGCCTTCTCGTCAGGCAGGGTCTCCAAAAATTCGGCTGTCTCCATCATGATTTTGCGAGCTTCCTTGGCTATAGGCAATACGAGTTTGACATTCTTCACCAAACGGTTATATGCCTGCTGTTGTTTTTTGCTCGTAAAAGTGATTGGTGGATAGACATAGACATTGTTCATTTCCATGTACTGGATACTATCACCATTCTCCAATACCTTGCCCACCTTCACCATCGGCACGAAGGTAGGACTGTCATAGTCCACCTCCTTACGCTGCTGTTGGGTATTCTGTGCAAAAGCAGTGGTTGTCACCAGTAACAGGAATGTCAATATCAGTTGTCGCATACCTCATTAAATATAATTATATTCCCCGTTCAGCCCAGTCGCCTCTGTCGAGATTGCGGTAGCCAATAGCCTCGGCAATATGTTGAGACTCCACCTTCTCTGAGCCTGCAAGGTCGGCAATGGTACGAGCCACCTTCAAGATGCGGTTATAAGCACGGGCAGAGAGTTTCAGACGCTCCATAGCCATGCGAAGCATATCCAAGGAGGCGGCATCTGGTTCTGCAAATTCATGGAGCATACGCTCCGTCATCATCGCATTGGAGTAAATACCTTTGTAGGATTTAAAGCGTTCCTCCTGTATTTTACGAGCCTTGATGACCCGCTGGCGAATCACAGCACTGGGCTCGCCAGGCTGCATCTGCGAGAGTTGGGCGAAAGGCACCGCTTGGATTTCACAATGTATATCTATACGGTCCAGTAGTGGTCCGCTGATTTTGTTCATATAGCGTTGTATCTGTCCTGGAGTGCAGGCACAATGGTGGGTAGGGTCACCATAATAGCCACAGGGACAGGGGTTCATGGAGGCTATCAGCATGAACGAACAGGGATACTCTACATTATACTTTGCACGACTAATCGTAATCTTGCGGTCTTCAAGTGGCTGGCGCAACACTTCCAGTACGGAGCGAGCCAACTCAGGCATCTCATCTAAGAAGAGGACTCCATTATGTGCAAGACTGATTTCACCTGGTTGCGGATTGGAACCACCACCCACCAATGCTACTTGTGAGATGGTGTGATGAGGTGCACGGAACGGTCGCTGGGAAATCAGACTGGTGTCACGTGACAACTTGCCTGCCACACTATGAATCTGTGTTGTTTCCAGACTCTCACTCAACGACAGTGGTGGAAGAATACTCGGCAACCGTTTAGCAAGCATGGACTTGCCGCTACCTGGCGGACCGATCATAATCAGGTTATGACCGCCGGCCGCAGCTACCTCCAGTGCACGTTTCACACTTTCTTGTCCACGTACGTCGGCAAAGTCGAGTTCAAAGACATCCTGTTGTTCATAAAACTCGCGCCGAGTATCTATCCTGGTGGGCGCTATCGTTGCATCGCCATTGAAGAATTTGATGACATCCATTAAGGTCTCCATGCCGAAGGCATCCAACTGGTTCACCACAGCAGCCTCACGGATGTTCTGCTTGGGAACTATCAGTCCCTTGAAATGTTCGGCACGGGCTTTGATGGCTATCGGCAATGCACCGCGAACAGGCTGGAGCCGTCCGTCCAGTCCCAGTTCTCCCACCATCATATATTTGTCCAAATCATCGCTGGCCACCTTACCATTAGCAGCCAGAATACCGATAGCCAATGGCAGGTCATAGCTGCTGCCTTCTTTCTTGATATCAGCAGGTGAGAGATTGACGGTGATGTCCATGACAGGCATCTTGAATCCGTTATTCATCAATGCAGCCTTGATACGATCGTAACTCTCCTTAACAGCAGTATCAGCAAGACCTGTGAGATGAAACTGGACACCTCGCGTCATGCTGACTTCCACTTTCACGGTATGGACTTCCAATCCGTTAACGGCTGCACAAAACGTTTTTACCAGCATATAGCTATTGCATATCTTTATTAATCAGCTCGAGAAGTTTGTCAACCGCTTCCTCTTCGGGAATATTCTTCTCGACACATACTTTTTGCTTATAGAGACTGATTTTCCCTCTGCCGGCTCCAACATAACCATAGTCGGCATCAGCCATTTCACCTGGGCCGTTGACGATGCACCCCATGATGCCGATTTTCAGTCCGACCAAATGACTGGTAGCTGCTTTGATACGGGCTATGGTCTCTTGCAAATTATAGAGTGTGCGTCCGCATCCAGGACAAGAGATATACTCAGTCTTGGTAAATTTGATACGGGCAGCCTGTAGAATAGCATCGGCAAGCGTCACGAGCTGTTGGTTGTCAGCTGTTGGCTGTTGGCTATTTAAGATGACCAGTTTCGTGGCCTTACGGTCAATGAGCAAGCCGCCTACTGCCATTGCTGCTTTCAACTGAAAGGTCTCCCAATCAGGGGCATCGAGGGTCAGCCTGATGGTGTCGTCTTTGATAGAAGCCTCAGCCTCTGCACGCAGTCGGGCACATTCTGCTATCATATCCACCAACTTGCGAGCCACAGGTATTTCGCACTCGGGTTCCTCACTTAAAGAAACACGGATGGTGTCACCAATACCTTCTGTCAGCAGTGCACCGATACCTACTGCCGATTTAATTCTGCCATCTTCTCCCTCGCCAGCCTCAGTCACGCCCAAATGCAACGGATAATGCATATCCTCTTTATCCATGGTTTCTACCAAAAGGCGGACCGTTGTTACCATGACCACTGTATTACTGGCTTTGATGCTGATAACAATATCATTGAAATGCTCACGCCTGCAGATACGCAGGAACTCCATGCAACTTTCTACAATGCCTTCAGGTGTATCGCCATAGCGCGACATAATTCGATCGCTGAGCGAACCATGGTTCACTCCAATACGCACAGCAGTATGGTGTTCCTTACATATATTTAGGAACGGTATGAGTTTGGCTTCTATCTTTTTCAGCTCTTCAGCATACTCCTCGTCGGTATATTCCAAGTGTTTGAACACACGACCTGGGTCAACATAGTTGCCAGGATTGATACGCACCTTTTCACAATACTGTGCTGCGACATCAGCCACATGGGCCGTGAAATGCACATCAGCCACCAAAGGCGTATTGTAACCGTCAGCCTTCAGTCGCGCTGAGATATTCTTCATGTTTTCTGCCTCACGTGTACCCTGCGTGGTAAAACGAACCAGTTCACCACCGGCATCAATGATTCGCTTAGCCTGAGCTACACATCCTTCCGTATCATTGGTATCAGTGGTAGCCATCGACTGGATGCGAATAGGGTTATTGCCGCCTATTTCTATGTTGCCGACACGTGTGACAGATGAGATTCTTCTTTGGTAGTTCATTTAATTCGTCTTGTATTGAAACTTTATTTCGGCTAGTTCCTGATTGGCTTTCTCTATCTTAGCCTTCAAGCCACTCTTGTATTCACTCAGTCGCTGAGCGATAGCCTCATCACTCAATGCCAACATCTCTACGGCCAGGATGGCAGCATTCTGGGCACCATTCACACCGACGGTGGCAACAGGAATACCTGGAGGCATTTGGATAATTGACAACATGGCATCTAATCCGTCCAACATTCCTTTGATGGGAACACCGATAACCGGAAGGGTCGTAGAGGCAGCTATCACACCAGGCAGTGCAGCTGCCATACCGGCAGCGGCAATGATGACACGGATGCCACGACTCTTGGCATTTCGTGCAAACTCCTCAACAGCTTCAGGGGTTCGGTGAGCTGAGAGTGCATTGACTTCAAACGGAACCTGCATCTCGTCCAAGAGTTTGCAGGCTTTTTCCATAACGGGCAGATCGCTTGTACTGCCCATGATGATACTTACAATTGGTGTCATATATTTATTCGTTATTTCGATATTTCGTTACTAAATGAAAAGAATAGATACCGCCGCACACACAAAGCCTACCCAGAAGCCTCCTACTACTTGCGACAGACTATGCTGGCGAAGTACCATACGACAGGTTCCTAAGATGCCAGCGGCTATAAAGACAACACAGAGCCACCATACAGGATTGAAACCGAGATATTCACCAAAGGCAAACAAAGCTCCGCCAACACCACCGATGGCTGCTGTATGGGTTGATATCTTCCACCATACATTAATCAGAGCACAGATAATCTGGACCATCAGTGCTGCTATCAGGATGGAGATAATGAAATGAGGAATATGCAGACGCGTCATCACATAAATGCATGTGAAATAACATACAATAGAGAGTATGTAGGGCACCATACGGCGTTCCCGTTGGCCCAACTCAATCAGACTCCACCCCTGATAGCGGCGATAAAAATGAATCATCAATGAAGGAAGCAGGATAGTGAAAAGATAGACCATGATGAGCACCTGTAACTTATACGCCCATGGGAAGATGTTCATATAGCTGAAAGTAAACAAGGCTACCATCCCGACAATGGGGAGGTAGAAAGGAGTGAAGAGTATGCTGATCACTCTTGCTGCTAATATCATTTGCTGCCTTGGTCTCATTTTCTTAATCTTGCAATGGGTATTCCTAATTGTTCACGATATTTTGCCACCGTACGGCGTGCAATAGGATAGCCTTTTTCAGCCAACAGTTTTCCAAGTGCTTCATCACTGTATGGGTGCTGCTTGTCTTCTGCCTCTACAATGTCTTGAAGGGTTGCTTTAATCTCCCTGGTAGATAGTTCATCGCCCTCGGCAGTCACATAGCTGTCACTGAAGAAATGGCGCAAAGGGAATGTGCCCCATCGGGTCTGTGCATATTTGGAGTTGCTGACTCGTGATACAGTGCTCAAGTCGAGTCCTGTCTTCTCTGCAATATCTTTCAGAATCATGGGGCGGAGCAGTGCTTCGTCACCTTCCTCGAAATAGCGATGTTGCCATTGGATAATAGCCTTCATTGTGACAGTCAACGTGTGTTGTCTGGCTTTGATGGCCTCAATAAACCCCTGTGCTGCATCCACTTTCTTCTTGGTATAGAGCAGTGCCTCTTTCATCTGTCGGCTCATTTTCTCCTTATTGCCTTGATATTCCCGTAATGTATCTGAGAACGACTGCGAGACATGCAGTTCTGGCACATCACTCATATTCAGTTGGAAAGTCACCGTTCCGTCGTCTTGCGTGTCAATGATGAAATCGGGAGTAATCTGTTGGAGTGAACGTCCTACCGTCTCGCCCAACGAGGCACCTGGTTTTGGATTCAGTTTGCGCAATTCCCCTATCAGTGTCTCTGCCTGTATGTCGCTCAACTGTAGCGCCTGTTGAAGTTTCTGCCAGTGCTTCTTGGTAAAGGCTTCAAAATATTCCTTGACCACACGCTCCATCAAGTCGCGAAGATGAGAAGGGTCACGACGCTGAATCTGCAGTAACAGACATTCTTGAAGATTGCGAGCCCCTATTCCGGCAGGGTCAAACTCCTGCAAACGATGTAGTATTTTCTCTATCTCCCGAACAGAAGTGTCCAGATTGTGATAGATAGCCAGTTCGTCACAGATACTCTCAAGCGACTTACGCAGGAGTCCGTCCTCATCCAGCGACCCAATGAGATATTCCATGATGTCGCGCTCATGCTCATCCAGATTGGTCGTCCCCATCTGTTCTTTCAGCAAGTCATAGAAAGATTGCGATGCTCCATATACTAACTCCTCACGCTCTTCCTGATAACTTTGTCCACCGTGATAGACAGGCAGTTCCTCATCGTCCCTGCCGATACTTTCCAACGCTGCATCCAATGCCGATTGTCGCTCTTCCCGTTCGTAATCATCCGAGGGTTCTGGATTATCAGCGTCATCAAATGTTTCGGAATATTCCGAATCGTCGCCAGTACTGAGTTCTAAGGCAGGATTGTCATCCATTTCAGCATTGACACGTTCCAACAGTTGTGCGACAGGCAGTTCTATCAGTTGTGCCTGCAATAACTGTTGTTGCGTGATACCCTGAATCTGTTTTAACGACTGGGTTTGCTGTTGTTCCTGTATCTGTTCCTGCGCCATAGCGATTGCAAAGTTACAAAATAATTATCATTAACGATGATTATTTGAAGTATTCTTTTAACTGACTGGCATAAGAAGCGAGTTGTTCAGTATCACTGTTCCCATAACGCTGCCATATTTTCTGACAGGCTTCGGAAAGCGCACTGGTTGGTATCGCCTTGCGATTCAGATATGGATCGTAATATTGGAAGACGGTCATGATTTGCACTATTTCCTTGGTGGAAATCTTGATCAGTCTGCTCAATTGCTGTATTTCGGGTGTCTCTTCCACCATCGTGATAGGTGTCAGGCGGAAATAGAGGTCGAGTATCAGGATTAGCATGATTGGTGTTACGATGCTGTCCTGACTGATTGGACGGAAATCTGTCTCAAATGTCTCCTGAAGGCCTACCCCTTCGTAGAAGATGTCATTACCGAAACCTTTCATCTGGCGCAACAACTTGGCAGCACGGCTCAACCGACGTGGGTTTTTGCCATACTCTTGCCATATCCGCTCGATACGGGGAGTTTCCAGATTGGCTATCTCACACATCTTGTTAAACACGATTTGAGGTGCGATGTGTAACTCCAGGCACAAGTCTATAGCAGCCTTGCTGTACATGGGTTTCACACCGACAGGCTTCTTAAGGTACAGTTGCATGAGCAGAAGCCAGTAATCGTCTTGCCATTGTTGGATCTTTGCCATAATGAATACTTTTTTATTTATCGGCAAAGGTAACCATAAATAAGGAAAAAAACAAAGAAAAGTTACATTTATTGCAAGATTCTCAACATTTTTTACTATCTTTGCAAAATCATATTGACATGCAAACTTATGAAGCAACTAATACTAACCCTTGTTTTTCTAGGCTTTACTACCATTTTATCTGCACAGACTGCAAGGGAAGAAATAGAGAATAACGTGCATTGCTCGGCAAGCGATTTGTTTGCCTACCCTGGTCCTATGCAAGTTTGTCTGACCCCTGCACCTGACGGGAAGAAGCCTTTTTACATCAGCCATTATGGTAGTCATGGGTCGCATTATCTTAAAGACAGAAAAGACTACCGGATGCCTATTGATGTTTTGGCAAAGGCCGATTCTACAGGCAAGCTCACGGAACTGGGACGGGATGTGTTGCGCCGTCTCCGTTTGATAGACGACGAGGCTGAAGGTCGTTTCGGCGAGCTCACTAAATTGGGAGCTCAACAGCACCGTCAGATAGCCCAGCGTATGGTGGAACGTTTCCCTGAGGTGTTCGAAGGCTCTGTGGTAGTAGATGCCAAAAGCACGGTGGTGATTCCTTGCATCCTTTCAATGGAGAACGCCCTTCAGAAGTTAGTCGCCATGCGCCCTGCTTTATTGATTCGCCATGATGCCTCGCGCCACGACATGTGGTATATGAACCAATATGAAAAGAAGATGTACACCATGAAGAAGGACTCAAGCGCAAGAGCCTTCTATCAAGCGTATGCCAAGAAATATAACTGTGGCGATAAACTCATGTCCAAATTGTTTACCGACCAGCAGTTTGTCAATCAACAGGTAGATGTAGAAAAACTGGCTCAAGCCATCTTTATGCTGACTTCCAATGTTCAGAACACGGAGTTGCGCAAGAAACTGTCACTATATGACATCTTCTCTGATGAAGAGCTTTACAATTATTGGAAAAAGTGCAATACGTCGTGGTTTGTCAATAGTGGTTTCTGCCTGCTGGGCGATGGTATGCAACCCTATAGTCAGCGCAATCTGTTGCGACAGTTGATTCAGGATGCCGACAGTTGTATTGCTTTGGCAAAACCTGGTGCTACGCTTCGTTTCGGTCATAGTTCGATGGTGGCACCCTTCGCCACTTTATTAGACTTGAATGGAATTGGATTCAAGACCGACAATCTGGATGTGATTGAAAAGAAAGGTTGGCGCAGCTATAAGATTTTCCCAGTAGCCGCTAATATCCAGTTTGTGTTCTATCGTGAGAATCCTGACGACAAGGACGTGCTGGTAAAGGTCTTGCTGAATGAAAACGAAGCCCGTTTGCCGTTGAAGTCGGAGACGGAGCCCTATTATAAATGGAGTGAGGTACGTGATTACTATTTAAAGAGATTGGCAGAATATCATGGGGAATAGTTTACAGCGTCGTTGCATCGTGTTGGTCATCATGCTATGGAGTGTGGTGGTTTCTGGTGTTGCTCAGTCTTATTCCGCCTTTGACCATATTAATAAAGACCGCCGGTTCTCAGCCAGCAACTATTGCATCTATCCTGATACACTTCTTTTGAAACAGACGCCACCGCCTGCTGGTAAAAAGCCCTTCTATATCAGTCATTACGGTCGGCACGGGTCGCGTTACCTGAATAATAGGAAAGGCTATGACATTCCTTACAAAGCATTACAACATGCCGATTCGTTGGGAAAACTGACTCCTACTGGCAAACATGTTATGAAACAGTTGGAAATGATTATTGCCGATTCCGAAAACCATTGGGGCGACCTCACAGAATTAGGGAAACAACAGCATAAGGGCATTGCCAGACGCATGATGAATCAATTTCCCGAAGTATTTGAAGGAAAGGCGCATGTCAATGCCAAGAGTACTATTGTCAATCGCAGTGTTCTTTCCATGGGGGCGGCTATACAGGGAATGACGGCAAAGAATCCCAAACTGCAAGTCACCATGGATGCTTCCCAGCGCGACATGTGGTACATGAACCACCAGGATAGAAAATTGCGCGACAGTATGATGACGTTCAAGGCCAAGCAAGCTTATGATACTTATTGCAAGAGTCGCGACTATAATCCCAGACTCATGTCGCTGTTGTTTAATGACTCCAACTATGTCAAGCAGCAGGTGGATGAGGTCTGGTTGAACTTCTATCTGATAAAATCGGCTTTGATACAACAGAACACCAGAATGGGCAGTAAGATTGACTTTATTGAACTGTTTACGTATGAGGATATCCATCAGTTCTGGCAGAAAGAGAATGCCTGGTGGTATATCATGTATGGTCCGTCGTTGCTCAATGGTGGTAAACAGCCCTTCACCCAGCGGTGGCTTTTGAAGAAAATCATTGAGGAGGCTGACAGTTGTATCCAACTGCGGAAACCTGGTGTGCAACTTCGTTTCGGACATGAAACCGTCGTGTTGCCACTCACCTGTCTGATGGAATTGAACCACTTTGGCTATCAGACCTACGATTTGGAGGAATTGGAAGATGATGGCTGGTGGGCTTGTCTGGTGTTCCCGATGGCCTCCAACATCCAATTGATTTTCTATCGTGAGGATGTAGCTGACAAGGATGTGCTTGTCAAAGTGATGCTGAACGAAGAAGAGGCGCAACTTCCAATCGAGAGTGATATGGCTCCTTATTATAAGTGGAGCGACGTGCGGGAGTATTATCTGACGAAGATAGCCCAATATGAACTGACACGACAGCAACAGGAGAAATGATGAAGAGAACAATAGTAATTGCCCTTCTCACTTGTCTGACTTGTTTTTGTTTTGCACAAGTGGTGTTTGAGGAAATCTCACGAGATTCTCACTTAGCCGGTAATAACTATTGTGTCTATCCTGACAAGGAGCATCACGAATATACGGAAGCCCCCGACGGCAAGAAGCCGTTCTACATCAGTCATTACGGACGGCACGGCTCCCGCTATCTGAGTCAGCAACAAGCCTACGACATTCCTTGGGAAATACTGGGAAAAGCCGACTCTTTGGGAAAACTGACACCATTAGGCAAGGATGTCTTCCGCCAGGTAACCATCGCTCGTACTGATGCTTCAAAGCGTAATGGTGAACTCACGGAGTTGGGACATCTACAACATAGGCATATTGCCAGGCGAATGATCACCAACTTCCCTGAAGTGTTCGAGGGCAGGGCTCCCATTCATGCACGTAGCACCACCAGAATACGCTGTGTGCTCTCCATGGGTACGGCTATTCAGGAATTACTGACGGTCAATCCCCTGTTGCAAGTGGATATGGATGCTTCCAAACACGACATGTGGTATCTGAATTTCCAAGACAAGAAGTTACAAGCCACCAAGATGACTCCTACGGCTAAGCAGGCTTATGATGCCTTTACACAGAAGCGCGAGCATAACGAGCGACTGATGAGCGTGCTCTTTAATGATACAGCCTACATCAACCATCATGTGGATACGGGGACACTGAACTACTATCTGTTCAAGGTGGCTTCCATTCAGCAGGACATCCATCTGGATGGCAGACTGAATCTGATGAAGATATTTACCAACGAGGAAATCTATCATATCTGGCAGAAAGAAAATGCCTGGTGGTATATCATGTTTGGTCCTTCCTTGCTGAACGGGGGTACTCAGCCTTATACCCAGCGCCACCTGCTACGAAAGATGATAGAGGAGGCTGATAGTTGTATGGCGCTGACCCGTCCGGGTGCCAGCCTTCGCTTTGGCCATGAAACCATAGTACTGCCCCTTACTTGTCTGTTGGGTATCAATGGCTATGATTTCCAGACCATGAATTTGGAAGAGGTGGAAGATCATGGCTGGGTGGCCTATCGCATATTCCCCATGGGCTGCAATTTGCAGTTTGTGTTCTATCGGAGGGATGTGTTCGACAAGGATATTCTCTTCAAGGTATTGCTGAATGAAGAAGAGGCAACACTGCCCTTGCCGACCAATGTTGCCCCTTATTATAGATGGAGTGACTTCAGAACCCACTATCTGAAGAAACTCGATGATTACGAAAACCGTTAAGCTTCTTCCTTCGCTTTGAAAGCCAGTGCGTACATGCGCATTTGTTTCACCATAGCCAGCAGTCCATTGCTGCGTGTGGGTGACAGGTGTTCCTTCAGACCTATCTGGTCGATAAAGTAAAGGTCGGCATCCAGAATCTCCTGTGGGGTATGACCGCTGAGCACACGAATCAGCAGCGCCACGATGCCCTTCACTATCAGTGCATCGCTCTCGGCAGTGAAGTCGATGATGCCGTCGTGATAATCAGCCTGTAGCCATACACGGCTCTGACATCCGTCTATCAGATTACTCTCTATCTTGTATTTCTCATCCAGAGGCTCCTGCTCGTTACCGAGGTCTATCAGTAACTGATACTTGTCCATCCAGTCGTCGAAACCGGAAAACTCCTCAATAATCTCGTCTTGTATTTCGTTTATTGACATCATAACTTTTTAATACAGAATAACAAATAACTCTCAATTCTCAACTCTCAACTATCTTAAACAGTTTATCACTTGGGCGCACCTTCTCCGGCACACGGATGCTGACGCGTGTTCCCTTTTGGGCGGTCTGTACCGCCTGTACGTCGTCATGTATCTCGTCCACGGTGACATACAGGGCACCCGTTGTCGGACCGGTTATCAGCATCTTGTCGCCTACGGAGAATTCGCAGGCCTCGCAGGTAAACTCAGCCACACCCAGTTTCGAGAAGTATTTCACGCCTTTGCCCACATACTGCTTACGCTCTGTGGCGCACGACCCATAGTGCTTGTTCCATTCTCCTAAGGTCTGTCCCTGATAGTAGCCGTCCCAGAAACCACGATTGAAGACGGTGGCAAGACGTGCATCCCAGGCATCCTTTTTCTCCTCCGTAAACGTGTCGTCCAGTACGGCTTGCATAGCCTCCTTATAACATTGCACAACGGTGAGCACATATTCAGGTCCGCGGGCCCTGCCTTCTATCTTGAAGACGCGTACCCCGCTCTTCATCATCCTATCGATAAAGCGGATGGTCTTCAGGTCTTTGGGCGACATGATATACTTGTTGTCAATCTCCAACTCCGTACCCGTGTCACTGTCTGTCACGATATACGACCGGCGACAAATCTGCATACACTCGCCACGGTTGGCTGAGCGGCCAGTATTATCGAGACTCATATAGCACTTGCCACTGACAGCCATACAAAGTGCTCCATGGCAGAACATTTCTATCCGTACGAGTTTACCAGAAGGCCCTTTGATCTGCTGTTCCTCTATCTGTTCGTAGATAGCAGCTACTTGGTCAAGATTCAGTTCGCGAGCCAACACCACCACATCGGCAAACTGGGCATAGAACTTCAGTGCCTCGACGTTCGAGATATTCAGTTGGGTAGAGAGATGCACCTCCATACCCTTCTCTCTGCAATAAGTCATCACAGCAATGTCGCAGGCTATGACGGCAGAGATGTGAGCCTCAACAGCTGCATCAATAATTTGGTGCATCAGGGCGATGTCCTCACCGTAAATAATAGTATTCACCGTCAGGTAACTCTTCACCCCATGTTCCTCACAGGTAGCAGCAATCTCTCGCAGGTCGTCGATGGTGAAGTGGTTGGCAGAGTGCGAACGCATGTTCAACTGCTCCACTCCGAAATACACCGATGCAGCCCCCGCTTTCAGCGCAGCAGCCAGTGAATCGCGGCTCCCCACAGGAGCCATAATTTCGAAATCGTTAATACTTTCTTTCATTGTGGGTGCAAAGGTACAAAATTATTTCCATTTTCTTTGTAGATTCAGAATTTCTTTCTATCTTTGCCAACGGAGCGAAAAAAATAGTTGTTATGCGACGACCTGAAATAATTAAGCAAATCAAGCAGAAGATGATGGAAACAGAACCAACGGCAACCACCATATTGTATGGTTCTGAAGCACGGGGCGATGCTCGTCCCGATAGTGATATTGATTTGCTTATCCTGCTTGAAGGCGAGAAGCGTGATTTACATAAAGAGTCCGATATTTCAGGAGCTCTATACGATATTGAGTTAAGCTCAGGCATTCCTATCAGTCCTATGATTATGCTACGCAAGCAATGGGACAACCGTCCTTTCAAGACACCCTTTTACGTTAACGTCATGAACGAAGGAATCAGACTATGAAAGAAACATTAGACGAACAAAGTAGGAAAGATCTCGTACGATATCGCCTTGAAAGAGCTGAAGAGACAATAGAGGAATCAATGCTATTGGCAAAAGAATCTCATTTCAATGCAGCTGCTAATCGATTATATTATGCATGTTTTTATGCAGCATCTGCTTTAATGGTTGCTTATGGCATTACAACGTCTTCGCATGCGGGCGTTAAAACGATGCTCGGCATGCATTTCGTATCTAAAGGTTTGCTTCCCATAGAACAAGGAAAAACATTCAGCCGCTTATTTGAAATACGGCATAGTGGTGATTACGATGACTTTGTCTATTGCGATAAAGCAATGATAGATGAATATCTTCCTAAAGCCATTAGTTTCATCGGCTCAGTAAAAACGTTATTGCAAAATAAATGAATGCGAGGAAGGTGGCAATGCTTTCTCGCATTTTGTCTGCGATTTTCACCTGTAAAAATGACTATCTCCTAAAATCCGCAGATAATTTTTCGAGTGTCAGATTTAGCCCTTGCTTGTGACGATTGTGTCTGACTCTATGGATCAGGGGACGGTTCCCTTTTTTTAATATTATTATCATAGTTATACACATTATTCACATCACATTATTATATTTATATGAATAATAAAATATTATAATGATGAGAAAATGAACTTTTCAAAAAAGATCCATTGACACTACATTTCTTCCTAAAAAGTTTGTTAGTTAATATTTTTTTTCGTAGATTTGCAACGTGGAACTCCAAAGATGGGTTGTCTTCGTCTAAGGAACCACAAGACATTGAGGGAAGACAAAGTGATTTGAACGTCACGCTGTTGATTTGATTAGTGTAAATCTCGCAAATTGAAACTGAATCATTCAATAAACAGCGAAATGATAGTTCACGTCCCTGTATAGGGCGTGGATCGTTTCTGCTAAATTGGTGATTCGGGCAATGCGAGAGCCTACACTGACAAGTTGGCCAGAAATAGGTTCTCGCTCTTTTCATGTGTATATTGTTATCAATAAATTGGATATGAAGAAATTTATTATTTGTTTGTATGGTCCTGCTAACACAGGGAAGACATCCTCTATTAGGTGGGTTGATGAGATTTTACAATCTTATGGAGTAAAACTTGTAAAAGTATTGTTAGATGAAAATGATATTTGCAAAGAAATTATATTTAGAAATCATAAGGTAGGTCTTTTAAGTCTTGGAGATCCTGATTCTGGACATCTCAATTATTTAAATCAATTAGCTGATGATGAATGTGAGGTAATTGTATGCACTTCAAGAAGCAAAGGAGCAACATGTGATGCAGTAACTCAGATTGTTTCTAAATACAACTATGAAATTTATTGGATCTCACCTTTATACGAATATAATGGTAACCATCCATTAGTTCTTGATATGCATGAATTGAACGCAGAGTTTATAATTAAGGCAATCCTCTCAGTGTATTTGTATTAGAATGTAAACAAAGAGTAAGCATTGTTCAATAACATAAGACGAAAGAATATGAAAAAGTTATCTATTTTGTTAGTATTATTAAACCTCCATTTGTTATCATTTGGACAAACAGATTTAGGAAACATAGCTCCTAAACTAAATGTTGAGTATGTTGTGTTTGATTTTCAAAAGTTTAGTGATGAAATAAAGAATCTAACCAAATTTCAAGACAGCTTAAGTAGCTTGAATTCTTGGTATGAAAAAAAGCAAAGATTAAAAGGTAATCTTGGAGCTAGTCTAAGTGATAAATTACACAGGAATAAGGAAGAAGAAAGTGTAATGATTAAATTTGCACTCGCTATTATTAACTATGATAATAAGTTAACTCATTCAGTTTTACAAGGAGAAGGGGATGATTATCAAAGCAGATTAGACAAGTTGATTGAAAAAACACGAAAAGGAAAAGTTACACCAGAACTTGGTCAGATTATTAAAATGAATACAAAAAACGTAGCAAATGAATTATTGAAAAGTAATCAAATATTTAATACATGTCTCCGTAAATTGAAGGACAAGCAAACTATGGCCGAATTTAACAGTGTATTGAAAAATAATCCAAACATTCCAGAAGATTCCCTGAAGGATTATATTGTAATAGAAACTGTAGAAGAAGATAATCCTGAATATGAAGAAGCATTAAAAAAGAAGAAAGAAAAGGAAATGTTAGCAGTCCTGCCTCATCAAAAATACTCAGGGAAGTTTGACGATGGTTATGCTGAATATTCATACAAAGAAATGCCTGACGGCGAAAGAGTATACGACGGAAAATATTTTTATAAAGAAGTTTTGGGGGGAAATGACTATGTCATCACATCTGAAGGGCAGTATAAAGATGATGTTCGAATAGGTAAATGGGTTTGGACCTACAAATATAACGGGTCAGTTAAATCCGTACACACTCAAGTATTCAATTTTGATGAAAATGGATATTTGCATGGAGTAGTTAGTTCTTCGGATTCACAATATAAAGAACTAAACTACAAAATTACTTTTAATCATGGTCATATTATCGGGAAATATACTAATATCTGGGATGGACAAGGTGGAGGGTATATAAATATTGAGTTTGATGACAATAGTGAAGTTGTGGGCACTGCTACCTATAAGAGAAAAAATGCCCCATATATGCATTACGAAACATATGAAAACGGGAAACTTTCATCTTCACGAGTCGTTAATTACGAAACAGGTGAAAAAGCTCAAGGTAGTTGGGGAGTTAAAGATTCCTTTTATAAGGTTGTTAATAGTATAGTGTTGAGTCCTCATACTACTTGGTTGAAGAAAAGAAATATGTCTCCAGATAGGAAAGGACCAGAAATAGCAATATATTGATACAAATCATAAAACAAGAAAATATGAATTACAAAAGATCTTTATTCTTTATTTTATGTGGTTTTGCCGCATTAGTATTGACCTCATGTAAAAAAGACTATCAGAAGTTATCAACAGAATTCATTCGCAATTTGCCAGATTCATGCGAATTTTTGGTTCAAGTTGAAAATGATGTTGAACATTTAGTATACTACAAAGAGGTAAGAAACGATGTGTTTTATTGCTACAATTTAGATACTGAGAATAGGGAAGAAATAATAGTACCTGAAGTTGAGCAATACTTGGGTAAGCCTGTTGCCATCGGAGCAGGTTCAGAAAATATAGCTATAGTATATATGGAATATGGGACTTCTTTTGACAATACCCCAACACTCTATGATCATGGTTGTGTTCTATTATATAATTTAAAGACGCGCTCATTCAAACAACTATTGGAGGCCAATGTCTGTAAAGCTGATAATGGCAAAAAACAATTAATGTGCTACAATTTAGATACAGATAGATATGGAGACGGAACTCGCACAGATGAATTATACGATTATGATGGCAATTTAATAAGCAAGAGCGAGGTAGAGTTAGAACAATATAATGTAGTTCCAACTGGGACGCTTGCTGCTCGAGAACAAGCTCGTATAACTCAAGAACAACAAGCTAATAGACTTTCTCTATGGGAGTGTACACTCTGTAATGAGAGGGTTCCTTCTAAGGGCAAACCTTCGAATGTGGGGTGTAAATACCTTCTTGGTCATAGTTGGAGACGCGTTAGTTATTTGGAGTAGATGATAATTATGATCCAGTAGGGGCTGACCTTAGTGTGATCTTGCATAAACATAGTAAGTGCCCCCGGAAGGCGGGCACTTATTGGTTAAACCATTACTAGCAAACAAATAACAATATTATGAGTGATTTATCGATGTTTCGAAGTTTAGAATTTCGGGTTTCAAGTTTATGAACATACCAATACAGAAGAATTTGGGCTGCTGGATGTGGTATGTTATAACTATAACGGATATCCCCCAAATATGTGATTGCTGAATAAAACTGCATTTTCGGAAACTTTTTTGCCGAAATGCTTGGTCGTTTCCACATTATTTTCTACTTTTCAGCGGTTTATTAATAAAACAGTTTTAAAACAATCTAAAGAAACCACTAGTGTCCACTAAAAATGGACGAGTTTAAAAATTAAATAAATTAGGTTCACTTGAACCGCTTCGGTCTTTGTCATTTTTGAATATAGTTTTGTCGAAGAGATCTCTCAGATGCGTTGTGTCAGTGAGTGACATGCTGAGGATTTGCAGTACCTCATAGGTGCTTCTATCCAGTCGCATATCATGCTGTACGATAGCAACGAGGCAGTAGGTACAGATGGCAGCGTAAATCTGTATTCTGACAGCATTCTTAGTTGTACCCCAGAATTTCTTGATCTTGAGGTGCTGCTTGAGCCACTTGAAGAACAGTTCTATCTGTCAACGATTCTTGTAAAGGTCAGCGTCCATGTGTTGCCGCTGACAGATGAGTTGAAGTTCGGGAATGTGCTCGACGATGGATTAGGGGAAGGTTCTCTGATCCGTCCAGAAATTAGAAAAGAAACAACGAAACAAAATCATAAAAGGGTTATGCGATCAGGGAGCTGGATTCAGGCAACTGGCCCGAATAACGGTCATCAGTTACGGGATTATTCAAAGAGTAGCAATAGATCAGAGATTGCAACGCCACACAAAACAACCACAATGCAAGAAAAACAGAAAATTCTCGACCTATTACACATATTTTTGCATCGCTTTAGAGTCGCTTCAGGCAGGTAGATGCCATACACATGCCATACACATACCATACACATGCCATACACATACCATACCCTTGAGCATGGCTACAATATGGCATCATAGGGAGAAAACCGAGGCATCTCCCTGCATAATTAATATCACAATAAATATTCTCATGGCGGGGAATTTTGGTTACTCTAAAAAGAAAAGGCTGACACCGATGACGGAGATGACGGCACCTGCAACGGTGCGCCACGTGATGGGCTGGCGGAACAGCCAGCGCGAGGGTAGGATGATGATGATGGGCGTGAGCGCCATCAGCGTGGAGGCAATGCCAGCATCGGTGTATTGGACTGCCATTAACGAAAAGCCTACTCCTACGAAGGGGCCGAAAATGGTGGTGGCTGTGGCTATGGTGAGTCCCTTGCCGTCGTGCAGGGCTTCGCGAAGGGGCTTGAAACCTTTGCGCCAATAGAGCAGCAGCGTGAAACCGACGATGCCGGCTATGCAACGCAGGAAGTTGGCACTAAAGGGAATCATCCATGCAGGCATCTGGGTGGCATCGTAATGGTTCATACCTATCTTGCTTAGCACCAGTCCGACACCCTGACAGACGGCTGCACCGATGGCAAAGAGTACGCCACTGAGGGGCAGTTTCAGAGATACGCGATGATGCTCGCCGCGTCCTAATACGGAAATACTGATACCAGCCAGTGTAACGAGCATGGCGACGATGCTCATGGCAGTCATCCGTTCGCCCAATGTCGCCCAAGCCATCAGTGCAGCAGCCAGTGGAGCCAGTGTCATGAAGAGCTGTCCGTAGCGCGAACCGATGATGATATAGCACTGGAACAGACAGAAGTCGCCAATGACGTAGCCCACGAGTCCTGACAGCAGCATCCATCCGCAGGCCTCTGCAGAAATGCCCGTGGGCAGAGGGGTGCCTAAGACAATCCAGAAGAGGACGACCGAAAACAGCAATGCCAATGCCATACGCATCACGTTGAGCGTCAGATTGCCCATCCGCTTACTGCCAAATTCGCTCAAGAGTGCTGTTGCCGTCCATGAGAAAGCCACACCAATCGATATCAGTTCACCTATAAAATTCATTGTCTTTACCTGTGTCTAGTTTCCAATTCGGCTGCAAAGGTACTACTTTTTTTCTGAAATACGCTGCAAATGACAGAGAATCAGTTTTCCTTCGCCATCGCGCAGGTGCATACCGTTGCCACGACAGAAACGCCAATAGCGGCAATCTTTGCAATCGTCCTTGCGCATCCAGTCGCGATTCCGATAGGGGAGATAGCGATGCTCCCAGACATCCATGAAATCGTCTTGATAGATGTTACCCTGATTATAATCTGCCCGAATACTGGCACAGGCAGCTATGGAGCCGTCTGCCATGACCGAGCCTACCGTCACACCCGCCTGACAATCAAAGAACATATCGCGCACCTCGCCCTCGTAGCGCCCCAGGAAACCTTCACAGCCATAGGAGGCATTGATGCGCCCCTCCTGTCGGGTCTGTCGGATAAAATCGAGCATGCCCCGATACTGCTCGTTGCTGATTTGCATCGTGGGGTCTTTGGCTGCACGCCCCACGGGGAAGATGGAATAGATGCGCCAATAGCCCATGCCCTTACTGACGAGATAGTCGCGCAGGGCAGGCAGTTGGTCGTAATTGCGCTGGTTGACGCAGGTGACCACATCGGAGGCTATTTGGGGATGAGCCACCATGAGGTCGATAGCCTGATCGACCATCTGGAAACTCTGTGGGTGGCGACGCATCCAGTTATGATTCTCCTCCAGGCCATCCATGCTGACCGTGATGCTGTGCATACCAGCCTTGCGCAACGACTCGAAACGCGCAGGCGTCAAAGCTAAGCCGTTGGTCACCAAGCCCCAAGGGAATCCACGCTCGAAAATCTCGCGCCCACACACTTCCAGGTCGTCACGCAACAAGGGCTCACCGCCTGTAATGGTCACAAACACCTTGTGGGGATCGCATTTACGGGCAATGCTGTCCAACACACGGAAGAAGTCTTCGCGAGGCATATCCTTCACTTCAGAGAGCTTGCGACAGTCGCTGCCACAATGCCGGCAACTCACGTTGCAACGCAGGGTGCACTCCCAGAACAACTGTCTGAGGGGGTGTTCCTTGCGTATGTTACGGCTCATCAGCGTGGCCGCTTCCAAGGCTATGCGCTTGCGAAGACCCAGTTCACTCACCAGTCACTATCTTCTTAGGATTCTCGCTACCGTCCTTATTGGGCAATATCAGATTCAGAATGACTGCCAATAGGAAGACTACTGCCACACAATTCTCAGCAAAGACCGACTGGATGATAGGGGGGAATATCTTGAACATACCCGTTGCCTGGGTGAAACCTAAGCCTATGCTCAGCGACAGGGCTACGATAATCATGTTGCGATCGCTGAAACCGCAGCGCGACATCATGCGGAAACCAGCATAAATAATCGAGCCGAACATCATGATGGTGCATCCGCCCAGTACGGCTTGAGGAATGGTGGTCAGCAGGAAACCAATAGCAGGAAACAGTCCGCCCAGAATCATGATGCAGGCACCCGTGCCAATGGCAAAGCGGTTGATGACACCCGACATGGCTGCCAGACCTACGTTCTGACTGAACGAGGTGATAGGCGTACAACCGAAGAGACCGGAAATGCTGCTCACGAAACCGTCGCACGTGATACTGTTGCCCAAATCCTGCTTATGGGGCTGACGGTTCAGAGCACTCTCGCACAACGCACTCGTATCACCGATAGTCTCTGTAGCCGATACCAGATAGATGGCGAAAATCGAAATGATGGCACCCCATTCGAATTCTGGTTTGAAGGGCATGAAATGAGGCAGGGCTATGAAGCCTACATTGTGAAGGCCGGAGAAATCGACCATGCCCATGAAGATGGCAAAGATATAGCCCAATATCAGTCCTATCAACACAGATAGCGAGCGCAGGAATCCCTTGGCAAAAACCTGGAAGCCCAGACAGACGAGCAAGGTGAACGTGCCTACTATCCAGTTGTTGGCAGCACCGAAATCAGCAGCACCCTGTCCGCCGGCAAACGAATTGGCACCGATAGGCAACAGCGAAAAGCCGATAGCCGTCACCACCGTGGCTGCTACGATATGCGGAATGAGTTTGATCCAATACTTGGCACAGAGGCCCAACAGCCCCTCGATGATACCGCCTATAATCACAGCCCCCATCAGTACACCCATTCCCTGCGTGGCTCCAATGGTGAGCGCCACAGAGAGGAACGTAAAACTGATACCCATCACAATGGGCAGTCGCGAACCGATGCGCCAAATGGGATAAAGCTGTATCATGGTACCGATACCGGCTATAATCATACAGTTCTGAACCAACGTACCACTTAAAGAAGAGTCAAGCCCCACCACATTGGCTAATATAATAATAGGTGTGATGTTGGCCACAAACATAGCCAGCACGTGTTGCAGACCGAAGGGAATGGCCTGCGCCAAAGGCACCTTGCCGTCCAACTGATAGAGATTCGATTTGTTTTCCATGATTATCTTTTATTTGAGTTTGATTTCGTTATTCTCCAATGACTCGATGATAGCCAGCGACTCGATGCGATGGATGCCATGATCCTGCAGCACCTTGCGGCCATGCTGAAACTCCTTCTCGATGATGAAACCCATACCCACAATGGTGGCTCCTGCCTGCTGACAGAGGTCGATGATGCCCAGTCCGGCATTGCCGTAGGCCAGGAAGTCGTCGATGAACAGCACATTGTCGTCGCTGGTCAGATACTCGCAGCTGACGGTCAATGGGTATTCACGCTGTTTGGTGAACGAGCGTACGGTGGATTCATAGAACTCGCCCATGGTGGAGGGCTTTTTCTTCTTGGCAAAGACAACAGGCAGCTCCATCAGATAGCCCAGCATGATGGCTGGTGCGATGCCCGATGCCTCAACGGTGATAATCTTGGTGATGTCCTCGTCGGCAAAGCGACGGATAAACTCAATGGCAATCTGTTTCATCAAATAGGGGTCCATCTGATGGTTGATGAAACGATCGACTTTTAGGATACCGCCCTCTAAGCAACGGCCATCCTGCATAATACGGTCACGTAAAACTTTCATAGTGTCTTCTTGAATATTTTTGCAAAATTACTAATTATTTCTCAATTATTTTGTATTTTTGCAGAAAATAAATTCATTGCTTATGAAGAAGATAGTAGTTTTAACTGGTGCAGGCATGTCTGCCGAGAGTGGACTGAAGACGTTCCGCGATGCTGACGGATTGTGGGAAGAATATCCTGTGGCTAAGGTTGCTACCCATGAAGGATGGGAGGCTGACCCTACGTTAGTAACTAACTTTTATAACATGCTTCGCAAGAAGTGTTGGAATGTAAAACCCAACAAGGGACATCAGTTGGTGGCTAAGTTGGAGGAACAGTACGACGTGACGGTTGTAACCCAGAACGTGGATAATCTGCACGAGCAGGCAGGTTCTTCAAAAGTCATCCACCTGCATGGTGAACTGATGAAGGTTTGTTCGAGCCGTGATGTGGACGATCCTCGCTACCAGATTACGCTGACACCTGATAATTGTGAGGTGGAGCCTGGCACAAAGGCTGGCGACGGTTCGTTGCTGCGCCCGTTTATCGTGTTCTTTGGCGAGGGAGTGCCCATGATCAGTGCGGCAGCTGAGGAAGCACAACAGGCTGACATCTTTATCATCATCGGTACCTCGCTGAATGTCTATCCGGCTGCCGGCCTTGTTCAGTATGTGCGCCCTGGTGTACCCGTTTACCTCATTGACCCCAAACCCATTTCGGCGGGGGCTAATGTGCAACAGATTCAGAAGGGTGCCAGCGAGGGTATGCAGGAGCTCTGCGATATCCTACTCACTAAATAAAACCTGAACGAGTGTTTGTCCGACGGCTTGCAGTGTATTCTTGTCAATATGCTGCATGTCGTCGTTAATAGTATGCCATGTGGGACCGAACGAACTCTGCTGACAGTCAGGGTAATGATTGATGATGTCGATGCAGGGAATCCGGGCAATGTCGTTCACGGGAACATGGTCGTCAGTGACATAGCCGCCTTCCTGCTTGGGGAAGAAACTACCATAGCCGGCAGCACTGGCTGCTTGCCACACTTTCTCGACAATGCCCTTCGCCTTCTGTAGGGAATAGCCCTCTTGATAGAACTTAGCGCCTTGTCCTCCCACCATATCGAGCAGGATGGCGTAGCGGTAGGGCTTTTGGGTGTTGGCTGTTTGCTGTTGGCTTTTCGCCCAATACTGTGCCCCCAGTGCCCATGAATCCGTACCGTCACCCGTTTCATCCCATTGAGGAATGCCCCAGTCTTCGGCATCGAAGCAGATGAAATCGACAGCTACCTTCAGCGAATCGTGTTGCTGGATGAGGCGTGCCAATTCCAACATCACAGCCACTCCACTGGCTCCGTCGTTAGCTGCCATCACTGGCTTGCGCCAATTGGCGGAGTCTGGATCGTTGTCAGCCCACGGACGACTGTCCCAATGGGCACAGATGAGAATCTTCTCACCTCCTGCACTCTCTTTCTGGGAAGAAGCTTTGGCTATGATATTCGTTGACTTGAGGATGGTGCCGTCGTAGCCTTTCAGGTCGGCTTTCTGCATCTCTACCTGATAGCCGTATTGCTGAAACTTCTGTTGTATCCATTGGGCGCACTGCTCGTGTGCCTCACTGTTCATGGTTCGCGGGCCAAAGCTGCATTGGGCAGCACAGAACTGATAGGCAGAATCGGCATTGAACTCGATATTGACTACGGGTTGTGCTTCTGCTTGTTTCTTGGTGGTACCACAAGCACAGAAAACAAAACCAAGGCTGAGGAAATATATAAACTTTTTCACCATCTTACTTTAAATTCTTCACTCTTCACTTTTCACTTTCTTGGGGAGAAATTCAGAGACGTCGCGTCCGAAATGTTGTAATTCGCGCACCACACTGCTGCTGACACTGGCATACTGTGGTTCTGCAAAGAGCAGAATGGTCTCAATACCACTAATCTGGCGATTGATATCAGCCTGCTCGCGTTCATATTCGAAGTCTTTCACACTGCGTACACCTTTTATTATATAATGCGCACCTTGTTCTTGGGCAAATTCTACTGCCAGACCGTAATAGGGCTTCACCTCAATACGAGGTTCGTCGGCATAGAGTTGAGCGATAGCCTTCATGCGCTCCTCGGCTGAAGCCATTCCCGGTTTATGCACTTGGTCGCCTACCACGCCAATGACCAGACGGTCGAATAATCCCAGACTACGGGTCACGATGGAGTCGTGACCCACTGTAAACGGGTCGAAACTTCCTACAAAAACACCTATTTTCATGAGTCAAACAGATTAGGTTCCATAATATTGCCCGAATAGGGATTGCGACCGAAGTGGCGATAAGCCAGTTCTGTCACCATACGGCCACGAGGTGTACGCTTGATGAAGCCCTCCATGATGAGGAAGGGTTCGTAAACTTCTTCCACCGTTCCTGCATCTTCACCAATGGCGGTAGCAATGGTCGTAATGCCAACAGGACCGCCGCGGAACTTGTCGATGATAGTCAGCAGGATGCGGTTGTCTATCTCGTCCAATCCATATTGGTCGATGTTCAGGGCAGTCAGTGCTATCTTGGTGATTTCCGTATCAATACGGCCAGAGCCCTTTACTTGGGCAAAGTCGCGCACTCGGCGCAAGAGGGCATTGGCAATACGGGGTGTGCCGCGCGAACGGCGTGAAATTTCGGCTGCTGCATCAGCTGTGATAGGAACACGCAGGATGGATGCCGAGCGTGTGATAATCTTCTGTAACGTCTCAGGCTCATAGTACTGCAAGTGCATATTGATGCCGAAACGGGCACGAAGGGGAGCCGTCAGCAGACCACTGCGCGTGGTGGCTCCTACGAGGGTAAACGGATTGAGGTCTATCTGTATAGAACGGGCAGAAGGACCTTTGTCAATCATGATATCAATACGATAGTCCTCCATGGCGGAATAGAGGTATTCCTCGACCACAGGCGACAATCGGTGAATCTCGTCGATAAACAGGACATCGTTCTTCTCCAGAGAAGTGAGGATGCCTGCCAGGTCGCCTGGCTTGTCAAGCACGGGACCACTGGTAATCTTGAAACCTACCCCCAACTCGTTGGCAATGATATTCGACAGAGTCGTCTTACCCAGTCCAGGAGGACCGTGCAGGAGGGTATGGTCGAGAGGTTCGCCACGATATTTGGCAGCCTCAACGAACACCTGCAGGTTCTCTACCACCTGTTTCTGTCCGCTGAAATCGCCAAAGGAGAGTGGGCGCAATGCGTTTTCAAACTCCTTCTCTGAAGAGGAGAATTGCTCCTCTCTGATGTCAAAATCTTCGTCCATCATCACTTTTTGCTTGCAAAAGTAATAAAAAAATATAGAAATTCGTATCTTTGCAGTCAGAAAATCAAAAACTATTGATATGAAACGCTTTACATTACTTACTTTCTTGGTGGCAATGGCGATGATAGCCAATGCCTCAACAACCCTCCCTATCAAGGGTAAGGTTATTTGTCCAACCGACCAGTATATCCAATATGTTGGACGTATCTGTTTTGATAATCCCCAGCGCCCTCGTTTCACCTTCCCCGGTGTGCAGATTAATGCGGGCTTCACGGGTACGAGTCTGAAAATGATGGCTAAGCCTAAGAGTGGTTACTTCATGGCACAGATTGATGAGGCTGAACCGTTCAAGGTGAGTCTTATGGGTGCATGCGACTCGGTGGTGACGCTGGCCACTGCCCTGCCTAAAGGTGAGCATACCGTTCGACTGATGTATGTCATAGAGGGTTATGAGCTGAAACCGGAGTTCCGTGGCTTTGTGCTTGATAGTGATGGCAAGATGTTGGATGCGCCTGCTTTGTCGGAGCGTACCATCGAGTTTGTCGGCAACTCCATTACCTGTGGCTATGGTGATGAGAGTATTAGTTGTAACGATCCTTTTACTTATGAAACGGAGAATCATTACATCGGTTATGCCCAGCAAACCTGTCGTAATCTGAATGCTGTAGCCTATGTGGTGGCACGCAGCGGTATCGGTGTCTATCGCAGTTATGGTGGTCCTAAGACGGGAACTCCTGAGAATGTAATGACTACTGAGTATGAATATACCAATCTCTATGACCGTTCGGAGCGTTGGGACTTCTCGCGCTATCAGCCCAAAGTGGTGTGCATCAACTTAGGCACCAACGACCTTTCAACCAACAATTACGATGTAAAATTGCTCAAACAGGCTTATAAGAATTTCCTGAAGCAGGTGCGCCAGCATAACCCCAAGGCAAAAATCGTGTACCTTTGTGGCTCGATGCTCAATGGTAAAGAATTGGAAATAGCCAAACAGACATTAAATGAAGTGGTGCAAGAGGCCAACCGAGAAGGTGATAAAGAGGTATATCGCTTTGACTTTACCCCTCAGAATGGTGACATCGGCTATGGAGCCGATTGGCATCCGTCCATCTGGCAGCATCAGAAGATGGCTGGCGAACTCACGGCTTTCCTCCGTTCGCTGATGCACTGGTTCTAATTATTGTTCTTAGCCGCTTCCTTCGCAGCTTTACGGGCAGCCTTCTCGGCTGCTCGTTTTGCTTTCTCGGCAGCTTTCTCTGCAGCCTTGCGTGCTTTCTCAGCTTCCTTCTGCTTTTTCTTTTCCTCCTTCTCTTTCTGCTTGGCTGCTTTGCGTTCTGCCTTGCGCTTCTCGTGGTCAGCTAATTCCTTATCGTTTTTGTAGTCATTATTGAAGAGGTGGAAACGAATGCCAGGCTTAATCTTGGTCTGCTGCATGTGATCTGTATCGGTGAAACTGAACGAGCACATGATATCTGCCAGTGCTCCCTTCATCTTTATCTTGCCGTCAGCCACGGCACCATTGCTCACAATATTAGCATAGACATCAGTCACTTTGATGCCCTTGTATTTGGCTTCATAGACCAATGCATCCACTTGGCAGATAGGCAGTTTTCCGCCCACTTTGCGACGCATCACGGCAGTACGCTCCTTAGAGATATCGATTTTGAAACCTGCCCTGGCTCCTATTCTGCCCACATCAGGATAATCCATGGCCTTACCCAGTTCGAAAGCATTCGATAGAACATTTCCAGTCACATATTTGTTGAGGCCGTCCAGTTTGAATGAGAAATTCATCGCTCCACAGGCGGAACCGATGTTGCCTCGGAATTCTATCCTTTTGTATTTTACATCGAACGAGCCCTTGTAGCGTAGTGTACCCAAAGCATGCAACTGTTTCATCATAAATTTCCTTACGGTAAACTGATTGATGATGCGTGCTTTAGAATTGCCTTCTACCACACAATCCAGGATGTCGAAGTGTACGTCCAGATCGTATTTGTTCTTCAATCCGGTAATGTCGCCCTTGGCTTTGGCACGGAACTTATTGTCGGTCGTCTTCACCACTACATCGCGGAACGACAGTACCGAGTCCGTACCACTGAACTTCGTGGAAAGCCAAAGCGGTAGCTTAAAGTTCTTGAGTACTGGTGCAAAGGGGTGAGAGATATCTGTCAACAAAGTAGTACCCGTAATATTGCTGGTAGAGAAAAGGAAAGGAATTCCTTTCTTCTTACTGGGCAACTGTACCTCTGCCTTGTCAAACTTCAAGGTAGTATTTGCCATACAGATGACGGCATCACTCACATGGAGCTTCTCAGCTATCTTCTTGAACTTCAGGTGTAGGTCGGTGATGTGCAATCCTGAGGCTTTATCGTTGGCATCGCATTCCGTCAGCGTACCGCAGATGCTGTCCTTGTCGGCATGACTGACATCCACTTTGATATGTGCTACCACATTCATGTGGCCATCGTCAAACCATCCGCGCTTGGGTTTCGCCACACGCTTATGGGGCAGGTGGTTATCAGTCTTCCAGTGCACACTGTCGATAGTCACCGACGCATGTTTTTCCTGTCCCTCATAAACGATGCGGTCTATCAGTATGTGGTTATCAACATGCACCGAGTCGCGTTTCTTGATGCGTACCCATGAGCCTTCGATATTTTTCAATTCGCCAGTCAGCCTGTCGCCCCAGCCCTGCTTCAAATCCAAACTCCCTAAGGCAATGTGCGAATCATTGTAAACAAGATCCACGTCTTTAATCTTCAACTTCTGCAAATCAACCGTCAATTGTTTGCCTTTTGTTGTCTTCTTCTTTTTTTCGCCAGGTTTCTTTTTCGACTTGAAAGCATCTATCACAAACTGGTAGTTGGCGACGCTGTCTTCCTTGCCTTTGTAAAGTTTGGCATGAAGCCCCTTGATGGAAATCTCTTCCATCTGCACTTCGTTTTTCAGAAGCGCCCACATATCTATTTCTACTGCCAACTCCTCCAATTTCAGCATGGGACGGTGTTCGCGGTCCTCAACTTTAAGGTTGTAGAGCCCCACGTCATCACTGAAGAAACCGACATGAATGCTGTCAATCTCTACCTTGGTTTGTAATTTTTCCTGCAACATATCGGTAGCATAGTGCAGAAACTTGTTTTGTACGGAGGGCATGTTAAGCAGCCATACGGATGCAAAAGCCAATAGGACAAAGACAATGGCCAGTCCTACAACGATTTTCAGTATTCGTGTGATGATGCTCTTGATAGGTGTCATGCTGCAAAGATACAAAAAAATCGGTTTATATTATACAATAATGCAGATTTTTTGTATTTTTGCAGGAGATATGAAGAAATGGTGCTATCTCTTAATCGCTCTGCTTGTAGCAGCAACCAGCGCTCAAGCGCAAGGAAACGACTACCTCACCACTCAGAAGGCAGTGAAGGGCGACGGCTATCCTTTTTGGATTTATGTGCCTAATGACTACAAGCAATATGAACGTACAACACCACTCATCATCTTCCTGCACGGAGCAAGTTTGAGAGGAACCGACATGGAAAGCGTACTGAAATACGGACCTCTGGATGCTGTGAAACGCGGACTGGAGATTCCTGCGTTGATTGTAGCACCGCAAAATCCAAAAGGGCACTGGGTGCCGCAAAAAATCAACGATATTTTGGAATGGATGCAACGGCACTACACTTTTAATCCCCAACGCGTCTATGTGATAGGGATGAGTCTGGGCGGCTATGGCACCCTCGATTTTGCAGGCACTTATCCTGAAAAGGTTGCTGCCGCTATTGCCCTCTGCGGAGGCAGTACACTTCGTAACTACCAGAAATTGGGAGAATTGCCGCTTTGGATTATCCACGGAACAGCTGATAAGGCCGTGAAAGTGGAGGAGTCGGAAAAGGTGGTGGACGGCATGAAGGATCTGAAGGTCGATAGCCGACTGCGCTACAACTGGCTACGGGGAGCTTCGCATGGTGACTTGGCACGTTTCTTTTACTTGTCGGACACCTACGACTGGCTGTTTCTTCACACGCTCATTGAACCTCGGCGTGAAGTGGATACCAATGTGGAAATCACAACAGACGAGCGTGCTACAGCCTATCAAAAATTTAAGCGCAGGCGAACGGAACTGCCTATAAAATAGACGGATGACATAGGTGCGGTGGTGTTTGAACCCTTGTGTAATTATTTATAAAAAATGCTAACATTTGCGCTAAATTGCAAAATATCAAGGTGTTTTGCTTTTTTTTGTTTACCTTTGTACCTTGTACAAATACAAAAAGCCTATGGCTCGATATCAAACATTCTTAATGACGATTCTCATGCTGTTGTGTTTTAGCCTGCCAACAGAGGCGCAACAGCGGGGTAAGGCCACATTCTACACGCGCAAATGGGATGGGCGTAAAACGGCCAGCGGTGAACGCTTGTATAACGACAGTCTGGTTTGTGCCCACAAGACACATAAATTTGGAACACTTCTGAAGGTAAAGAATCCCGCCAATGGTAAGGAGGTGGTCGTGAAAGTGATAGACCGTGGTCCCTATGCCAAGGGACGTATTATCGACCTCTCGATACGTGCTGCCCGTGAGTTGGGCATCCTCTCGCAGGGCGTGGCTGTAGTGGAGGTGTCAGTATATCGTAAGCCTACTGAGATACCATACGAACCGGAACCAGAAGAAATCCCAGAGTTACAACTTGAAGCCACCAAGGGTGAGAGCATCATTCCCCAGTGGCAGGACTCTGTGGTAGTAAACGATAATAAAAAGCATCCATGAAGATTATATACTTTGTAGTAGGGCTACAAATCCTCATAGGCTGTACAGGGAAAACAACCTCTGCATCAGAAGCCAATGACTCTACGGAAACTGAAATTCCCATCGAACAACTCTTCCTGCCAGATACGGCATACGTCTCGGCAGGTAAGTTACAATATGTCGTAGAGGAAGAGGATTCGACGGTGAATCCTATGAAGGATTTGGACGACCGCTATGAAGGAGCTAATGGTATTTTTGTCTTTCGCAAGAATCTGCGGCGTGATGCCAATTTCGGTGGCCGCGTTAAAGGTGTGCCCAGTGATGTGGAAATCGCATGGGAATTTACAACTGCCTATGATACCACCCATACTCGCTTTGGTACTTGGGGTGGAGGCAGTGGATGGACGGGCCAGCCTCTTTATGCCAAATGGAGTGCAGAGCAGGTGGCACGCTTCAAACAATCGTCACCAGGACTGACACCCGATTTCGGACCAGAGGAAATCATGGTGGGCTCGCTCTGTGGCAAAGGTTATTTTATTAATTACCAAACGGGTAAGGCTTCACGCGAACCTTTGGATTTGGGTAATGTGGTGAAAGGCACTATGTCGCTCGATCCTGAATATATGAATCTGTATGTCGGACAAGGTGTACCAAAACAGGCGGGCCCCTTCGGTTGTCAAGTATTTGACTTGCTGAAACATGAGCGAACCTTCTTCTTCGGTCCTGACCCTAAAGCTTGGCGCGGATGGAATGCCTTCGATTCCAATGCTATTGTGGCAGGCGGCTATCTGTTTTGGTGTGGCGAAAACGGTGCTGTTTACAAATATGAGCGCTCGCAGGGCACATTGCGTCGTATCAGTGTGATGCGCTATAGGGTGAATGGAATGGCTCCTGGCATTGAATCGAGCATTTGTATTTATCGCAACTATGGTTATTTCTCCGACAATCGGGGAAATGTCGTATGCATCAATCTGAATACCATGCGACCCGTGTGGCACTACGATAATCATGATGATTCCGACGGTACCATGGTGTGTCGCGAAGAGGGTGGGGTGCCCTATCTATATACAGCCTGTGAAGTTGATAAGCAAGGTGAATCAGGTATCAGCCACTTCGTCAAGCTCAATGGCTTGAATGGGCAACTGATTTGGGAAACCAAGATACCCTGTCGGCGCATCAACCTTCCAGGAAAGACCCTTGACGGAGGCATGTATGCCAGTCCGCTCATCGGTGGAGGCGACAGTCAAGACCTGATATTTGCCAATCTCTGTCGAAACGGTGCCGAGCATTCGGCAGGCGAATTGGTAGCTTTCAATACCAAGGATGGACAGATACGCTATAAAGTGCCTTACGGACAGTTTGCATGGTCGTCGCCCATTCCTTTCTATAATGAAAAAAACGAGTTGTTCATCTTCGCAGGCGATGCCTCAGGCATCATTCGCATCATCCGTGGTCGCACTGGTGAGGTGGTCTGCAAGAAAGTAGTCGGTTATAATTTTGAATCCTCCCCGATAGCCATCGGCAATACGGCTGTTGTAGGCTGTCGTGGAAATAAAATCTATAAATTCGTTATCAAATGAAAAAGCTGCTTTTATATTTTTTACCTTTTTGCCTTTTTACCTTTCTACCTTTAAAGGTCAGTGCTCAGTACGATTTACTTTCAGCAAAGAAAGGAGTCATCAAGGGTAATTACGACTTCTGGGTCTATACCCCTGAAGAATACTATTATACGCAAGAGACTACCCCGCTCATTATTTTCCTGCACGGCGCCAGCCTCTGTGGGCGTAATCTGAATAAGGTATTGCGCTATGGGTCAATAGACGCAGCTCAGATGGGTCTTATGATTCCTGCCTTGATAGTAGCTCCGCAGAATCCTGGCGGCTCGTGGAATCCCCACAAGCTCAATGAGATATTGGAGTGGATGAAGCTGCACTACGTCTTTGACGAGACACGTGTCTATGTGCTGGGTATGAGTTTGGGAGGCTATGGTACGCTTGACTTTGCAGGCACCTATCCTGAGAAGATAGCTGCTGCCATCGCTCTTTGCGGAGGTTCTACGCTGAAGGACTATCGAGGACTGGGCGAACTGCCGCTATGGATAGTTCATGGCACTGCCGACAGAGCCGTCTCAGTGCGAGAGTCACAGAAAGTGGTGACGGGTATGAAGACACTGGGCATTACCAGTAGATTGCGCTACGATTGGTTGCCTGGAGCATCGCATGGTGCTTTGGCGCGTTATTTCTATACCAGCAAGACCTACGAGTGGCTGTTCCAGCATACGTTGAAAGACCCTTGGCGCCCAGTGAATACTACGATTGATATTACCAAGGGTGACCTTTCGAATGCGTATCGTGAATTTCAGCATCGCACGGATCAGTTGGAGCGCGAATTGGACGATGAGAGATAGTTTTTTACCGAAGTTTCTCACTTCTCATTTAAATTTCTCATTTCTCATTTCTCATTTCTCGTTTAATTTTGTAACTTTGCACCCGAAAAAGCGTAAAAGGGTCATTTTCATGATAATAAGACGATTTTTGACTGTGGTATTAACTTGTTTTTGCCTGTGCGGAATGGTAACCGCACAACTGCAAAAGCATGTAGTCATACTGGGCGATTCGAACACCTGGTTAGGAGGCGACGAGTGCGATAAACCAGAAGGATGGAACAAATGGTTCAAAGATCTGGCTCAACCACGCTCCTGCGTCAGCTACGCCCGTAGTGGTGCTACTTGGACACATACCTCCAAGACCGTCTATGACACCAAGGAGAATACAGGGGTGCTTAGCGACAATAATGTGATTTATAATCAGATAAACCGTCTGGTGGAGGCTTGTGACCAAGGGATTCAGCCCATGCCAGACCTCATTATCATCATGGCGGGCACGAACGACTTGTGGTTTGCCGACAAACGACCTGACCGTCTGTCGAAATGGATAGGTTACGACGGAGAGTTGCTGCGCCAGGCTTTCCCTCAGGCAAAGCTCATTCTGGTTACGCCACCGCCTTTCGTGAAAGTGGGGATGGAGAAACAGCACCAAGCAGCCTGCGAGATAGCCGCATGTGCTGAAATGCTGCATGCCGGTGTTGTCAGACTGGATGGAGGCAAAAAACCATTCTGCGCTTCTGAGATGATTATCAAGGGGTATTCCAAAGACGGAGTTCACACCACGCCCAAGGGAGCTCAAGTGTTAGGAACATATATTTACGAACAGATAAAGGCCATCGTGCAACAATAAGCGTTTCATGGTATTCTCAGATTTATTTTTCCTCTTCGTTTTCCTGCCAGCCTTCCTGGTGTGCTACCTCTTGGCAACATGGGCAGACCGTAAATGGGCTTCTGAAGAGGTAACGAGGAATAATCAGGCTAAGAACCTGGTACTGGTATGCTTCTCCCTGATATTCTATGCATGGGGCGAACCTGTCTATGTATTCTTGATGCTGTTCTGCGTGCTGGTCAATTTCCTGGTAGGACTGGGTATCGCCGGTTCGGAACGCCATCGGAAACTGGTACTCGTCATTGGTCTGATATTGAATATTGCCATCATCGGCACGTTCAAATATCTGGGATTCCTGGCAGACTGTCTGAACGACATAGGGCTGGAGGTGGCTCGTCCGAATATTGCCTTGCCGATAGGTATCAGCTTCTATACCTTCCAGTCTATTTCCTATCTGATAGATGTCTATCGCAGGGAATCGCCCGTTCAGCGCCGTTTCGTTGATTTGCTTTTGTATATCTCCATGTTCCCACAGCTGATAGCAGGACCTATCGTGCGCTATGGCACTGTGGCAGAGGAGTTGCACCATCGGCATGTGAGTGCTGCCGATTTTGCCGACGGCATCTATCGTTTCCTCATCGGACTGGGTAAGAAGGTGATCATTGCCAACCAACTCTCTGAGATTTCCGACCAGTTCCTTGTGGGAGGTCTCAACTCCCTGACAATGGCTGGCGCCTGGATAGGTGTTGTGGCATTTACCCTGCAGATTTACTTCGACTTCTCAGGTTATTCCGATATGGCTATCGGACTGGGTCGCTGCATGGGATTCCACTTTAACGAGAACTTCCGTCATCCATACATCTGTAACTCGATTACGGATTTCTGGCGCCGTTGGCATATCTCCCTGGGTAGTTTCTTCCGCGACTATGTCTATATACCTCTGGGCGGCAATCGCCAGCATCAGGCTGTCAACATCCTGGTGGTGTGGTTCCTGACGGGTATGTGGCATGGAGCCAGTTGGAATTTCATTATCTGGGGTGTCTATTTCGGACTGATAGTGATGATAGAGAAATACACGCTGCTGAAAGTGCACGACCGCATCCCTGCTTTCCTACTACATATTTATAGTATGTTGCTGGTCATAGTGGGCTGGGGTATCTTCTACTTCGATCATTTCGACCAAATGATAGTGTTCTTCCATGCTTTCTTTGGTGATGTGGCAGCTCTCTACGACTTTGTCGATGAGAGTGCATTGCTCGACAATTTCTGGTTGTGGGTGGTTGCCCTGTTGTTCTGTCTGCCTATCCGTAGCACCGTTTCCGACTTGACGGACCGTTGGCTGGGCGATTCCGGTTTGAAGACTTTCTTAGTCTATTCAACGCGTATCGTGCTGTCGGTAGGCATCCTGATATTGAGTACTGCCCTTTTGGTGGGTGCAACGAATAACGCATTTATTTATACAAGATTCTAAATATGAGACGAAAGATATTTTTAGCAGGACTTCTTTTTGTAATGGGCATCGTGATGGTGTTTGCCGAGCATGCCCGTCTGACGCGCTCAGGCATCATCATCGTGGGCAGTGGCGACAGTCTGCGTGCCTTCGAACCATTCCGCGGGCAAGTGGATGGCGGACTGGGTTATGCCGATGCGGTCAATGAATATAAACGTACCTTCGGACAGGACGTTAATGTCTATTGCATGATTATCCCTACGGCAGTGGCTATCTATTGCCCCGATGAAGCCAAGGAATGGACCAGAGACCAGCAGACTACCGTTCGCAACATCTATGCTCATCTGGATAAGTCGGTGAAAGTAATCGACCTCTTCGATACGATGGCAAAACATGCCGACGAGGATATCTATTCGCGCACCGACCATCACTGGGCTCCACTGGGTGCTTACTATGCTGCCCAGCAGTTTGCCTCAGCCGCCAATCTGCCTTTTGCCGACCTGTCAACCTACGAGAAGCATGTCATTCACAACTATGTGGGCACCATGTATCGTTTCTCACATGATGCTGCCGTGAAGAATGCACCGGAGGATTTTGTGTACTATGTGCCCAAAGACGTTGACTATACCACTACCTATATTCGCTACAAACTGGGTAAACACCGCCAGGTGATTGGCGAGAAGGCACCAGAGAAGGGCAATTTCTTCTACGAATATGAAGATGGTAACAGTCAGGCTTACATGACCTTCATGCATGGTGATCTCAATACCACTCAGGTGAAGACCTCCACACATAACGGTCGTCGGTTGCTGATACTGAAAGACAGTTATGGCAATGCCATTCCTGCCTACCTGTTCCACTCGTTCGAGGAAATTCATGTGGTAGATTGTCGTTACTTCACGCGGAATATCGTACATTACGTGCATAAGAACGACATTACCGATATTCTCTTTGCCAACAATGCGGGTCATGCATATTCGCCTGCTACCCATCAATCTTACAACCGTTATCTGGTGCAATAAAGTCATGAAACATTATCTGTATATCATCGTCATAGCACTTGTTTTCCTCGCCTTTACGGTGGTCTTCGATACCTTCCCTCGCAGTACGGTGTCGGAACTGGAAAAGCGCGAACTGGCTACCTTCCCGGAGTTTTCGTGGGAGCGTCTGGCTGATGGCTCGTTTACCAGCGATGTATCTAAGTGGTTCAGTGATAGTGAACCCTATCGCGACGTGTTTATGACACTGAGTATGCAGATCAAGGACCTCATTGCCATTGCGCCTTCTGATGATAATATCAAATTCCAGGCTGGCGACATGGAACTGGAGCAGGCAGGAGGCACAGATAGCCAACACCCGACAGCCAAAGGCCAGGAGCCTAAAGACAGTATGACCATTGATGATTATGAGAATCATATCAATGCCGACGAGAATGCGAAGATAGCCAATGCGGGTATCATCATCGTGGGCAAGGGCGACAAGGTGCGTGCCCTGATGGCATACGGCGGCGGTCCGAAGGGATGTGTGGGCTACGCTCAGGCTGCTAATAAATATAAAGAGGTGTTCGGCTCGAAGGTGAATATCTATTGCATGGTGATTCCCACAGCTGTAGAGTTCTATTGTCCTGACAAAGCCAAGAAGCGCACCAACCGACAACTGCCCACCATCCGCAATGTGGTGGCACATCTCGACCCCGGGGTGAAACCCGTGGATGTCTATACGACATTGGGCAAGCATGCCGACGAAGACATCTATCTGCGCACCGACCACCACTGGTCGCCCCTCGGCGGCTATTATGCTGCTCAGGAGTTTGCCCGCGTGGCTGGGGTGCCCTTCAAAGACTTGAGCCACTACGAGCGTCGCGTCACTCATGGCTATGTGGGTTCGATGTATGGATATAGCAAGGATATCTCCATCAAGAATGCCCCCGAGGATTTCGTCTATTACGTGCCCAAAGGCGTGGAATATACCACCACCTACACCAACTATACCATCAACAAGAACTATCAGGTGACGGGTGAGGGCAAACCCTACAAAGCAGCCTTCTTCTTCAAATTCAAAGACGGTCACGGGGGCGCCTATTGCACCATGATGGGCGGTGACACCAAACTGACGCAGGTGCGGACATCCACGCATAACGGCAGGCGCGTCATCATCCTCAAGGACAGCTTCGGCAACATGCTGCCCGGCTATCTCTTCTTCTCGTTCGAAGAAGTGCACGTCATCGACTCACGCTATTTCACCAAGGATATCATTGCCTACGTTGAGGAAAACAAGATTACCGACATCCTTTTCGCCAATAATATCTTCAAGGCTTACAGCAGTCATACCTACGGCTCCTATCTGCGTTTCCTCCATCAGCAGTGGCATCGCCCGGGTGCTGACCCCGCCAAGGTTAAAGGCGACAGTGCCGTGAAGCAAAAGGCACATCAGCCAGAGGCACCCAAGCCCGAAAAAGAGCCCAGTGAACCCGTTAAGTCCACTGAGCCCGTGGTAGAGTCAAAAGAAATGGCAGAGCCCACCGTTAAGGAGAGAGCTACAAATCAAACTGGTAGCCAACAGTGAGCCATAGGGAGTTTGTCTTCCACGAATCTTCCACTTCCAGCACCTTGTTGCACATGTTCATTAAGCCGATGTTGTAACGGAGGTCTGCCACAAAATGCTTGTAATTGTAGGAGATACCTGCAGGAATGGAAATATTGACACGCTTATAGTCCGACGTATTGGTCAATGACGTCTTGGCATCCTTATATTTGCCGCTTACCAAATAGCCGAACTCCACACCAGCCTTTAAAGCCAACCCTGGTAGTATATTGGGTTCGATATAGAAATTGACCAAAACAGGGATGTTGACGAAATGAAGCGTCTGCGTTACCTTCCCTAAGTCCTCGATGTCTCCGTATGTATAACCCTCGTTAGCATAAAAGGCACCTACCGAAATACCTATTTGCTGCCAAGCCTGATACTCTGCTTCCATACCTCCCACAAAGCCCCATTTCCGTTTTGTACTTATATGGTGGTTCGCGTCAGTCCACAGATCCTCCACTGACATATTGGAAGAGTTGAAACCAACTTTTGGAGTTAAAGACCACGAATGAATTTCTTGTTGTGCCTTCATGCCCAGTGAAAGACAGAGAAGAGCAAAGACTGCTATTATTTTTTTCATCTTATCGTTTTATATAAAAAACGCAGAATCTATTTCTTTATTGTAATAAGCGCTTATTTTTCGAGTGCACTCCAAAAAGTTTTTCACTGCACTCCAATTTTTACTGGAGCGCACTCGAAAAAAACGCGTTTTTTAGCCAAAATCTGTTAAAAACCAGCAGAAAATATCACCAATATCACCACTAATATCACCAACGCCAATCCCTTTGTACATCGGGCTTCAAGGAACATTTGGTGATATTGTGATATTAAAAATGAAAAATCACAGGTAGAGGAGTGGCGCCATATTGCCACTAACCTATCCCCCAGAAACTCGTAATGAAACCAGTAGAAACTCGTAATGAAACCACCAGTTTCTCGTAATGAAACTCCCTGCCCGCCCAAAGCTCCCTCTCCATTTGGCAAGAGCCAAATTTCATGTTTACCGACCTCTCACACCACCGTACGTGCCGTTCGGCATACGGCGGTTCCTACTTTGGATGCCATTCGAGATATGATATTCAATTCCCGCATATAGCTGGTAGTGGTTATGCAGGGAGATGCCTCGGTTTTCTCCCTATGATGCCATATTGTAGCCATGCTCAAGGGTATAGTATGTGTATGGCATGTGTATGGTATGTGTATGGTATATGTATGGCATCTCCCTGCCTGAAGCGACTCTAAAGCGATGCAAAAATATGAGTAATAGGTCGAGAATTTTCTGTTTTTCTTGCATTGTGGTTGTTTTGTGTGGCGTTGCAATCTCTGATCTATTGCTACTCTTTGAATAATCCCGTAACTGATGCCCGTTATTCGGGCCAGTTGCCTGAATCCAGCTCCCTGATCGCATAACCCTTTTATGATTTTGTTTCGTTGTTTCTTTTCTAATTTCTGGACGGATCAGAGTCCCCTGATCCATGATCCATGATCCACATGTGATTAGGCGAGGGAAATTTTTCGCGCTTTAACATTATTTAGGGGGGGGGTGACACTATTTAACAAAAATCTTTGTAATTTTGTAGCATGAATATCAACAATATTAGTAACCAATAAAAAGATAAGCGCTTATGAAACAAAGAATTTTACTCACTTTAGTGACGTTGTTTGCCCTCCTGACGGGTGCAAACGCTGAGAGTCCCTACGGGCTGCAGATTTGTGGTGTTGACGTGACCGACGAGAACAAGGCCAACCTGATTGCTGTGATTAACTCCGTTGACGGATGCTCTGCCACAGGTACGATGAGCTACGACAGCGAGACTCAGACGCTGAATCTGAATGGTGTGACAGCCAGTGCAGATAAGAAAATTATAAATACTACTCAACCGCTTACCATTCAGTCGGAAGGAACGAATACACTTTCGTCTTCTGCAATAATAATATATGGTGATGGATCTGAATCCTTAACTATTACTGGCAGCGGTTCGTTAACGGCTAAGCATACAGGTTCAGAAACAGTATTTTATCATTTTAATAAATCGGCAATGGCAGGTTGTAAGTTAGTTATTGACCATACGACTGTTGATTTTCAGGATGAAAAAGGAATAAATGTTGTATATACGTCGTTGTCTGTTATAGAATCCACATTAAAAGTATATAGTATTTCTAACATAGGATGGATCACCCTTACTAATAGCTCCATCCAGTCTCCAGAGGGAGCACGCATTTCTAATGGTTCCTGGAGTTCTTCTGCTATTAAGTGTGGCGATAAAATTGCAACCAATATCGTCATAGTGCCCGACACACGTACTGAACCTGGACTTAAGTGGAAAGCTGCTGATGATTGGGATAATACGATTCGCACCACGTGGAATGACCCTTATTTCCCTGATGTGTTAGCTTTTTACTATCCTCAAGAAGTTTCACCTGCTGTACTCGTGAACAAATATAATGTTGCCGTACAGTATGAGTCGACGAATCCGGAAGCTATTCAGATTAATGCTACAACGGGTGCCATTAAGGTGGTAAAAGCTGGAACGGCTACCATCACAGCTTCGTTTGCTGGTAACACAGAATACAAGCCTGCAAAGGTATCTTATTCCTACAGCTGTAATAAAGGCAGACCTGTGTTTTCGTTTGCTGAGAGTAGTTACAAAGCCACTGTGGGCGAAGATTTTACCTCTCCTGTGCCTTCTATCAAAAATATATTAAATGAAGAAGTGACAGGGTTTGCCCTTGCCTATGAGAGCAGTGACGAAACAGTGGCGACGGTGAATGAGAAAGGTATCATTACGCCATTAAAGAAAGGTGAAACAACCATTACGGTGTGGTTGGCAGAGAACGATTTCTATGAAGGAGGAACAGGCTGGAACGACCCTAAGGGTACATACACGCTAACCGTTGTTGATCCAGGAACTACAACTCTTCAATTCCCCGAGAAAGAATATCGTGTTGCCGTTAATGGCACTTTCACTGCTCCCCAGTTGACGAATCCCGACAATGTTCCAGTTACTTATAGCAGCAGCAATACCGAAGTTGCTGAAGTCAACGCTTCTACCGGTGCCGTGACGCTCCATAAGGCAGGAACTGTTGTTATTACGGCCGCTTTTGCGGGCAACGACGATTTCAAGGCTGCATCGGTCAGTTATACGCTGATAGTTCAGAAAATAAGTGCTGCCATCTCGTTCCCTCAGCAGGAGTATACTGTTTCTACGAAGGAGGCTTTCGAGGCTCCTAAGGCTTCAACTACTCCAGAAGGCCTTACGCTGACCTATAGCAGCAGTGATGAGACAGTTGCCAAGGTGGATGCCAAGACAGGCGCAGTGACTATTCTAAAAATCGGTGAGACAACCATCTCTGCTGAATTTGCAGGAAATGATATATATAATGCGGTATCGGGCAGCTACAAACTGACGGTTGTCAAGGCTGATGTAGAATTGTCATTCCCTCAACAGACATATACTGCTACTTATGGTGAACCATTCTCGGCTCCTACGTTGAAGAACGACTCAAAGCTTGAGGTAACTTATAGCAGCAGCAACACGAAAGTGGCAACGGTGGATGCCAAGACGGGGGCTGTCACCATCTTGGCTGCTGGTAAGACCACCATCACGGCGGAGTTTGCCGGCAACGAGCAGTATGAGGCAACCAAGGCAAGCTACGAACTGACCGTAGAGTCTGAAACTATTAATAAGGAAGAGCCTGTGACCGTAGATGGTGAGACGCTCTATAAGCCGTCAGCCGAGGTAGCCGAAGCTATTAAGAATAGCGTGGCAAACGAGATTGCCCTGTCGGAGGAGGCCGCTGCGCGCTTGACAGTAGGTGCCGACGGCAGCATAACCTTCAGTGAAGGTGCCGACGTTAAGATGGCTATTCTGGGTGTAGAGGCTGGTAAAGTCGTGACGTGTACATTCGAAGGGACTATTGAGGCAGAAGGACTGACAGAACCGGCAGCCAGTCGCCGTGCAGCACTGACGCTGGTAAGTGGCAAGGAGTATGTTGCCACTGGTGGTGACATCTTGCTGACGCTGAAGACTTCGGAAGCTCCGGTGACACTGTTAAAAGTGACAGTGGCTAATGCTACAGGCATTCAGCTGATTAATGCTGACGGCACAACGGCTAAACGTTATAACTTGAGAGGTCAGCGTGTTGACGAGAGCTATAAGGGTATCGTCATCATCAACGGCAAGAAAATGCTTGTGAAATAAAAGATTAGTTTTAATGGTTAAATTGAAGGCTCCCTTGCGTCGTGAGACGTCGGGGAGCCTTTTCTATTCAGACGGCACTTAACTTTTTGAGTTCAGATAGTTGGCGAAGATGCGGGCGGCACTCTCCACCTTGGCGGCGCAGGGACGCTAGCGGTAGTATTCGGCGGTGCGGTGCGACGTAGCTGCAATGGATTCGTGAGCGCGTTCATCCCTCGCATGGTATATGTCTTTACTGTTATGCTTGCTCGTGGGCATAGTTTTGGTAGTTACCAAGAATTTGCTCAATGTGGATAACTTCTGGACAAGAATCCCAGGTTATGCCACCTCCAATCATATACCAGTTGTCGCGTTCTTTTGTCGGAACTTTCTTTATTGATGGAAAAGCAGAAATAGGCATTACCACAGAACGCCCATCCTGCAGGTCAACCTGAAACTTTCCGCGTTTCGGGAAAGACAGCCGCTTAATTCTCGGTTTAACATCCCAATAACCTTCCTTTTTGTACATTGCTATTTCTTTTTAGTCTTTCTTACAGTAAGTATTCTCAAACGTTTTCCTTGTTTAAAGAGACTCCATTGATGAAGTAATTGGTCGCGATAATCATTAGCTATCGCCAAAATTTCCTTTATTTGTGCGTCTGTCAAATCACCTTGTTGAGCTAATTCTACTTCGGGTTCAAGCCATATCTTGCACAGGTGCTCTGTATTACGTTTACCTACATGAACATGCGCTCTGTTTTCATTGTAGTCAGTATTCCAGAACAGAAATTGCCAAATTACCTTTGCAGTTATGTATAACAGAATCTTAGGCATCTCCGTTTTTACTCGCAAAGATACGGATAAGTGAGCAAAGTTCCAAATTTTTATTAGAGAAATTTTTCGAAACTTACAGTAAGTACTCATCATCCTGTAAAGATTAATCGAAGAAGGGGAGCTGGCACTATCTGACCAGCTCCCCTTAGTTATTCGACAGCAATCATCAGTCTTCGGCCAGCGCGAAGTCGAGTTGACGCTTCTCCATATTGGCACGCGCCACCTTGATGCGGATGGGGTCGCCCAGCTGGTATTTGTTGTGGTGGCGGCGACCAACGAGACAGTAGTTGCGCTCGTCGAAGTCGTAGTAGTCGTCGTCCAAATCACGCATGGGCACCATTCCCTCGCAATGGTTCTCGTCAATCTCGCAGTAGATGCCGTAGGACTGGATGCCGCTGATGTGGGCATCATAGACCTCACCAACCTTGTCGACCATAAATTCCACCATTTTATATTTAATGGAGTCACGCTCCGCCTGCTGAGCTACCACCTCCATATCGGAACAGTGTTCGCAAAGCTCTTCGTATTTGTCCTGATTGGCACTGCGCCCTCCGTCCTGATATTTGGTGAGGAGTCGGTGTACCATCGTATCGGGATAACGGCGGATAGGCGACGTGAAGTGGGTGTAATACTCGAAGGCCAGTCCGTAGTGTCCGATGTTATGCGTAGAGTATTTTGCCTTCATCATGGCACGCAGGGCAACGGTCTCAATCAGTTTCTGTTCCTTCTTACCCTGACAACCGTCCATCAGCGAGTTCAGGCTCTTGGAGATAGCCCCCTTGGTGCCTCCTGTCTTGAGCTTATAGCCGAACTTGACCACAAATTCGCGCAGGTTTTCCAATTTAGTGGGGTCGGGCTGGTCGTGAATACGATAGACGAATGTCTTGGCTTTCTGCTGTTGGCCGTTGCCTTTGGGCTTTTTCTTCATACCAATGCTCTCTGCCACAAACTTGTTGGCCAGCAGCATGAATTCCTCGATGAGCTGGGTGGCATCGGTAGATTTCTTGAAATAGGCGCGTGTGGGCTTGCCGTCGGCATCAATATCAAAGTGCAACTCTTCACGATCGAACTTCACAGCTCCACCTTTGAAGCGTTTCTCACGCAACTTCTTAGCAAGACGGTCAAGCGTTTTGAGGCTATCGGCATATTCTGCAGGTTCAGATGTTGGGGATTCCCCCATCAGAATGTCCTGCACCTCCTCATAGGCATAACGGCGGTTGCTCTTGATGACGGTATGGACGATGCGTCCCTGTTTGATGTTGGCATCGTCGTCTAAAACGACAATCACGCTGTAGCACAGCTTTTCTTCGTCAGGGCGCAGCGAGCAGATGAAATTGCACAGGCGCTCGGGCAGCATCGGGATGGTGCGGTCAACGAGATAGACACTCGTGGCACGTTTGGTAGCCTCCTTATCTATCACTGAGCCCTCCTTGACATAGTGCGAGACATCGGCAATATGCACACCAACCTCCCACAAGCCCTTGCCTGCAGGACGGATTGACAGTGCATCATCAAAGTCTTTGGCATCCTTGGGGTCGATGGTGCAGGTCCATACGTCGCGGAAGTCTTCACGACGCGCAATCTCCTCAGCCGTAATGCCCGGCTCAATCTTCTCGGCAGCATCCTCGATGGCTTTAGGATACTTATAGGGCAGTCCGTATTGCGCCAGGATGGCATGCATCTCTACATTGTTGTCGCCCTCCTTACCCAGTACGTCAATGACTTCACCTACCAGATTCTTGGAATCCTTCGAGGGCCACTGGGTGATTTTCACCACGGCCTTATCGCCCGTCTTACCGCCCTTCAGTTTCTTTTTAGGAATCAGAATATCCTGTGCGAAGATATTACCTTCCGTAACAAGGAAGGCAAAGTCTTTCTCTACTTTCAGTTTACCAACAGCCTGATCCATCTTATGCGACAGCACTTCGACCACCATTGCCTCCTTGATATGGTTTTGTCGGCGTGCCATCATAGCCACTCTGACGCGGTCGCCATTGAGGGCAAACATGGAATTGCGCTCCGACACGAAGATGGGTTTGCCACCGTCATCCGGTTGGAACGAGTTCTTACCATTGGACTTACGGATAAACGTACCCTCCTGCACCTGGGTCTTCAGGTTCAGGCGGTAGGAGTTATCGCTGGTCTTGGTGAGATAGTCGTCCCATGTCATCTCGTCCATCGTATCGATGGCGAGCATCTTGGCTGGATGGGTATCCAGTTTAAGTGCCTTGAATATCTGCTTAAACGAAAAAACCTCGTTAGGATTCTGTTGGAAGAAGGTTTGCAGCATTTCTGCAATCATCTTCTTATTCAGTCGTTTACCACCTTTCTTTTTACTCATAGTATCATGCGTTTTTAGTTTCTTTGGTACAAAAATACAAATAAATCGGGAATTATTCGTATATTTGCAGCAAATTTTACGAAAATGAAGATTTTAATAACAGGAGCCAGTGGTTTTATAGGCTCTTTCATCGTGGAGGAAGCGCTCCGCCGAGGTTTTGAAACCTGGGCAGCCGTGCGGCGTTCAAGTTCCAGAAAGTATTTGCAGGATGACCGGATTCACTTCATAGAATTGGACCTCTCGTCGCAGGAGGTGTTGGAGGCGCAACTGAAGGGAATGGCGTTCGACTATGTGGTTCATGCAGCCGGTGCGACGAAGTGTCTGCACAAACAGGATTTCTTCCGTATCAATACCGAAGGAACCAAGAATCTGGTGAATGCCCTCGTCTCATTGCAGATGCCGCTGAAGCGTTTTGTCTTTATCAGCAGCCTGAGCATCATGGGGGCTATCCGCGAGCAACAGCCCTACGAGGAAATCCGTGAGACTGACGAGGCAAAGCCCAATACCGCCTATGGCAAGAGCAAGTTGGCAGCAGAGCAATACCTTTCAACGCTCAACTCTCAACTCATTCCCGAGCAGAGCTCGCCTACCCGTAGCCTTTCAACTTTCCCCTACATCGTCCTGCGTCCCACAGGAGTTTATGGACCTCGTGAGCGCGACTATTTCACCCAAATACAGAGTATCAAGAAACACACCGATTTTGCCGTCGGATTCCAGCGTCAGGATATTACCTTCGTCTATGTCACTGATGTGGTAGAGGCAGTCTTTCTGGCTTTGGAAAAAGGAGAAACGGGCAGGGCCTATTTCCTTTCGGATGGCGAGGTGTACCAATCGTCGGAATTCAGTGATTTGGTTCATGAGGCACTGGGACGCCCTTGGTGGATTCGCATCAAAGCCCCCATCTGGCTATTGCGCATCATCACCTGGTGTGGTGACTGGTGGGGCAGATTGACAGGTAAGATGTCGGTACTGAACAACGATAAATTTAATATTCTGCGTCAGCGCAACTGGCGGTGCGACATCACTCCGGCTCGCATGGAACTGGGATTCGAACCGAAAGTAAAACTGGCTGAAGGCGTGCGTCGTAGCATTGAGTGGTATCAAGAAAACAAATGGTTATGAAGAAGATTTGGCCTGTTGAATGGGTGATTCTTACCTATATGGCTTTCACCGTGTTGCTGATGATTTGTTGGTGGGACTCTCTTGTCAATCCCCTGCAGATGCTTATCACGCGAGGCCAGACGTTACTGTTGATGGCGGTCATGTGGGCTGTTTACCAATGGCGTCCCTGCCGACTGACTCATTTTCTGCGTATTGCAGGGCTGATGCTAACGCTGTCGTGGTTTTATCCTGATACCTACGAACTGAACCGGGTACTGCCTAATCTCGACCATATCTTTGCAGGGTTTGAGCAAAAACTATTCCATTGTCAGCCGTCTCTGCTCTTCTCGCAGAAATGTCCTTGGGAATGGTTCTCGGAATTGATGTGCCTGGGGTATGTCAGTTACTTCCCACTGATGGTAGTGATTCTACTCTACTACTTTTTCTTCCGCTATCGGTCGTTCGACAGGGCGGCTTATATATTGATATCTTCCTTTTACATCTATTATGTGATTTTTGTCCTCCTGCCTGTCACAGGACCGCAGTTCTATTATCTTGCCGTTGGTGTGGAAAAGATAGCAGCAGGTATATTCCCCAGCATAGGCGACTTCTTCCTGACACATAGTGAAAGGATGGCATCTCCAGGATGGAGCGACGGATTCTTTTATCATTTGCTGGAAATTACCCACAATGCCGGTGAGCGCCCCACAGCCGCCTTCCCCAGCAGTCATGTGGGAGTGACAACCGTCATGATGCTATTGGCTTGCCAAACTCGCAGCAAGCGACTCGTTTTCTCCATGTTGCCTTTTTATGTGCTCATGTGTTTTGCAACCGTATATATCTATGCCCACTACGCCATCGATGTCTTTGCAGGACTAATTTCAGGCGTCATCATCTATGTGGTGCTTCGCTTTAGGGCAAAAAAAATGGAACTCCGCTGAGTTCCTAATCTTTGTTAACCTTAAATCTAATACTATGAAAAACACATTGCAAAGATACAAACATCCAGAAAATCTGCAAGTTCTGAGCAAGGAAAATAATTGTGTACGCACACTTTCTTGATATATATCAATCAAAATACATTAATTTCGGCAAAAATATTTGGTTGTTTGCAAATTAATTCCTACCTTTGCACCGATAACTATACACGATAGCAAGCAGGGATTTCGACATGATCGCGTCGGGATTCTTTATTTTTTGCATATCCAGAGAAAAAGTAAATATTAAAAAGTAAATAAGTATGGCTTATATGTCACAAGAAGGCTACGATAAGTTGATAGCCGAATTACAACGATTGGAAAGCGTGGAACGCCCTAAGGCTTCCGCTGCTATTGCAGAGGCTCGTGAGAAAGGCGACCTCAGTGAAAATTCTGAGTATGATGCTGCTAAAGAAGCGCAGGCTCACTTGGAGGATAAGATTAACCGTCTGAAGGTGACGATCTCTGAGGCGAAGGTTGTTGACACTTCCCGTCTGAGTACGGATACTGTGCAGATTCTGACGAAGGTGGAGATGACCAACCTGACCACCAAGAGCAAGATGTCGTACACCATTGTCAGTGAGAATGAAGCTGACCTCCGTGCCGGCAAGATTTCTATCAAGACTCCTATTGCTCAAGGACTGTTGGGTAAGAAGGTGGGTGACGAGGTGGAAATCAAAATACCACGCGGCACCATCAAACTTCGTATCGAGAACATTTCAATTGCATAGTTATGGATATTTTTTCAAAGATTGCAGCAGGCGAGATACCCAGTTATAAGTGTGCGGAAAACGACGAGTTCTATGCCTTTCTGGATATCAACCCATTGGTGAAGGGACACACATTGGTGATTCCGCGTCGTGAAGTAGATTATTTCTTCGATATGGAGGATGATGAATTGGCACGCTATCAACAGTTTGCCAAGCGTGTGGCGATTGCTATCAAGAAAGCTTTCCCATGTCGCAAGGTAGCACAAGTGGTGTTGGGATTGGAAGTGGCTCATGCACATATCCATCTCATCCCCATGCAGAGCGAGGCTGATGCAGACTTCCGCAAAGAGAAACTGAAACTCTCGGAAGAGGAGTTCAAGGAAATAGCAGCAAAAATACAAAAGGCGTTTGAGTAATCACTCAAGCGCCTTTTGTTTACTTTCAACTAAATATACTCGTCCCCATATTTTATCTGTACTTCGTTCACATATTTCCGAACAAGCGCCGACGAGTCGCCTTTCTTGCATATCAGCAACACATTGTCACTTTCTGCCACGATATAGCCGTCCAATCCGTTGATGACGCCCAATCTGCCCTTAGGCAGTTTGATAACATTGTTAGTGCAGTCCTCCAAGATGACCTCTGAGTCAACCACCACATTATCGCCTTCGCCACGACTCATGTATTCGTATAGAGCATGCCACGTCCCCAGGTCTGCCCATCCAAAGTCGCAGTTCATGACACACACATTCTCTATATGTTCCAGCACACCTTGGTCGATGGACAGGTTAGGATAAGAAGGATAATTCTCGTTGACAAAAGCCATCTCCTCCTCGATGGTGATGTCCAGACGGCTGTTATCGAAGCGGTTCAGCACTTCAGGGAACAGCTGGCGGAAACAATGGTTCAGGAATTGGGCTTTACTTAATATGATACCCGTATTCCAAAGGAACTCCCCACTGTTCATAAACATTTGCGCGAAGTCACGTTCAGGTTTCTCGACAAACGACTGCACGGTAGAAATCTTAGCAATCTTAGCCACTTCAGGTATGATGATGTCGCCCTTCTGGATATAACCATAACCAGGCTCTGGACGGGTGGGCTGCACCCCTAACGTCAGTATATTGTCGTGGTGCGATACGAAATAGAAAGCCTCTTCCAGATTCTGATAGAACAAGTCTTCGTTGAGCACCAGCTGGTCGCTTGGGGTGATGATGACGCTGGCATCAGGATTCCTTCTGCACACCCGCATGTTGGCCCATGCTACACTGGGAGCCGTACCGCGATTGACGGGTTCTATCATCAGGTTCTCCTCATGGAGGTCAGGAAGTTGCTCCCTTACAATAGGAGCATATTCCTTATTGGTGCAAATGAACACGTTCTGCTTAGGTAGTATCTTTGCAAAACGGTCGAATGTCTGTTGCAGTTGAGTACGTCCAGTTCCAAAGAAGTCAATAAATTGTTTGGGCTTCTCATCTCTACTACATGGCCATAGGCGTCTTCCTCTTCCGCCTGCCAGAATAATACAATAGCTACTTTCGTTAATTTTCATAAGATTAGATATAGTTCAGAATTGTGCTACGAAGATACGAATAATTCCTGATATGTCCAAAGAAAAGACAAGAAAATAAAGAAAAAATAAAAATTTTCATGGTTCAGTTATTGTTTCTCAATTTTTATTCGTATCTTTGCAGCCGAATTTTTGAGCCCAGATGGCGGAATCGGTAGACGCGCTGGTCTCAAACACCAGTGGGGCAACCCATCCCGGTTCGAGCCCGGGTCTGGGTACTAAGGTTCAAAAATCGATAAGTGCTGCAGTATTTTTCCTGCAGCACTTCTTTGTAAATCAGCAGCATGATAAGGAAATTATTATATTTACTCTTGATATTGGGCTTTACTGCTTGTCAGAAACGACCGGCTGTGGTGTTTACAGACGAAGTGCGTCTGCCTATGACACCGATTAAGGATCAGGCAAACACGCAGTATTGTTGGGCATATGCCATGCTCTCTACCATCGAAACGGAGCATATCCTGCGAGGCGACTCTGTGCATCTCTCTACAGCTTACATCGAGAGAGTGGTGAAAAAGCGTAACCTCAGGGCTATGGGTTCCACCTTATTAAATATAATAGGGAAGCACGGCATCGTCAGTTATGATGCATATCCTGATTCCTCTTATCACAAATTGCCACAGACGCGATGGGTATTTATGCTGGGTGCGCGCTATACTCCCCAGGAATTTGCTCATAGCGTGTGTGCACCAGATGAATACATTGCCGTAACTTCTAACGAGAACTATCCCTACAATCAATACGTAGTGCTTGACTTGCCAGACAACTGGGAGCGCAATCGTTTTTGGAATATTCCTAAGGATTCCTTGTTGGCCCGTGTAGAACGTGCCATCAGAAACCGTCATGCTGTCTGTTGGGAAGGCGATACGGATGAATATGGGTTCTCTTTCGAAGAAGGGATAGCTGACGGTCATTGGGATTCGGCTCCCACCGACAATCATTGTATGGCGATTGTAGGAATTGCCCGTAATCCCCACAAGCGTCTTTTCTTCACCATGAAGAATTCGTGGGGTACGAATAATCCTTACGGAGGACTGATGTATATGTCAGCCGAGTACCTTCGTGATAAAACCGTAGCCGTCTATATGACACACGAGGCGTTTGAGGGACAATAAAAAACCGAAGCTTCAGAGGAGCTTCGGCTTTTATAAAGCTTATTTATTCAATCGCCACGTCACACCGTCCTTGGTGTCTTTCACTTCAAAACCGGCAGCTGCCAACTCATCACGAATCTTGTCGGATGTCGCCCAGTCTTTATCTGCCTTGGCTTTGGCACGCAGGTCGAGTACCATATCCACCACTTTGCCAAAGGCTTCTTCGCGAGCACTGCTATTGTCACCCTTTTCTTCCTTCAATCCCAAGATGTCGAAGGCAAAAAGGTGCATGGTTTCTGAAAGTTCCTTCAGACAATCGGCACAGATGGTAGCCTTGTGGTCAACGAGTTTATTAATGACTGTGCAAGCCTCGAACAGACAACTGATGACCTGTGGGGTAGCAAAGTCGTCGTTCATGGCATCATAACACTTCTGACGCAGACTCTTCACAATTTTCTCTGTCTCGGCATCACATTTGTCGGAAGCCTGTATGCGCTCCAAGTCGCTGATGGCATTCAACAACTTCTCCAGTCCCTTCTCGGCTGCCTGCAGTGCTTCGTTCGAGAAGTCAACAGTACCACGATAGTGGGCAGAGAGCACGAAGAAGCGGATAGTCATGGCTGAGTAGGCTTTCTCCAGCAGAGAATGGTCGCCGGTAAAGAACTGCTCCAAGGTGATGAAGTTGTTGTACGACTTACCCATCTTCTGTCCGTTGATGGTCAGCATGTTGTTGTGCATCCAGTACTTGACGGCAGGTTTGCCATTGGAAGCGTATGCCTGTGCAATCTCACACTCGTGATGTGGGAATATCAAGTCCATTCCACCTCCGTGAATATCGAATGTCTCGCCTAAGTATTTGCGCCCCATTGCTGTGCACTCACAGTGCCAGCCAGGGAAACCGTCGCTCCAAGGCGAAGGCCAACGCATGATGTGTTCTGGTGCTGCTTTCTTCCAAAGGGCAAAGTCGGCTTGGTTATGTTTCTCGCCTACTCCAGCCAGTTCGCGACTCTCGTCCTTGATGTTTTCCAGTGAACGGCCGGAAAGAATGCCATAATGGAACTTCTTATTGTAGGCTTCAATATCAAAGTAGATAGAACCATTCGACTCGTAGGCAAAACCATTTTTTATAATCTGTTCCACGAGTTGCTGCTGTTCAATGATGTGTCCCGTAGCATGTGGTTCGATAGAGGGAGGCAGCACATTCAGCGCGTCCATTGCCTGATGATAGCGATTGGTGTAGTACTGGGCTATCTCCATAGGTTCCAACTGCTCAAGACGAGCCTTCTTGGCTATCTTGTCCTCACCCTCATCCGCATCGTGCTCCAAATGGCCTACATCCGTAATGTTACGCACATAGCGCACCTTATAACCCAAGTGTTTCAAATAGCGGAACACCAAATCGAAGGTGATAGCAGGACGGGCGTGTCCCAGATGTGGATCGCCATAAACGGTAGGGCCACAGACATACATACCCACATGAGGGGCGTTGATGGGTTCGAAACGCTCTTTCTGACGAGTCAGTGTATTGTAAATAACTAATTTTGATTCCATAACACTATATAAATTTGGTGCAAAGGTACAAAATATTTTTAATTCTTAATTCTTAATTCTTATTTTATTAGTAACTTTGCACCCAAATTTGCAAATTGTACAAAAAATATGGCTTATACACGTATGACCGCTGCAGAGGCTGCAGCACTGATTAAGAATGGCGAGAACATCGCCATGAGTGGTTTTACACCTGCTGGTGTGGCTAAGGCAACGACGAAAGAGTTGGCTAAATTGGCTATTGCCGAGCATGAGGCAGGACGTGAGTTCAAGGTAGGCATTTTTACAGGTGCATCTACTGGTCAGTCAACAGATGGCGATCTGGCTAATGCACAGGCTATCAAGTATCGTGCCCCTTACACCACCAACCCTGATTTCCGTAAGCATGTGAATTTGGGCGAAATCCCATATAACGACCTGCATCTGAGCCATATGGCACAAGAGTTGCGCTATGGTTTCTATGGCGATGTAGATTGGGCCATCCTCGAAGTCTGCGACATTGAGGAAGTAGGCAATGATTATCATGTCTATCTGACTGCCGCTGGTGGCATTTCGCCTACGGCAGCCCGTCTGGCCAAGCACGTGATTCTGGAGCTCAACTCGTTCCATAATCCTAATGCCAAGTTCATCCACGATGTCTATGAGCCATTGGATCCTCCTTACCGCAAAGCAATTCCCATCGAGCACGTAGGCGATCGCATTGGTAAGCCTTACGTGTCGATTCCTAAGGATAAGGTGGTAGGTGTGGTAGAGTGCAATATCCCTGATGAGGCCCGTGCCTTCAAGGACAGCGACCCTGTGACTGAGAAGATCGGCTATCTGACAGCAGAGTTCCTGGTAGAAGAAATGCACAAGGGCCGTATTCCACGTGAGTTCCTCCCCCTGCAGAGTGGTGTAGGTTCGACGGCCAATGCCATCCTTGGCGCTCTGGGTGCCGACAAACACGTACCTGATTTCAATATCTATACTGAAGTGATTCAGAACTCAGTAATCGACATGATGCTCACTGGTAGAGTAAAGGACGCCTCAGCCTGCTCGCTGACTGTTTCGAACGAATGCCTGATGCAGGTTTACGACAATATGGACTACATGAAGCAGCACCTGACCCTGCGCCAGAGCGAGATTTCCAACTCACCAGAGATTATCCGCCGCTTAGGTGTCATTGCCATCAATACTGCTATTGAGGCCGACCTCTACGGAAATGTCAACTCAACACATATCAGTGGTACGAAGATGATGAACGGAATCGGAGGCAGTGGCGACTTCATCCGCAATGCCTACCTGTCTATCTTCACCTGTCCTTCTGTGGCTAAGGGTGGTGTTATTTCCAGCATTGTTCCTTTCGTCAGCCATCAGGATAGCTCTGAGCATGATGTGAACATCATCGTCACCGAACAGGGTATTGCCGACCTGCGTGGCAAGAGTCCTGCACAGCGTGCCGAGACCATCATCGAGAACTGTGCTCATCCTGACTACAAGCAGTTGCTGTGGGACTATCTGAAGATTTCCAAGATGGGACAGACACGTCACAACCTGACAGCCGCCTTTGCAATGCACGACACACTGGCTCGCAAGGGCGACATGAAACTCACCGATTTCTCGGAATATATCAAGTAAATACTGTTCAGAGGTACTCCATCAACACGTCCCAGACGGCGATGATGTGGCAGATGCTGCCAGCCAGGACAAAGAAGTGGAAGACGGAGTGCATATATCGCTTTTTGTTGAACGAATAGAAGAGGGCGCCTGTGATATAGCAGACGCCTTCTGCTATAATCCAGATGACGGCTGCTGTGGAAACGGAATCGAGGAGAGGCTTGAAAGCTATCAACACACTCAAGCCCATACCAACGTAGCAGAAAGTCTCGACGTTGGAATGCTCCTTCAGTTTGATGAAACTCACGATGGTACCAGCTATAGCACAAGCCCAAACAAACGAAAAGAGGCTCCACCCCCAATAACCTTGCTCGCGCAGGGCAATCAAGGTGAGTGGCGAATAGGAACCTGCGATATGCCAATAGATGGCTGCATGGTCCCAATGGCGCAACCGTTCTTTCCATATAGAGCGACGGGGTAGGGTGTGATAAATGGTTGAGGCCGCATACGAAGCCAACATGCCAAAAAGATAAAGACAAACACCCAGTCGCGCCCAAGGATTGTCGCCCTTGAATGTCATGACAATGAAGACAACACCAAAGGCAACACCCATCACGATGCCTCCAGCGTGACTCCATGCATTCCACAACTCTTCTTTATGTGTATATTTTATCGCCATTGGGTGCAAAGATACTAAAAAAAGTGAAACCAACAATCAAACGAGAAAAAAAGCAGGAAAACTTTGAGTTATTTACAAACTTCTTTGTATCTTTGCAGCCATAAATAGACTAAACATTACTTTATTAAACGCTATTCTTAAAATGAAAAATGTACCTGAAATTAAAATTGGAATCGTCGCTGTAAGTCGCGACTGTTTTCCAGAGTCTCTGGCTGTTAACCGCCGTAAGGCTGTGATTGCCGAGTATGAGAAGAAATTTGGCAAGGAAGGCATCTACGAGTGTCCTATCTGTATCGTTGAGAGCGAGATTCACATGTGTCAGGCTCTTGAGGATATCAAGAAGGCCGGATGTAACGCCCTCTGCGTATATTTGGGCAACTTCGGTCCTGAGATTTCTGAGACCATGCTGGCCAAGTATTTCGATGGTCCTGCTATGTTCTGTGCTGCTGCTGAGGAAACTCAGAACGACCTGATTGATGGTCGTGGCGATGCTTACTGCGGTATGCTGAATGCCAGCCACGCACTGTCTCTCCGCAAGACTCGTGCCTATATTCCTGAAGAGCCCGTTGGTGACGCTGCTCACTGCGCAGAACTGATTCATGAGTTCCTGCCCATCGCACGTGCCATCGTAGGTTTGAAGAACCTGAAGATTATCAGCTTCGGTCCTCGTCCTAATAACTTCCTGGCTTGTAACGCTCCTATCCGTGCGCTGTATGACCTCGATGTTGAGATTGAAGAGAACTCAGAGCTCGACCTGCTGGAGTCGTTCCAGAAGCATGCTGGCGACCCACGTATCGAGGAGGTTGCCAAGGATATGGCTGCCGAGTTGGGTCACGGCAACAAGATTCCACAGGTATTGCCTAAGTTGGCTCAGTATGAGTTGACACTGCTCGACTGGATTGAGGGTCACAAGGGTTCTCGCCAGTTCGTAACATTGACAACCAAGTGCTGGCCTGCTTTCCAGACCATGTTCGGTTTCGTTCCCTGCTACGTCAACAGCCGTCTGACCATGCGTGGTATTCCTGTTAGCTGTGAGGTAGATATCTATGGTACATTGTCAGAATACATCGGAACTTGCATTACTCAGGATGCCGTTACACTGCTTGACATCAACAATACCGTACCTAACGATATGTACGAGGAGAGCATCAAGGGTAAGAAGTTCGCTTGCGATACCTATACAGACAAGGAAATCTTCATGGGCTTCCACTGTGGTAACACTGCTTCTTCTAAGGTTTGCAACTGTCAGATGTGCTTCCAGCGCATCATGGCTCGCGCGCTGCCTGTTGAGGTAACCAATGGTACTCTGGAAGGTGACATCAAACCAGGTTTGGCAACGGTATATCGCCTGCAGTCAACAGCCGACACCAAGTTGCGTGCTTACATCGCACAGGGTGAGGTTATCCCAGTAGCTACCCGTTCGTTCGGTTCTATCGGTATCTTCGGTATCAAGAACATGAGCCGCTTCTATCGTCACGTCCTGATCGAGAAGCACTACCCACACCACTGCGCTGTGATGTTCGGTCATACTGGTAAGTATCTCTGGGAAGTGCTGAAGTACATGGGTATTCCTGTTGAGGAGATTGACTACAACTTCCCCAAGGGTGACTTCTATCCCACAGAGAATCCATTCGCTTAAGAATCCATTCTAAATAGGTGACTCAGGGGTTAGCTCCTGAGTCACTCTTTTTTATGAACGAGGCAACGCGACGGTTTATCCAAGAGCATCGCATGGAGGATGTGCGCCAACTGGCCCTGAAGGGAGGCAAGGGGGCTGACATTGATATGCCTATGGCTCTGCAACAGATAGCCGGATGGCAGACGGCGCGCAAGAAACTGCCTGCATGGGCTGAGATGGAGGACATCATCTATCCGCCCCATCTGAATATGGAACAATGCTCCAGCGAGGAAACAGCGCTTTATAAGGAAAGCCTCACCCCCTGCCCCTCTCCTTCTGAGAGGGGAGTCTTTGTGGATTTGACTGGTGGGTTTGGTGTGGATTTTTCCTATATGAGTCGTGCTTTTGAGCGTCGCATTTATGTGGAACGTAATCCTGAACTATGCGAGATGGCGCGCCATAACTTTCAATGTTTGGGATTGGAGGCAGAGGTGGTGTGTGCTGAGGCTGAAGATTATCTGAAGGAGATGGCGCTTGTGGATGTCATCTACCTCGACCCTGCCAGACGCGATCAGCAAGGCAGTCGCACCTATGGCATAGCCGACTGCTCGCCTAATGTCATCGAGCTGTTACCCTTGTTGCGCGAGAAAGCCCAGTGCATCATTCTCAAGCTGTCGCCCATGCTTGATTGGCGCAAGGCCGTCAGCGACTTGGAAGGCGTGCAGGAAGTACACATCGTGAGTGTAGGCAACGAGTGTAAGGAACTCCTTTTAGTGCTTGGCAGTAAGCCCTCCGAAGGTTTGCTGTTGGTTTGCGTCAACGACGGTAGGGAGTTCTCGTTATTGCTCAAGGAGGGCACTTTTTATTCCCAGGGTGGGAATGATTTATTCCCAGGGTGGGAATGTTTTATTCCCAAGGTGGGAATATTTGCTGGGAACTATCTCTTCGAACCGAATGCCAGTATCATGAAGGCTGGGTGCTTTAGGGAAGTGAGTCAAACGTTTGGCGTTCAGCAGTTGTCAGCCAATTCTCACCTGTTTGTAGCCGACCATGATGTAGCCGATTTCCCTGGTCGGCGTTTCCTGGTGGAATCCTCCTGCTCGATGAACAAGCAGGAACTGAAGTCGGTTCTGAAGCCTGTCACGCAGGCCAATATAGCCGTCCGCAACTTCCCCATGACAGCAGAAATGCTGCGTAAGAAACTGAAAATCAAGGATGGAGGCGACGTGTTCATTTTCGGAACTACGCTGTCGGATGGTTCGCATCAGTTGTTTATTTGCCGTAAAATAGGTTAAAATCTTGTGCGTTTCTGCGTTTTTTCGTACCTTTGCAAGAAGTATATTAATAAGGTATAAGAAGAATGTCATCAGTTGAGATACGGAAAGTAGCCGACAAGAAAGACCTGGAAGCTTTCATCCAGTTTCACTACGACCTATATAGAGGTAATCCTTACGATGCGCCGAACCTGCATTCCGACGAGGTTCACACGTTGAGTAAGGACAAGAATGCAGCCTTCGAGTTTTGCGAGGCAGAATATTTTCTGGCCTATCGCGACGGGAAGATGGTAGGGCGCATAGCCGGCATCATTAACCATCGGGCAAACGACCGCTGGGACACGCAGAGCGTGCGTTTTGGTTGGTTAGACTTTATCGACGAATTGGAAGTGTCGCGCGCATTGTTTGCTGCTGTCGAAGCGTGGGGACGTTCGAAAGGAATGACCCAGATGGTGGGTCCACTGGGATTTACCGATCTCGACCCAGAGGGAATGCTCATCGAGGGATTCGACCAGTTGGGCACGATGGCCACCATCTACAACTACGACTATTACCCTCGCCACATGGAGCAGCTGGGTGGCTTCGAAAAGGACAACGACTATGTGGAATACAAACTCATTGTGCCAAAGGACGGGATGCCTGAGAAATATCAGAAGATAGCTCAAATGGTGATGAAACGCTATAATCTGCACCCTGTGCACCCCAAGCGCAGCCAGATATTCGGCAAGAAGCAGATTGGTCGCAAAGTGCTTAGCGTCATCAACAAGTCGTATCAGAACATCTATGGTTTCTCCGAGATGACAGAAGGCCAGATTGACGAATACCTGAAGATGTATTTCCCCATGCTCGACATGGATATGCTCTGCTTGATAGAAGACTGGAACACTCCCGATCATGACATTATCGGTGTGGGCATCAGCATCACCAATATGACGCGCGCCTTGCAGAAATGCAAGAACGGACGGCTGTGGCCCTTCGGATGGTGGCACTGTCTGAAGGCTATGAAGTTCCATAAGGCCGAGTGCCTGGACTTGTTGCTCATCGGTTTCCTGCCTGAATATCAGCAGAAAGGAGCCAATGCATTGCTCTTCTACGACCTCATCCCCCGTTATCAGAAGTACGGTTTCAAGTGGGGTGAGACTAATGTCGAGATGGAAACCAACGAGAAAGTGCAGTCGCAGTGGCAGTATCTGGAGCACGAACAGCACAAGCGTCGCCGTTGTTACAAGAAAAGTTTATAACGCAATATGAGTGAAGAGAAAAATATCATCGAAGAGAACGCATCAGTAGAATACGACGAAGGTAATATACAAACCCTGACAGGTTTGCAACATATCCGTCTGCGCCCAGGTATGTATATTGGCCGACTGGGTGACGGTTCTTCGCCTGAAGACGGTATCTACGTGTTGCTGAAAGAAGTGTTCGACAACTCCATCGACGAGTTTAAGATGAAAGCCGGCGACCGCATAGAAGTGAATGTGGACGACAATCTGCGTATCTCCGTCCGCGACTACGGACGAGGCATCCCCCAGGGTAAGCTCATCGAGTCGGTCAGTATTCTCAACACCAGTGGTAAGTTTGATTCCAAAGCCTTTAAGAAGTCTATTGGTTTGAACGGTGTGGGTGTGAAAGCCGTCAATGCTCTGAGCAGTCGTTTCGAGGTGCATAGCTATCGCGACGGAAAAGTGCGCAAGGCTGTCTTCGAATGTGGTGAACTCATCAGCGACGTCACGGAACCTTCGCAGGACGAGAATGGTACCTACATCTATTTCGAACCGGATAATACCAAGTTCCAGAACTATAGATTCCACGACGAAATCGTGGAAAACATGCTTCGTAACTATACCTATCTGAACACGGGACTGACCATTATGTATAACGGTCGGCGCATCCTCTCGCGTCATGGATTGGAGGATTTGCTCAAGGACCGTATGACCAACGATGCACTCTACCCCATCATTCATCTGCAGGGCGAAGACATCGAGATAGCCTTTACTCATGCCAACCAGTATGGCGAGGAATACTATTCCTTCGTCAACGGTCAGCATACCACTCAGGGCGGAACGCATCAGAGTGCTTTCAAGGAGCACATCGCCCGAACCATCAAGGAGTTTTTCAACAAGTATGAATATGGCGACATCCGTGCAGGTATTGTGGCTGCCATCTCCATCAACGTAGAGGAACCGATTTTCGAGAGTCAGACGAAGATCAAGTTGGGTTCTACCAGCATGTCGCCCGATGGGGTGAGCATCAATAAATATGTTGGCGACTTCGTCAAACAGGAGGTTGACAACTATCTGCACATCCATCAGGACGTGGTGGAAGTGCTGGAACAGAAGATTAAGGAGACCGAGCGCGAGCGCAAGGCGATGGCTGGTGTCACCAAACTGGCTCGTGAACGTGCTAAGAAGGCCAACCTGCACAATCGTAAATTGCGCGACTGCCGCATTCATTTCAGCGATGCCAAGAACGACCGTAAGGAAGAGTCGAGCATCTTTATCACCGAGGGCGATTCTGCCAGCGGAAGTATCACCAAGAGTCGTGACGTGAATACGCAGGCAGTCTTCTCATTGCGAGGAAAACCCCTCAACAGTTTCGGACTTACCAAGAAGGTGGTTTATGAGAATGAAGAGTTCAACCTGTTGCAGGCAGCCCTCGACATTGAGGAAGGTCTGGACACCCTTAGATATAATAAGGTGATAGTGGCTACCGATGCCGATGTTGACGGTATGCATATCCGACTGCTGATTATCACATTCTTCCTGCAGTTCTTCCCTGAACTCATCAAGAAGGGACATGTATATGTGTTGCAGACACCACTCTTCCGTGTGCGTAATCGTCGTACGAAGATTAAGAACAAGAAAGTGCTGGCTGAGGCCGATGCCAAGACAGAAGGCAAGAAGAGCGATTTCATCACCCGTTACTGCTATAGCGAGGAAGAACGCGTGGCAGCTATCCATGATTTAGGTCCCGACCCAGAAATCACCCGATTCAAGGGGCTGGGTGAGATTTCTCCAGAGGAGTTTGCCGGCTTCATAGGTCCTGATATCCGCTTGGAGCAAGTAACCCTCCACAAGAATGACCAGGTACAGAAATTGTTGGAATATTATATGGGCAAGAACACGATGGAGCGTCAGAACTTCATCATTGATAATCTTGTCATTGAGGAAGACCGTCCAGAGGAGGAAGAAGTCTATGATTAAGAAGTTAGTCCTGTCTGCTGCGTTATTATCGCAGCTTTCCATACCCGCCAGTGCCCAGCTCCGCATCAATATGGGCAGTGATTCGCCCATGCGCAAACTGCAGATTGCCGAGATGGCCATCAATAACCTTTATGTTGACAGTGTTGACGAGCAGAAACTCGTGGAGGATGGCATCAAAGGGATGATTGAGAAACTGGATCCCCATAGCAGTTACATGACTGCCAAGGAAGTGAAGGAAGCCAACGAACCGCTGCAAGGCAACTTCGAGGGCATTGGTGTGCAGTTTAATATGGTGGAAGATACACTGCTGGTCATACAGCCCGTGATAGGGGGACCGTCAGAAAAACAAGGTATCATAGCAGGTGACCGTATTGTATCCGTAAACGATACGGCTATTGCTGGTGTTTCGATGCCCAAGGAGGAAATCATGCGTCGTCTGCGTGGGCCGAAGGGAACAAAGGTGAACTTAGGTGTCGTCCGACGTGGCATTGCCGATACCCTCCGTTTTGTGGTGACGCGCGACAAGATACCAGTGAAGTCTATCGATGCTGCCTATATGATCCGTCCAGGCATCGGCTATATCCGTATTGGCAGTTTTGGTGCCCAGACTCACGAAGAGTTCTGCCAGAGTATCATGAAGTTGACTGGCGAGGGGATGCAGTCGCTGATCCTCGACCTGCAAGAGAATGGGGGTGGATATCTGCATGCAGCCGTAGCCATTGCCAACGAATTTCTGGACAACAACGAACTCATTGTCTATACCCAAGGGCGTCGCGTTCCTCGCAATGAGTATCGCGCTCAGGGCAACGGCCTCTTCGAAAAAGGAAAAGTAGTGGTATTGGTGGACAGCTATTCTGCCTCCGCTGCAGAAATTGTGACGGGTGCCATTCAGGATCAGGACAGGGGACTGGTAGTGGGGCGCCGTTCCTATGGCAAGGGCTTGGTGCAGCGTCCTATCGACTTGCCTGACGGTTCGATGCTACGTCTCACTATTGCCCATTATTACACCCCGTCAGGGCGTTGCATCCAGAAACCTTACGAGAAAGGAAAGAAGGGCGATTATGCTATGGATGTAGTGAATCGGCTGAAGAGTGGTGAACTGATGCACGAGGACAGTATCCATTTCGTTGATTCTTTGAAATACTATACGTTGAAAGAGCATCGGGTGGTCTATGGCGGAGGAGGCATTATGCCCGATTACTATGTGCCTTTAGACACTACCAAATATACCCGTTTCCATCGTGAGATGTCTGCCCATTCACTCATTATCAATGCAAGTCTGCGCTATGTTGACCAACAGCGCAAGGCGCTGAAGAAACAATATCCTACCTTTGCCCGTTTCCAACAGGAGTTCGAAATACCTGCCTCTGTGACGGATGGTATTCTGGCTGAGGCTGAGAAGCAGAACATCAAACCCAAGGATGACGAGGAATTGAAGACCACGATGCCTTACCTGAAGTTGCAACTAAAAGCTTTGGTGGCGCGTGACCTGTGGGATACGAGTCGGTATTTCGCCGTGATGAACGAGTCGAACGATGTAGTAAAACGAGCTTTGGAACTAATGAACCAGTAATGCTTATGAAAAAGATTCTGCTAATTTTATTATTATCAACAACATTTATTCATGTGTCGGCTCAGCAGCCGTCACAGCGGTTATGGTATAATCGGCCTGCTTCCCATTGGTTAGAAGCGCTGCCTATTGGTAATTCTCACTTAGGGGCTATGGTCTATGGTGAGACGGATGGCGAGACGATACAGCTGAACGAAGAGACATTTTGGAGTGGTTCGCCCCACAACAATAACAGTCTTGAGGCTAAAGCTCACTTGCAGGAAGTGCGCGACAGCATTTTTGTCGGCAAGGAAGAGGCGGCTCATGCCTTGTTGGACAAGTATTTCATTAAAGGGCCTCATGGCATGCGATACTTGCCGTTGGGCAGTTTGAAGTTATTTGGCGGCATCGATTTCGAACATGCATCCAACTTCCGTCGCGAACTGAATCTGGAGAATGCCGTCAGTACCACCACCTATAAGAATAAGTTGAATGGTGTCACTTACACGCGTGAGGTCTTTGCTTCGCAAGCCGACAATGCCATCGTGATGCGTTTGAAGGCCGACAAGAAGGGTGAACTGGCTTTCTCGCTCAGTCATTGGTGCAACACATCGCTGAAGAACAGCAGTCATGCGAACGAAGGAGAACTGGTGGCAACGGTACAGAATGTGGAGCAAGAGGGTATTCCTGGCAAGTTGACAGCAGAGATACGGTGTCTGGTGAAGAGTGACGGCAGATGGGACAATACTCCCGATATGGTGGTTGTTGAGGATGCTACCGAAGCCACTATCTATATCACGGCAGCCACCAATTTCGTCAACTATCACGATGTTAGTGCTAATCCCACAGAGCGTACCCTGCAGGTGATAGCCTCCATCCGTGATAAGGGTTACGACGAACTGCTGAAGCGCCATCTGGCGAAATACCAACAGCAATACCAGCGTGTCAGTTTACAGATTGAAGGGACGGATGCTTCCAACCTTCCTACTGACGAACGCTTAGCACATTTTGCAGGCAGCAAGGATATGGGTATGGTCGCCTTGATGTTCCAATATGGGCGCTACCTGCTGATTTCCTCCTCTCAACCTGGTGGACAGCCTGCCAATCTGCAAGGTGTATGGAACGACAAGATGGAAGCTCCCTGGGATTCGAAATACACGATCAATATCAATGCTGAGATGAACTACTGGCCAGCACTGGTAGGCAATCTGGCAGAAACGCAACAGCCTCTTTTTTCGCTTATCCGCGACTTGAGTGAGACAGGACGTGAGACTGCTCGCACGATGTATGGCTGTCAGGGGTGGATGGCTCATCACAATACAGATATATGGCGCATTGCCGGACCTGTAGATGGTACAACATGGGGAATGTTCCCTACGGGGGGAGCCTGGTTGACCACCCATCTGTGGCAGCACTATCTGTTTACTGGCGACAAGCTTTTCCTGCAAAACAATTATGATGTCATGAAGGGAGCAGCCGATTTCCTGTTGGATTATATGCAGGTGCATCCACATTATGGCTGGTTGATGACGGTACCTACCGTTTCGCCAGAACACGGACCTGTGGGGAAAAAGACGACGGTGACTGCCGGCTCTACGATGGACAATCAGATTGTGTTCGATGTACTGTCGAATACGTTGCAGGCCATGAAGGTGTTAGGTATTAAGGATGTTGGCTATCAGCAGCGTTTGCAACAAGCCATCAGCCAGTTAGCTCCCATGCAGATAGGTCGATACGGTCAGTTGCAGGAGTGGATATGGGATGGTGACGACCCTAAGGACGAGCACCGGCATATTTCCCATCTTTACGGACTCTATCCGTCCAATCAGATATCGCCCTATCAGCATCCCGACCTCTTTGCAGCCGCTGCCAATACACTTAAGCAAAGAGGCGATATGGCAACGGGTTGGAGCTTAGGGTGGAAAATGAATTTCTGGGCACGTATGCTGGATGGCAATCATGCTTTCCGTATCCTTTCCAATATGTTGCATTTATTGCCTGATGATTCGAAGATGAAGGATTATCCTGATGGGCGCACTTATCCGAATCTCTTCGATGCCCATCCTCCTTTCCAGATAGACGGCAACTTCGGCTGTGCGGCAGGTATTGCCGAGATGCTGTTGCAGAGTCATGATGGAGCTGTTCATCTGTTGCCTGCCCTTCCTGATGTTTGGTCAGCAGGAAAGGTGAAGGGCTTGCGAGCCCGTGGTGGCTTTGAGGTGGAGATGAAATGGAAAGATGGAAGGCTAAAAGAGGCAGAAATTCTATCTACCATAGGAGGTACGTTGCGCCTTCGTTCCTATGTGCCATTGAAGGGAGAGGGCTTGCAGGAGGCCAAGGGCGAGTGCCCCAATCCGCTTCTCGCTCCAGCAAAAATAAAAGCCCCTGTACGTTCCAAAGAACTCAAGGACTTCCATTTGCCGACACTTCGCCGGGTGTATGAGTATGACTTGCCGACACAGGCAGGTCAGCGTTATCATTTTGCAGCCGATTAAACAACAGTGCTGATTCGTTGTAAAGCCTCCATCATCCTGCTTCTCGGGCAGGCGATATTGATGCGGACATAGCCCTTCCCGCTCTCTGCCCCATACATGGTGCCTGGGTTGAGCCATACCTTTGCCTCCTGCATCAACTTGTCTGTGTATGCTGTGACATTGTCGCAGCAGAGGGAGACATCTACCCAGACGAGATAGGTGCCTTCCAGAGGCATCACTTTCCATTGGGGGATGTTCTGAGCGACGAAATCGCTCAGCGCTTGGTAGTTGTCCCACAGATATTGGTTCAGTTCGTCAATCCACGCCTCGCTCTCGTTATAGGCAGCTTTCAAGGCAACAGGTCCGAAAGGATTCAAGTCGCATACCTCGTTAATATTGATAGCTCGGTTAATACGCCTGCGCCATTCTGCATTACGGCAGATGATGTTGGCTACCTGCAGTCCTGCGATGTTAAACGACTTGGTAGGCGAGTTAAGGATAATAGCCTCGTCATCTACAGTTGCCATAGGGCAGAACTGGTGATCAGGCATGATAAGTTCGCAGTGTATCTCATCAGAGATGATATGTACCTGATGCCGATGACAGATATCTGCCATCTGTTGCAGTTCTTCCCTGGTCCATACGCGTCCTGTTGGGTTATGGGGGTTGCAGAGCAGGAAGGCAGTGGTCTTCTCGTCAGCACATTGGTGCTCGAAGTCTTCCCAATCCACCTCAAAACGATTGGGAATGTTACGACTGAATCGCAACACACTCTCAAGCACTTCGCAGCCGTTGTTATGGATACTGGAGAAGAAGCAGTTGTAGTCAGGCGAAAGGATGAGCACTTTCTCGCCAGGCATTGTCAGTGCTTTGATGGCACATGACATAGCAGGGATAACCCCTGTGGTATAGAGAATCTCTTCTCTCCTGATGGTCCACTGATGGCGGCGCTGAAACCAGAAAATGATGGCGTCATAGTAGTCATCTTCTACCAGCGCATAGCCAAACACTCCATGTTCTGCCCGCTTACGGATTGCTTCCAAAATGGCAGGAGCCGCCTTGAAGTCCATGTCGGCCACCCACATGGGGATTACGTCAGAAGAGGGACTTTCGTCCCACTTTACACTACCAGTGCCTCGGCGTTCAATGATTTCATCAAAATCGTACTTCATCCTTCTTCCCTCATCAGAGATATTACTTTTTACTTCTCACCTCAATCACACAGTTATTCGGTTGACGCACATTCTCGTCAATAGTCACCGAACCGATAGAGTCTGCAACGATATGTCCGCTGGTAGGATTCTTGATATGCGTGATATGTCCTTTGATATCGGCTTCAACGGTAGAGTATTCAAAGATACGGTCGCAGGCCTTGTCGAAGGTACAGTTCTCCAATACCAGATTATCGGCATAGCAAAGCAATTGCTCTCCTGCCAGATGACAATTCACCAATCGAACGTTCTTCGAGTGCCATGCCAAGTATTCACCATCCAATTCAGAATCATAGATGGTTACATTCTCGCACTCCCAGAAAGAGTCCTTAGTAAGAATCTTGGCATGATGAATCTCTACGTTTTGGCAATATTGGAACACATATTTTGAGTCGCTTTCCAGTCCATCCACATAGATATTCTTCGAGAACATGAAGGGATATGTTCCTCCGTGCAGTCGCACGTTCTTCAGTTTCAGACCGTCCACCTTCCAGAAAGTCTCGTCGGCATCACATATCTGTACATCCTCCAGCTCCACATTCTTCATTTCTCTGAAGAATTTCGGTGCGTCAATACGACAACGGCGCATCACCAAGTCGTTGGTGTACCAGATAGCCGAACGCGAATCCAATGCAAAATAACAGTCTTCTATCAGTGCACCATCTACGTGCCACCAAGGATATTTACCATAGAAACGGCAATTGCTCGCCTCTAAGTTCTGGCATTGTTTGATACCACTCTCACCATCCGTAATGGTGATATTCTCCAGTCGTGTGTCATGAATGGTGAACAGCGGGCGCTCTCCACCAAACTCTTTGTCTTTAATCAGTTCCATCAAATACTATCTTTTTTGTAGTTTATGTTTTAGAAGAAAAAGAAGAAGTAGGCAGCAGCCCATTCTTTGGGTACACCTTGCACCTTGCCGATGCTACTTCCATTGCCATTGCGCACGGTGCCGTCGCTTTCTATTTTTCCAATACTGCTACCATTGCCGTTGCGTACGGTACCGTTGCTCTCCACCTTACCGATACTGCTGCCATTGCTGTTGCGAATGGTACCGTCACGGTCTATTTTACCAATACTGCTTCCGTTGCCATTACGCACAGTGCCATCGCTATCGATTTTTCCGATGCTCGACCCACTACTGTTGCGCACGGTGCCGTTACTCTCGATTTTTCCACAACTACTTCCGTTGCTGTTATAGACAGTCTGGGCATTCACTCCAGATGTCATCATCACCAGTAAAGCGATGAATAAAACACGTAGTATTTTCATCATTTCAATAAGTTTTGGTAAATATCGATGCAAAAATACGAAAAAAAGCGTAACTTTGCAAGCAAAAAGAAAAAAACATGAAGAAACTCTACATAGAGACGTATGGATGCCAGATGAATGTGGCAGATTCTGAAGTCGTTGCGAGTATCATGCAGATGGCTGGCTACGAGACGACTGACGATATCAATGAGGCAGATGCCGTCTTCCTTAACACCTGTTCTGTTCGCGATAATGCCGAACAGAAGATATTCCATCGTTTGGACGCTTTGGATGCTTTGCGCCGCGCACGGCGCAGTGGCTCCCTCATCATTGGCGTTCTTGGTTGTATGGCTGAACGTGTCAAAGATGACTTGCTCCAGAACCATCACTGCGATTTGGTGGCAGGTCCGGATGCCTATCTTTCTTTGCCCGACTTGACAGCTCAGGCTGAGTTGGGGCAAAAGGCCATCAACATCGAACTTTCCACCTCAGAGACCTATAAAGACGTAGTGCCTCAGCGTATTGGTTTAGGACATAAGATAGGCGGTTTTGTCAGCATCATGCGTGGTTGCAACAATTTCTGTCATTATTGCATTGTGCCTTACACTCGTGGCCGTGAACGTTCAAGAGATGTGGAGAGCATTCTTCGTGAAGTGCGCGACCTTCGAGACCGTGGATTCAAGGAAGTGACCTTGTTGGGACAGAATGTCAATTCTTTCGAAATGAGAAATGAGGAATTAGGAATGAGAAACGGATTCCCAGAGTTGTTGAAGAGGGTTGCCGAAGAGGCTCCGCAGATGCGAGTCCGCTTCACCACTAGTCATCCTAAAGATATGAGTGATGAAACACTGAAGGTGATAGCCGAGATGCCTAATGTCTGCAAGCATATCCACTTGCCAGTGCAGAGTGGCTCAGACCGAATACTGAAACTGATGAACCGTAAATACACCCGTGAGTGGTATCTTGATCGTGTGGCAGCTATTCGTCGCATCATTCCTGATTGTGGCCTTTCCACTGATATTTTCGTGGGTTATCATTCAGAGACGGAAGAAGACCATCAACTTTCACTGGACTTGATGCGCGAGGTGGGTTACGATTCTGCCTTTATGTTTAAATATTCAGAGCGCCCGGGAACTTACGCCTCAAAACATTTGCCAGACAATGTTCCAGAGGAAGAGAAGATTCGTCGTTTGAACGAACTCATCGCCTTGCAGACAGAAATCTCTGCCCAGCAAAATAAGAAAGACGAGGGCAAGGAGTTTGATGTTCTGGTGGAAGGTTTCTCTAAGCGCAGTCGCTCACAACTCTGTGGCCGAACAGAACAAAACAAGATGGTGGTGTTCGATAAGGGTAACCATCACATTGGCGAGACAGTGCGTGTGAAGATAACGAACAGTACAAGTGCAACCTTATTCGGAGAAGAAGTATGAAAGAGTTCTTGCAAGTGTTGAGGCGATTCGTAACGCCTTATAAGAAATATGTCGCCTTGTCGATAGTATTTAATATTCTATCGGCACTACTCAACATTTTCTCGTTTGCTGCACTGATACCTATCCTACAAATTCTCTTTCAGACGGGCGATGCCAAGACAGCAACCTCCCTGATGGCTTGGGATTGGAGCAATATACAGGAAGTACTGATGAACAATTTGAACTACTATGTCAACGATTTGATAGCTGAATATGGGCAGACTACTACCCTCCTTTTCATAGGCATCTTCTTAGGAGCAACTACCTTTCTGAAGACTGGAGCTTATTTCCTTTCTGCTGCTACCATTATACCCATCCGAACTGGTGTTGTTCGAGATATTCGTAATCAACTCTACCATAAGATAACATCTTTGCCTTTAGGTTTTTTCAGCGAAGAACGAAAGGGAGATATCATAGCTCGCATGAGTGGTGACGTACAGGAGATAGAAAACTCAATCATGTCGAGTTTAGAAATGCTTTTTAAAAATCCTATTCTCATCATCAGTTATTTTGCAGCCCTTATTTTCATCTCATGGCAATTAACACTTTTCACCCTTATCATCGTTCCTATCATGGGGTGGTTCATGGGCTTTGTAGGACGTAAACTGAAACAGGACTCCATTAAGGCTCAAGGCCTTTGGAGTGACACGATGAGCCAGGTAGAGGAGACACTTGGTGGTCTGCGTATTATTAAGGCTTTCTGTGCAGAAAGAAAGATGAACAACCGTTTCGACAAGATCAATACTGCGTATCGCGATGATATCATGAAGGTGAATATCCGACAGTCGTCTGCTCACCCGATGTCAGAGTTTTTAGGTACTATCCTTATAGTTGTCGTATTGTGGTTTGGTGGTGTTCTCGTTCTGAACTATCATACTCTCTCTGGTCCTATCTTCATTTATTATATGGTGATGCTCTACTCCATCATCAATCCCTTGAAAGACTTCTCCAAGGCAGGTTATAATATTCCAAAGGGTCTTGCATCTATGGAGCGCATCGACAAGATTCTTTTGGCAGAAAACAATATCAAGGAACCGTCGAATCCCAAACATTTGGCATCCTTCGAGCATCAGATAGAATTCCGTGATGTATCGTTCCGTTATGGTGACCAATGGGTGCTTCGACATATTAATCTCGTGATTCCGAAGGGTAAGACGATTGCTATTGTGGGTCAGTCGGGTAGTGGTAAATCTACGATGGTTGACTTAATACCCCGTTATTACGACGTACAGGAAGGTGAAGTGCTGATAGACGGAATCAATGTCAAGGATTTAGGTATATGGGATTTGCGTCAGTTGATAGGTAATGTCAATCAAGAAGCCATCCTCTTCAACGATTCCTTCCGCAACAACATTTCGTTTGGTGTGGATAGTGCTACCGATGAGCAAATAGCCGAGGCCGCCAAGATAGCTAATGCTTACGACTTCATCATGCAGAGTGAGCATCAGTTTGACACCAATATAGGTGATCGCGGAGGCCGTCTCTCAGGTGGCCAGCGTCAGCGTGTTTCAATTGCCCGTGCTATCCTAAAGAATCCGCCTATCTTGATCCTTGATGAGGCCACCTCAGCTCTTGATACTGAAAGCGAACGTTTGGTACAGGATGCTTTGGAGCGTCTGATGAAAACGCGCACTACTGTGGCGATAGCTCACCGCCTCTCTACTATTAAGAATGCCGACGAAATCTGCGTCCTTCACGAAGGACAGATAGTGGAGCGTGGCACACATGACGAATTGCTCAGTATAGACGGCTATTATAAAAAACTGAATGATATGCAGAGCTTATGAAGCAAAGGGTATTCTATCTCTTAAAGTTTTACCTGGCGACAGTATTCTTTTTTATTGTTGCCAAGATAGTCTTTATACTCTATAATTTAAGCAACGAAGACATATCATTCTTTGATGTCGTTCAAGTGCTCTATCATGGCTTGAGCTTAGACTTAAGTTTTTCACTCTATCTATTGGCCACCCCTTTTCTACTTGTAATAGCATCATTATGGCTTGGAATACCCAAGTGGGTGTTTAGAATCTACTATATCATAGCTGCCATTTTGTTGTCAATGGCATTTGTGGCAGATACGAGTCTTTATGAGTTTTGGAAGTTTAAGTTAGACGCATCCTGCTTGTCCTATCTTGAAACACCAACTGAGGCTATGGCAAGTGTAACCACAAGTTATATCCTAATACGCTTGTTATGTGTGGTTCTTTGTAGTACTGCTATTTATTGGGTCTATGATAAGCTGACACCGCATAGCCTTGAGGTTAAACTGACAGCTAACAGACATAAGCTAATAGCCACCATTATTGCTATTCTACTTATACCCCTAATTGTAATTGGTATTCGGGGAGGATTAGATGAATCAACGACTAATATCGGCCAAGTGTATTATTCGCAGAATCAGTTCCTGAATCATTCAGCAGTCAATCCTGTATTTTCTTTTTTGGCCTCCTTTGAAAACACGGTAAGCGATGTAACGTTATATAACTTTTATAGTGAACCAGAGCTGCGTCAACTGACAAAATCCCTTTATAACTGTGAAAGTGAGACAAGTGATACACTACTAACTACCAATCGCCCTAATGTTGTTGTCATTTTGTTGGAGAGTTGTGGCAGTATGTTCTTAGATGTGATGCCAAATCTTCGTCAGGCAGCAATTGAGGGTATCGACTTTACCAATTGTTATGGTAATAGTTATCGCACGGACAGGGGTACGGTTAGTTCACTCAGTGGCTACCTGTCTTTTCCCACAATGTCGGTAATGAAGATGTCTAACAAAGTAGGCTACCTACCGAGTATTGCACGTAGCCTACAACGAGAGGGTTATTCTACCGAATATCTTTATGGTGGTGATATTAATTTTACTAAGATGAAGGGCTATCTGATCAGTACTGGGTTCCAGCAACTTCATTGGAAACAAGACTATACACTGGAAGAGCAAGCAAGTTCGAAATGGGGAGTTCGTGATGATATTACCTTCAAGACACTGAGCCAGTTGATTAGGCAGCATGATGTTGGCAAGCCGTTTCTGATAGGCTATTCTACCTTGAGTAGTCATGAACCTTGGGACGTTCCTGTCAGTAAGTATAAGGAAAGGCAGTACAACGGTTTTTCTTATGTCGATGATTGCATAGGAGAGTTCCTTAGAAGTATGAAGCAGTCGAAGCAGTGGGACAACTTGCTCATTGTTTTCATGCCTGATCACAGTAGTGATTTTAATGATTATAATGAACAGCATCCTGATAGAAACCATATCCCTATGATATGGACAGGAGGGGCAGTTAAGCAACCGAGAAAATTGAATATGATTTGTAATCAAAGTGACTTTGCTGCAACCCTTTTAGGACAGATGGGTATCAGTCATACAGATTTTCGCTTCAGCCGCGATGTTACAAGTAGTAGTTACCGCTACCCCTTTGCTGTTCATATGTTTAATAATGGTATCTCAATGGTTGACAGCACAGGTTTTATGCTTTATGACTTGATGTCAAATCGAATAACAGCGAAGACTTCCAAGGATGCTGAACGCATGGCGCGTACAGCAAAAGGAATTCTCCAAATGGCAGCAGAAGATTTAAGTAAACTTGGTGAACAACGATAAACTTTGATTATGATGAAAGAAAAGAAAATCATTCCATATCTTCAGCCTTTAGCAACAGTGTTTTGCAATTTGTTATTGGCTTATGTTCTCTATTTCGTAGCCCGTATAGTGTTCTTATTAACTAACTATTCTTTCTATGAGGGGCACTTGGAATTTTCCCATCTCATGGAAATGCTTGGAGGTGGATTAGTGTTCGATACATCGGCTATTCTGGTGACCAATATACCTTATATGGTATTTCTTCTGTTGACCCCTTGGCGTAAACTGGCTCAATGGATATATATTATTATTAATGCAGTAGCTTTAGCAATTAATTTGGCAGATTGTGTTTATTTCCATTTTACCATGCGCCGCACCACAACTACGGTTTTCGACGAATTCCAAAATGAAAATAATATTGCAGGTGTTATCTGCACAGAATTAATCAATCATTGGTACCTAGTACTATTATTCATTATTTTGATCTGGGCTCTGTGGAAGTTATATAGGTCTCCAAATAAAGCAGTTTCAGTTGGTTCTTGGTGGACATGGTATCCGTCGCAGGTATTATTATTGGCAATTTTTGCTCCCTTCGTCGTCGCAGGTATTCGTGGTGGCTTTGCCACTGCCGTACGTCCTATCACTATCAGCAATGCCAATCAGTATGTGGACCGGCCCATTGAAGCTGCATTAGTTTTAAATACACCATTCTCACTCTATCGCACCATCGGTAAGGATGTTTTCATGGTTCCAGAATATTTTACCAACGAACAAGAGATGGCAAACATATATTCTCCCGTCCATATTCCTACCGATAGTATTCAGATGCCGAAGAATAAAAATGTAGTGATACTGATTGTTGAGAGCTTTGGCCGAGAATATATAGGGGCCTTAAACAAAGATTTAGAGGGCGGAAAGTATAAAGGCTATACCCCTTATGTGGATGCTCTGATTAGCAAAAGCACAACTTTTAAATACAGCTTCTGCAATGGGCGCAAAAGTATTGATGGTATGCCCAGCATTTTGTCAAGTATTCCTATGTTTGTCGAACCCTTTTTCTTGACGCCTTCATCCATGAACCATGTCAGTGGTATTGCCTCGTTATTGGCAGGTGAAGGTTATCATACAGCTTTCTTTCATGGGGCTCAGCGTGGTTCAATGGGTTTTATGGCCTTTGCCAGGGCAACAGGTTTTCAACAATATTTCGGGCGTGAAAATTATGATACAGACAAACGCTTTGGTGGCGATAATGATTTCGATGGCATGTGGGCTATTTGGGACGAACCTTTCCTACAGTATTATGCTACAAAAATGTCGGAAATGAAACAACCTTTCATGACAGCTGTCTTTACTGCATCGAGCCATCACCCCTATCAAGTGCCTGAAAAGTATAAGGAAACTTATCCCGAAGAGGGACTGGAGATCCATAAGTGTATTCGCTATACTGATATGGCCATTGGTAAATTTTTCGAGACAGCCAGTAAGCAGCCATGGTTCAAGAACACCATTTTCGTGCTGACCAGCGACCATACCAATCAGAGCGACCATGCTTACTATAAGTCTGATATTGGAGGCTTTTGTTCACCTATTATTATATATGACCCCAGCAATCCAATTGGTGAGGTGCAAGACAAGATAGCCCAGCAAATTGACATCTTACCCACCATTTTGGGTCTCTTGGAGTATAATAAGCCATATTTCGGATTTGGTATTGACTTGCTGAAAACACCTGCTGAAGACACTTGGGCTATTAATTATCTCAACGGTATCTATCAGTACGTGAAGTATGGACATGTGCTCCAGTTCGACGGCAACAAGTCAAAGGGCTTATACAGTCTGCAAGACTCTCTGATGCAGCACAACTTGCTGGAAAAGTCTGGCGCGGTAGCAAACTCTCGACTTATACAGATGGAGACAGAACTGAAAGCGATTATTCAGCAATATATGGAACGAATGACACAGGATCGCCTGCAGCCATGATATTTTTAAAAAGAAAGGAAAGTATGACAACCGTTTTAGTAATTCATGCCAAGCACTTGACCGATAGGAAAGTTCACATGGAGAAGCAACTCCAGTCGTGGTTTGGGCATATCGAATATATCCTCGATTACGATAAAACTGAACTTACTGATGAGGTGGTTAAGGCCTATATTCAACCTGGCTGTGAACTCGACAATAAGTCTGGAGCAACGAGTTGCGCCATCAAGCACTTGCTGGCCTGCCAATATATAGTCGATCATCAGTTGGAGGGTGCTTTGGTATTGGAAGACGATATTGTATTACATCCCCACTTTCGTGAGGATTTCGAACAGACAATGGCTGAGTATGAGAGCAAGTATGCCGGCGATCCTGTGTTGATATCCTATGAGGACTCTTCGCTCCAGTTTATCCCCCGTTCGAAACGAGTGAAAGGGCAGTGGCTCTATGAAGCACCTAAGGGGAGGGTTCGTTTTACAGGCGCATTATATTACAGCAAAGAGGTTGCTCAGGCTATTCTGAATGAAGTGGCGCAAAATAAGTGTGACGTTGCTATTGACCATTATCATAAGAATCTCTATAACAAGGGAATTTTAAAATTTCTCTGGTGTGAACCCTGTTTAGCCACCCAGGGAAGTTTTATAGGTGCGTTTACTTCGTCTATAGGACAAGTACGTACCTTCGAAGGATTTCGCTGGCGGTTAAAATATGTGTATAAGCGACTAATTTACTGGTTCAGATAACTCTCACGCATCAATTCTATTTAACAATTACAGGATCTGCTGGAAAAGGTCATCGAAGTGTCCGAAGGATGATTCGGTGAGTGGAGCCTGTGCGTCCATAATCCAGTAAAGTGGTGTGTCGTGATACATCGAAGCAGTGAGGGAGAATGTGCTGGGTGGTCCTATCAGATAGTCGCACTCAGAGAGTACATAGAGGTCTTCGGCGGCATCGCCTTTGGGGAAGATGACAGTAGTGCCATTGAGCTCTTGCTGGTAACGCCGTTTGTCGAGAGAGGAGTCGTTGCCACAAATGTAGATGGTAGTATTAGGATGCAACGCTATAAACTGTTTGATAAGCCGGAGGAAGACATCGTCGTTGAAAAGGTATTTTCCATCGTACCATGTGGCATAATCGCCACGGCGGATGTGTACACCCAATCGGCAGGAACCTCCTGGTGTTTTCTGCAGCACTTGCTGACAGGATCGAACTACGGCAGGTTTGAAGGCGAACAGGTCGATAATCTCCTGCTTGTATTTCAGGAAGAGGTCATACCAACGGGCTTCCCATCCCACTACGGCTACATGCCGGTGAGAAAGCATAATCTGTTCTTCAGCACTATAGTCTGCTCCAGGGTCGTTGAATTGAAGAGTAGGAATGAATCCCCACTTAGCCGCATATTTGGCAATGGCATAGGTGAGGAAGTTGTGATGGGGGGTGTCGCAGATGTGGAAATGCTGGAATTTGTAGGCAAAACGCATGGACACAGCCGTCTGTCCGTGTTCTCTACCCCAAGCATAGAAGTGTCCGTATTGTAGAATGTTGTTGCACATCCATCCAGAACCTTTTACAAATATCATAAGCTTTAATGTTTATTAATTTATAATTATTCCATTCCCTCTTTGGGTACTACTTTTCCGTTGATTACTTGAAACCGTTCATTAAATTCCTCGCGGGTGCGCTTCCAGCGATTGTGACTCCACAGCCATAGTTCTGGTTGCTGTCGAATATTCTCTTCCAGCATTTGGAAGTAGATGTCTGTAGCTTCATATTCCTTGAGCATCTGCGGCATACGTGTCATTAGGCGAAAAGTCGCTTCATAATAGCCACGTTTAATTTGTTTGACTTGCAAGAAAAATAGTGCCTGCCGATTTTTAATCGCTATGCGTTCAGTACCTGTCATAACTGGCGTATCATGGTTTAGAAATTGGCACCAATGGTGAATGTTGTTCCAATGCGGTACTTGGTCGCCTATATAGCCAAAGACAGTCGGCTGTTGTTTTTGTTTGTATTCAATGGTTTTGCGCAAAATGTCAACCAAGGCAATGCATTCGGCTCCCCAACGTTGGCGCAAATTCAAGAACAGACGGTCAAATGTGGAATTCTCCAAGGCATGATACAATTGCCCACAATGTGCCTTTTCTGTTACCCATAATGGTAAAGATGTAATCCACTCCCAGTTGAAAGTGTGACCAAGGTATACTGCACACGATTGTCCTTCGTTGACACATTCGTTCACTAATTCAGTACCCTTAAACACCATCCTTCTGCGTATCTCTTTACGGCTCATGGTTTTCATTTTGACGGTTTCTACAAAGTAATCGCATAGCCGATGGTAGAATCTACGCTCTATTTGGCGCAACTCATGCATTGTTTTTTCTGGGAACGATGCCTCTAGATTTTCCCTTACCACCTTAATGCGGTAACCTATTACCTTATATAATATAAGGTATATGAAATCGCTCAGCACGTAATGGATGCGCAGAGGTAAAAGGGAAAACAGATACCAGAATATAGTGACAACGTAATACATTATTCGTAGATTCGACAAATTTGAGTGTAGTAATGTTCGTAGTTCAGATGGTCGTTAAAGTCAATCTTGGCTTGTTGACCTAATTGAAGACGAAGAGCAGGATCATCTATGAGGCGTCCCATTGCATCTGCAAGTTGCTTAGCATTGCCTGGTGCCACCAACAAACCATTGCGCCCATTTTCTACATATTCGCGTTGGCCACCATTGTCAGTTGTAACCACAGGATGCCCCTGCGACATGTATTCTTGCGGAGATAAAGGACACCCTTCACGAACAGTGGAGGCTAATATCCCAAAGTCAGCACTGGCGACATATGGTAGAACAGGATGGCGGAAACCGGCAAAGATTACTTTCTCGGCTATATCCTTTTTATTAACAGTATCCTTTAAGTGATTGGTATATTCTTCACTGCCTCTGCCAACGAGAATCAACTTGAAGTTTTTGTTTTTAATAATAGCTACAGCATCAAGTAATATGTCAATGCCTTTTTCTGGGTCTAATCTACCATGATACATGGCGATGGGGCAAGTTGAAGGAATATGGAATTCTGAACGTATGTCTGCAGGGGTACATTGTTCTGGTACTACAATACTGGTGTGAACAATGCCCAATTTATTGATATCAATAGTTGGATGTGTGCTTAGAAAGATATCTTTAGAAAGTTGGGAGTCGAATATTAACTTGTCTAACTGCTTGTATAACCAATGGTACAGAAAATTATTTTTTCCAGGACGTGTCAGATGACGACACATCACAACGCGAACCTGTTTATTGGTGCTTAATTTGCGGGCATAACATGCTGTAAAAGCGTCCTTGAAATTATGAGCATGGATAGTACAAGAGCCAACATTGTTGATGACCTTAGCCATCTGCCAAGCACTCTTAACATCCATTGCACCTCCAAGTTGCAACGGCTTTACGTTAATACCTGCTTCCTCAAACTTGTTACTAATGCTCTTAATTGGTTTGCAGAATATACTTACCTCAATGCCATCAGCGCGTTGGCGCTGACAGAGGTCATAGACATATTGTTCGCCTCCGCCCCATTCCTTGTTGGATACGATATGGAATACTTTCTTCATGGCTGCAAAGATACGAATAAGTGAGCAAAAAGCCAATTTATTTGCAATATATTTTGCGGTTTCATATTTATGTACTACCTTTGAAGCCTGATTGATATGTAAATAATATGGCTTCATACGATATACAAAAATTGCACGAACATATTCTGCAGATACTGTTGACTATAGACCGTGTCTGCCGTGAACACGACTTGAAATACTATTGCTGGGCAGGCACGATGCTCGGCGCTGTACGTCACAAGGGGTTTATACCTTGGGATGATGACATGGATATTTGTATGCCGCGCCCCGATTATGATCGTTTTATGTATCATGCTCACGAATGGCTTCCTGAGCCTCTTGAAGCATTGTCAATTGAGACCAGTGCTACATTTCCTGGCGGTTTTGGCAAAGTAGTAGATAGTAGTACTACGTTGATAGAACGTGGTCATAGTGACTATGTGGCTGGCATTTATATTGATGTATTTCCCATTGATGGCATAACAGCTAATCCAATGATGAGTCGAATAGCTGTGGCCCGTTATAAAGCATTGGACAAATTGCTTTACTTTTTGCATCGTGACCCATTTAAACATGGGCATGGTCCCAGTTCTTGGCCTATACTTCTTATTCAGCGACTCTTTACCCATGAATGGGCACGTCGGCAATTGCGAGCTGCTTATTTGGCATACGATTTTGATCAGTCACAGTATGTACTCGACTATGATGATGGTGTGAAAGGTATCATGAAAAAAGAGGTGTTAGGTACGCCTCAGCCCATCGAATTTGAGGGACATCAAGTGATGGGCGTAGAACATTATGATGACTATCTTCGCCAAAAATATGGCGACTACATGGTAGTACCGCCTCATGACCATCAGCGGCAACACAACTTCTTCTATCTAGATTATAATCTTCCTTATCGTGAGTATCAGGACAAGCGCACATTTGTTAATCACGATAACGCTTCTCAATAATTTTTGATACCAAGATAAATTGGTAAACAGCAGCCATACCAGCTCTGATGAGTCCGCGGGTGCCCATACGATAACTGCCGTCCATGAAATATTTCTTAAAGAAACGCCAGAGAGGTCGCCATAGAAGGGCTCCCAAACCATAACCGCGGTCGCGCTTCTTTTCTACCTCGTTATCGGTATATAGGTTCATCTTCTCCATATACTCATGCATCGTCTCGTCCATCAAGTGAAGCATACAGGCCTCTTTGCCCGCCTTTAGCTTTTCGATGCGCCCCTGAATGTTGGGTAAAGAATGGATATATGGCGGCCATTCAGTACCCTCCTGGATAAAGAACCGTAAGATGTATTCAGGATGGAAGTCACGGATGAACATACCCATAAACAGATTTTTCCGTGGAATAAAGAATCCTTTAGGGCAATCTGGCTTTGCAATTTCTGCATAGAGCGTATCGTGAAGTTCTGGTGTGATAAGCTCGTCAGCATCTACTACTAATATCCAATTCAAAGAAGCACTCTGAATAGCAAAATTTCGAGCAGGCTCAACAATGTTATACTGCTTTTTAGGAAATGTCACTATTTTACAGCCATACTCTTTGGCAATCTCGATGGTATGGTCAGTACTTTCCATATCACACACTACAATCTCGTCGAAGTCTTTCACCGATTCCAATACACGGCGCAAGTGAAGTTCGGCATTATAGGTGTTGATGACAACTGAAATCTTCTCGTCTTTGTCCATGGTGATTATGTATCGAGTTTGCTATAAATAGAGTTGTTTGACTTGTATTCTGGCACAATCTGCTTCATCATACGTACCGTTTCCATATCATCGAATTTCTTACTGACGGTTATCAACTGTTCTATCTGGCTGTTGATATCATCATAGTCATATTCACGTACTTGGGCGATACGAATCTTTTGATGAAACGAAGGCTTAGTATGCTCTTGTTCGGCTAATACTTCTTCATAAAGTTTCTCGCCTGGTCGTAAACCGGTGTATTTGATTTCAACATTCTTGGCTTCGCTCAGGAGAATCATGCGCTTAGCCAGATCTGCTATCTTGACAGGCTGACCCATGTCGAAAGCAAAAATCTCTCCTCCTTGCCCTTTGGTACCAGCTTCCAAAACGAGTTTACATGCCTCAGGTATTAACATAAAATACCTAATGATGTCAGGATGCGTTACGGTAATAGGACCGCCCTTGCTGATTTGCTCTTTGAAAAGGGGAATCACCGAACCACTTGAGCCTAATACATTTCCAAATCTTGTTGTTACAAATTGGGTAATAGCTTGCTGTTTGTTCAACGATTGGACGTAAATTTCACAAATACGTTTTGAACACCCCATCACGTTAGTCGGGTTAACTGCTTTGTCAGTTGAAATCATAACAAATTTTTTAACCCCATATTTTACAGCCAAATCTGCTACCACCTTAGTACCATATATATTATTATGGACACTTTCGCCTGGGTTGTCCTCCATCATAGGCACATGTTTATATGCTGCTGCGTGAAATACATAGTAGGGCTTGAAACGAGAGAAAATCGTTTCCATATATTCAGGTTCGCAGATGCTGGCTACAATGATATGAGCCTTGATGTCGGGCCACTCTTTCTGCATCATCAGTCGAATGTCATGCTGAGGTGTCTCCGCTTGGTCAATCAGCACCAGCTCTGAAGGGTGATAGGCTGCTATCTGACGCACCATCTCGCTGCCGATAGATCCTGCAGAACCTGTCACCATAATACATTTGTTGGCTAATTGTTCTGCTACAACCTTCATATCTACCTGAATTTCTTCGCGTGGAAGTAAATCTTCTATACTGATTTCTTTCAATTGTGGATGTGAAGATTCATCATCGTCGTTGCCCCATTCTTTTTCTTCTTGGGTCATATAGATGTGTATGCCAGCTTTGATAAGTTGATCTTGAAATTTCGTATTGTGTCGAAAGGCCACTAAACGGAAGGGAGATATTATTAAAGCCTCAATGCCACTCTCCTTCATGAATTCGACGATGTGATTATCTAGGAAATGAACTTTCACCCCCATCAGCGTATGCTTCTCTGTCTGCCTGTCATCAGAGATGAACCCCTTCAGTTGGAAGCGCATGGGTTTTTCACTCCTAATATGCTTAGCGATACTAATACCCCCACTCTTCACGCCATATACGAAAGTATTTATTGCATTGGAAGATGCAAAAGAAGCGTCATGCAAACTTTTTACTATTATTCGAATTGTCCACATACAGATGGTTGCTATTGCTGATGCCGACAATAGTTCAATTGGTGATATGTTGATATCTAAAGACGAGTTTTGGAACAATAGGAAAGTCAGTAAGGCTACTAGAGTTCCCACTAGCATGGAATAACCAATTCGTAGTAGATCAACGAAAGATGAGTAACGAAATATTCCCAAATAGGTATGGAACATGCAGAAACATGCCACGTAAATAACAGCCAATATCAGAATTTTAAGCAGCAGCGAAACAAAATGAATGGTCTCTCCGGAAATAAAAGAAACAAATAGATATGAAAAGAAGATAAATGTAGTATCAATCAGAAGCACCCCCCATCCAGGAAGGGGATTCTTTTTAAAATACCAGTTTACTAATCTTTTTGCCTGTTGCTTCATAGTGTTCTTTTATTTACTTACCACTTTTTTATAAGCAGCAATGAGCGTATTTGTAATGAAATGAATCATCTCATCTGTCAGTTGAGGATAACAGGGTAGGGAAATCTCATGAGAATAATTAAGATATGCTTGAGGATAATCTTTGATGTCGTAGCCCATTTCATGGAAAAACGTTAGCATGGGAAGAGGAATAAAGTGTACGTTAACAGCCACCTTGCTTTTAGTAATCTCTGCAATTATCTCATCACGCTGTTCCTCTGTGATATCTTTGATACGTAAAGCATATACATGGTACGAACTTTCACGTCCCTCCATTATAGTGGGTGGAGTGATAGCCCATGAACATTTAGAAAATGCCTCTGAATAGTTTCTAAAAACTCGTTTGCGCTCTTCTAAAAGTTTAGAATACTGACGAATCTGAGCCAATCCAATAGCAGCATTGACATCAGCCATATTTGCTTTCATACCCATTCCTACAATATCATAGCGCCAACCACCAGCCTTACTCTTAGTGAAAGCATCTTTCGTCTGACAGTTTAGAGCCTTCATTCTTAACTCGGCATATAGAGCAGCATTGTCAAAGGGAGCTGGCATATTAAGGCATATTGCTCCACCTTCTGCGGTCGTGATGTTTTTTACTGCATGTAACGAGAAAATGCTAATATCGGTCTGAGGACCTGATATCTTACCTGCATAGTGGGAACCTATTGAATGAGCAGAATCGTTAATAACGATGATGCGTTGCAATTTCTCCATAACAGGTGAAGTGGGACGGAACATCGCTTTTATTGATGGGTCATTAACAAGATCCATAATACGTGCATAGTCGCAAGGCCATCCTGCTATGTCTACGGGAATAATAGCCTTCGTTCGTGGCGTTATAGCCTTCCGAACAGCCTCAACAGACATATTGAAGTCATCACCAGAATCTACCATCACAGGTTTTGCTCCAGCCCATAACACCGCTAAAGCTGTTGCACAATAGGTATAAGCAGGAACTATTACTTCATCGCCAGGCTTTACTCCCAACCAGCGCAGCATCATGATAGCACCCGTTGTCCAGGAATTGACACAGAGCACCTGCTGAGAACCAGTTAGCTTAACGATTTCTTCTTCCAATTGTTTCACTTTGGGTCCTGTGGTAATCCATCCAGAACGCAAAGAGTCAGTTACTTCAGCTATGACGCTGTCATCAATATAAGGTGGCGAAAAGGGAATCTTCATACAATAACATATTGTTTACTATTCTTTTTGCAAAAGTACAAAATATATTTGATTACACAAAATATGATAATGAAAATGTGCATCTTTAATCCGATTTGTACCCTCAAAGGATAAATTCTGCCCTTTTTCTAATATTATAATAAATGTTGTGCAAAAGTTTTTTGACACGTATCTCTCTGCGAATTAACGTATAAAATTGATTGAGTTAACTCGATTTGTCATAGAAAGAAGCCCTGCTAAGTACAATGCTTGGCAGGGCTCTTAATAATATTATCACTCTTTTTTCTTCCCCCACCGCGAGAAGACTTGGCGGAGGATGGTGAATTGCACCAGCATGGCAACCAGCATGACCAAAGGCGGAGCTATCAGCCGGTGAACGCCTAAGTAGAGGAACAGGTTGAAAAGTACAATATGCAGGAAGTAATTGACACCATGACTGCCTGCAAAACCGATGAAGTTCTTCCACGTAGGCGACGTGTGGAACGTGTAATAGTTGGTGGCTATGAAATTATAGACAAAACTGATCAGATAGCCTGCCGTGTAGGCTATATTCACGTCAATCCATAGTTGCAGAAGGAAATAGATGCCGTAGTGAATACTGGCTGAAATAATACCGTTCACCACGAAGCGCATGAACTGCTGTGCGCTCTCTTTTTCCTTTAACTGATTAATACTTTTCATACCCGTTATCATAGACATAACTGATGGGTACAGCATACGGATAGCCTCCATCACCCAGCAAAGCCAATGTGCCGGAAGTAGCTTTCTCCAAGATGCCAATGCTCTCTTCGTCTGAAAGCTGCTGGCACTTACGTCTCATCTCTCTGAATTCCATACTCTAAAAACTCATTTTTGTTCTTCTTTGGTGCAAAGGTACGATTAAGTGAGGGGAAAACCAAATTTATTTGAGTTTTTCCGAACGTGAGTACTTTCGGCGCAGTTACTAAAAACCTATTTTCGTTTTCTGACGGGGAACGTCAATGGGTAAGATGTCTTCAGGAGTCAGCAACAGTAAATCCTGCTTGCGCTTAGGCCGTTGCTTGATACAGCGGGTGGCATGCTGAATATAAATACACTCCAGTTGGTTGGCAACGAAGCGGGCATTGCCCCATGTTTCCGCGTCGCGCATCTTATAAGCCTGAGCCAATATGGTGCAGTATTTCCCCCATGCCTTGGCAGTGAATTTGTAACCGTATTCTTTCACTCTTTGGAGGGTGATTTCCAACAGTTCATCGACGGTAAAGTCTGTAAACTCAAACTTGTTGGGGAAGCGGGAGTACAGCCCCGGATTGCTTTCCAGCAACTTCATCATCGGCTCCTTGTAACCACACAGCACAACGGCAATATCGCGCTGTTTCTCATCTGCCAGGATGTTCATCAGCAGTTGAATCACTATTTTCCCGGGGTCGTTGTCGTTCTTACCGTTCATGAGGTATGCTTCGTCAATCATCAGTACACCGCCCTTTGCCATTTCCAATACCTGCTTCACCGACCTTTCCTCGTCGCCCCACAGGGTGCCGATGAAGGTGCCGCGGTCGCAGACTACCACATGCCCTTTGGATAGCGCTCCAGCCTGACGGAGCAGTGAACCGAATATCTTGCAGACCGTTGTCTTGCCCGTTCCAGGGCGACCGAGAAACACGCTGTGCAAAGAAACTTCATGCTGTTTGCTGTTCGGAAACTGTTCACGCATCAACTTGTTGTAGTTGGTCAAAGCCACCAGTTCGTCCATGCGCCGTTTGATGTCCGAACATCCTACCAACTTATCCAGTTCCTCCCTTGGATGGGGGATAGGGCGCAAGATTTCAACTTTGACGCTGATGCCCTGGTTCTGCTCAATCTCCCCACTTGGGAAATCCTCATCATCCGCGAAAGAGGTATCCTCCTCCTCCGTTTTATCTTCTTCGTCTATTTCATCATTATCATCATCGTCGTCTGAGTCATCATCCATATCATTAATATACTTGTTAAGCAACTTCTCAAATTCATCTTCATCATTAAACCAATTATTTGTATTTTCCATAATCATTATCATTTTATCACATTAAATAAAAAATAAAGGTATCAATGCCCCTGATATAGAGGCACACAAGAGAATATGTAGCAATAAGTCAAAGAACGCTCAAGCCGAATGCAAAGTGGAAGCTTGCTTCCAGACTTTGCTGAGGCGCCGTCGTTTTTCGAGACGAAGTCTCAATGAACGCCAAGATACAATCTTCCCGTCGATTCAAGGACACAGCATCAGCTAAGTCATAGAACCGCTCGACATCCGATTGATTTCTTCGTCATTTCGTTCATTTTTCTTGCTACAATTTTTGTTTGATTTGTGATAGAGTAATGATTATCGGCTGCAAAATTACAAGATTATTTCTATTCCACCAAATGTTTTCCAATATTTTTTTGCGATTACACATTTTGTGTAACACATTTTGTGTAATTCGAAATAATTGTGTATATTTGCACCCGAGAATACTAACAAAGTGAGAGTCATCGGAACCCCTTCAGCCTCTCGTCGTCTTGCAGACTCACTTTGCGAAAAAGGGCTCCTCAATGATGACATCACCCTCGAGGGAACCACCTATTCCGTCAGTGATGTATTCCTCTCCCGCTGGATGGAACGGCTATAGAAATAATATATGGCATAGCACTTAAAACTAACCCCTGCTATACAAGACTTTACCCTCACGGTCAACGTTCTCTTTAAATCTTGGATTCTTGATGCTGGAATAGAGGTGGGTGTCAAAAATCTGAGGGATATGTGATTCGTAAAGTTTATAATCGCACAGTGGGTCAGTCCCGCTGTACGCATGAATGGTACTAGTATGGAAATAGCAATAGTCTACACTATTTTCTGTAATGTAGTAGTGGGTATTGTCTTTCTCATCAGTTCATATAAAGAAGAGTAAAAAGAATAAAAGCTTGATTTACTGACCAAATTGAGCAAAACATATAACCATATACCCCACTTCAATCCCCGATGTACAGGATGTTTGCACGCGATTGGGTTATATGGTTATATGTTTTACGAAAAAACGCCCATCTATAAAAATCTTGTTAAATGGAGTGGATTCTGAAGGAAAAGTCGTACCTTTGCAGAGGTGGGGGAGATACGCCATACACTGAACCGCACTAACTGTTATGCTATCTTCTTTTCAAATAAATCAGAAATATGACCAAAAATGCTATCATGAAGAGAAAAAATATTATTCATCGCCTTTTAATGGCTGCTATGACAATTCTCGTCATGGCATGCAACAGTAATGAGGCACGGGCGCAATTATCTAATGATGAAACTATGACACAGAAAATGTATATGACGATTGATGGCAGGACGGAGGCAGTGACCCTTGCTGACAATAGCGCGGTGCAGGCGTTGGTGGAAAAACTGCAGGAGGCTCCTGTCACCGTTACACTCGCTTCGAATGGCGGGTTTGAAATTTGGGGAGGCTTAGGCTTTTCGTTACCTACAAGTAACGAACATATAACAGCCCAACCTGGCGATGTCGTTCTGTATAGCGGTAGTAATATTTCTATCTTCTATGGTACGAACTCGTGGAGTTACACGCGGTTGGGACATATCGACGGGCTCTCGGAGAGCGAACTGCGCACATTCCTCAAAGCGGGCGAGTCGGATATCAGTGTGACACTCTCGCTCGACAACTCTACTGGTATCAACCAAGTCAGAGCCTTCGAGAACACATCAAGATGTTATACGCTGCAAGGCTCATTGGCACAAGCGGGAATAAAGGGAATTGTCATAAAAAACGGAAAGAAAATAGTAAGATGAAGAAATTAGTTTTTACAGCATTGGTCATAGCCGGAGTGCTCGTGGCATGCAGTCAGAAGAATAATCAGACGAAAGAAGATAATATGAAGAAATTGGAATTAACACAGGAGTGGGACAAGGTGTTCCCAAAGAGTGACAAAGTTGACCACCGCAAGGTGACGTTTGAAACACAGTATGGGCTGACATTGGCAGCTGACCTTTATACGCCTAAGGGCGCTCAGGGTAAATTGGCTGCCATTGCCGTCAGCGGTCCGTTCGGTGCCTGTAAGGAGCAGTCGAGTGGACTGTATGCCATGCGGATGGCTGAACGTGGTTTCGTGGCTTTGGCTTTCGACCCCTCCTATACGGGTGAGAGCAGTGGTGAACCGCGTCGCACAGCTTCGCCCGATATCAATACCGAGGACTTCATGGCGGCTGTTGACTTCCTCTCTAAGCAGGAGAATGTGGATGCTGAGAGGATTGGTATCATCGGCATCTGCGGCTGGGGAGGCATCGCACTGAACGCTGCGGCTGCCGACACGCGCATCAAGGCTACGGTAGCCTCGACGATGTACGATATGACCCGTGTCAGCGGTAATGGTTATTTTGACAGCGAGGACAAGGAGGAGTCGCGCCATGCTGCCCGTGAGGCAATGGCCAAACAGCGCTTGAGCGACCCGATGGCAATGGCTGGCGGTGTGGTGAATCCATTGCCTGCCGATGCTCCTCAGTTTGTGAAAGACTATTACGACTACTATATCACCCAGCGTGGCTATCATAAGCGCAGCGGCAACTCCAACGACGGTTGGCGCGTTATCGGCACACAGGCTTTTGCCAACAGCCGCTTCCTCTACTACATTAACGAGATTCGCTCGGCTGTCCTCGTGATGCACGGTGAGAAGGCCCACTCGCGCTATTTCGGCGAGTCTGCCTATAAGTATATGGTGGAAGGCAAAGCCGAGGGATATAACGTAGTAGGCAAGCCCAATCCTAACCCTGAGAACAAGGAACTGCTCATCATCCCCGGTGCCAGTCATTGCGACCTCTATGATGGTGGCTACACGGAATTGGAAGGCAAGGGTGAGTCGAAGAATCTCATTCCCTGGGACAAACTTGCCGACTTCTTCGCCAAGAACTTGAAGTAAGCATAACGGACCGCCTCTATTTACTGAGGCGGTCCGTTTTATTATTTGTCTGACTCCATGCTGCGAATCAGCCGTAGCCGGCTACGCAGACTCTTTCATATTCACTTGTGCTTGAATGTTCGCCACTGCCATAAGCAGTGCGACGACAGTTGTTATAATTCTCATTGTTTTATCTGGAATAATTGTTGGGCATTCTTCCAAAGAATCAGCTCACGGTATGGGGCGAGGTCTGCCTCCGTCGTGAGATACTGTTTCATGCGTCCGAGACTCTGGGTGAGCACCTGCGGAGCCACGTAGGGATAATCGGAGCCGTAAAGCAGATGGTCGGGCGTGGTGATGGTGAGCAGCATACGGATGACCTCAGGGCTATGTGCACCATACTTCTTACCGATAGCCGTCATCTCGTTGGTCAGCGTCTCCAACTGAGGCAGTACGGGGTTGTATTCCGGCGTTTCCTGATGCAGCGTGCCCAGCAACTGCTTATCAGCGGAGCTACCATCACAGAGACCTCTGAGCAACTTGGGTTTGAATATCCCCAGCACTTCACGCGTCAGTTTAAGAAACATTTCGGACAGACGCCATCAGAATTTATCAAGGAATCGTCACACCGCCTCCCAGCCAACTTAGTCAATTCTGATAAATATCCGAGATAAATCTGTATCTTTAACTTTTGTTGAAGATAAAATGAATGCATTAGCGACTTATTTTGCAGGAAATAAGTAATTTTGCAGCAATGAAACAAATACGAGGTATATGAAAAAGTTATTAACGTGTTTATTGGCTACACTGGGCTTAACAACGGCCTGTGGTCAGCAGAATTTTGAGAATGCTGAAGTGCAAGAGTTCGCAGAACTGATTGCAGACAGTAATGTGGTGGTGCTTGATGTAAGGACGGCTGCTGAATTTGCAGAAGGACATATTCAGGGGGCTGTTCTGATAGATCAGGGGCAGAGTGATTTCATGGAGAAGGCAAAGGCAACACTGCCTGCAGACAAGACCATTGCTGTTTATTGTCGTAGTGGTCGCCGTTCTGCCAATGCTGCAGGAAGATTAGCTGATGCCGGCTACAAGTGTGTGAATCTGAAGGGTGGTATCATCGCGTGGAAGAAAGCAAATATGCCAGTGATAATCTAACAGAACTATGAAAAAAAGCAAAACATTTTGATATTCAGCAAAAAAGAACTATCTTTGCGTGCATGGATAACCTGAATGAGATATTCCCGATAGTGAATGAGCACGGAGAGGTGACTGGTTCTGCAACGCGTGGCGAGTGTCATGGAGGCACTAAACTGCTGCATCCCGTCGTGCATCTCCATGTGTTCAATTCCAACGGCGACGTCTATCTGCAAAAACGTCCTGAATGGAAGGACATTCAGCCTGGGAAATGGGATACGGCTGTTGGAGGGCATATTGCGTATGGTGAGACTCCAGAGGAGGCTTTGCGTCGTGAAGCCAGTGAGGAATTAGACCTCACTGACTTTGTACCGGAGTTCGTTGACATGTATGTGTTTGAGAGCACACGCGAGCGCGAACTGGTTTATGTGAACCGAGCAATCTGCAACAGTGAGATACGCCCTTCTGCGGAAGAACTGGACGGTGGCCGTTTCTGGACCATGCAAGAGATACGCGAGGCAATAGGAAAGGGTATACTGACCCCAAATTTTGAGAGTGAATTCAGAAGATGCTTTGCGTCATGCATATAGTTACTACCCTATTATAAGGAGGTCGTGACATGACAGTTTGATATGATAGAAATACGAGAAGCAACAAAGAATCAGGCGGCAGAGATAGCAAGCCTTATTATGATGGCAATGACAGACGATTGCTGTCAGTATTTCTGTGGCGAGGGCTACGGATTGGAGGACTTCCGCAGGATGATGACTGCGTTGGTTGAAGCTGAAGTTTCGCAATATAGTTACAAGAACACGCTGGTAGCGATGGCTTCCGACAGGGTCGTTGGCGTTTCCGTCAGCTATGATGGCGGCTGTCTGCATGAACTGCGCCGGGCTTTTATCCAAGCAGCCAAAGAGTATATAGGCAAAGACCATTCGGGCATGGATGATGAGACTCAGGCTGGAGAGCTATACCTTGATTCTCTGGCTGTTCTTCCAGCGTATCGCCGTCAGGGAATTGCCAAGAAATTAGTGTTGGCTACTAAAGAAAAGGCTGATGCAATGCATCTTCCATGTGTCGGACTCTTGGTAGATTGTGATAATACGTCGGGCGAAGCGTTCTATACTACTCTTGGTTTCCGCTGTGTAGGCGATAGCCATTGGGGAGGTCACCCGATGAAACATTTGTCCCTTCGGTAGCAAGCGTCAGTTATATACCGAAACTGATTTCATCGCCGCCGGCATACATGTGGCAGATGCGCATCTGACTGAACGTCACTCCGTCGGTAGAGCACTCGATGCAGTAGTCATTTTGTTGAATATCAGTTTCATCGTCTCTGGGTCGAGGGGGTTCATGGTGGGTAGCTTCAGGCTCTTCACCATGTGGAGCGTGCCCTGCTTGTACTTTAGGAAGTGCTCCGTTTTGATATGACTCTGATAGGCTTCCTCAGAGGCATAGATTTCGAGGATGCGAATCTGCGTGGAGTCCTCGGCACTCTGCATCGGAAAGAGGCAGATGACTCCCGGCTCGCGCTCTACGCTCAGTCGGTCCACCTCGTTGGCAAACTTCAGGTATTCCTGCAAATGCTCTGGATATACCTCAATTTCGGCTAATCGTACAATCATGGTTTTGTAGTTTACTGGGGTTGCTGCTACTTCTTGTGCCACAGCCGTAATGGATAGTACAAGGGCGAACAACATAAGGAATAGTTTCTTTTTCATCTTTCATCTATTTTTGACACTGCAAAGGTACGACGTTTCCGTCAAATAATGACTACACGATTTACGGATATATCAACCCTTTTTACGGAAGTTCTATTAATTTTATGCACAGAATTTAAACTCGGTTAAACAATCATTTCCTCCAAGTCATTTTGATGTGAGGAATGCCGTCCAAATCCTGATAGACACAGTTCTGCTCCACCACGAACACCTCGCTACGCACTCTCAGCAGTTCGTACAGTTCATCCGTTGTCAGTTGCCGGAATAACTTCTTGTGCAATACCAGTTCTTGTCCGTTGCTCATTTGTACTCGTTGTACGAAACGTTTTTATGACACATTCCTTTTGCAGCACCACTGCCACCATTCCTTCAGCTGTTGCCAGCCTCCTGTGCTCCAGAGAGCAAGGAAGATAAGGACGGGCTGGAAGAAAAGCCGGATGAGACGTGCCTGGTCTGTATCAAGACCGAAGGCATCGATATGGTTCACATACTGGTTGATGTTGCCTGGGAAGATGGCGACATAGAAGAGTGCGAGCAGCGCACCGACGAGTGCTTTCTTTTTCCAGAGAAACAACATACCAAGGCCGAGGGCAATCTCAACCACGCCCGATGCCAGCACGACAAAATCTGTAAAGCCCGGACTGAACTGAAGCCATGTAGGTACTTGTGCTACGAACTCCTGACGAGCTATCGTCAGATGACTGATGCCTGCGTAGGTCATGAAGAGACCAAGTAGCAGACGGAAGCATAATTTGATATATTTCATTTTTGTGTCGGTTGTTTATTTCTTTAATGTTTCGATGATTGAATCTAATTCACTGGCCAGAAGCGTGTAGTCATCCATCTGGAGCGGGCAGGCTTTCAACGTTTCACCCATGCCTGCAGGGATAAGCTTGTAGGCTTCTTCCTCCATATCGTGTCCTTTCTTTGTTAGGCTGACTATCTGCTGGCGCTTATCCTCCTTGCCACGCTTGCGAACCACGATACCAAGTTTCTCCATACGCTGAAGCAAGGGCGTAACGGTGTTTGTTTCGAGCTGCAGACGATGCGCAATGTCGTTCACTGGTTGGGAATCCTGCTCCCACAGCACCATCAGAACGAGGTACTGCGGATAGGTAATACCCAACTCATTCAGCATCGGCGTGTAAGCCTGTGTAATGAGACGTGCCGCCGTATATAGACGGAAGCATATCTGGTTGTCAAGCTGTAATTCTGCGTGCATGATTCATTTATTGAACATTGACCATTGAACATTGACCATTGAACATTGAACATTGAACATTATTAGGCGAGCATTTCCTCGATGTCTTTTTCGAAGTCTTTGGGCTCTGTGGTGGGCGCAAAGCGTTTGATGGTCTCACCGTCCTTCGAAATCAGGAACTTGGTGAAATTCCACTTGATGTCACTGTCCTTCTCCACGCTCTTGCTGATGGCCTTGAAGAGCGTCTTGGCAGCTTTGGCTTTCAGGCCGTTGTACTCCTCTGTGGGAGCTACGCTCTTCAAATACTCTTCGCAACGCAGTTGCAAAGGTAAGAAGAATGTTTTATATCGCAAGCGATTTATCGAAAACTTTAAGAGAGTTTAACAATATATCGCCTGCGATATTTTCTTCAAGTACTTTTAGAAGATGGATGTTTCTATTTGTTAGACGTCTATTGATAGGAAAAAGTTCTTGCTTAGGCAAGCGGC
>DEKX01000030.1:0-175 GCA_002354095.1 Prevotella sp. UBA2711 | reverse complement strand
TGAACCGCTCGATGAATTGCCGGGCACCAAGGGTGTAGCCGTTACCTACACGTCCATCAATGGGGAACATCACCACATCGAAACTGTCGGCAACCTTACGGATGTCTTTCAACTCGCCAAGGAATTGCTTCTCGTGAGCTATCGGGTTAAACACCTCCTCCATCTCAAAGCTGTA
>DEKX01000008.1 GCA_002354095.1 Prevotella sp. UBA2711 | reverse complement strand
CTACCTATTTTTATTTATCAGGCTACGTTCGATGAAACAGAATCGAAGAACGGCAAAAAGGCTTGTTGGCGCAAGCAGCAGGCTGCACATCTGAACGGACTGGTGATGTTGGATATTGACCACATTGATAATCCTGTTCATATTTTTGGCAAAATGCCGAAAGAGTGGTTTGAGGATGGGGCTAAGAACCAGGTGATGTTGGTGCATATCACCCCATCGGGCAAAGGGTTGCGCGTGGTCTTTAAGGCTGACTGCGAAATAGGTGACCTCAGTGCCAATCAACACCATCTTGCGCAACAGTTAGGTGTAGAACCCGACGAGGCTTGCAAGGATGCCAGTCGTGCATCGTTTGCTCCCCAACAGGAGGAAATCCTGTTTATCAATGATGCAATCTTTGAGTATCAGAATGAAGAGTTTGATAAGAGGTTTGGGGAGCAGTATAGGAGACCCCTCCCATCCTCCCCTGTTGAGGGAAGGGGCACGACAGCACTCCCTCTTAGTTCTCCCCCTCAACAGGGGGAGTTAGAGGGGGTCTCCTATCGCGGTATTCCCTTCTCCGATATTATTGATGAATACTGGCGGCGTACTGGTGGTGTGCCGGTGGATGGCGAACGTAACGTGCGGTTGCATAAACTGGCAGTGAATCTTCGTGCGATTTGTGAGAACGAGCCTAATAAGCTGTTGGCGGTCATGCCCCGATTAGGATTACCCGAAAGTGAAATGCGGCAACTGGTGGAGTCGGCTTGCAAGGAGAATCCGAAGGACTTTACTTATGCCATTAAGAACATCGTGAAGGACTTGCTGGAAGAACGCAATATCGACGATGACACGCCCGAAATGCCGCCCGAAATGCCTAAAAAGCTGCCTAAGTTGATTCAACTGCTGGTTTCACGTACTCCCGACATCTACAAGCCTGCGGTGGCTCATGCGGTGTTCCCTGCTTTGGCAGCCCATCTGTTTAAGGTGAAGTTCCGCTATATAGATAATGTGCTTCATGAAGCTACGCTGATGAACGTACTGATGGCGGGAACGGGTGCTGGTAAGGATTGTATCTCACAGCCCATCAATTACATTATGGCGGACATTCGCAAGCGTGACGAAGAGAATTTGGAGCGAGAACGGCAGTGGAAGCAGGAGGTCAACTCTAAGGGTGCTAACAAGGACAAGCGGCAACGTCCTGAGGGTTTGGTGATTCAAGAGATTGATGCCGATATGACGAATCCTGCCTTTGTGCTTCGCATGGCAGAGGCTGGCGGTCATTTTCTCTATACGAAGATGAACGAGATAGACCAGTTTGATGCGCTGCGTGGTTCGGGCAAGGGCGGTCAGCAGTTCCAAATCATGTGTCTGGCTTTCGACCCTGGCAACCGATACGGACAGACGCGCGTGGGTACATCATCCGTAACCGAGAAGGTTTGCATTCGATTCAATTGGAATGCAGCCACCACCATCACGAAGGGACAGCGGTACTTTAAGAATGTGCTGACGGATGGGCCTATCTCACGTATCAATTTCTGCACCATCCCTGAAAGGGAAATCGGTGCTGAAATGCCCGTGTATGGCACTTACGATGCAGCCTTTGAAGAGGAACTTCGCCCATACATCGAACGACTGACCAAGGCAGTAGGCGAAATCGAGTGCCCGCAGGCGTTCCGATTGGCACATGAGACGATGGAAGAGAATGCGGAGTTTGCACGATTGAGCCAGTCACGGGTCTTTGAAAATCTTTCTTTCCGTGGGAATGTCATTGCGTGGCTGAAGGGCTGTTTGCTCTATGTCGCCAACGGCTACAAGTGGGACAAGACCATCGAGGACTTCGTGCGCTGGTCACTCCAGTATGATATGTGGTGCAAGATGCAGTTCTTTGGAGATGCGATTGAGAATGCAGACTCAATAGACAACAAGCCTAAGCGCGGTCCTCGCAATCTGTTGGAAATGCTGCCTGAGGAATTTACCTTGCAGGAAGCGGCTAATGTCAGAAGGCAACAAGGCATGGATGCTAAGAGCGCTATAAAAATGATACGTAACTGGAAAAGTAGAGGTTATGTGTATCAGATATCAGATATCAGTTTTAAAAAATTGAAATAACAATGGAATTACTTTTAGAAAGAACAGAAAAGAACGAGAATTATACAGTTGGTCGTCTGAGTTTGTTGAACCGCATTGACGACGAGTATTTGGCAGGTGAGGATAAGGTTTTTCTTTACGACACCTTAGAGCCTCCAGTGCGTCATATTGACCCCAAGGGGCGGTATATCCTGACCAAGCCCACGGCTATCCCAGAGGGGCGCTATGCGGTTGTGATTACCTACTCGCGCAAATACGATAAATGGCTGCCCTTGCTACTCTGGGTTGACCGCTTCCAAGATGTGCGCATCCAGGCAGGCAAAACGGTTGCCGACATAGAAGGTGGTAACATCATCATCGGAATGTATCGTGGTGATGGCAGAATCGTCAATGCCCCCAATTCCGTATGGAACTTGAAGGACATGATTGTCAAAGCCAAGCGTCGTGGAGAACCAGTCTATTTAACAGTGAAAAGAAGTTCATAGTTCATAGTCACACAGAAATTCACAGAAATCACAGAAACATTGGTGCTCCGATAGATTCTTTGATTTCCCACGGCATAGATTAAGATTTCTGTGAATTTCCGTGATTTCTGTGTGACATTACATAGTTCATAGTTAAAAATTAAGCATTATGATTTTAGCACGTGGAATGCGGAACAATAATCCGCTGAATATCGTAAAATCGGAGATTAATTGGAAGGGGGAGGTGAAGCCTTCTACAGACAAAAACTTCGCCCAGTTTGAAACCTTGGAGTATGGACTGCGGGCGGCACTCTGTCTGCTACGTACCTATTATAATAAACATGGGTGCAGGTCCGTTAGGAGCATCGTGGCGAGATGGGACCCTGAAGGAGAAAAGGTGATTAATGCCTACGTACAGACGGTGTGCCGATTGACGGGACTGAAGCCCGAAACACCCTTGCCACCGATGAAGGCGGAAACGCAGGTGGTGTGGTGCGACCTGGTGCTGGCTATGGCGACGATGGAGTGCGGACTCTCTGCCCAACAGCGCGAGGAACTGGCACCGTATGTGGCGAGGGCGTGGGAAATTTTATAACGAAAATAATCCTGATAATCCTTGGTGGTTATCAGGATTTTTCCTATTTTTGCACACGTAAACTGAACGACGGAAGTATGTTTAGACTGAAAAGATTTGTCATCGAACAGGACCTCTGCGCCATGAAGGTGGGGATGGACGGTGTGATGCTGGGTGCTTGGGCACAGGGCGGACGGCGTATTCTGGACATCGGTACGGGGACGGGACTGATTGCGCTGATGATGGCGCAACGTAACCTGGACTCGCTGGTGACTGCCATCGACATTGACGAGGGAGCCGTGCGACAGGCTAAGAAAAATGTTGAAAATTCTTATTTCCGTCATCAGATTATTGTGAAGCACGAAGCGGTGCAACAGCATCAGGGGTGCTACGACGCCATTGTGTGCAATCCTCCGTATTTCAGTGATTCGCTGAAGGCTCCTGACGCCCAGCGTAACATGGCACGCCATACGGACACGCTGAGCTATGCGGAACTGATGCAGGCTGCCTACCGTCTGCTCGATGACGAGGGCGAATTCTCTGTGGTGGTGCCCTTTGACTACAAGCAGCGAATGGAGGATGAGGCTACGTTTGTGGGGTTCTTCCAGCATCGCGTATTAGGACTGCGAACGGTAGCCGGCAAGCCTGCCAAGCGTTATTTCCTGTCGTTCAGGAAACACCCCGTAGAGCGTCTTCACACCATCATTACGTTAGGCGATGAAGAATATAAGGCGCTTACGAAAGATTTTTACTTATGATAGCCCGTTCGGACGAACTCGCTGAACTGTCCTTGGTAGCCGTTGAACACGTTGATATCAACATCGCCCGTGATGCCATCGACACGTCCCGTTGACGAGAGTTGCCAGTAAGCCAGTTTGACATCAGGCTTAAAGGCTCCGTAGCGTGCTATCCACACATTATACCGCTGTTTGATGTCGGTGGCATTCTTCATGTGGTTGAAGATGAAATTCTGGTTGACATAGAGAATAGGACGCTTCCCCGTGCGACGAGCCACCATGTCCATAAACACACGGATGCGGCGCATCAGTTCGTCGTCGCCCCCGATATGGGCTATCTGCGCCTCCGTGGGTTCGACATCGAGTACAGGCGGAAAATCGTGCTTGCCGATGATGGCATGTTTGAGGAAATAGTGAGCCTGCGCCTCGGGAGTGGTGGAGAGCGAGAAGAAATGGTAAGCCCCCACGTGAATACCCTGTCGGCGGGCATGGGTGTAGTCGTGACGGAAATAGCGGTTCAGGATGTTGGTGCTCTGTGTGGCTTTGATATAGACGAACGACACGGGGAATGTCTGTCCGTTGGTAGGGTGGTTCTTGCCCAGTGAACGGATGCGCACCCGTCGCCAGTGGATGGCGTAGCGCCGGCGCCCTTTCTCGTGCTGATGGCGCGATATGTCAATGCCGTAGATGCGTTCGCTGGTATAGCGCAGCCGTTCGCCCATGAAGCGTCCCTTGCGCCATTCGCCCACGCGCAACTGGTGGTAGGGCGATGATTCAAAGCCGAAACCCTGTCGGCGGTCGTTGAGCCAGTGACCGTCGTAGTAACTCCCGTCCATGGCACGATAGATACCCTGTCCGGAAGCCTGTAGCAGTTGGTTGATTTGTCCGTAGTAAATGCCCAGCGAGTCGGTGCGATGTGCCACCAGTATGGTGTCGCTATCCCACAAGGCACGCAGCACGCGCCCCTGATGGTCCTGCACGATGCCCCGTCCGTTGAGCGGTCCGAGATGAAACAGCCCCGCCTTCCAATAGCCGCCCAGCGTCTTGACCGCCACGAGCGTACGCCCTCGGGCATCCAGTGTGTCGCGCGTGTAGTAATCCTGTCGGGGTGTAGCGAGCAGCGCCTGTAAGTGGTGTCGGTGCTGTTGCAGGGTAGTATAGCGGTCGGCTATCAGGTTGTACCCCTCGTCGGCTACGGCATGGACGCGGAAGTAATAGCGCATTTCGTCTATCTCCTGATCCGTGAGTCTGATAGCGTTTTGCAGGGAGTCGTCGGAAGGCCGGTGATGGTGCGTGACTATCACCTTCTTGCCGATTTTGACCGATTGACGCGAATGTATCAAGGGAGAAAATGGTAGGATAGCCCCCAAGAAAACTATCAATAATATATCAGGTATGGTTGTAAACTTTTTCAATCCTTCAATTTTTCAATTTTTCAATTTTTCCAACCAGGCGTCAATGAGTTTTCTGGCGATGGAGAGTTTTTCGGGGATATGGGGAAGATGGTCTTTATCGAACCAGGAACCTTTGGAAAGCTCGGAACGCTGGAGATGGATTTTACCACTGTCGTAATCAGCCGTGAAACCCACCATGAGCCCGCAAGGGTAGGGCCAAGGCTGACTGCCGAAGTAGCGCAGGTTCTTGATGTGAAGCCCCGTTTCCTCCATCACCTCGCGATGCACAGCCTCTTCGAGCGTCTCGCCCGTCTCCACGAACCCAGCTACAAGACCGTAGAAATCCGTACGGAAATTATTGGCATGTACCAGCAATACCTCGTTGCCCTTGCGCACCAACACGATGATAGCCGTAGCCAGTTGCGGCCACACCTCCTTGCCACAGTGCTCGCAACGCTTGGAAATATCGGTATGAAACTTCATGGGTCCGCCACACACCCCACAGAACTTCGTATTCTGGTCCCAGTAGAGCAGTTCGTGACACTTGCCAGCCTTGCCGTATTCCTCAGCCGTCAATTTATAGTAACTCTGGCGCAAACCACACATCTCATAGCGCGGATGGTCCATCAGAGGCTGGTCGATGCGATACGCCTTTTCGCCATCCACATTCATGATAGTAGTCCAAGGCTTAGGCTCCACAGGCATTTCCGTAGGAATGCGATAGCCGTCGGGTGTCTTCTCCAGTACGAGGTCGCTCTGACAAAATACAAAATATCTCATAGCAGCCTACTGTTGAATAGTCTTTAGAAACGCCTCGGCACGTTGTAAATCCTCAGGTGTGTCGATACCCACCGTCTCCACCTCGGTGATGCCCACACGGATGCGATAGCCGTTCTCCAACCAGCGGAGCTGTTCGAGACTCTCAGCCAGTTCGAGCGGTGACTGGGGCAACAGAGTGACTTCACGCAGAATGTCGCGGCGATAGGCGTAGATGCCCAAGTGCTTCAGATAAGGGAAATGACAGAGCCACTCCTGCTGTTCCTTGCCCCTGACGTAGGGAATGACCGAACGGCTGAAGTAAAGGGCAAAGCCCTCGCGGTCGGCCACGATCTTGGGCGAATTGGGATTCATGACTGCCTCGATGCTCTCGAAACGCTTGCCCAAGGTGCCAATTTGCGTCTGAGGATGGTCGAAGAGCGACTTCAACGTCTCAATCTGCGAAGTAGCCACAAAAGGCTCGTCGCCCTGAATGTTGATAATGACATCGGCGTCGGTTCCTATTTTTTCGCAAGCCTCCTCGATGCGGTCCGTACCACTCTTATGGTCGGTGCGCGTCATGACAGCCCGTCCGCCAAACGCAGTGACCGTCTGGTAGATACGCTCGTCGTCAGTAGCCACATAAGCCTCGCCCAGCGCTTTGACAGCCTTTTCGTAAACATGTTGGATAACAGGACGACCGCCCAGCATAGCCAACGGCTTACCCGGGAAACGGGTCGATGCATAACGTGCAGGTATAATTGCAATAAACTTCATCATATTTGTTACATTTTTCTTGCTAAGGTGTTATTTTGCTCGCAAAGGTACAAAAATAATTGTATCTTGCGTTAATATACCCTAATTAATTTTGAGCATAGCACTTTTTTTTATAATTTTGTAGGACGAAATAAAAGAAATGACAATGAAATTACGCAATATTGCATCTATATTTTTAATTACTTTTTCCCTATCAATTTCAGCCCAGAAAATAACGCTGGGCTCGTGTACTACTGCCGATGGCGGCGAATATAAAGGCGAAATGGCGTCGGGTAAGCCCCACGGAAAAGGCAAGGCCGTGTATAAGAACGGCGACTGGTATGACGGCGAGTACGTGAAGGGAAAGCGTCAGGGACAGGGCACCTATACCTTCTCGGACGGTGAGAAATACGAAGGCGAGTGGTTCCAGGACCATCAGCACGGACAAGGCACCTTCTACTTCCAGAATAATAATAAATATGTGGGACTTTGGTATGCCGACGAACAGCAGGGCCACGGCGTGATGTACTACTTCAACGGTGACATCTACGACGGACAGTGGAAAGCCGACAAGCGAACGGGTACGGGAAAATACACCTATAAGGGCGGAGCCTACTACGAAGGTCAGTGGAAGGAGGATATGAAGAGCGGTAAGGGTAAGTTTGTGTGGCCCGACGGCTCATCGTACGAAGGGCAATACTCGCAGAACCTGCGCAACGGCAAGGGTGTGTTCCAATATTCCAACGGCGACCTCTACGTGGGTCAGTGGAAGGACGACAGTCCGCACGGAAAGGGTATCTATAAATTCCAAAGCGGCGACGTGTATGAAGGCGACTACCAACTGGGCGAGCGCACCGGTCAGGGTGTGTTCCGCTATGCCAACGGCGATAAATATACGGGCGGTTTCTTCAACGGCGACAAGCAAGGTGACGGTATGCTGGTATGGAAAAACGGCAACGTGTATCAGGGCGAGTGGAACAAAGACAAACCCAACGGCAAGGGTAAACTCTCGATGAAAAACGGCGATGTCTATGAAGGACATTTCACCAACGGAAACATCGACGGCGAGGGTGTGGCACGCTATGCTGACGGCTCGAAATTCAAGGGCAAGTTCAAGAACGGACGACGCAACGGCCCTGCCATCGAACAAGACAAGGATGGCAAGCGTTTCGAGGGCTCGTATGTGGACGACCGACGTGACGGACCTTTCATCGAGAAAGATGCCAACGGCAATGTGACGGCTACCGGTCACTATACCCGTGGGCGTAGGGAAGTGGACAAAAAATAAGCATATTAACTACTAAAAAATTTCAAAATATGATTATCGACAATTTGCAAAACCTGAAGAACTATGCAACGGTGAACCCACTGTTTCCGAAGGTGGTGGAATTCCTGAAGAACAACGACCTGAAAAAAATGGAACCAGGCAAGTATGAAATCGAAGGCAAAGACCTGTTTGTCAACATCACGGTGGCTAAGGGCAAAACACCCGATCAGGCGGTCATCGAGACCCACAACAAGATGATTGATATCCAGATTCCTATCACGGACAGTGAGACATTCGGATATACGCCCCGTGAGAATCTGCCCGCCGCTGAATATAATGCAGAGAAGGACATCACGAAGATTCCCGATCTGGCTGCTGAGAGCTACATCACCTGTCAGCCCGGTATGATGGCTATCTTCTTCCCACAGGACGGTCATGCACCCTGCATCGCCGGTGTTCCCGAAATCAAAAAAGCAATCTTTAAAGTGAAAGCATAATTATGGCAACAACAAAGAAAACAACGGCTAAGAAGACTACTGCCAAGAAGGCACCTGCCAAAAAGGTAGTGAAGAAAGTGGAGGAACAACCACAGCATATCGGACTGGTAAGAAACGACGGTTGGTTGGAGCCCTTCGAGGACGCGATTCGTGGACGTCACGACCACGCCTTGTGGAAGATTGGACAGCTGACCCAGAACGGCAAGAAGAAACTCTCGGACTTCGCTACCGGACATCTGTACTTCGGACTGCATAAACTGGCAAAGGGATGGGTGTTCCGCGAGTGGGCTCCCAATGCTACGGAAATCTATCTGGTGGGCGACTTCAACAACTGGACAGAGAACGAGAAATATAAGTGTAAGCGCATAGAAGGTACGGGTAACTGGGAACTGAAACTCTCGGAGAAAGCCATCAAACACGGCGACCTTTACAAGATGAAGGTGAAGTGGAATGGGGGAGAAGGCGAGCGTATTCCTGCCTGGTGCCGTCGCGTGGTGCAGGACGATGCCACGAAGATTTTCTCTGCTCAGGTGTGGAACCCCGAGAAACCTTACGAGTTCAAGAAAAAGAACTTCAAGCCCAATAAGTCGCCCCTGTTGATTTACGAGTGCCATGTTGGTATGGCACAGGATGCCGAGAAGGTGGGCACCTACAAGGAGTTTACTGAGAACGTACTGCCACGCGTGAAGAAAGACGGCTATAATGCCATTCAGGTGATGGCCATTCAGGAGCACCCCTACTATGGTTCGTTCGGCTACCACGTTTCGAGCTTCTTTGCACCCTCCAGTCGCTTCGGTACCCCCGATGAACTGAAGGAGATGATTGACACAGCCCACAAGATGGGTATTGCCGTCATCATGGATATTGTGCATTCGCACGCTGTCAAGAACGAGGTAGAGGGCTTGGGCAATCTGGCTGGCGACCCCAACCAGTTCTTCTATCCAGGCGACCGCCACGAGCACCCGGCATGGGACTCACTCTGCTTTGACTATGGTAAGGATGAGGTGATGCACTTCCTGCTCTCCAACTGTAAGTACTGGCTGGAGGAATTCCATTTCGACGGTTTCCGCTTCGACGGTGTCACCTCGATGCTCTACTATTCACACGGGCTGGGTGAGGCATTCGGAGGCTACGGCGACTACTTCAACGGACATGAAGACGATAATGCCATTTGCTATCTGACATTGGCTAACTGTCTGATTCACGAGGTGAACCCGCAGGCTATCACCATTGCCGAGGAGGTATCAGGTATGCCAGGACTGGCTGCTAAGTTTGAGGATGGCGGCTATGGCTTCGACTACCGTATGGCGATGAATATTCCCGACTACTGGATTAAGACCATCAAGGAAGTACGCGACGAGGACATCAATGTGACCAGCATTTTCTGGGAGGTGAAGAACCGTCGTCCTGACGAGAAGACCATCTCGTACTGCGAGAGTCACGACCAGGCACTGGTGGGCGACAAGACCATCATCTTCCGTTTGATAGATGCCGATATGTACTGGCACTTTGCCAAAAAGGACGTCAACGATATTGCCCAGCGCGGTATTGCCCTGCATAAGATGATTCGTCTGGTAACGGCAGGCGCTATCAACGGCGGCTATCTGAACTTCATGGGTAACGAGTTCGGACACCCAGAGTGGATAGACTTCCCACGCGAGGGTAACGGCTGGTCGTATAAATATGCACGCCGTCAGTGGCACTTGGTGGACAATCCCGATTTGTGCTACCACTGGTTGGGCGACTTCGACCGCAAGATGCTGGAGGTGATTAAGAGCCAGAAGAATTTCCAGGCTACACCGGTGACCGAAATCTGGCACGACGAAGGCGACAAGGTGCTGTGCTATATGCGTGGCGACTTGGTGTTCGTATTCAACTTCTCGCCCACACGTTCGTACACCGACTATGGTTTCCTCGTGCCTACAGGCAGTTACGAGGTAGTGCTGAACACCGATGCCAAGGAGTTCGGTGGCAACGGCTTTGCCGACGACAGCGTGACACACATCACCAACTATGACCCTCTGTATGTAGAGGATCACAAGGAATGGCTGAAGCTCTATATTCCAGCCCGTTCAGCAGTCGTATTGCGCAAAATGTAAAGGTATTTTTATCATATTTTAGAATTTAACAATTGGGGGTCACACTGATGTGATATCAGTGTGACCTTTTATTTATACCATTTCCATACAATTGTGCATTTTTTTTAGGAAAATACATAGTATTCTCGATAATTTTGTGTAATTTTGCCGACAGAAATATATTTCTTAATATGGTACATAATATCTTCAAAGGTTTAGGTATTGCTCTCGTAACTCCCTTTTTGGAAGACGGGTCAGTAGATTACAAGGCGCTGATTCGTCTGGTTGAATATCAGCTTGACAACGGGGCAGACTTTTTTTGTATTCTCGCCACAACAGGCGAAACCCCTACATTGACAGCTGACGAGAAACAGAAAATCAAGGATTTAGTGGTTGACTTGGTAGGCGGCCGAGTACCCATCCTGATGGGATGTGGCGGATATAATACCGCAGAGATTGTTCAGGAACTGAAGACTCGCGACTTCAAGGGCATTGACGGTGTGCTCAGCGTTTGTCCTTATTACAACAAACCCTCGCAGGAGGGATTGTATCAGCACTTCAAGGCGATAGCTGCTGCTACATCGTTGCCGGTAGTGCTCTACAATGTTCCAGGACGTACAGGTGTGAATATGAAAGCCGAGACAACGGTACGCTTGGCGCGCGATTGTCAGAACATCGTGGCTATCAAGGAAGCCAGCGGTAATCTGGAACAAGTCGATGAGATTATCAAGAACAAGCCCAAGGATTTTGACGTCATCTCGGGTGACGACGCGCTGACATTCCCCATGATCAGTTGTGGTGCTGTGGGTGTAATCAGTGTGATAGGCAACGCCCTGCCTCGTGAGTTCTCCAAGATGATTCGTTTGCAGATGAAAGGCGAATACGATGGTGCACGAAAGATTCACCACCGCTTCATCGACCTCTTCTCGCTATTGTTTGTCGATGGCAATCCAGCTGGTGTGAAAGCCATGCTGCACGAGATGGGTTATATTCAGAATGTGCTCCGTCTGCCTTTAGTGCCGACGCGTATCTCTACTTTGCAACGAATGAGTGAAATCATGAAAGAACTGAAGATATGACATAGCAACCAGTGAAAGCCAAACTATACATCATCATAAGCCTATTACTAACTGCCAGCCTGCTACCTCAGCAAGCTCTGGCTGATGGTGTGTCAGCAAACTATGCAGCTCAGGAGGATTCACTGGTGAAGCGTTTCAACCAATATGTGGAGGTTGATGATAAGGACAACGTCATTGCGTGTCTGGACCAACTGATTAAACTCCGCGAACATGCAAAGCGTTATGAACTATTGGCGGAAGCTGTAGCTTTCCGCATTGCCTATTTCTATGGGCACGACATGAACGACTCGGTGTACCAGTATGTGCCCGAGGACATGAAGTTGCTGAGTGCTCATGGACAATGGAATGCCTACTATAACATCTGGGCGCTGTTGGCGAATACCTATCTGTATGCCGGCAAACCTAATCAGGCGCTTCGTGTGGCACAGGATATGTTCCAGGATGCCAAGAACCGTAACCACCAGTTGGGTATGGGAACGGCATACTATACACTGGGTAGTGTCTATACCATTCTGAACGTGCTGGACGAGAGTGTGAACAACTATCAGAAGGGTATGGAAATCATGTCGAACATTCATCCTTACCCCACGTTGCTGGCTGACCTCTATCCTTACTATAGTGACGTGCTGAACCTGAAGAAAGACTATGCAGCACTGGATGAACTGACGAAACAGTGGCAGAAGTTCCTGCCTGAATACATCAAGGAGAACCAGCCCACGAAGGAATCCGTGCAACTGCTCTATGCCACCTATTATATAGCTTGCAGTCAGGCTGCTATGGGACTCGACCGACTTCCTGAAGCTGACGAGATGATGGCGAAGGCTAAGGAGAATATCAGTGACGAAACCGACTATACGGGTATGTCGTGGTTGCTGAATATGGGTAAACTGCGCTATCAGGAGGGTCGCTATCAGGAGGCATTGGCGTATAACAACCGACGGCTGAATATGCCTGACGCAGAGAGCGATGCCTCGTCGTATCTGGATGTTATCAAACAGCGTGCCGAAATTCTGATGAAGTTAGGACGCTTCGAGGAGGCTGCTCAGTATTTTGAAAAGGTGTACGTCATCAATGACTCCATCAACGTGCAGGACACGAAGTCGCAGCTGAACGAAATGAATACCCTGTTCCAGGTGGACGAACTGAAAATGGCCAAGGAGCGCGAACAGTTCCGACTCATGATGATTATCGTGGGTGTCATCGTGTTGGCACTGGTGATCTTCATCGTGTTCCGCATCCGTTCAGCACGCCGACTGAAGAAAGCCCACGATCAGTTGCAACAGACCCACGAGGAATTGCTGACGGCTTACGACCAACTGGAAGAGACAACTACTGCGAAGGAACGTATAGAGAGCGACCTGCGTATTGCACGCGATATACAGCAGAGTATGATTCCACAGAAGTTCCCACCGTTCCCAGAGCGTACGGACATCGACCTCTATGCGTCGATGACACCAGCTAAGGCTGTTGGTGGCGACCTCTACGACTTCATCCTGTTGGACGAGAAACTCTACTTCTGTCTGGGTGACGTGAGTGGTAAGGGTGTACCAGCCTCGCTGTTTATGGCTGTGGCTCGCAATCTGTTCCGTGTTGTATCGCAACAGGGACTGCCTCCAGCCGAGATAGCCGAAAAACTGAATAATGCTCTGTCGGAAGACAACGAGAGTGGTATGTTCGTTACGATGTTCATTGGTGTGATAGACCTGCCGACGGGGCATTTGGATTTCTGTAATGCAGGTCATAATCCACCCGTCATCAAGATGCCCGACGGAACGACACACTTCATAGATATGCAACCGAATGCACCCCTCGGACTGTGGCCGGGACTGCCTTACGATGGCGAAAGTATTGACGATATCAGCGGTCAGCCGTTCTTCGTCTATAGCGACGGACTGAACGAGGCAGAAGACGATCAGCAAGAACAGTATGGCGACGACCTGTTGCTGGAGATGCTGGAGAAACATCCGTTTAACTCATCGCAGGAAACGGTGGAGATGATGAAGGCAGATGTGGCGCGACACGCCAACGGTGCCGAACAGAGCGACGACCTGACGATGCTCTGTGTGAAAGTAAAAGGACATTTAACTAATTAACAATCTATATTCAATATGGAGAAAGAAATCTGTATTAAGAACCGAATGGATGAACTGGTCAGGGTTAATCAGTTTATCGAAGAAATCGGGGAGGAATTGGGACTTGACATGGAACTCCAGATGAACCTCAACCTTGTGATGGAGGAGATGGTAGTCAACGTCATCTCCTACGCCTATCCCGAAGGAACGGAAGCCAACATTGAACTGAAGGCTGAAACGAAAGGCAAAGAACTCACCTTTGTACTGAGTGACAGAGGGCGCGAGTTCGATCCTACTCTAAGCGAAACTGCCGATATGGATGTGAATCCTGCCGAACGTGAATTGGGAGGCATGGGTATCTTTATCGTCAAGAATATTATGAACGAGGTGACTTATCAACGGTTAGAAGGCAAGAACCTACTGACAATGAAAAAAAACATTAACAATTAAAATAATAAGAACTATGACACAGATTTTAAAAGAGAATGGCAAGACCATCATTAAGACAGGACAGCGTATTGACACAATGAATGCTGGTGAGTTTGAACGTGAAATTGAACCTGCTTTGGCAGACGGTGGTGTGGATTTGGAAATGGACTGCTCGGAACTGACTTATATGGCAAGTTCGGGCCTGCGCGTGATTCAGAAGACCATGCGTACGGTGATGACACAGAAGGGACAGTTCAAGATGACGAATGTAAGTCCTGAGATTTACAAGGTGCTGAACATGACGGGCTTCACCAAGTTTATGAAAGTTGAACAACGAAAGGATTAAACTATGATTTATATTATTATCGCATTAGTATTAGTCGTTGCGGTGCTATGCTATGCTCTTTATTACCAGATAAAGGGTAGCAAGGACCAGGCAAGCGAGCAGGAAGCGCTGCTTCGTGACTACCAGCGCCGCGTGGACGAGCAGCAACAGCTGTTGAAGGACTATCGCAGCCTTCAGGAGAATTTCGATAATGTGGGCGAAGGTTACGAACAGGCTCTCGAACTCTATGACAAGATGGAGGAGAACAGTCGTAAACTGGAAGAGCGCAACACGTATCTGGAGAATCAGAACAAGGAACTTCAGACAGCCAACAATTCGCATTCCGAGGCGTTGCGCCAGCATCAGGAGTTCTTCCAGCAACTGATACAGGATTTGGAGAATGCTGTCGATAAGCTCGACCCAGCCGTTTCGGGACCTGTGGCAGGATTGGTGTATAAGATGAAGGATGCCACTGAAATGGGTTCGGATACTCCCATCGAGCGTGGGGATAATATCGTAGCTGAACAGGTGGCTAAACGTGCCGTTGCAGAGTCGGCTATCGACCAGTGTCAGTACTTCACCTTCGAATTGCAGGTGAGCCCTTCAGCTGCCTCGATGCTTCAGACCAACGAGAAGCAGGCAGCTCATGCATTGGCTCTGGTGCTCGACAATGCCAAGAAGTTTACTACCGACGGTTCAGTAACGCTCTTGGTAGATGCCGATTTGCAAGACTCCAAGATTATCTACGCTGTGACGGATACGGGTATGGGTGTTCCAGCTCAAGAGGCTGAGCGCATCTTCGAGCCCAATGTCAAGCTCAACAGTTACTTTGATGGTCAAGGCCTTGGACTCACCTTTGCGCGCAGCATCGCTCGTCGCTTAGGTGGTGACCTCGTGCTCGATACGACTCATACAGACAAGGGCGCCCGTTTCGTGATGACCTTGCCTGTGTAATCTTTTTGATTACCATTAAATTAAATCAATCATGAAACGACTATTATCTATAACCCTCCTCGCGCTCCTTATCCCCATCGGGATGAGGGCGCAAGGAACTTTAACTGTTAATGGCACTGATGCCAGTGAACTTGCTCAGAATGAGGATTTAAAAGATAAAGTACTTTTTGATGCTGAAACAAATACGTTGACGCTGAGTGGTTTAGGATCGGATGATGCCCCATTCGTGGCATCGACGGACTTTGTTGTAAGTAGCCTTCCTGATCTAAAAATAAGGATCGAAGGTGTGAATTATATTCAGTTGCCAGAAACCCACTATGTTTTTAAAACAGAAAGTGTAGCCAATAAAATCACTTTTGTAACAGACGATCCTGAAAACGCTTTGTTATGTATTCCAAGTGCATCGAGATTCAGTGGAGATGGCGTCATAGCGTATAGCGATGATTTAGAAGGTACTGAAGATCAGTCAACAGGCTATTTTACGATAGAAGTTCCAGCAACGGGATATGGTATCTCAGTAACTCTTGAAGATTCTCAAGAAGGTAGTATACCCATTACAAAAAAGAACAGAAAGAATGTTGGGGAATCTGATGCTAGGATTACTTTCGATGGACAAAAAACGCTTGTTCTTAGAGATGGTGTTGCACTCTCTGATATTACAATTGACAGTCAGAATCTGTTATCTGATGAGGGCTTAGTTGTTTATTTGGATGGTGCTGTTACTATAGAAAACTCAACATATGCTATATCTTCAGGTTCGCAAATGCCTATAACATTTACGACAAATCCTGACACCCCAGGTTCGCTGACTTATTATGAGCGTACATGTACGTTGACTGTTGCGAATAGCGCTTTTAATGGTTTTAAGTCTATTGCCTATAAGAATGGTCTTGTTGCAAAGTTGGATTATACCCCAGAGGAGGTAAATGCTAATAATGAGGGTTTAAATTATGACGATCCTAATTTTATAGCTTTTCAAACAGTTACTGTATCTGTACCTATAGTAGCTGCAGAACTTGAACCTATAGTAAATGAAAAACAAAAAGAGGCTACCAATAATGGTGAAAATGGAGTCGGTTTGGGTGCCGATATAGAACACTTGGGAACGGGAACTGTATCAGACCCTCAGCCATTAAGTGCAGTTGTCAAAAATATACAATATGAACTTAGTGCGAATGACGGTTACGATTTGGATGGTACCTCTAAGGTGGTGCAACTTAACACGCAGGTGACTCCATCTTCAGGAGCAGAACCTGGTGGCGGAAGTTTTAAGGGTATGGCATTCCGTGTGTCTGCTGGTAGCGGTAGAATCACTGTGACTGTAAAGACTTCAGGTGAAGGAGTGTTGAATGTACAAGTAGGTAAAAATGAACCACGTCAATTTAGTGGGTTGGATGATTATGAGGATTGTGGGCTTGACTATGCTGTTCAAGAGGCTACCAATGTATATATCTATAATTCAGCTCAAGAAGTAGCACCAGCTACCTCCCGTCATCGTGCTCCAGGTAAGAAAATGCCTAATACAATTGGTATTAAGAGTGTGAGCGTTTCAGCCAGAAGAGTGGCTTCTGCTCCACCTCCATCTATGTCCCCAAAGGCACTTACCAAGGAGATGGTAGCAGCAGCTAAAGAAGAAAATCACATTGCTGTCTCTGATAAAGATGTGACGAGTATAGCATCGGACGCTTTCGTCGGTCAGTCGGATATCACCTATGTCGATCTGAGTGGTACTTCTATCACAGGAGTTGAGATTGCTGCTGCAAAGTATGAATTGGGTGATGCGACTATATTGTTGTTACCTGCAGGCAATACTACTGCTGAAAATACGAAGAATGTGGTGATTGGTGGCGTATGCGAAGACTTGCTGTTGGACGATGGCAAGAACTTCGAAATTCCAAGTGACTTTACTGCTGTGAAGGCATCACTATCGCGCGACTTCACGAGTGAAATCGGTAAGAACTGTACTGTCTATCTGCCATTCGCTCTTGATGCCGAGCAAGCAAGTTCTCTGGGTACGTTCTATAGTCTCAGTAGCGTTGGTGAAGGCTCCGTTACAATGGAGAGCGTCACTGAGACTGAAGCCAATATGGCGTATATGTTTAAGCCTGCATCAAGCCTGACTAACATCACTGCCTCGATGGTTGAACTGAAGACGGGTGCAAGCGTTCCTATCATAGGTGCTAAGATGATGTTCGTAGGAACATATAAGCGAATCATTAATCTCGTTTCTACAACGGAAAAGCAGTATTACTGCTTTATGTCAACAGGTTCTGATGCAGGTAAGTTCGTACATGTTACTTCGGCAGTCAACATCTCTCCTTTCCGCGCCTATATGGAACTTGTAAGCGGTGCGTCATTAGGCCGTTCACTCGACATCGACTTCGGTGATGGCACAACGGGTATTAAGAACCTCAAGGTGGGTGTACAAGACAACGTTTACTACGACTTGCAAGGTCGCCGTGTGTTGTATCCTAAGAAGGGTATCTACATCCTGAATGGTAAGAAAGTCATTATTAAATAAGGTATAGGAGGATATGAAGATGAAAAAGACATATATGACACCCGGTATGGATATCTATACGTTTCAGCCTGACGCTGTTATCCTGACTACATCGACATTGGTGCCTACACCTGGTGGAGGTGGCGAAGCAGGTTCGAGACTGTTCGACGAATCGGAATTGGAATTGTTCCAGAACGACGATCTCGAAATGATTTATAAAGAACTGGGGATGTAACAAGCAAAACCAGAAACAAGAAAAAGCCCTGTGGAGAAATCCACAGGGCTTTTTGCTTGTGAGGTGCCTGGCGGATTCGAACCGCCGTAGACGGTTTTGCAGACCGTTGACTAAGCCACTCATCCAAGGCACCGTTTCAACTTAGCGGATGCAAAATTACACATTTTTTTTGTACTGACAAAATTTTCCGTTACTTTTTTTCTTTAAAGCGCATCCGTCGCATCCCGCACAGGGGTCGGGTGGGGCAGTCAGTGCACGATAGATTCGCCATGCAGCATAGCCGACGGCGGCTGTAAGAATCAGAAAGACCAGTGAACTTTGAACGGTGAGCATGGAAGTTGAAAGTTGAGAGGTTAGAGCTTCGAAAGTTTACGGAGCATCAGTTTGTTGATAGCCTGAATCTTGCGACCACCTTTTTCAATATCCTCGCGTACATTATTTATATTATTAAAGAGATCGCTGAAAGCATTGAGCACGGGGTTGGGTTGCGAATTGTCTTCCGTTGCTTCGGGATTGGTAACAATACGGATGCCCAGATGCTCTATGTGTACATCAACATCAGGATCGGTCATAATGGGGTCGCCATCGTAGTGGATAGCTCCAGGGACCTGACGGTGGATATGAATCTTTTGCGTCTGGAAGTGCTTGATTTTCGAATTCTGATTCAGCGTCTTGTTAAAGAGGTCGATACTGATCTGTGGTGCCTCCAAAGCGGTGAAGGGTTCCATGATGATGACATCCATCATTCCGTCGCGCATGGAAGCCTCAGGTGCGATATAGGCGTTATTGCCATATTGCGAAGCATTGGCGCAGGCAATGAGAAATGCCTTATAGCGGCGTGCCCCTGTCTCGTCTTCCACCTCGTAGGTCTCGGGTTTGTATTTCAAACCTTCCTTCAGCACGTTCTCCACATAGGTGATAGGTCCGCGTTTGCCTGCTTCGGCAAATTTTAAGGAGATAAACGCATCGAACCCCATGCCACAGGTGCAGAAGAAGGGAATGTCGTTGACCACTCCATAGTCGAACTCCATGATCTTGCAATGGTTCAGTATCTCGATAGCCTTGCGCACATTCATGGGAATACACAGGTGGCGCGCCAGTCCATTGCCAGAGCCACAAGGTACGATGCCCAAAGCAGTCTGCGTATGAGTCAGCGAGCGTGCCACTTCATTCACGGTTCCGTCGCCCCCCACAGCTACTACGATGTCAACGCCTTCCTGGGCACTCTTCGTGGCAATTTCAGCAGCGTGACCGGCATATTCCGTCATTCGGATATCCAAGTCGAATTGTTCCCGATCGGTCAGTTCGGTAATCATTTTCAGAATATCGTCCTTCTGATGACCACCCGAAATAGGATTAACGATGAATGTAATGTGCTTTTTACTCATAACTCGATGCAAAAATAATAATTTTAGGGTAATTATCCGACATTATCGGAATAAATTTCTATAAATTTACAATTTATCTTAGAAAACTTGCACTATTTGAAGATTTTTGTGTAACTTTGCAGCTCGAAAACGAAAAAATAAAAAAGAAACTATACCTATATCGTAATGGGACAGTTACAAGAAAGATACAAGCACTATCGTGAGCCACAGAAATATATGGAGGCTGACGTTTACCCTTATTTCCGTGCTATCGAGGGAAAACAGGGTACGGAGGTAGAGATGGGTGGTCACAAAGTACTCATGTTTGGTTCTAATGCATATACGGGTCTGACCGGCGACCAGCGTATTATCGATGCTGCTAAGGCAGCCCTCGACAAGTATGGCTCTGGTTGTGCCGGAAGTCGCTTCCTGAACGGAACGCTCGATTTGCATGTGCAGTTGGAAAAGGAAATTTCAGAATTTATCGGCAAGGACGACTGCCTTTGTTTCTCAACAGGATTCTCTGTGAATCAGGGCGTGCTCGCTATGGTAGTAGGCAAGGACGACTACATCATCTGTGATGATCGCGACCATGCTTCTATCGTTGACGGACGCCGTCTGTCGTTTGCCAAGCAGTTGCACTATAAGCACAACGACATGGAAGATTTGGAGCGTGTGCTCCAGAAATTGCCTCACGAGGCTGTCAAACTGATTGTTGTTGATGGTGTGTTCTCTATGGAGGGCGACTTGGCAAAACTGCCTGAGATTGTTGAGCTGAAGCACAAGTACAATTGCTCTATCATGGTCGATGAGGCTCATGGTATCGGTGTATTTGGTAAGCAGGGTAGAGGTGTTTGCGACCACTTCGGACTGACTGACGAAGTGGACCTCATCATGGGTACCTTCTCGAAGTCGTTGGCTTCTATCGGTGGTTTCATTGCCTCCGACTGGGATACCATCAACTTCCTGCGTCATACCTGTCGTACCTACATCTTCTCAGCTTCCAACACTCCAGCCGCTACAGCTGCCGCTATGGAGGCTCTGCACATCATTCAGCAGGAGCCTGAGCGTATTGAGGCTCTTTGGGACGTTACCAGATATGCACTGAAGCGTTTCCGTGAGGAAGGTTTCGAGATTGGCGATACAGAGAGTCCTATCATTCCGCTTTATGTGCGCGATGTTGACAAGACTTTCCTGGTAACAGCTCTTGCTTTCAAGGCAGGTGTGTTCATCAATCCGGTGATTCCTCCTGCATGTGCACCTCAGGATACGTTGGTGCGCTATGCCCTGATGGCTACTCATACCAAGGAGCAAGTTGACCGTTCAGTAGTGGCTTTGAAGAAGATTTTCGTCGAACAAGGCATTATTAAGTAAAATAATTGCGGAAAAATTTGCAAGGGTCGCAAAAAATGCGTACCTTTGCACCCGCAAAAAACGAGGTGTAGCGCAGTTGGTAGCGTTCCTGGTTTGGGACCAGGCTGTCGCAGGTTCGAGTCCTGTCACCTCGACTAAGCAGAGAAGAGCGCTGATTCTTTATAGAGTCAGCGTTCTTTTTTTCTGATTGTACTCGTGTATTTTTTCGAGTGCACTCGAAAAATATTTGGAGTCCAGTCAATTTTTTTTGGAGTGCACTCAAAAAATACGACTTTCTTTTGGTTTTTTGCTCACTTAATCGTACCTTTGCAACGTCAAAAGCGAAACAAGATGAAAAAATTAATTCTTTTCTTTGCGATAACGGCTATGCTTATCGCCTGTTCAGAGGACAAGAAACCCTTTAATTATCGTGGACTTCCTTTGGCACTCAGTACAACTCAGTTTGTGGACTCTATGTTGGCTCGTGGCTTTGTCGTTGACAGTGCCGCCTCCGACAGTGGGAAATTGGTGGTTTTTGCTTCCCCACAGTTGAAATACCGTGTGCTGATGGGGTTTGCCGGCGAGAAAGTGGCTGCTGTTCAGGAGAAGTATTATCTTTCGACCAATGACAGTACGCGCCAGATGTGGCAGGAGATTCGCGACAGACTGGAGAAGGAACTGGGTTCATGGCCCGACTGTCCGATGCTGAAGGACGACCACAAGGTTGCCAACTTCGATGCGGCTGACGGTATCATCTCCGTGGTGTTGGAGAATACGCATAAACCCACACTGATGATCAGTTACATGCCCAAATAAACATCAATAAAGAAGACAACGCAAACATTATTTAATAAGATAGAATATATAATATGTGCGGAATAGTAGGTTATTTAGGAAATAAAGACGCTTTCCCCATATTGATTAAAGGCTTGCGCCGACTGGAATATCGTGGCTACGACTCTGCCGGTGTGGCTTTGATTAATGAAGACGGCAACCTGAATGTCTGTAAGACGAAGGGAAAGGTTGATAATCTTGTAGAGTATTGCAGTGACAAGAATGTCACAGGCACTGTGGGTATTGCTCATACCCGTTGGGCTACGCATGGTGAACCTTCTGCGCAGAATGCCCATCCACACTATTCGGAATCGAAGAATCTCGCCATCATCCACAATGGTATTATCGAGAACTATGCCGACCTGAAAACCAAGTTGCAGGCCAAGGGCGTGACGTTCCGTTCGCAAACAGACACCGAAGTGCTGGTGCAACTGGTGGAATACGTGATGGAGCGCAAGGAACTCGATTTGCTGACAGCTGTGCAGGTGGCACTCTATCAAGTGATTGGTGCCTATGCCATTGCCATCATAGACAAGCGTCATCCTGACCAAATCATCGCAGCCCGTAAGCAGAGCCCCTTGGTGGTAGGTATTGGCGACGACGAGTTCTTCCTCGGTTCAGATGCCAGTCCTATCGTGGAATATACCGATAAGGTGGTGTACTTGGAAGACGGTAATATCGCAGTGCTTCGCAGGGGGCACGAACTGAAGGTGGTCAGTATTCTGGGTGAAGAACAGGAACTGGCTGTCAAGAAGGTGGATATCAATCTGGGCCAATTGGAGAAGGGCGGTTTCCCACACTTCATGCTGAAAGAGATTTTCGAACAGCCCGAGTGTCTGACCAATTGCATGCGTGGTCGTGTGAATGTAGATACCGACAATGTGGTGCTCTCTGCCGTCATTGATTATAAAAAACAACTGCTCGGTGCCAAACGGTTCATCATCGTGGCATGTGGAACGTCGTGGCACGCAGGACTGATAGGCAAGCAGATGATAGAACAACTCTGTCGCATACCTGTAGAGGTGGAATACGCCTCCGAGTTCCGCTATCGCAATCCCGTAATTACCGACGAAGACGTGGTGATAGCCATTTCGCAGAGTGGTGAGACTGCCGATACCCTGGCTGCTGTGCAACTGGCAAAGGATGCCGGAGCCTTTATCTATGGTATTTGTAATGCTATCGGTTCGAGTATTCCCCGTGCAACGGATACCGGTTCGTATATCCACGTAGGACCGGAGATTGGTGTGGCTTCTACCAAAGCATTCACTGGTCAGGTTACCGTATTGACCATGCTGGCACTGGCACTGGCGAAAGAGAAGGGTACCATCTCCAGCGATGACTATATGCATATCGTGAAGGAATTGCACGAGATACCCAGTAAAATAAAAGAGGTGTTGAAGCTCAACGACCGTATTGCCGATTTGAGCCGTACCTTCACCTATGCCCGCAACTTCCTCTACCTGGGTCGTGGATTCAGTTATCCGGTGGCTTTGGAAGGTGCCTTGAAACTGAAGGAGATTTCGTATATCCATGCCGAGGGCTATCCGGCAGCTGAGATGAAGCACGGACCTATTGCTCTGATAGACTCTGATATGCCAGTGGTGGTGATAGCCACACATAATGGTATGTATGAGAAAGTCATCTCCAATATACAAGAGGTGAAAGCCCGTAAGGGTAAGGTGATTGCCGTTGTCAGTCAGGGCGACGCCACCATCAGCAAGATAGCCGACGAGGTGATAGCACTGCCAGATACGATAGAGTGTCTGGAACCGTTATTGGCCACGATACCTCTTCAGTTGTTGGCTTATCACGTTGCTGTTTGTAAAGGTCTCAACGTTGACCAACCAAGAAACCTTGCAAAGAGTGTTACTGTTGAATGATACAAAGGGCGATTCGTCATTGACGTTTCGCCCTTCTTTTTAAATAAGATGTAAAATAGAAATATAAAGATAGAATGAAAGATGTAACTTTGGTCTTAGAAGACGGAACTAGATTTAAGGGAAAAAGTTTTGGCTATGAAGCTCCAGTAGCAGGCGAGGTAGTTTTCAACACTGCTATGATGGGTTATCCGGAATCACTGACCGACCCCTCGTATGCCGGTCAGATGATGACGCTGACCTTTCCACTGGTAGGTAACTATGGTGTGCCTCGTTTCTCGATAGAGGACAATGGACTTCCAACGTTTATGGAGAGTGACAGAATTTATGCTGCGGCTATCATTGTGAGTGACTACAGTGAGGAATATTCACACTGGAATGCCTGCGAAAGTCTGGGCGATTGGCTGAAACGTGAGAAGGTGCCCGGTGTGACGGGTATTGACACGCGTCAGTTGACTAAGGTGCTTCGCGAGCATGGCGTGATGATGGGAAAATTGGAGTTTGAGGGTAGTGAAAGCTGCGAAGATATCGCAGCATACGAGACTATAAACTGGGTAGATAAGGTTTCGTGCAAGGATATTATCCGCTATAACGAAGGTGCCGGGCGTAAGGTGGTGCTGGTAGATTGCGGCGTGAAAGCCAATATCATCCGTTGTCTGATTCGTCGTGGAGTGGAGGTAATTCGTGTACCCTGGAACTACGATTATACAGAGATGCAGTTCGATGGTCTTTTTCTTGCTAACGGTCCTGGCGACCCGGATATGTGTGAGGATGCCGTTAACGTTCTTCGCAAGCAGATGTCGCAGAGTCGCAAACCAATTTGTGGTATCTGTATGGGTAACCAACTGTTGGCAAAGGCTGGGGGTGCACAGATATACAAGCTGAAATACGGTCATCGCTCGCACAACCAACCTGTGCGGGAGGTAGGAACTAACCGTTGTTACGTTACGAGTCAGAATCATGGTTATGCTGTGGATAGTGCTACCTTGGGCAGTGAATGGCGTGAACTCTTTGTCAATATGAACGATGGTTCAAACGAGGGTATTCGTCATCAGACCAATCCTTGGTTCTCCAGCCAGTTCCACCCGGAAGCCTGTTCGGGACCAGTAGATACAGAATTTATGTTTGACCGTTTTATTGAGACATTATAAATATGAAAGACCAAAATATCAAGAAAGTCCTGTTGTTGGGATCAGGCGCATTGAAAATAGGTGAGGCTGGTGAGTTCGACTACTCTGGTTCTCAAGCACTCAAAGCGCTGCGTGAAGAGGGTGTGAAAACCGTTCTGATAAATCCGAATATTGCTACCGTCCAGACCTCAGAGGGGGTGGCTGATGAAATCTATTTCCTGCCCGTACAACCCTATTTCGTAGAACGTGTAATAGAGAAGGAACGTCCTGACGGTATTCTGCTTTCGTTTGGTGGACAGACAGCACTGAACTGTGGTGTGGAACTCTTTCAGAGCGGAGTCCTAGCGAAATATGGTGTCAAGGTGTTGGGCACTCCTGTTCAAGCCATTATGGACACGGAAGATCGTGAGCGCTTCGTAGAAAAACTGAACGAGATTGATGTAAAGACCATCAAGAGCGAGGCTTGCGAGACGATTGAACAGGCACGACAGGCTGCTAAGGAGTTGGGTTATCCCGTTATCCTCAGAGCGGCTTATGCATTGGGCGGACTGGGCTCCGGCTTCTGCGATAATGAAGAGGAATTAAACAAGCTCGCCGAGAAAGCCTTTGCATTCTCTCCTCAGGTGTTGGTAGAAAAATCATTGAAAGGATGGAAAGAGATAGAATACGAAGTGGTGCGCGACCGCTATGACAACTGTATCACCGTATGTAATATGGAGAATTTCGACCCTCTGGGTATTCATACGGGCGAATCGATTGTTATTGCTCCTTCGCAGACACTGACTAATTCGGAATATCACAAACTGCGTGCACTGGCCATCAAGATTATCCGTCATATCGGTATTGTGGGCGAGTGTAACGTGCAGTATGCCTTCGACCCGCAGTCAGAAGACTATCGCGTGATTGAGGTGAATGCCCGTCTGAGTCGCTCATCGGCGTTGGCATCGAAAGCTACGGGTTATCCATTGGCTTTCGTAGCTGCCAAACTGGGTATGGGTTATGGGTTGTTTGAACTGAACAATTCAGTGACCAAGACTACATCAGCCTTCTTCGAGCCAGCCCTCGACTATGTGGTATGTAAGATCCCTCGTTGGGACCTTTCTAAATTCCACGGTGTTGACAAGGAGTTAGGCTCATCCATGAAATCGGTAGGCGAGGTGATGGCCATTGGTCGTACCTTTGAAGAGGCTATCCAGAAAGGTCTGCGCATGATAGGACAGGGCATGCATGGTTTCGTAGAGAACAAGGAACTGAAGATTGCCGATGTGGATGCCGCTTTGCGCGAACCTACTGATAAGCGTATCTTCGTAATCTCTAAAGCGATGCATCTGCCACAGTATGATATCGACCGTATTCATGAACTGACAAAGATAGACAAGTGGTTCCTGTATAAGTTGAAACACATTATCGACATTGACGAGGAATTGAAGAAGACTCAACTCGAAACGCTCACTCCTCAACTGCTTCGGGAAGCGAAAGTATATGGTTTTACTGATTTCCAGATAGCTCGTGCCATTGGTGTGGAAGACCAGGTTCCCAATATGCATCAGGCAGTTCTGGAGGTGAGAAAGGTACGTAAGCAGATGGGCATCCTGCCAGTTGTTAAGCAGATTGATACCCTGGCTGCTGAATATCCTGCCCAGACCAACTACCTGTATGTAACCTATAGTGGTACGGCCAGTGATATTCCATTCGAACATGATGGGAAGAGTATTATTGTGTTGGGCTCAGGTGCCTATCGCATAGGTTCGAGTGTAGAGTTCGACTGGTGTGGCGTGCAGGCGCTGAACACGATCCGCAAGGAAGGTTGGCGTAGTATCATGATTAACTATAATCCGGAAACCGTTTCTACGGATTATGATATGTGCGACCGTCTGTATTTTGATGAGCTGACCTTCGAACGTGTGATGGACATCATCGACATGGAAGCTCCCCGTGGCGTAGTCGTCTCTACCGGTGGACAGATACCTAACAATCTGGCTGTCTATCTCGATCAGGAACAAGTAAAGATCTTAGGTACATCAGCACAGGATATTGATGGGGCAGAAGACCGTGCTAAATTCTCGCAGATGTTGAACGAGATAGGTGTGAACCAACCGGAATGGCGAGCGCTTACATCTATGCAGGATATTGATGCGTTTGTGGAAAGGGTGGGATTTCCCGTTTTGGTCCGTCCGTCGTATGTGCTCAGTGGTGCCGCTATGAATGTCTGTTCCAATAAGGAGGAATTGGAGCGTTTCCTGCAACTGGCTGCCAACGTGAGTGAAGACCATCCGGTGGTGGTATCGAAATTCATCGAACATGCCAAGGAGATTGAGATGGATGCAGTAGCCAAGGATGGTGAAATACTGGCTTATGCCATTTCTGAGCATATAGAGTTTGCCGGTGTTCACTCAGGTGATGCTACCATTCAGTTCCCTCCTCAGAAACTATATGTCGAGACTGTTCGACGCATCAAACGTATCAGTCGTCAAATAGCCAAGGCACTGCATATCAACGGACCCTTCAACATCCAGTTTATGGCACGTGATAATGACATCCTTGTGATAGAGTGCAATTTGCGTGCTTCGCGTTCGTTTCCATTCGTTTCTAAAGTATTGAAACTGAATCTGATAGAACTGGCAACTAAAGTAATGTTGGGCCTTCCTGTGGAGCGTCCGCATAAAAACTTGTTCGATTTGGATTATGTAGGTATCAAGGCGAGTCAGTTCTCCTTTAACCGTCTGCAGAAAGCCGACCCTGTGTTGGGTGTGGACATGGCTTCAACGGGCGAAGTAGGATGCCTGGGCGACAATACACCAACAGCCCTTTTGAAGTCTATGCTGAGTGTGGGATATCGTGTTCCCAAGAAGACGGTATTACTCTCTACCGGTTCTGCGAAACAGAAAGCCGAGATGTTGGATGCTGCCCGCATGCTGGTGGAGCATGGCTATGAACTCTATGCAACCGGAGGTACGTCGAAATACCTGACAGATAACGGTATTGAGAATACGTTGGTATATTGGCCCAGTGAGGCAAACCAACAGCCTCAGGCACTCGACTTGTTGCATGAGCATCAGATAGACATGGTGGTGAATATCCCCAAGAACCTGACCTCCCATGAGCTGACCAACGGTTACAAAATTCGTCGTGCAGCCATAGACCTGAATGTCCCCCTGATTACCAACAGTCGGTTGGCATCAGCTTTCATTCAGGCATTCTGTATGGTCGGTTTAGACGAGATTGATATCAAGTCGTGGAACGAATACAAATAAATAATTAGGCAAATATTTGGCGATTCGCCAAATATTTGCTAATTTTGCAGTTAAATAACTATAGAACTGCATAAACAATGGAATTGGCTAGTACTTTCGAGTCCAAAATTAACCGGAGCGATTATAAAATCCTTATCGTTGATGATGTAGTTAGTAATGTCTTGCTTCTCAAGATATTACTGACAAACGAGAAGTTTCAGGTCTGCACTGCAAACAATGGTAATTCATGTATTGAGCAGGCCAAGAAGGAACATCCCGATCTGATACTGTTGGATGTCATGATGCCTGATATCAGTGGTTTTGATACTGCTGTTATCCTGAAAAAGGATCCCGAAACTTTGGATATTCCCATCATCTTCCTTACGGCGTTGAATAATCCCAGCGATTTGGTACATGGTTTCCAAGTGGGGGCCAACGACTTCCTCACTAAACCTTTTAACAAGGAAGAGCTGGTGATGCGTGTGATGCACCAGATAAGTCTGGTAGCTGCCAAGCGCATTATCGTACAGCAGAACGAGGAGTTGAAGCGTACCATCTCCAACCGTGATAAGATGTACTCTGTAATTGCTCATGACCTTCGTTCACCTATGGCTTCTATCCGTATGGTGCTGAATCTGGCTGTGAATGTGGTTTCGAAGGACATGGTCGGTGAGGAGATTTGGGGTTTGTTGGATAAAGCCAATCGAGAATCAGAGGAAACCCACGACCTATTGGACAACCTGTTGAAATGGACCAAGAGTCAGACAGGACGTCTGAATGTGGTTTATCAGGATATTGACCTGGATGACATTGTTCCTGGCGTAGTTGATATCTTCATGATGATTGCTGAAATGAAGAAAATCAAATTGCAGTACTTGCCCAGTGAAGAGAAACTGATAGTACATGCCGATAATGATATGATTAAGACGATCATTCGTAACTTCCTGTCGAATGCTATTAAGTTTACACCTGAGGATAAAGGTATTGAGGTGTTCTGCAAACGGGAAGGCGAGTATGCCAAGATTAGTGTTCGAGACCATGGCGTAGGTATTGCTCCAGAACGTTTGGAAACTATTTTCCATAAAGGTGAGACGACCTATGGTACAGGTGGTGAGGAAGGTTCCGGACTCGGTTTGCAACTTTGTCAGGACTTCGCACGCAAAAATGGTGGCGACGCCATGGTGGAATCCACATTAGGTGAAGGCTCGACGTTTAGTGTGTTGATACCTTTGAAGAAAGACGAATAATTCTTTATTTATCATGAAACAAACAATACTTGTGACAGGTGGTACTGGCTTTATAGGCAGTCACACCACTGTGGAATTACAGAATGCAGGCTACCAGGTAGTCATTGTTGATAACCTTTCCAATTCCAGTGCCTCCGTTATTGATGGCATTGAGAAAATAACAGGAGTGCGTCCAGCTTTTGAGAAAGTAGACTGCTGTGATAAGGACGCCATGGAGCATGTTTTCGAAAAATATCCTCATATTGAAGGTATTATTCACTTTGCAGCCAGCAAGGCTGTGGGTGAGAGTGTAGAGAAACCTCTTCTGTATTATCGTAATAATATCGTGAGTCTGGTGAATTTGCTGGAACTGATGCCCAAACATGGAGTGAAGGGTATTATCTTCTCTTCCAGTTGTACGGTTTACGGACAGCCCGACCCAGAGAACCTGCCCGTTACTGAGGATGCTCCCATCAAACCGGCAGAGAGTCCTTATGGTAATACCAAGCAGATTAACGAGGAGATTATCCGTGACGATATCAATAGTGGTGCTCCTATCAAGGCTATTTTGTTGCGCTACTTCAACCCCATTGGTTCGCATCCTTCTGCCATTATTGGTGAGATGCCCAACGGTGTTCCCATGAACTTGATTCCATACGTTACACAAACGGCTATGGGTATTCGTGAACAGTTAAAGGTGTTTGGCAATGATTACGACACGCCCGACGGAACTTGTATTCGCGACTATATATATGTTGTCGATTTGGCGAAAGCTCACGTGAAGGCAATGGCTCGTGTATTGGATACTGACAGCGATAAGTTGGAGGTGTTCAATGTAGGTACAGGTCATGGATGTTCAACCAAGGAAATCGTGGATGCCTTCCAGAAGGCAACAGGTGTGAAGTTGAACTGGACCTATGCGCCACGTCGTGCCGGCGATATTGAGAAGGTTTGGGCCAACCCCGAGAAAGCCAATAAGGTATTGGGATGGAAAGCAGAGACCTCACTGGAAGACACGCTGAAGAGTGCGTGGAACTGGCAGAAGAAACTGCGTGAAGAAGGAATACAATAAGTGAAAGTTTGATTATAACCGGTCTTTGCATGAGACTGTGTTTATTTTGTGTTTGTGTTGTTATGAGCCCCCGATGTGAATCGAGGGCTCATTTATCGGGAAAAAGATGAAAACAATGAATGAGAATCTGTTAGAACAACTGAATGAAGGACAGCGTGAAGCCGTGACGTACTGTGACGGTCCACAACTGGTTATTGCAGGTGCAGGTTCGGGAAAGACCCGTGTACTGACCTATAAGATTGCCTATTTGTTGGAACAGGGCATGAACCCTTGGAATATTCTGGCATTGACATTTACCAATAAGGCTGCACGCGAGATGAAGGAACGCATCGGACGACTGGTAGGACAGGAGCGTGCCCGCTATTTGCAGATGGGTACGTTTCACTCTGTTTTTGCTCGTATTCTGAGGGCAGAAGCCAGCACCATCGGATTCCAGTCTAACTTTACTATCTACGACCAGTCAGATTCCCGTTCATTGGTGAAGAGTATCATCAAGGAGATGCAGTTGGACGATAAGGTCTATAAACCGGCTTCGGTGGCTGACCGAATCTCGATGGCAAAGAACCACTTGTTGCTTCCTCAAGCTTATGCCCAAAGTGCATGGGCTACTGACGATGCTCGCAGTAAGCGACCATTGGTAAAGGATATCTATATCAGGTATCATGAGCGTTGTCGTCAGGCGAATGCGATGGACTTTGACGACCTGTTGGTATACACTTTTGTGTTATTGAAAAACAACGAGGACATCCTCCAGAAGTATATTGAACGCTTTCAGTATGTATTGGTCGATGAGTATCAAGACACCAACTATGCCCAACAGTCTATCGTCGTATTACTGACAAAAACACATGGGCGGGTTTGTGTGGTGGGCGATGATGCCCAGAGTATCTATAGCTTCCGAGGTGCTAATATTGATAATATCCTGGACTTCCAAAAGGAATATGGTGGTGCCAAACTCTCAAAACTCGAACAGAATTATCGTTCTACTCAGTTAATCGTTCAGGCGGCTAATAGTCTGATACGTCATAATGAACGACAGATTCCGAAAGACGTCTTCAGCGAGAATGAACATGGCGAGCGGGTGAAACTGAAACCTGCCTATAGTGATAAGGAGGAGGCGATTATAGTATGTAATGATATCCGTCGCATTCGCCGGCAGGAACAGTGTCATTACAGTGATTTTGCTATTCTCTATCGCACCAACTCTCAAAGTCGCTCGTTTGAGGAACAGATGCGTAAGGACGGTATCCCATATCGTATCTATGGTGGACTGAGCTTCTATCAGCGTAAAGAAATTAAAGATGTAATAGCCTACTTCCGTGTGGTGGCCAATCACGACGATGAAGAGGCGCTCAGACGTATCATCAATTATCCGACACGAGGGATTGGTAATACCACCGTAGATAAAATAGTAGAGGTGGCTAACCTACATGGTGTCAGTCTATGGACGGTTATCTCGCAACCTCAACTGACGGGATTGAATGTCTCGAAGGCAACCCTCACCAAGCTGGCTGCATTCCAGTCGTTGATAGCGGGGTGGGAGCAACGCCTTGCCACTGAGGATGCCTATGAGTTAGGTCATGCCATCATCATGGAGAGTGGTATTAGCAAGGATATATACAGTTCCAGCAATCCTGACGACCTTTCCAGACAGGAAAATCTGGAGGAGTTTCTGGGTGGTATGCAAGATTTTGTGGCTGGCAGACAGGAAGAGGATGAGGCTGAACATATCTATCTACCTGATTTCCTACAGGAGGTAGCTTTATTGACCGACCTTGACAGCGATAGTGGCGATGCGGATGATAAGGTTTCGCTGATGACTATCCATGCTGCAAAGGGACTGGAATTTCCCACTGTTTTTGTAGTGGGACTGGAGGAGAATATCTTCCCTTCCCCCATGTGTACGAATTCCATGCGTGAACTCGAAGAGGAGCGTCGCTTGCTTTATGTGGCTATCACTCGAGCAGAGAAACACTGCATCCTGACCTGTGCACAGAATCGTTGGCGCTATGGCCGTATGGAATATGATACTCCTTCGCGTTTTATCCGTGATATCGATCCCAGCCTTTTGCAGGTTGATGGGGGTAAGGACGAAGTAGCCCGCACAACAGTAAAACCTGAATACACCAGGCGTCCCGTTCAGAATCCCCGTCCTGTTGCTACACAGTTTGTGGCTGATCCGAAGCCACGTTTGGTACCCATCCGGCATGAAGCGCCACGCCCACAGTCGGCTATTGGTAACATCGGATTACAGGAAGGCAACGTCATAGAACATCAGCGATTTGGCATTGGTACAGTCATCAAGGTGGAGGGATCTGGTGAAAACACCAAAGCCACTGTCGAGTTCAAGAATGCAGGTACCAAACAACTATTGCTGAAGTTTGCTAAATATACAATAGTGAAGTAAGTGAAATCAAAGAGCATCATCTTCCGGACGTTCAGGAAGATGATGCTTTATTTTGGGTAAATGTTTCTTCTTTCGCAGGTAAGCAGCCTTACGGGCTTCATATTCCTCGAAATGTTTCTCCAGGAAATTATCAGCCATGGCTATTTACTCTTATTGTAAATCACACTGATACGTATCGGTTCCAGTATATTCTCTTCTCCTCCCACCAGTCGTGAACTGGTGATAGACATCTCGTTATTGACGGCACTGATGGTCGTTGTAGCCGTCGAACCGGCTGTTGTCTGTACGGGCACCAATACCACCTTGTTCCAGTTGGGATGCTCCTTGGTGAAGTTGGCTCCTCCCTCCGTCTTCTTCATATACAGATAGTTGATGAGCGACGAGATATTATTAAAGGTGTAAGAGTTATAGGTAGTACTCAGTGTTGCCAGGAAGCTCGTAATATTATTGGCCACCTCACGGTCTTCAAAGAAGTTCTTCAGACTGTCTTTTTCTACCATCAGCAGCGTCGTCGGGTCTTTCAGCAACTTCTCAGACAATTCCATCTTGTCATTCAACTTATGGAAGACAATCTTAGCCGACGTAATAGTATCGTTCTCATGATTGAGTTTGATGTCATCCACAGGCAGTTCTACTTCTGTATAGATTCCTGCTGGTGTCTTTAGATAGGTCCATTCCTTCTCCTCGGCCAGTTCCTTAATCCTCTCCACATCATTCACAATGTGCGATGTCTGCAGTACCTCCTGAGTACTGTAGAAGAGCGAATAAACATTATACTCCTTCATATTTTCATTCATGATCCGATAGAATACGCTCAGACGGCTTGTTTCTATCTCAGCCATCATACCCAGACCGTCGGTAGTCTTGAAGTAGAAACCAGGGCATACATTTTTAGTAAACTCACTTGGATTCTTAAAGTATTCCGGATGCTCGTAATAGGTTTGCAGAAGATAAGTACCATAGTTGTCGTATTCCTTACCGTTCTTGGCTTTATACGGCTTATCGAGCTTGATATTGATGGAGTAGCTTCCTTTTTCTGCATTGCGTACGCTATCGCTATCCATCATGTCAGTGACGCTATACATCACGTTATATTTCAATCCGTCAGTTCTGATATACCCTTCAGCCTCAGGGTCAAAGTTGGTATAGTATTTCTTGGTGTCATCAATCGGTCTGTCAAGCTCAGAGATGGTCATCTTCATGCTCGCCAGCGAGTCGCCGGTAAAACCTTTCAGCATAATGGAGATATAGCATGAATCCGCTACCTCTTTATCATCCTTCATACTCATCACATTTTCCTTCGGATAGAAAATACTGTCAATGGCATTCTCCAGTGTTGCGAACTGTGTCATGTAGTCTGAGGTGATATAAGCGCTCGTTTCCGGATCCTTGATACGTCCCAGATAACCGTAAGTACTGTTTGAGAGCACGGCATCCACCACTAACGACTTGGAAGACACATCAAATGTATCAGATACTATCGTAAACAAGTCCACATTGCTTGTCAGCGTTTTACCAATAGAAGCCGTATCTTCATCACATGAAGAGATTGTAAACATCACCGAGGCTACAATCCCTGTCAATAGCATTTTTCTCATCATTGAAGTATTGAATCTTAATGATTTTATTATCCTATGTATATTAAATCTTTTCGTAGAAAGCTTCGTAGGCGGCACCGAAATCTTCTCCTGGATAGGCCAGGGTAGGGATGTTCTGGTCCTGCGCATACTTCAGCAAATCCTTATTTACTTTCTTATGGGCTGCTATCACACCGTCGCTGTAATCAATAGCCAGCTTACCTAATTCTTCAAAGTCGAAGTTGTCCTTATACTTCGTCAGCATATCGGCTGTGGCATCACGGAATTCAATGCAGCGCTTGAAGTTATCGCCCAATTCCGAGTTGATACTGTTGGTAAAGAGCGAAGTAACCACCTTTGTCTCTGCAAACGATGGCTCGTCATGATAGGCTGTCTTAATATAAAGAGGTACCACAGCTCCCATCCATCCCTGCACATGTATGATGTCGGGCACCCAGCGCAGTTTCTTGACAGTCTCCAGTACACCACGGGCAAAGAAGATGGCGCGCTCACCGTTGTCGGGATAGTCCATACCCTTCTCGTCAACCGTCATCTGACGCTTGGAGAAATAGTCATCGTTATCGATAAAGTATACTTGTACACGTGTCTGGGCGATGGAGGCCACTTTAATAATCAAAGGGTGGTCAGTATCGTCAATAATCAGATTCATACCAGAAAGACGAATCACCTCATGCAATTGACCGCGTCGCTCATTGATGTTACCCCATTTAGGCATGAATGTACGAATCTCGTGACCGTTTTCTTGCATCACTTGGGGAAGTGCTTTACCCATCAGCGCCAAATCGCTGTCAGGTACATAAGGTACAATCTCTTGATTGATAAACAGAATTTTCTTTGCCATATCGTATATTTTATCCGTGCAAAGGTACGAAAAATTATTCACAAATTCGCAGTTTCGTGCATATTTAAGGAATTTTAGGCACTAATTTGGCATATTTTTATGATATTTTTTCCTTATTTGATAAAAAAGTTGTTATTTTGCACCCGATTTGTATACAAGCAACTGAAAAAGATGAAAGTATTCGATAGGATTGTTGATCTTCAGAACCAGCTTTTCGAGGATCGCAAACAAGGAAAGGAAATTGGTTTAGTACCAACGATGGGCGCTCTTCATGAAGGACATGCTTCCTTGGTGAAACGTAGCGTGAAAGAAAATGAGATAACCGTAGTGTCTGTATTCGTTAACCCTACACAGTTTAACGATAAGAACGATTTGAAGAATTATCCACGTACACTGGATGCCGATTGTGCCTTATTGGAGAAGTGCGGTGCTGACTATGTGTTAGCTCCCTCTGTGGAGGAGATGTATCCTACACCTGATACTCGTCAGTTTGAATATCCCCCGGTATCAACGGTTATGGAGGGTGCTCACCGTCCAGGTCATTTCAATGGCGTATGTCAGGTGGTCAGTCGTTTGTTCTACATCGTGAAGCCAACCCGTGCTTATTTCGGTGAGAAAGACTGGCAGCAGATTGCTGTTGTCAAGGCGATGGTTCGTCACTTGGGCTTGGGGGTTCAGATAGTAGAGTGCGACATTGTACGCGACAAGGACGGACTGGCTAAGAGTTCGCGTAACACCCTGCTTTCTGCCGATGAGCGTGCTATTGCTCCTGCTATATACAAGGCTTTAAAAGAGAGTGTTAAATATGCTAAGAATCATACAGTTACCGAAACTCATGATAAGGTTGTAGATGACATTAACAGTGTCGATGGACTCGATGTAGAGTACTTCTCTATCGTCGATGGTAATACCTTGCAGGATATTGCCAACTGGGAAGATTCTGATTATGTGGTAGGCTGTATCACCGTCTATTGTGGTAAGACACCCATTCGTTTAATTGATCATATAAAGTATAAGGAATCATGATGATAGAAGTATTGAAATCCAAGCTTCATTGTGTCACTGTCACTGAGGCCAACCTCAACTACATGGGTAGTATCACCATTGATGAAGATTTGATGGATGCTGCCAATATGATTGCAGGCGAGAAGGTACAAGTCGTAGACAATAATAATGGGGAGCGTTTTGAAACTTATATCATTAAGGGTGAACGCGGCAGTGGCTGTATTTGTCTGAATGGTGCTGCTGCCCGTAAGGTGCAGGTGGGTGATGTTTGTATCATCATCTCTTATGCCATGATGGATTTCGAGGAGGCTAAGACGTTCGAACCGCATGTGGTATTCCCAAAGCCTGGCAATAAATTGTAAACATTGACAAACTGACACTGACAAAATAAAAAGGCTACTCTTATTCGGAGTAGCCTTTTTTATGAATGTTCTAATTGAAGTCTTATTCAATCACTACCAGTGCGTCGTCTTCCATCACGGTCTGACCAGTTTTTACACAGATAGCCGTAATCTTTCCACCCTTTTCAGCCTCGATGTTGTTAGCCATCTTCATAGCCTCCAATACAACGACGGTATCACCGGCTTTCACCTCGTCACCTACGTTTACGCAGATTTCTGTGATGACTCCGGGCAGAGGTGCCTTAACGGCATTCTTGGTATTCACAGCTGCAGAACCAGATGCGCTACCTTCTGATGAACTGGCAGCTACTTCTACGGGCTTGCGAACCACTACTTTCTTTTCCTCTACGGGTTCTGGTTCCATTTCCACCTTGTATTCCTCGCCGTTTACAACAACGGTAGCAGTGTTTTCAATAATATCACCGATAGCAACCTCGTATTTGTTACCATTGATAGTATATTTATACTCTTTCTTCATCGTGATTCATGTTTTATGGATGTTCAGTCATAGTCTGGGCATAACCGTTCCACTGTGTATGCTTCTCCTGAATCGTAATGATACCAGGTTCCTTGTCGTGAACGTTATTGCCTTTAAACTCATAAAGAGCCATAGCTATAGCTGCATATACTTCGTTTTTCTTCATTGTCTGTTCTCCATTACATTGGAATATTACCATGTTTCTTAGCAGGCAGAGCATCGCGCTTGGTAGCCAGCTGAGCCAGTGCACGACAGATGCGGAAACGAGTATTGCGTGGCTCGATGACATCGTCGATATAGCCATACTTGGCAGCCTGATAAGGATTAGCGAAGAGTTCGTTGTACTCCTCCTCCTTCTCGGCAATGAATGCCTTTACATCCTCACCGGCTTCCTTCTTAGCCTTGGCTTCCTTGGCATAGAGCACTGCAGCAGCACCAGAGGCACCCATTACAGCAATCTCAGCTGAAGGCCATGCGTAGTTCAAGTCGGTATGCAGTTGCTTAGAACCCATCACGATGTGGCTACCGCCATAAGACTTACGCAGGGTAACGGTGATCTTGGGCACTGTGGCCTCTCCGTAGGCATAAAGCAACTGGGCTCCGTGCAGAATGACGGCATTGTACTCCTGGCCAGTACCGGGCAGGAATCCAGGAACGTCAACCAACGATACAATAGGAATATTGAAGGCATCGCAGAAACGAACGAAGCGGGCACCCTTACGGGAAGCGTTCACGTCAAGCACACCAGCATAGCAAGAAGGCTGGTTAGCTACGATACCAACACTCTGGCCGTTGAAGCGGGCGAAACCTACGATGATGTTCTTGGCAAACTTAGGCTGTACCTCGAAGAATTCGCCATTGTCGGTTATAGCACCAATCACCTTATACATATCATAAGCCTCGTTAGGATTCTCAGGGATAATCTCGTTCAACGAATCCTCCAGACGGTCGATGGGGTCGGTACACTGCTTGCGAGGAGCCAGTTCCATGTTGTTTGAAGGAATATAGCTCAACAGGGTCTTCAGCATCACAACAGCCTCTTCCTCCGTCTTGGCGGTAAAGTGGGTCACACCACTCTTAGAGGCGTGTACGCTGGCACCACCCAGATGCTCCTGGTCGATGTCCTCACCGGTAACGGTCTTTACTACTTTAGGACCGGTCAGGAACATGTATGAAGTACCTTCCATCATCAGGGTGAAGTCGGTGAGGGCAGGGCTGTAAACAGCACCACCGGCACAAGGACCGAAGATACCTGAAATCTGAGGAATCACACCTGATGCCAGAATGTTGCGTTCGAAAATCTCAGCATATCCAGCCAGCGCGTTGATACCTTCCTGAATACGGGCACCGCCTGAGTCATTGATACCGATGACGGGAGCTCCCATCTTCATAGCCATATCCATTACTTTGCAGATCTTCTGACTCATGGTCTCTGACAGCGAACCGGCATGAACGGTGAAGTCCTGTGCAAAGATGAACACCAGACGACCGTCAATCGTACCACTACCTGCTACGACACCGTCACCCAGGAACTGCTTCTTCTCCATACCGAAGTTATGGCAGCGATGCTCCTTGAACATGTCGTACTCCTCAAATGAGCCTTTATCGAGCAACATCTCAATGCGCTCACGAGCTGTGTACTTACCTTTGTCATGCTGCTTCTGGATGGCTTTCTCACCACCACCGAGACGAGCCTGTTCGCGCTTCTCAATAAGCTGCTTGATTTTCTCTAATTGCTTTGACATAATAATATATTCTTTTCCTATAAATTAATGTTCACAAAGTTCTGTCAGTACGCCTGCAGTTGATTTTGGATGCAGGAAGGCAATGTTCAGGTTCTCAGCACCCTTACGAGGCTTCTCGTCAATCAGACGAACACCCTTCTCGCTCACCTCGGCCAGCGCGTTAGCCACACCGTCCTCGATGCAGAAAGCTACGTGGTGCACACCCTTGTTGCCTTTATCAATCCACTTCTGAATAGTGCTCTCAGGAGATGTTGGCTCCAGAAGTTCGAGTTTTACCTCACCACACTTCAGGAAGGCGGTCTTTACTTTCTGATCCTCTACTGTTTCTACAGCGTAACACTTCAGTCCCAGCACATTCTCGAAGAATGGCAGGCTCTCTTCAATGCTCTGGACGGCAATGCCCAGATGCTCAATGTGTGAAATCTTCATAACTAAATTATTTGAGTTTAAAATTACTAAGGTGCAAAGGTACTACAATTAATTCAGAATAAAGCAAGTCGTGTGAAGAATTAAACATTATTTAAAACTCAACAATCACTTTTCCGTTGATTTGCCTACCCGTTAGATAGTTCGGAACGGCATATTGTTGGTTAGTGACGTCTGTCACCCAGTAGTAACTGTTCACGTTGGAGATACCGAAAATATTCAATCCCTCAGCACTGATCCATACACGGCGCACACCGAACGTGCTTCGTTCGGTATTTTGGTAGGCGAGGAAACTCATGCCGACGTCGGCACGTTTATAGGCTGGTGCACGGAACTGTTGGTATTCCAGTCCTCGGTGAGGAGCACCGAAAGGCAGTCCGTCGGCAAACGCCAGTCTCAGTGTCATCTTCCATCGCTCCGTACCAGGGAAGTAATCCGTAAAGTGCAGGTTCACGCCCCATCGCTGGTCGGTAGGCATAGGAATACTCACACCGTTTATCTTCTGTCGGGTACTCATCACTGAGAATGTCAGCCACGAGTCGGTACCAGGCACAAATTCACCATATAGTTTGAGGTCCAGTCCTGCGGCATATCCCTTGGCCATATTCTGTCCGTAGTACACCACCTTCATGTTCTGTACGTTATACGGCACCAGATTATCCATGAACTTATAGTAGGCTTCTGCCGTAAAGCGGAACGGGCGGTTGGCCATTCTGAACCGATAGTCGAAGGCTCCTACGATATGGATAGACCGCTGACTCTTGATGTCTTGATTCAGTGTTACGACGGTTCGTCCGTTATGGGAGGTCGTATCGCGCAGTTCCTTGTAGAATGGTGCCTGGTAGTAGATACCCGTTGACAGGCGGAAAGTCATATCTTCATTGAAACTGGGTATTACTGCCAGTGAGAGGCGAGGCGAGATGATAGTCTCCTTGTTATAGCTCCAATTAGCCAGTCTCACGCCCAGATTCAAGGTCCACAGATTGGGCTTCTCGGGGTTACCTGTTTGGAATCGGTAGGTGTCCTGTAGGTAGGCTTCCAGTCGGGTAGAGGATATTTTGTGTTTCGATGCCAGCGAATATATCATGTCCAACCGGTCACCCGTGTGTGGAATACTGTATCCACTGGAGTCGCGCATCTCATATTCTCGTGCATTCTCTTCGATGTCTTCCCATTTCATGGTCAGTCCACCCTCTATGTTGTGTCGTTTCACTTGATGGTTGGCTGTCAGTTTCAGACTGGCTACATTGGCTGTCAAATAATTTCGTGCATGTTCCATGTAGGTGCCCACGCCCAGATTCTCCTGTGTCTGCGTGTCGTCCAGCCAGTATTGTCCCTGTATGTCGTAGGTCTCCTGCTCTTTGGTATGGAAGGCTGCCGCCTGTAACTTCACATGGGTTTTTGCTGTGGGGTGATAGGTGATGGATGCCGTGCCAAACAGGGTGCGGAAGATATCTTTCTCCTGACCGTCGAAATATACCTTGAATGACTTCACGTTCTTCATCGTACCGAAGGATGTCTCTCGGTCACTGGGCTTGAAGTTGTAGTGATTCTCCGAAATATTACCAATCACCTCCAGGTCCCATCTTTTGTTGGGACTCCACGTGATATATGTCTGATAATCAAGGAAATTAGGTCTGTACTCTCCTTTAGTTTCTAACGAGCCTAACAGGTATCGGTTCGTTTTATAGCGCACCCCATGACTCATGGAGAATTTTTTATTGCCATAGCCCATGAATACACTGGCTCCCAGTAGCGACACCTGCACATTGCCTTCCAGTCGGGTGGGCTTTCTGTATTGGATATCCAGTGCACTCGACATTTTGTCACCGTATTTCGCTTCGAAACCGCCCGATGAGAAACCGATTTTCTCCACCATGTCGCTGTTGATGACTGACAGTCCTTCTTGTTGGCCGCTACGTATCAGCAGCGGGCGATATATCTCTGTACCGTTGATATACACAGAGTTCTCGTCGAACGAGCCTCCTCGCACATTGTATTGGCTTGACAGTTCGTTATGGGTGGACACCCCCGCCTGTTGCTGCACCAGTTCTTCCACTGCATTACCCGTTGTTGAGGGAGAATTGCGCAGGTTCTTCGTGTCTAATTGGTCCGTACCCGTTGTCTGGCGACGTTTCTCGGTAACTACCACCTCATCCAATGACTCCATCGGGTGCAAGGTTACCAGCAGGCGTTGTTTACCTTTTGGTCGGCGCAACACGCGGGTACGTGTCTGGAAGCCTATCATCGAGAATTTCACCACCACTGAGTCAGCCGATTTCAGATTCAGCGAGTATTCACCTTTCAGGTTAGCCACTGTGACGGCACCCTGTTCCAGACAACTTACCGTAGCCAGTTCTATGCCATTACCATCCTCGTCGCTCACCACGCCGGAGAGGGTGAACGACTGGGCATACAACACCGTGCTGCTAAACAGCAGCAAACACCAAGTCAGAATATAACGAATCGTCTTCATACTCTATTAAAACGCAAAGAAATGGATTTTATTGTTTCAGGTTTCAAGTTTCACTCCCTCCACCACCACGATGCCAAAGCGTTCGCCCAGCGTATGCTGATGCGGAACCAGCGGAAGCCCGTCACTTCCTTACCTCCGAAACTGAGAATGAAGTCGCGGTAGGGATTCTTGCGGAAGGGCAGACCGACATCAATGAAACGGAAGTGTTGCATGCCTTCCTGGTGGGCGTGCTTGATAGCATTCCAGATGGTCACAGCATTGGGGTGTAGTGGGGCGTAGCTCTTCCTTCGTGATGCCGTGTACCATAAGTAAGTATCGCCGTCAGAGTGCACACAGGCACAGCATCCTATCACTCGTTCATGGTAGGTGGTGATGAACAGTCGGCAGTTATTACTCTTCATCATTCCTCGGAAAAAATTATCCACGGGCAGATATTTGCGTGGTTTCAACCAGTTGTGCCTTCTGAGTAGTTTTGAGAACTGCTGGAATTCTGCTTCCGTCTCCACCAGTTTGGTCTCGGCACCACGCTCTATGGCAGCTTCTATGCGTTTCATTTGTCGTTCATGAATACGCTCTTCCGGCGTGCGACTGTGCAGCGAATTGTGTATATTCATCCATTTTACGTGGAAGAATCCCAATTGTTTCAGTTCCTTATACCCATACATTTTCTGCGACAGGTGACTGAACTCCACGTAGAGGGCTCTGTTTTGCATCCGTTCTGTCAGCGCTTCTGCCATTCGTCCAAACAGCAACTGCTCCGTATGATGGTCATTGGTGCAGTGATACACTCCTTCGCCCACCACTCTGACGTGGCTATATAAAAAAGGTGGCAACCACGACCGCCTGTAATAGACTATTGCCAGCATGTGAGCCATCACCGTCCCGTCGCCATCCGTCACGACAGCCATATAGGGCTTCATGCGGGGTGTCCGTTCGCAGAGTTCCATCAGTTCAGGACTGTGGAAAAAGTTGCTTTCCAGTATCGGTGGCAACTCCTTTGCGTGATTGTAGATGGTGACTTTCAGCTCTTTCATGGCGATAAAGGTACGAAGTTTTATGATAAAATCCAAATTTATTTGGAACTTTTCGTATTTTTCTTTATATTTGCAGCATCAAACTATAAAACTTTAAGCCAATGAAACGATTATTTCTTTCACTCAGTCTCATGTTGACATGCTGTGTGTTGTGGTCACAGTCAGTACTTAAAGTGTGTTATGCCACCTCCGACGATGGCTTCCTGAATGTACGTGTCGAACCTTCCAGTAAGGCCGAAATCCTCACCACTTTGCCTATGGCTTTTCATGGTCTCGGCCGTGGCATTCTCATTGAGGAAGGCCAGCAGTGGAGCGAGGTTAGGATTCTGAACCAGACGGGTTGGGTTTACACAAAATACATGGGTACGATGGGATGGTACACCCAAAATGGTCAGCCTAAACTCGTAGCCAAAAAAATTGTCACCCCGCTATGGACTGACAATTACGCCGACGACGGTCCTCAATATCTCTATTTCGGCAGTGTCCGTGAAGGTTGTATCATAGCCGACGAGTATGAGTTGTTGCCTAATGGCTACTACGTACTAAAGACCGGTCACGACTACATTTTCGTCAATAAGGACGATGTCATCGTTGAGCAATGACCGTTTCCATCGTTTCCAGCACCTCCTCCTCTGTCAGCAGGTTGAAGTCGCCCATGATGGTATTCTTCAAGGCTGATGCCGTGAGTGCATAGTTCAGGTGTTTCTGGTGATCGCCGCGCCAACGGAAGTGAGCGTGCAGATAAGCTGCAATGAATGCGTCGCCCACACCCATGGGGTCCAGCACGGGATTGATGTCGATGATGTCCGTATGGTATAGTTTACCGTCGGCATAGAGTAAACCTGTCAATAGATGGTGACTGGCAGACAGTACGTTTCTGATGGCCATGATGAAGTGGCGTCCTTTGGGCAACATATCCTGCACGCGGTCGAAATATCGTTTATAGGCATCTAAGTCCATCTGGTAGTTCTTGTCTTTCGCCTCGAAGGGTGGGGGAGTCATACCCGTAATGAGTTTCCATTCTCCTGTATCGCCAAATACGATATGGCAGGCTTTCACGGCAGGAAACAGCACATCACGCGCTTCCTGTCCGTATTTCCACAGGTTCTTTCTGAAGTTGATGTCGCACGATGTGTAGATATGCTGTCGCAGAGCCTCGTCCAGTCCGTCGAGTGTGGCATCACTGGCACCTTCCGACAGTCCGCAGGTAATACCCGTCCAGTGGAAAACGTCAGCCCCCTTCAGAGTCTCCTGCCAGTCAATCATGTGCGGATGCAGCGTCATCATCGAAGAATGTTCACGGTCGTAGGCAATACTCGACCCACGCAGTGAAACCGCCTGTTCGCAAAAGTATTTTCCTACTCGTGAACCGCCCCATACAATATGGTTTGTGCCCACATGGTAGCGGCGCAGCTCGTTGCGGCAAGCCACGCCCAGCATATTGTTGGGCAGCCGCGTCACATATTCCACGTCGTCGCCCATCATGGCAAGCGATACTGCCACGTTAGCCTCTGAGCCTCCGAAGAATCCGTCAATCTTATTGCCTTGTATGATACGCTGATAGTCAGGTCTCGTCATGCGTAGCATGATTTCGCCCATCGTCACGAATTTAGTCTTTTTCTCCATTGTCTTGTCGTACAGATTAGTTTCTTCTTTGCAAAGGTAGTACAAATTGAGCGAAATACCAAATTAATTTGGATAATAGTTTGGAATATTGAAGAAAGTGCTTATCTTTGCAGCATGAAAAGAAAGGATTTCTTCCTGCTGAAATGAAAGAAATCCCACACCCTACACCCTCTTCAAGGATCCAGTTTGAATTTGCGTATAGGGAAATAATCGTTTGCGTATACGCACATGATGATTTGCGTAGGCGCAAACGATTATCGGAACGGCATCTATTCCCTGCGCGAGCGGCACCTATTCCCTGCCGGAACGTTTTCTATCCCCTGTAAAGTCCTATTCGAATCAGTGATAGATGATATTCGGATCAATGAAAGGGGATATTCGGATCAGCGATCAAATCAGCTAATAGCGTTTCAAAATCAGTCAATGGAGTTGCAGAAATAGCAAAAATTATGCAAAAGGAGCTTTTGCTTTTGGTGATTTAATTTTTTTTCCCTACCTTTGCCTGTCAAAAGGCTAATAAGTATCAATAATAACAAACTATAATTTAATGAAAACATTCAAGTGGACTTTGGTGCTCGGCATAGTGCTGACATCGTGCGGGGGGCAAGAACCTCAGCCAAAAGATTCATCGTTCGAGACGATGACAGTGAAAAAGACAGACATTGAACTGCCTTATAAGTTCAGTGCCAGGATGAAAGGACAGAACGACGTGACAATTACCCCACAAATCAGTGGACAGCTGATGAAGATTTGTGTCGCCGAAGGTGAGGTGGTGAAGAAAGGACAGACCCTTTTCGTCATCGACTCGCGCAATGCGCGGTTGGAGTTAGAGGCTGCCCAGGCTAATTTACAGGCTGCACTGGCTCAGGAGAACTCAGCCAAGTTGGAGTATGAGTCGAACAAGAATCTGTTTGAAAAGAAAATCGTCAGCAGCTATATGCTGAACAATTCGCAGAACGCCTATAAGCAGGCTCAGGCAGCAGTAGCGCAGGCTCGTGCAGCAGCCAACCGTGCCAAGGTGGAACTGGGCTTCTGCACCATCACGGCTCCAGTGTCGGGTGTGATTGGCGGAATCCCCGTACGTATAGGCGATCAGGTGTCACCCATGAGCGAACTCACTATTCTCAGTGGCAATACCACGATGTATGCAGAGTTCTCCGTGACCGAGGCTGTTGTAGAAGCATTGGTGCAGAGCGGTATAAAGGCTGATGAGGTGGACGATTACCTTGCGAAGCTGCCTGCTGCAACATTTATCATGAAGAACGGTACGGAGTATCCCCACAAGGGGCGCGTGGTCAGCTTGACGGGTGTGGTTAATGCTGAAACAGGTTCGCTCACCGCCAAGGTGTCTTTCCCCAATCCAGACGGTCATCTGTACTCTGGTGTTCAGGGCAGTGTCGTTATGCCTTTTGCAGAAAAGGGTGTGATACTTGTTCCCCAGTTCGCAGTGGTACGCCTGCAGGATAAATCGCAGGTATATAAGGTGAAGCCCGACAGTACGGCAACGGCTGTAGAGGTTAAGACCGAGGATACTGGCAACGGTAAGGAATTCATCGTGACCAGCGGTCTGAACGAGGGTGATGTGATTGTGGCTTCGGGTGCCAACAACGTGACCGAAGGACAGAGAGTGCTGTTTCCTGCAGAAGTGAAGAGTGAAAAGTAATCTCGTTATAACGTCGTATCGGAATTCAAATTATGAAGAACAATATATTTATCAATAAATATGTGATGGCATGTGCCATCTCAATTGTGATTGCGCTGGTGGGCTATATCTCGATGAGTACGCTGCCAGTGGAACAATATCCGGATATTGCACCGCCCACGGTTTCGGTCACCACCAGCTATACTGGTGCCGATGAGAAGACGGTCATGACATCAGTCATCCAGCCTCTCGAAGAAGCCATCAACGGTGTGAACGACATGGATTACATGACCTCCAAGGCATCGTCGAACGGTGAGGTGGAGATTTCCGTTTACTTTAAACAGGGTACCGATCCCGACATGGCAACGGTGAATGTGCAGAACCGTGTCACCCGTGCTCAGGCGCTGCTGCCTGCCGAAGTGAGCAAGATCGGTGTGAAGGTAGAGA
>DEKX01000031.1:11446-13981 GCA_002354095.1 Prevotella sp. UBA2711 | reverse complement strand
TGCAAAGATACGCAGATTTAGTTGATTGCGCTATTTTGGTATCGCATTTTTAAGATTGTTTATAAACTCCTGCGACTTCTCTGAGTGAAAAAAGCAATACCGCCCGAAAACCATTGGTTCGTTTTCGGGCGGTGAATAAAAGTGTTTTTTCAACTTACATCGAAAAAACTTTTTTTCCTTCAAAATAGGTGGCTGCGGGCTTGGTCGAGTGAATCTGGTTCACGGGACAAGTCAGCACATCCTGGTTGAGCAGCAGGAAGTCAGCATATTTCCCCGTCTTGATACTGCCTCGCTCATCCTCAATAAACATCTGCTTGGCACAATTGATGGTCAGGGCGGTGAGCGCCTGTTCGCGAGTAACGAGTTCTTCGGGCCACCAAGGTGTACCATTCTCAGACCAAAGAACACCAGTCACTGCTATCTCCATAATGCCGAACGGGTCGTCAGGACTACCGCTCAAAGCGGGATAGTCTGAGTGGATGGTTACAGGGATGTTGTTGTCGAAGAATGACTTAAAGGGATATGATTTGTCCTCCTGGCCTATGGGAGTCATGCCACGCTCCCGAAGGATGTCAGCCAACCCTGTTTGGGCATGGTGCCAGGTTACGCCTGAGGTAACATAGATATTATGCTCTGCCATACGCTTGTAATCAGCCTCATCGACGTTGCGCACGTGTACCAGCGTGTTGCGCATCTCATCTTGTCCACCATTGACGAAGGCATTGACCACTTGATTGACTCCCTTGTTACCCATCACGTGTATATGGATCGTCAGACCTTGGGCATTAGCCTTGCGTGTCAGTTCTGTCACCTCTGCTTCCGTCCAGTTGGCAATGCCCTGGTGACCGTCGGGATAGAGTGGATCCACAATTCCTGTTCCAGCCTCTACCCCTCCGTCGAAGAGGAGCTTGATCCATTTCGGTATGACGCGCGTGGATTCGAATTTCTTGGCGTCAACGGCTCTGGCGAGTGCCTCGTCCATGTCCATCCAGCTTTCAATCTCGTAGGGCAGTGCCAATACGAAGTTCAGCTTGCCAGCCTTGTCCAGCTCCTGGGCGGCCTGATAGTAGTTGGTGTTGACAAAATAGTTGCCCCAGCCCTCGCAGTACATTGTGTAACCCACTGAGTGCATGTACTGTTCGATTTCCGCCAGATTGGACGTGGCCCTGTCGAGAGTATAGAGATTGTCGTTGTCGAGGAAGGAGCGCACATAGGTCTGGGCTTGCTCTTTCAGCAGGCCGGTAGGCATACCGTTGGCATCTGTCACGATCTCGCCACCGCGCAATTCTGTCCTGCCTGCAGTGCCATCTTCCTTGATGATGCCGGCCTTCTTCAGTAGGATAGTGTTGGCCAGTGCCTTATGGCACTCCTCATCGAGGAGGTATATGGGTATATCGCTACAGATGGCATCCAGATCTTCACGGGTGGGCACATTAGGCTCAAGCGTCTGCAGACGCCAGCCTTGGGCGAAGATGGATGTGGCCCCTTCGGCTCTTGCTTTCTTGACGGCAGCGGGAACGATTTCCTTGAGCAGTTTCTCCGAATTATCCTGGAGAGTGATTATCGTGCCGATGGTTTTGAGGGCGTAGCCCAGCATGTAGTGGGAGTGTCCATTGCCGCAGCCAGACATCACAAGTCCCTTGCCAGTATAGTCCACCACCTCGGTTTGTCCTGCCTCAATGTACGCTTCGGCTCCTTTCTTGTCGCCTACATAGACATACTTGCCGTCTTTCACGGCAAAGGCCTCTACAATCTGGTTGCTTTCAGAAGTGAAAATCTTACCATAGACCACGAGGTCGGCCTTTCCGGAATTGCTGCCTTGTGGGTTGTCGTTGATCGAACAGCCGGTAAGCATACCCATTGTAACTATGATGGCCATCACTGCGATGAACGACATCATTTTCATCATTCTTTTACGAATTGTCTGTTTCATTGTCTTTATTTTTTATAATACAAATTAATGTGCAAAGTTAGCAAATTCTTCAAAAAAAAGAATCACGACTTATGTTGTAAGCCGTGATTCTTGCAGATTTTACAATCACTTTTGCAGATTTTTCCTCTTTAGGTCTTTAACTGCCCTTGCTGAGCCTTGTCCTCCGAGCCAGCCTTTATCCATTCTGTCACTGTCTGTCCCATTTGGTGTTTGAAGGCATTGCTGAACGTGCGGTAATGATGGAAACCGCTCTGCGTGGCCAACTGCTGGGCGGTGAAGGATTGCTGGACAGCGACAGCCTTGCGATAGAGATTCACGAAATGATTGACGCGAAGTCCGTTGATATAGGCATTGTAAGTCGTACCCTGACGTGAGAAATACGAGCTAAGATAGTAGCGGTTGGTGCCAATAGCCTGGGCAAGCTGAAAAAGGGTTAGGTCGTGCTGCAGGTAGAGCAGTGCGTCTATGCAATGCCGTTGTAACAATGGCCCGATTTTGTCTATGGCAGTCAGCGAGAAGTTGTCTTCCATTGTCTCTCCATCAACAGCCTCCTCAGTAGTTAAGGGCAGAGAGCGAGTGGCACTGAGGTCGCTTAGCGTCTC
>DEKX01000031.1:4895-11309 GCA_002354095.1 Prevotella sp. UBA2711 | reverse complement strand
TCCTTGTGCTCCAGATCGGCATAGTTATCGCGCAGCCAGCGGCTGTATTGTCGCACCTCGCGCACCATATATAATATAAAGCCGATACCAAACAACAGGTAATAAGTATATAATATCGGCAGAAGGGTGATGCTACAGGTGGCGGCGCACAATGTCGTGATGATAACAAGTGGCGCTATCGCAACACAGACAGGCCAAAGAGGGCGCCTATGGTCTTGCAACATAGACACTAATACGATGATTCCAAGAGGTACGAGCGTCATGAAGTCGAGCGTTGCGCCAATAAGATTGCATCTCAGAATGTCTTCAGCCGAGGTGAGATAGAATTCTGGCATGTACCATATATGACTCAGTGTAATACTGGCAAAGAAGGCTGCGGTCCAACGGCGCAAACGAGTCGGCGACGTGATGTCGGGGGCGATGGCGTTGGCCCGTCGGAACAGCAGATAGCAACTTGTCATCAAAGATAGCATTGCCGCCGCTCCGTATAATATCAAATAGAGTATATCACCAGTATCTGTCTGGTCGTACATGATTATGAACGCTAAAATTTAAAACTCCTGTAAACGTCTTAAAGACGAATTCCGCTGCAAAAGTACAAAAATCATACGAATTTCTAAAACATCCGTCTCACCTTTTTTAAATTTTATTCCCGCAATCTTTGGAACTTTTCAAAGAAATTACTATTTTTGCAACATCATTCAATCATAAAGGCATGTACGATCAGATTCGGGAAGATACTCTTTTTATCATATTTTATGCAGGTGTGACGTTTATGGCTATGATAGCCAGTTGCTATCTGCTGTTCCGACGGGGTAACGCCTTTACCACCGACGTTACGACACCTGTACGCCTACGCCGATGGACGGGCGTGTTTTTTGCGTCCATCGCCTTGAACCATATATGGTATATGCCGATATTCTTCCTTTCCTCTAGTGAGGATATTTTAATGAACGATCTCATAGGCGGACTACTTGACAGTATGACGATTTTTCCTTTGGCAATCATTGTATTGCTCACCATGCTGCAAGACCGCAGACGGTCACAGTGGCCCATAGCTGTGATTATAGCGCCATTCGTGATAGGAAATGCCTTGAATGTTGTAACCCGTAGCTATGCCTTTCTGCCAATGCTGTATGTCTATGCCCTTTTGATGGGTATAGGCATAATTATATATATGGTACGCGCGTTAAGACAATATGGCTGTTGGTTGCGCGACAACTATGCCGACCTGGAGCACAAGGAGGTGTGGCAGAGTTTCTTGGTGCTGGCTATCGTACTGTTGGTGTTCGTCATCTATGCGTTTACCAATGAAGGTACGACTTACATCTACGCCATGCTGGTAATTAGCGCCATACTGATCTGCTACCTCCTGTGGCGGGTAGAGACGTTAAGCGACCTCAGTATTTCTCAACAGCAGAGTCTGTCTGCGGCAGAGCCTGTCACCACGGAGGTAGTGGATGCGGAAGATTTTGAACTTCCCCAGACCATTCACGACAAGATCGGGCCATTGCTGCAGCAGCATTGCATAGACACACAGCTCTATCTGCAGCACGATCTTACCATCATTCAACTTGCCAAAGCTATTGGCACTAACCGCTACTATCTCAGTCAGTATTTCTCCCGTCAGGGTATCACATATAATACCTATGTCAACAGTTTGCGCATCAACCATTTCACCAATCTCTATCGCAAGTCTGTCGCCAGTCAGCGTTCCTTCACCGCCAGGCAACTGGCTTTTGAAAGTGGCTACAGAAACTATACGACCTTCAGTGCCGTATTCAAACAGCTGAAGGGGCAGACCGTTACAGCGTGGATGCATGAAACAGCCCAATAATCCAAGGGTCGAGTTTCAGAATCAGCAAAATATCGTTTCAAAATCGGCAAAAACTGATTTTTCTGGTACTTGGCGCAATATATTTTGGAGATTTTTGTTTACCTTTGCAAACATAACCCATATTTACTAGATTATTTATCAATAAATTAAAATAATAAAACGATGAAAACAACTACCGATTACTCCCAGAAGGCTAACTGGTGTAAATTCCCCCAAATTACCAAGGACGTAGATACGTTCTACATATTTGCTACTGAGTATATCATGGGAAGCTTTGAAGAAGGTGCCCCAGATTATGGTACACTCGACAATCAAGAGATGATAGAGGGTATGAATGTTGAGTATTTACAACATGCAACAACATATGCCGACTCAACCAATGTGTTCGCTCCATACTACCGCCAGACTGGTCTAAGGTTTGCTGGTGACATATATAAGAGAGATGGCAATTTCGAGGCTGCGCTTATCGGTACGCCCATTGATGACATCATGGCAGCCCTCGACTACTATTTCGAGCACTACAACGAGGGCCGTCCGTTCATCATCGCAGGTCACAGCCAAGGCTCCGCATTGGTCAAGGTGGTATTGATGAAATACTTCAAGGAACACCCAGACTATTACCGGCGCATGGTGGCTGCCTATGTTATAGGTTACTCCGTCACAAAAGAAGACCTTGAGAACTATCCGTATCTGAAATTCGCTACTGGCGAGAGTGACGCAGGGGTCATTGTCAGTTGGAACACCGAAGGCCCAAAGAATGTTGAGGAGAATGCTAAGACCGTTGTGCTGCTACCAAACGCTATCAGCATCAACCCGCTGAACTGGAAGCGCGACGAGACTTATGCGCCCGCCAGCGAGAATCTGGGGTCGCTTGTGGTGAACGAAGAAACCGGAGAGCCTGAGATTGGTGATCTTGGTGCGGACGCACAGGTGAATCTTGCCCGAGGCACAATCGTGACGCACGCTAAAGTAGTCCCGATGCCCGAGGATGCCGCCAAGGTAGCCGCAGAGTTCTTCGGACCCGATGGCCGTCATGGTGAAGACTATACATACTTCTACAACAATATCAAGGACAACGTTGCCAAGCGCATCGCCACCTTCAAGACGAATATGCGACAAGATATCGTCGGGACCGGTGCGGACCTCGTGGTCTATGGTAAGATTTTCACTTCTGACAACGATAAGGTGGTAGAAGCCTTTGCCGTGAAAGACGGTAAGTATGTGTATGTGGGTGCCAAGGCAGGAGCCGAAGCCTTTATTGAAGCAGGTAAGACTGAAGTGGTGGACTACACCGGAAAGGGACTTGTGATGCCCAGTTGCGGTAATGGTCACGCCCACTATTCGATAGGTGTTGCCCTGCCAATCGTCGGAACGGTAGCCATTGGGCTGACTCTCGACCAGTTTATGGCAGAAGCTGTCCCCGCTGCCGTCAAGAAGGCTCGCGAGACAGGAGCGACGTCCATCTTCGGCTTCGGTTGGAATTACATCACCTTCATGGAGAATATGCCCACCCGTCAGCAACTGGATGCCATCTGCAGTGATATTCCTATATATTTTGCCGACGACGAAGCTCACAAGGGGCTGGCAAACACCCTGATGCTGGTCAAGGCCGGAATTATGAAAGCCGACGGCACGGTGCTCAAGAAGGATAAGGATATCCGTGGCGGTGAGATCGTGATGGGTGCTGACGGTACGCCAACCGGTTTCCTGAAAGAACAGGCAGGCACTTATACACGTTCCTTCCTCGACACCGAGAAACTCTATCCCGTTGACGTCGCAAAAATTGTTGTCTCAAAGGTTCAGGAACAACTTCTGTCAGAGGGTTATACGATGTATATCGATGGTTGGGGCAACTATTTCTTCAACCACAATTACTTCAAGGCTGCCCAGCAGATGGATCAGACTGGCAAGATGAACTTCGTGCTGGGTTTGACCTATGAAATAGAGAGCTGGATGAATGTGGATGAGGAACTGAAGAATGCCGCCGACGTTCAGAAATATGCCACCACCCATGTCAAGACAAACTGGCTCAAGCTCTTTATGGACGGTACGGTAGAAGGTGGTACGGGATTCGTGGATCCGCTCTATCCTGACGGTCATCAGGGGCTTGCCAACTGGACGGAAGAGGAACTGACCGACATCACGCGCAAGACGAATGCGAATGGTATAACCATGCATATTCACACCATGGGTAACAAGGCCGTCAATACCGTTGTCAGCGCCTATGTCAATGGCGGAAAGGATGAAATGCGCAATACACTGGTCCATGTGCGTAACGTTAACGCATCGGATTTCAAGCGTATGGCCGACCATAACATGTATATCGTCTCAGGTATGCTCTGGCATCATTGCCCCTCTTGGGCAGCTGATTATATTCGGGAGCACGGTCTGGCTCCTGCAGGCCAAGAGGACAAGTCTTATCCGATGAAATCATATTTCGACAACGGCATTACTATGACGTCTCACTCCGACTATCCTGCTACAAGCGGAAGTCCTGACGACCCCTTCGGTATCATGGAGATAGCAGTGACTGGTGTACTTGCAGGAGAGAACGGCACGCCTTGGTGGTCCGAGGAGCTCATTACTCGCGAACAGGCCATTGCATCCCTGACCATCAACGTTGCCAAGCAGATGCTCATCGAGGATGAAAGAGGTAGTATCAGCACAGGCAAATATGCCGACTTCCTCTTGGTTAATAAGGATGTGCTTTCGTGTCCTGCGAATGAGATTCATGAGGCCAAGCCCACCGCCACATACTTCGAGGGGAAGAAGGTTTTTTCGATGTAATAATAATGATAATTTATTTAATTCTAAAATAATACGAGAAAATTGGAAAAGATGAAGCTTGCCGCCACACCCGACTATTCCAAGGAGTCCTGTTGGTACAAAATCCCAGCTATCACCAAGGATTTCGATACGTTCTATATCTACTCGACTATCTACTTTGGTGCCAACGAGGGTGACCCTGACTACGCAACGCTCGACAACCGTGAGATGCTTGACGGTATCAAGGTGGAGCATGCCATCAAGTCAAGCGTGTTCGAGGAATCTACCAATCTGTTTATCCCCCTCTATCGTCAGTCGGGTATGAAACTCGCTGGTGACACCTGGAAGAAGACCGGGAGCATCGAGGAGGCTATCAAGAACATACCCTACGGTGACATTACTGCTGCGCTCGACTATTACTTTGAGAACTACAACGAGGGGCGTCCGTTTGTCATCGCAGGCCATAGTCAGGGTTCGGCCATCCTGCGTCACGTGCTGAAGCATTATTTCAAGGAGCATCCCGACTACTACAAGCGGATGGTAGCCGCATACGCTATTGGTTATTCCATCACGAAGGAAGACCTCGAAGCTAACCCGCATATGAAGTTCGCCACAGGAGAAACTGATACGGGCGTCATCATCAGTTGGCACGCAGAAGGTCCCAAGAGTGTAGGAAGTAAATTCCTGTCTGCTGCGATGCTGCCAAACGGTATCAGCATCAACCCGCTGAACTGGAAGCGTGACGAGACGCATGCTCCCGCCAGCATGAACCTCGGCTCAATCGTACTGGATGAGAATACCGGTGCGACCGAAATCCGCGACATCAATGGTGACGCACAGGTAGATCTTGCCCGTGGCACCGTCATCACGAACGCTAAAGCCATACCCAATGAAATGGTTGAGTTTGCCGGACCGCAGAGTTACCATCAGGACGACTACTCCATCTTCTACAACAACGTGAAGGACAACGTGGCGAAGCGCATCGCAGCCTATAAGACAAACCGATGATAACAGAATTACTCAGATAGTATAATAAAAGGGGATTATATGAAACAGATAATTTGTAAGAATATGAAGAAAATGTTGTCGTGTATTGTGGCTTTGAGTATTATCGCCTGTCTGGGTGTGCTTACCAGTTGCTCAAGCAATGACAACCCTAGTAGCGGCGACACCATTTCAGAGAAGGCAGACCTTGTTGTGTATGGCAAAATTTTCACCGCCGAGGGCAACCAGATTGCAGAGGCTTTTGCCGTGAAGGACGGCAAGTACATCTATGTAGGCGACAAGGCGGGAGCCGAAGCCTATGTCGAGGCAGGCAAGACCGAGGTGGTGGACTATACTGGCAAGGGACTTGTAATGCCCGGTTGCGGCAACGGACACGCACACTACTCGATGGCTAACGCCATCAAATTAGTCGGTGCGACAGTAGGGTTAAAGGACAACGCCAACAAGTTCCTGACGGAAATCGTACCTGCTGCTGTCAAGCAGGCAAGAGACGCAGGGGCAAAAAGTATCTTTGGTTTCGGATGGAATCTTCATGTCTTCGAGAGTAATATGCCTACTCGCCAACAGTTGGATGCCATCTGCAGTGATATTCCTATGTACTTCTCAGACAATGAGGGTCACAAGGGGCTGGCAAATACAGCCTTACTGGTCAAGGCTGGTATTATGAAGGCTGACGGCACCGTGCTCAAAAAAGATGGCGACATATTAGGAGGGGAGATTATAATGGGTACCGACGGCACACCTACAGGCTATCTGAAGGAGCAGGCCGGCACTTACACCCGTTCCTTCTTAGACAATGAAAGTCT
>DEKX01000031.1:4272-4806 GCA_002354095.1 Prevotella sp. UBA2711 | reverse complement strand
TGTCTGAGGGCTACACCATGTATATCGATGGCTGGGGTTCCTATTTCTTTAACACTAATTTCTATCAGGCCGCTCAACAGTTAGACAATGCTGGTGGTATGCACTTCGTGTTGGGCCTGTCCTACGAGATTGAAAGTTGGATGAATATTGACGAAGCCCTGGTCAAGGCTGCTGACGCCAAGAAATTTGCTTCCACTCGCGTCAAACCGAACTGGATTAAACTCTTTATGGACGGCACGGTGGAGACTGGCACCGGATTTGTGGATCCGCTCTATCCTGACGGACATCAGGGCCTGCCCAACTGGTCGGAAGAGCAACTGACCGACATGACGCGTGTGGCTAATGAATACGGAGTAACTATGCACGTACATGTCATGGGCAACAAGGGCGTCACGCGTGTTGTCAACGCCTTCGTCAATGGCGGAAAGGATGAGATGCGTAACACGCTGGTTCACGTGCGTAATGTCGATGAAGCAGATTACAAGCGTATGGCAGACCATAATATCTATGTCACCTCAGGTGTGCTTTGGCATT
>DEKX01000031.1:0-4248 GCA_002354095.1 Prevotella sp. UBA2711 | reverse complement strand
GGTCCTGATGGACTGGCTGAGTATATGCGTGAGCATGGTATCGTTCCTGCAGGCCAAGAAGACAAATCTTATCCGATGAAATCGTATTTAGACAACGGTGTTATTATGACCACCCACTCGGACTATCCTGCAACGAGCGGCAGCCCAGACGACCCGTTTGGCATTATGGAGATTGCCGTGACAGGTATGCTTACAGGAGTGAACGGAAAGCCCTACTGGACCGAAGAACTCCTCACCCGTGAGCAGGCCATCGCCGCTATGACCATCAACATCGCGAAGCAGATGTTCATTGAGGATGAGCGAGGCAGCATCAAGACTGGCAAATATGCCGACTTCCTCTTGGTTAATAAGGATGTGCTTTCGTGTCCTGCGAATGAGATTCATGAGGCCAAGCCCACCGCTACCTATTTCGAAGGAAAAAAAGTTTTTTCGATGTAAGTTGAAAAAACACTTTTATTCACCGCCCGAAAACGAACCAATGGTTTTCGGGCGGTGTTGCTTTTCTCCAGCACCTTCAGCCTCGCCTTCAAGCAGCGGATGGGACAAAGTGTGACAGCCTGGATGCACGATACAGTCCAGTAATCAGTGCGTCAGAGTTTCAAAATCTGCAAAATGATTTCAAAATCTGCAAAACCTGATACTTTAGGCTCTCAAGACGAAGGTTTTGTTGGAGATTTTGTTTATCTTTGCAAACACAACAATCCTAAAACAATATAAACATTATGAAACAGACACTTATTTTCGGCAACATCATCACGATGGATGAAAAGAGGCCTTTTGCCAAGGCTGCGTTAGTGAAGAACGGCGTTTTTGCCTTTATCGGCAGCGCAGAAGAAGCGAGGAAACTCGCTAGTAAGGATGCGCAGGTGCTGGACTATGGCGACAACTACATCTATCCTGGATTCATGGAGTCGCACAGCCACGGCTACTTCGCCGGCGACCGTCTGATAGGACAGGCGAACCTTGCCCAGACAGGCGTGACCAACTACCCCCGATACCGTGAGATCATCAAGGAGTTTATTGCGAAGAACCCTCAGAAGCAAGTCTATATAGCCGCAGGATGGGTTGAAAACGAGGAATACGTCACCAAGGCGTATCTGGATGAGATATATTCGGAGAAGCCAGTTATCATGCAAACCGGTGGCGGACACTCCATGCTGCTCAATACCAAGGCTATGGAATGGATAGGTATCGATGCGGAATACGCAAAGAGATATGGATACGACATGGTACACGTAGACAAAGATGGCAATCCCGACGGCTATATCTGTGAGAATCCGTTGCTGGATGTCATCGCAAAACTTCCCACTTCGGTGGAGGAAGCCAAGAGCTATCTGCTGGCATGGCAGGACTTTGCCCTTCAGAATGGCTATACAGCCGTTGCCGACGCTGGTGTGGAAATGTTCTGTAAGCAGGCTCCACAGGCATACCATGAGCTGGAGAAGGAGGGTAAGCTGAAGTTGCGCACCTACGGTTATATGCTGGCTCCAGATAATGTAGCCGATCCGAAGGCAGAGGTTGCCCGCGTTGCTGCTGACCGTGTCAAGTATGGGGGTGAGTACTTTAATATTGTCGGTATTAAGACATTCCTTGACGGTGTGACAGAGGCTCATACGGGTTGGCAGAACCAGGACTATCTGGATCAGCCTGGCTATCATGGTGTGGAGCGTTTCAACGACCACGACAAGATGGTGGAGATGCTCGTCGAGGCCGACAAGGAGGGAATGGCCGTCCACGTTCACTCTGAGGGCGGCGGCGCTACTCACTTCATGCTGGGTTGTATTGAGGACGCTGAGAAGATAACTGGTGACAAGGACCAGCGCAACGTGCTGGCGCACCTGCACTTCGTGACCGACGAGGACATCCGCCGCACGGCAGCGACAGGCTCCGTACCTGCCGTGGCACCACTGTGGACATCTAAGATCCCTGGCATGTATGAGCAGGAGGTGTCCTACGTTGGTCAGGAACTGGCAGACCAGTCTTACCCCATCAAGTCGTTCTATGATGCAGGTGCTAACGTGGTATTCCATTCCGATTATCCCGTTTCACCGGTGATGGACATCAAACTCAGTATTTATACTGCGGAAAAGCGTGACTATCCGAAGGAGATATTTGGCGGAGCAACAGCTCCACGCAATATGAAGGAGGCCATCACCCGTGAGCAGTCGCTGCGCGCCATGACCATCAACGTGGCACGTCAGTTCCACCAGGAGCACCGTATGGGTTCTATAGAGTTTGGCAAGATTGCCAATATGTCGGTGTTCGACTGCGACTTCCTGCACGATGACATCGAGAAGGTAGGCAAAGCCAACATCGTTGCCACCATCGTCGATGGAGAAGAAGTATTCAAGGCATAAGAGATGATTTTGTCCTCCACTCATGAAAAAAGACTAATATCAGCTCTCATATTGTCCATCTGCACCAAGGACGTGCTGACCTGTCCGGTGACAGAGATTCACGAGGCGAAGCCCGCCGCCACCTACTTCGAGGGCAAGAAGGTATTCGCCATGTAAATATAAGAAGAGGTCATGGGGTGTGAAGTCCCTATGACCTCTAAAATTTACTCATTATCAGCTCGAAAGCGTAAATACTATAGATAATGCCGATAAGGAACAGCAGGATGGTGATGACGAAGGGGATAAACGACACCAATACGCGCCAGACGGTGTTAACGAGGCCGTAGCCCGTCAGCTGCTTAATGGCGAAGAGGGCCATCAGCAACGACAGCAGATTGTAGTTGACTTCAGTCCTCGGACTGAAGCACAAGAGTGAAGGCAGGATGTTGAAGATAAGTAGCATGTTGATGATATAGACCATCGCCACGAAACACTCGGAGAAGCGGAGGTCGGGCGTAGCAGGTCCGTGACGGAACAACAGCCAGAGCGGCACGGAGAAGAGCATCAGGAAGATCAGCTCCGTCACCGCACCATGCTTCTCACCCCACTCAAAGGCTACGTCAACGAGCGAGTTGGCTTTCTTCTTGGTCTCCGCTTTCGCCTCGTTCCGTTCCTTGGTCTCTTCGGTGGGCTTCTCCTCTACCTTCCCTCTGGAATCCTTTTTCTGCGCCTTGTGGGTCTCGATGACATAATCGAGGGGGGTAAACCAGGATTCCAGGATTTCCGCATACTCATTCTCGTACTTCTCGGCACGGTTGATACCCTGGATGTTCAGCCCCGTATCCACCAGTATCGAGAGTGTGCAGAGCAGGAAGAACATCTTGAATGGCGGGAAATAGGCCATCTGCATACCTGAGAGATAGTCGCGGATCATATAGCCAGGACGCAGCATGAGGTCGCGGATAGAGCGGAACATACCTCGATTGCCCACACCCCAGACATCAAGAAACAGCAACAGGGCGTTCTTGAACGAGTAGCGCCCTATCCTTGCCGACTGTCCGCAACAGGGACAGTAGTTTCCCTGAAACTCCAGTCCACAGGTATGACAGCGATGATGCCCTTCCGTCATCTTCGGTATCAGCGAGGGGCGCTGTTGCCACTCACAAAACGCTCTCCACTTTTCTGAAATATTATTCATCTACACAAATGATGCTTCAATCGACTGCAAAAATAGATAATATTTTCGAAAGGAACAAATACATAAGCGTTTTTTCTTTGCGTTCTGCATTTCCGTGGATTAGGTTTTTGAGCCGTTTAAGCCATCTTTTCGCCTTGTTTGGGTATCATGTACGGGTGAAAGAAACCATTGTTTCACAGGTATAGTAACAATCGAAACAAACTGTTTCCCCCAGAGAAATAAAGTGTTTCTGCCGAGGAAACAAATTGTTTCCTTTTGAGAAACTATCGTGAAACAAGTTGATATTCAGTTTGTTAAGCTGCTTTTTGACCCAAAATCAGTGCTATTTTGCTTCAATAATGTATAGCTGCATGCTAAAATGAAGGCTCTATACATCATGTAAACGACATAGTATCAATAAGATACAAAGAAAATGTAGGAATGTATAGTGTATTGCAACATTTCTAGTGAAGAAATTGTTTATGTATAGCGATATGAAAGAAGGAATAATTCGGAATGAGGGCATTTTGCCTTATATAAAGATGAAGGGCTATATTCTCTATCAGGAATCAGAAATAGAGAAGGTATTAAGAAAAATGAGTCCAAGGCGCAATAAATTATCTTTTGCAGGATTTCAAAGTTATCGGAATCTCAAAATTTTCTTCGTTAGAAGATTTTCTGCCATTTTCTTGTTCGTTTCAGAAATTCTTCTTATCTTTGCGGCGGAGTTGGTGT
>DEKX01000048.1 GCA_002354095.1 Prevotella sp. UBA2711 | reverse complement strand
TGATTGTCGTCTTTATAATACGACTGAAAGCCATGCTGGAATGCCTCCTGCATTTCTTGTTTTAAAGCAATGGTCTGTGCCTCCCTAAGTGGTAATAACCGTAACTCTGTTTTCATACACTCAGATAAAACTACAAATCAATCCCAAGATGGCCAAGCCGCCTTGCTTCAGGATAATGCTTGGCTTGCTGGTCAGGCTACCGTAGAGTGCAACCAACACGACATAGCCCAATAGCAGCCGTGTCCACAGCAAATCCTGTTGCCAGACAGCAACCAACAGTAGAATGGCTATCAGACCGTTATACACACCCTGATTCTTCAACAGCGTCACAATGGTCTTGCTTTTCAGCTGGTCAATACTGATGCCAAACACTCTTGACGTGCTTTCTGAACTCGTCGCAATGGTTTCAAGGAACATAATGTACAGATGTTCCAAGGCTACCAATATTGCCAGAATTGTTGTGAGTGTACTCATACCTTATGCCTTCTTAGACTTTGTTAGACACTGCCACCATGATTTCAACTGTTGCCAACCTCCAGTGCTCCAAAGAGCGAGGTAGATAAGGACGGGCTGAATGAACAGGCGGATGAGACGCAGGTTGTCAGTGTTGAGTCCAAAGGCATCGATGTGATTGACGTACTGGTTGATGTTGCCAGGGAAGATGGCGACATAGAAGAGGGCCAGTAATGCACCCACCACAGCCTTTTTCTTCCATAACAGCAGCATACCGAGGCCAAGTGCAATCTCCACTACGCCCGATGCCAGTACCACGAAATCGGTAAAGCCTTCACTGAATTGGAGCCATGTGGGCACCTGCGCCACAAACTCCTGACGGTTGAATGTCAGATGACTGAAACCTGCATAGGTCATAAACAGGCCCAACAGCAAACGGAAAAATGTCTTTAGGTAACTCATATTCCTATCAGATTAAAATTATTGATACTTCCAAAAATCATACTTCTTGCGAAACTCTTCCTGTTTCTCAGGTGGCAGCGACTTAAAGTAGCCTCGCCAGCTGGGACAGAAGTTGATCTGCCAACGCCAGAAGCGCCCGATTAATGACTTCGGGTTCTTGTCATACGCAGCACGTAGCTTGCAGTTCTCACATGGGTACTTCATAATTCAATAGTTTTATCGTTGTTATTCTTCCACTTCGCAATGCAGGAATCCCATTCCCTTGGCTTTGTCCTCGTTCATCAGAAAGTAGATGGCCTCGCCTTCGTTGCAGAGTTCACCCTTCGAGTTAGTAATCTCCGCACTGATATACGCCAGATTCCGCACCTGTTTTGTTACTTTGGCCCGTATGGTCAATTCCGGCTCCGTTGTCGGAACAGCCTTGCGGAACTTCACATTCAACTGAACGGTATAGCCGCTGGTCTGTAGTTTCCTGGTGACTACCCATCCGCACACTTCATCTATCAGCGTACTCAAAATACCACCGTGCATGGTATCTACCCAACCTTGATAATTATGTTCAGGATGCCAGGTACTAACGATATAGTCACCATCCTCATAGAACTCCATGTGAAGTCCGATGGGATTGTCAGGACTGCAACCGAAACAGTTATATCCCTCATGGTTGCGCCAAGGATTTATAATCTTTTTCATTTTTGCTTCTTCAAATAATCAAATAAGTTAATGGTTCCAGCATCCTCTTCGACATTAAGGTTCGGAACTCTCTCAACCATTCTTGTAGCGCCATTTGTCTTATTGACATAGAAATGCACAAAGGCACCTGTGTAACTGCGGAATATCACTTGATACGCAGAGTCCGTCTCTTCGCCCATTTGCACATACATGATGTCGGGATTGTCCTTTGCTACGCTCCAGTCATATTCCCTATGGCAATAGTTGTTCACACCCTCAAAAGCCGTTTCTTTCGTAATGGTTCTTAGCGTATCTTCCGATTGCACATCAGAGGACAGTGTATCATTCACCTTGATATTATTGCATGAGCATAAAAACAAGGCTACAAATATGAATATAAAGGCGATGTACTTCATTGGATTTCTTCTAATGCTCCTGTCTCTGAGTCAATGATAAACCCACGAACCACGATATCCTTGGGAACAAGCGGATGAGTCTTGATGGTCTCGACAGTCTTGCGGACAGATTCTGGCGTATCCTTGAAGCCTTCCAACCAATGATCCAGGTTGATGCCGCATTTGCGGATGGTATCAAGTGTTTCATCCGTCACACCACGGGCAATCATCTCGTGGTGGAAGTGGTCATAACTCATGTGGCAGGCTCCGCAGTGAGAGTGTGCCACCACCATAATCTCCTGCACGCCCAGCTCGTAAATGGCCACAATCAGGCTACGCATGGCAGAGTCGAAGGCAGAAATAACCAGGCCGCCAGCGTTCTTGATAATCTTCGCATCACCGTTTTTCAGGCCCAAAGCTGCAGGCAAAAGTTCTGTCAGTCTGGTGTCCATACACGACAGTACCGCCAGTTTCTTGTCGGGATACTTGTCGGTCAGATACTTCTCGTAGCCTTTTTGCTCTACGAAACTCTTATTGAAGTCGATAATCTGGTCTATCATATCACAAAACACATTAAATTTGCGTGTAAAGTTACGAAAAATCAATGAATAAGTGCTACCTTTGTACCCAATTATTACGATACTTTAAGAAGAATGATAAAAATTGGTCTTAAACATACGAGTGAATTGACGGTTACTGATGCCGTTACTGCTATTCAGATGGGGTCTGGTGACATGCCTGTACTGGCTACTCCTGCCATGATGGCATTGATGGAGAATGCTGCCATGCTTGCTGTCGCTGATGAACTGCCAGAAGGTTGCACGACCGTTGGCGGTCATATTGAATCTTCACATCTGAAACCCTCAAAGATTGGCGATAATGTATCTGCTACAGCCGAGGTGACCAAGATTGAGGGCAAGAAGATAGAGTTTAAGGTGTCTGCTTTCTCTGGCGACATTCTTCTTGGTGAGGGTACACACCTGAGATTCATTGTGGATAAGGAGAAATTCATGTCAAGACTATAGATGAGTAAGCGGGAATATATACAGGCAAATAAGGACTGGATCATGGCCAAGTCAAAGGAGGAAGGTGTAAAGGCTCTGCCCAAAGGCATCTATTACAAGGTGCTGAGTGAGGGCAATCAAGAGAGTGCGAAGCCAACGGTTCGCAGCATCATCACAGCCCACTATACAGGCAGAACCATCGACGGCAAACAGTTCGACAGCAGCCGTGGTGGTGTGCCTCTTGCTTGCCGCTTGTGTGATCTCATAGAGGGCTGGATCATCGCCATTCAGCAGATGCATATTGGCGACAAGTGGGAACTCTATATCCCAGCAGAGATGGGCTATGGCAAATTGTCCCAGCCTGGCATCCCTGGTGGCTCGACTCTTATTTTTGAAATTGAACTATTAGGCATCGCATGAAGGAATTACTCTTAGTCTGCATTGGAAATTTCCTTAAAGGTGGCGCACGCTATTTAAGAGGAACCATACTTTCATTGCTATTAGTGTTGGCCTATACCGCCTCGTATGCGCAACAGGCGGGAACGGGTGCAAAAGGAAAGGTCGCCGATCCAGACAGCTTGGCAGCATGGTACGAAAAAACGCTGCAACTAAGCGGCATCACGGTGACGGGTCGGGCTGCCGACAAGAAGGTGACGGTGGAGAAGACCAGCATCAATCCGTCGGCCTCGGTAACAGCGGCTACGGGATCAGTACTTGAAGTGTTGCGCAGTTCGTCGGCAGTAACGGTGGACGGCAGCGGGCAGGTGTCGATACGCGGCAACGGCAATGTCCTAATACTGGTGGATGGCGTGCCAACCACGCTCGACGGGCTGGGCAGCATTCCTGCAGCCAACGTACAGAGCATCGACATCGTGACCAGTCCTGATGCGAAATACGATGCGGAGGGCACGGGCGGCATCATCAGCATCACTTCAAAGAAGCAGACGCAGGAGGCATTCACGGCGATGGCCTCGGCAAACTATGGGTTCTATAACTTCATGAATGGCAACGTGGCCATGAGCTATAACGTGGGACGCTGGGGCGTCAGGCTGAATTACAACGGAAGATACGAGAAAGACAAGATAGAAAGCGAACTTCATCGTCAGATTCTGCAATCGGGAAATACGCTCGACCAGTTGATTGATGCGGATAAGAAAACGACACTTCACAATATCGGACTGAACGTGAACTACAAACTGACGAAGCGGGATATCTTGACACTGGACTTAAAGGCTGGGTTCCCAAGGATGAACAACCTGCAAACAATGCATAACCACTACATGACGGCTGGCACGGCGAGTGAAAAGGTTCGGCAGACGGACATCACGTTTAATCGTGAGATGCTGGAGGGCTCGCTCACTTACAAGCACGTGTTTGAACCGAATAAGCGCGAGGTCAGCACATCAGCATCATTATCGGCCATCAACGGACATCGGCCTTCCTATTATTATGAAGCCAACAAGATGGTGCAGCGATCAGAATCAGGCGGCCATCCTCGCATTGCCACATGGCAACTCGACTACATGACCATGCTGGGCAAGGGAAAACTGGAGACAGGAGTCAAGATGACCTATCGGCAGAACAACATCGACCACAAGATGTACGAGTGGAACGAGGCAACCAGCGACTGGCAACTGTCCATACCGCTTAGCAACGACCTGCGCCATCTCGAATATATCCCTGCCGCATACATCATGTATTCGTCGAAACTCTCGCAGCAGCTGACGATGAATGCCGGACTGCGATTCGAGTACAGCCGCACGACGCTTCGTAATGACAAGGATGCTTTGGATGAAGCCAGCAACTGCTATTTCGTGTCTCCCAACCTGATGCTGAACTATCGCATCAGCGACCCGTGGCAGTTTTCACTCGGACTGTCGCGCCGCATTTCGCGCCCCACCTATCCGCAGCTGAATCCCTACATCAACCTCATCGACAACAATACCTACGAGACGGGCAACATCCATCTGAAGCCTGAGAAGGCCAACAAGCTCGACATCGGCTACTCCTACACGGGACAGTCGCTGAAGGTGAACGGCAATGCCTACCTTAACTACACGCAGGACTACATCAACCAGATAGCCTATATCGCCCAGAACGTCCTCGTGATGACATACATCAACGGCGAGCAGTATCTGAACAGCGGTGTGGAGCATAACATCCGCTGGAGTGCCCTGCGATGGCTCGGTGTGGATGTGGGCTGCAACGTATTCTATACAAAGTCTCGTGGCACCAGTCAAGGCGTAACATTCCGCAACGAGGGTTGGACAAGCAACAGCAATGCTTCGCTGAACATCATGCCGATGAAAGGAATGACCATCCAGGCACAGTACTTCGTCACCACGCCGCAGTACTTCCCGCAGTTCACCACCAAGACCATCCACTACTGCAACCTCGGCATCCGACAGCAGTTGCCCAAAAAGGGGCTCACATTCTCGGCCCTCCTCACCGACGTGTTCAACACCCGCCGCTGGGACATCTCGTCAGACAATCCCGTCTATACCCTCGTCAACAACAGCAAGAACCGCAGTCGCATCTTCTGGCTCGGCATCAGCTGGAATTTCCATTCCTACAAGCCCGTAGGTGGTCAGAAGAAACAGGAGGAAGATAGAAGTGTAATCAAATTAGGAGAATAGTCTATGACAGAAAAAGAAAAGATGCTGGCGGGTGAGATTTATTCCGCCGTTGACCCGCAGCTGATAGAAGAGCTGACGGAAGTGAAGGAGATAATCCATGACTATAATTTGCTTCGTCCGTCAGAGAAGGAGAAAGCAAGGGAGATCCTAAAAGATCTCTTGGGACATATCGCCGATGACGAGATTCTGATTATCCAGCCCTTCTACTGCGACTACGGCAAGCAGATCAGCGTAGGCAAACGCTTCTTTGCCAACTTCAACTTCACCGTGCTCGACGAAGCCTCAGTCACCATCGGCGATGACTGCTTTATAGGCCCGAATGTCAGCATCTACACGGCCTGCCATAGTACAGACCCCGTGGAGCGCAACAGCCGTAGAGAGTGGGCAGAACCTGTCACCATTGGCGATAATGTATGGATTGGTGGCAGCGTTACCATCCTGCCTGGTGTGACCATCGGCGATAATGTTACTATCGGTGCTGGCAGCGTTGTAACGAAAGATATTCCTTCGAATTCTATTGCGGTGGGCAACCCCTGCAAGGTAATAAAGACTCTATGACACTTCGAGTAATCGGCTTGCCGCTACCAAAGGGACGCAAAAAATTAATCGATTCTGTGGATTCTAATCAATGCAATCAGATAAATCGTAATAAACAAGATGAGATTAGAGACAGATAGACTCATTCTGAGGTCATGGCATGATAGTGACGCCGAAGAACTGTATAAGTATGCCCAAAACCCGCAGGTAGGGCCTGTCGCAGGGTGGCCACCACATCAGAGTGTAGAAGAGAGCTTGGAAATCATCCGTACTGTGTTTTCATACCCAGAGACGTATGCCGTAGTTCTGAAGGAAACGGGAAAGCCCATCGGCTGTATAGGTTTGAAAACAGGGAATGCAACGGACTTGACTGAACGCGACGATGAATGCGAACTTGGATATTGGCTGGGTGTGCCGTATTGGGGACAGGGGCTGATGACAGAGGCCGCAAAGGAGATGGTTCGCCATGCATTTGAGGATTGTGGGATGATGAAAATCTGGGGTGGCTATTACGATGGTAACAATCGCTCGAAGCGGGTACAGGAGAAGTGTGGATTCAAATACCAGTGGACTACCGATAACGTGGATGTGCCATTGATGCATGAGACGCGAAAAGGGCATGTCAGCAGTCTCACAAAGGAAGAATGGATAATCCTATGACTGACTACGATTCCATATGGCGCACACAAGATGAAATCAGAACGGTGGTGAATGCCGTTCTGGGTGAATGTATCTGGAATCTCAGCTACAGCGAGCGACGGATGGCCATAGAACTGGAGCTGACTGTCACGCTTGATGATGATGCTATCGGCAATCTTTGCTGTCAGTTCCCCATCACTGCCGACTACGACGGCATCGGAGCAAAAGGCTCGAAATTCGCGTTCTATCTCTGAATCCCCAGATAATCGAAGAACTTGTCAGGCCAGTAGTTCATAATCAGCTCGTCTGGGAAATCCGTCTCTACCAACAGCGGATAGAGCCGTTCATAGTCTGCAATCTGGAACGAAATGTGTGCATCGCTGCCAAGAATCGTGGGAACATCATACTTCTTGCATAAGCGAAGAATCTCTAGATTATTATCCCGCGCCACTGTCTTCTTGCGCTGTGGAGCCAGTGAATGGTTGTTTACCTCCAATAGCGTATGCGCCTCCTTGGCAGCCAGCACCAGCTGCTCGAAGTCCATTTCAGCTGAGCCGTCACCAGGATGACTGATTATGTGAATCTTGGGATTCTTGATGACACGGATCATCCCCTCCGTGTTCTCATCCTTCGTGCCACCTTGATACCACGCAGCATGAATGCCCGCAATGGCAAGGTCGAGCCACCCAATTTGCTCATCCGTCAGGTCAAGACTGCCTTTCGTATCGAGAATGTTGATTTCGCAGCCCATCAGCAGCCGTATGCCATACATCTGGCGAGGCACGGTGAACATATTCTTGAAATACAACGTCGGACACGTGCCTGGCACACTCGGCCCATGCTCAGTGATACCCAGCACTTCCAATTCCATGTCGGCAGCAGCCTTGGCCATCTCCTGAAGGCTACTGTAGGCATGTCCTGATGCCACCGTATGCGTATGCGCATCTATTAAAACCTTTCTCATACAACTATTATTTTATAAAATGCGGATAATCGGGCTCTCCAAGCTTCGGCTCGTATGAAAAGCCCTCGTAACTGAAACCACAGATATCTTCGGGCTTGTCGATGCTGTTCTCAATGATGAATCGGGTCATCGCACCACGGCATGTCTTGGCCCAGACAGCCTGCATTTTCAGGTCATTACCCTTTCGGACATAGAACAAAGGTTGAACAATTCGCACTTCCTTGCGGACGCGCTGCCAATCGAACAGGTGCTGGTATTCCTCCGTAGCAAGATGAATCAATACGCCGTCATCGGACTTCACGGCATCAATCAGGATGTCTGTCAGACGCCTCTTCCAAAAAGCGAACATATTCTGACCCTCTCCGCTCGGCAGTTCTACATAGCCCTCCATCCGATACGGGAGAATAGCATCCAAAGGCCGGAGCAGACCATAGAGAAATGAAGTAATCCACAACTTCCCTTGCGCAACATCGAGGTCATCGACCGTCAGCGTCTCAGCCTTCAAATGCTTGTAAGCCTGACCGTGATAGGCAAGAATTGCTGGCAGCTTCGCGGCATCATCGAAGAAGCGCATATAGCGCAACCTGTTCTGAGCGGCAATCTGCTGGCTGCAGCCCAGCATCTCGGCAATCGACTCAGCGGAATACTGGACCATATCCCTTGCGAATCCCTCTGCCTCATTCTGAAAACGAGGTGTTGACAAGCTGATGTCAGGAATCGACTTCACCCTGTCGATCATGATTTTGGCTGATGCGAGAATAATCTGCATTTTCTCAATTCATCTTCGTCATGTGATAACCCATTCGCTTCAACTGCATTGCAGTTCCAAAAAGGTATAACTGGTGCAGGCAGGCAACGTAGCCATTGAAGGCCTCCTTAGTGCCTGGTTCGAGTCGCTGGTGCATCAAGGCATTATAGACCCGCGATGCACACTCGCCAGTCACCTTTTCCAGAACGGTATAGTCCACGCCCTGCAGCAACAGCACTTCCTCGCGGATGTATTCGTCCATCGCATCATAGCCCCGCTTGTCGCGCATATAGGCGTAAAGGTCTTCAATCTTTGAGTATATCTCCCATTCCGTGTCCCACATCTTCGCTACAGCCATGCCGATATACATCATCCAGCCGAGTGAGGCCGAAGGGAAGTCCTGAAACTCGCGGATGCCGTCAGGGATATAAGCCTTGGCTATCTCTTCCCACTTATCTTCCACGTCAGGACACTCCGGCATCCGTTCATCCACTTCTTTCATGCTCAGCAGGAACTGATGCAGGTCTTTGCGTAATTGCTCTTCAAAGCTCTCCATTTCACAAATACTATTAAAATCTCTGGCAAAGGTACGTAAAAATGGGCTTTTTTTCGTACTTTTGCAGCAATTATTAGGATAGTTTATGAAAGTAAAGATTCAAACCATGCTGGGCGACATCGTAGTTCGCCTATACGACGAGACACCCATCCATCGAGACAATTTCTTGAAGTTGGCGAAGGAGGGTTATTATGATGGTACGCTGTTCCATCGGGTTATCAAGAACTTTATGATTCAGGGGGGTGACCCCGATTCCAAGGGTGCACCTGCTGGGAAGATGCTGGGCGTCGGTGGTCCTGACTACACACTTGAAGCCGAGATTAAAGACGGACTTTTCCATAAGCGTGGCGCATTGGCTGCTGCACGCCAGGGTGACGAGGTGAATCCTGAGCGCCGTAGTAGCGGTTCGCAGTTCTACATAGTCTGGGGAGATGTGTACAGCGAAGGCCAGCTTGGCCAGTTCTCCAAACAACTGAGGATGCAGAAGGTGCAGGATGCCTTCAATAAGCTTGCTGCCGAACATCGTGCTGAGATTATGCAGATGCGCCGTGACAGGAATCGTGAAGGTCTTCAGGAACTACAAGACAAACTGGCTGCAGAAGCAGAAAGCAAGGTTGGTAAGTCTGGTCTGACCGATGAACAACTGAAGATTTACTCAACTGTCGGCGGTACTCCCCATCTTGACGGTCAATACACCGTATTTGGCGAGGTTGAGGAAGGCCTTGATGTGGTTGAAATGATTCAAGGCACAGCAACTGGACGTGCCGACAGACCCGTCGATGATATTGAAATGAAAATGATAGTCATAGAATAGACATCATGGAATACAGAAAGATAGGCGATAACTACTATATCCGCATGGATCGAGGTGATGAAATTATCTGTAACCTCCTCGAAATCTGCGAAAAGGAATCCATACCGTCAGCCGTTTTCTCTGGAATCGGAGGCTGTCAGAGTGCAGAACTGCAGGTGTTCATTCCCGAAACTGGCAGCTTTGAGACTGAACAGTTAGAGGGGATGCTGGAGCTGGTATCGCTCAACGGAAATGTCGTAAGAGACGATGACGGCAAACTCTTCCATCATACTCATGCTTTGTTCTCATTCAAGAAAGACGGCCAGCATGGAATGGCAGGTGGGCATCTGAAAACCACAATCGTTCTATATACTGCTGAGATTGAACTGCGTCCTACTGTTGGTGGTGCTATCGGAAGGAAGTTTGACCCTGAGACTGGTACTGGATTCTGGAACTTTAAAGATTAAAAGCTATGGTACAGCGCTCGGCTTTGCCGCTTTCCAAAGGAAAGAACTATAAGGTCGTTACACTTTGTGGAAGCACCCGTTTCAAGGAGCAATACATGGAAGTTCAGAAACGATTAACGCTGGAGGGCTACATTGTCATCAGCGTAGGACTGTTCGGGCATTCCGGCGACGAAGAGGTTTGGAAACCAGGCACGAAGGAAATGCTTGATGACATGCACCTTCGCAAGATCGACATGGCAGACGAAATCTTTGTCATCAATGTCGGCGGCTACATTGGCGAGAGTACCAAGAGGGAAATCGCCTACGCTGAGAAGACAGGCAAGAAAGTGAATTATCTAGAGAACGATTAGAAATGAAAAGACTCGCTTTATTCTGTATGTTTTTCCTGCCTTTGTTTGCATGGGCGCAAAAGCAGTATTTCCTGCCAACGGCTACCCCCTCTGACGAGGAAAAGGACAAGCCAATGATTGAGGTCTATCTGCCCCAGCAGCCAAATGGATGTGCCGTTGTGCTCTGTCCTGGCGGTGCCATGAGATGGCTGTCGTGGGAGAGCGACGTGGTGAAGATGGCATCGTTCCTAAATGAACACGGCATTGCCGCCATCGGACTGCGCTATCATCTGAACAAGGAGCAGATGCCGCAGGGTATGAAGATGCCACCGATGGTGGATGTGACACATCCTGAAGCATTTCCGCAGGCCGACGCCAATCCGATGCACACGGCCAGTGGCGACTCTATCATCCAACTCGCAGCACAGGATGCCAAGGCTGCCATCCGTATGGTGAGAGAACATGCTGACGAATGGCACATCAACAAAGACAAGATAGGATTCCTCGGTTTCTCAGCTGGAGGCGGTGTGGCTATCGCTGCCACGATGTCTGCCGACAGCACGGAGCGTCCCGACTTCCTCTGCACCAACTTCGGCCCCTCGCTGATGCCAGTTACCATTCTACAGGATGCCCCTCCCCTGCTCATCATGACGCGTGCCGACCATCCCAATGTAGCAGCAGGCCTCGTGGCCCTCTTCATGGAGTGGAAGAAGGCAGGAGCCAATGCCGAACTTCACATGTACGGGGACGGCAAAGGCCCCTACGAGCTGATGCCGCAGACGGGTGAGACAACGACTGAGACATGGAGCACTCAGATGATTCACTGGCTGAAGGCCAAGGGATTCGTCAAAAAGAACTGAAATAATAATAGGAAACAATGAAAGATAGGATTCTGAGCCTGTTGGGGACTATCAACAAGGGCATCTACGAGAAGGAAACGGAGCTTTCGCTCTCGCTGATGGCGGCGCTGGCTGGGGAGAGCGTGATATTGCTCGGCCCGCCGGGTGTGGCCAAGTCGATGGTGGCACGTAGGCTGAAACTGGCGTTCAAGGATGCGCGGTCGTTCGAGTATCTGATGTCGCGCTTCAGTACGCCTGACGAAATATTCGGCCCCGTGAGCATCAGCAAACTGAAGGACGCGGACAAATACGAGCGTAACACGGAGGGTTATCTGCCAACGGCTGACGTGGTGTTCCTCGACGAGATATGGAAGGCCGGGCCTGCCATACAGAACACACTCCTGACAGTCATCAACGAAAAACTGTTCCGCAATGGCGACACGGAGGTTCACCTGCCCCTGAAACTGCTGTTGGCGGCCAGCAATGAGCTGCCTACGCAGGGCGAGGGCTTGGAGGCGCTGTGGGATCGCTTCATCATCCGCATTGAGTGCGGCAACATCAAGGACGTGAAGAGCTTCAATGCCATGCTGCTCGACAGTACTGCCGACGGGGATATTGAGGTAGCTGACGGGCTACAGATTACGGACGAGGAATACTGCCTGTGGAACAAGGCCATCGACACGGTGGCTGTCTCGGAGGAAGTGCTGCGCATCATCAACGTCATCCGCAAGTCACTGGGCAGCGTCACCATCGCCCAGACCGACGAGCGGCACAACGTCTATGTAAGCGACCGCCGATGGAAGAAGATTGTCCGTCTGCTGCGCACGTCGGCTTTCGTTCATGATAGAACAGAGGTGACGGCTGACGACTTGTTGCCCGTCTATAACTGTCTGTGGCAGGAGCCGGAGGAGTGCGAGGGTATCAGGGCCATCGTCATCCGTGCCTTGTATAACGACCTGACGATGCAGTTCGCCAGTCTGCGGAAGAACCTGGAGAACGACATCCGCGTGAGCCGTCAGCACCGTGCCACGAACCGCGCCCGCCAGAACATGCAGCTCTTCGACACGAACAAGAAGATATACGACAACTATTACTACCACCTGCTCGACCACGACACGGGCAACACCTACGTCTTGGTGGCAGACTACCAGAACATGAGACAGGCGAGCCGAGAGAATGCGGGGCAGGCGGGTATCATCTACAAAGACCCGAACAATCTGCAGCGCAGCATCATCAGGACGTATGACGGTAGCGACACACCACGGGGTGCCAGCTCAGTCTATCTGACGCGCGACGAGGAGTGCATCTATATTAACGGCGTGCGGTTCTATATCGAGACGCTCGGACGTGGGGAACAGCAGACGCTACCAACCAAGAAAGGCAGCGTATCAGGGCGTGATTTCTACGAGGAGTTGGAACAGCTGAGCACGCAGATCCGCCAGCGGACTGACGCTATTCACGGCAATATCTTCGTGTCGGAGGCCGATAAAAAAGAGGTGGACGAGTTTGTCAAGAACCTGTTCACGGAGATTGCCCACACCAGGCAGGACATGGAGAAGCTGGAGGAGTGATATTTGTATATGGATGTAGCGAGGTTTTCTCCGACTGACTATTTGACGATGCTCGAACGCTTTGTTACCAATGGCGACGTGTTCGAGTTTGAGACCAATGTGCAGATGGACTTCCCTCGCGCCATCAACTACGACCCTATCCTCCTGTATCTCCAACGACTGATGAAAGACCCGCTCATCCAATCGCGGGTACTGGGCAGCCGGTTGGCAGGGAAGGTGTTTTACGAGGTTGTCGGACGATTCGTGCTCGAATGTCTGCATGACCAGAAGTTCATCAACCAAATGGCCATCGGCGAGCAGACGCAGATGGAGAAGATGATGGAGTGGTCGATGCAGAAGAAGCAGGACACGTGGCAGTCGCTCCTTCAGCAGCTGGGCGAGAAATACAATGAGGATGAGTTCGACCTTGACTTCATGAAGCGCCGTTTCAAAAACAATGGCTGGCAACGGCCTGAGAACTGGGAACGGCTGAAACGCGAATGGCAAGGGGCGCTCGACCAAAAAGCACGCCAGCAGGCATCGAAGAAGGTGGAGTCGAAAGGTGGCGGCATCCCCGGCCACTTCGAGCAGATGCTAAACCAGCTCGAAAACCGTATGCGCAGCGACGGTGCCACCGAGGAACAGCTGCTGCAGGCCTGGGAGATGATGGACGGCTCGTGGACGGAATCAGAGTTTGAGAAGCATCTAAGCATCGTGCAGATCCAAAACCGCTACCCTGAAATCGGTGATGTCGCCAAACGAATGGGCAGGCTGCCGGACGAGGAAGGACGCGCACGGCTGACTGTTCAGACCGGCGTGAGCCATCGGCTGGAGCACTCTTCCGGCAGCGACATCGAGGGTGTCACCATCGGGCGTGACCTCAATGCCCTGATGCCCTTCGAACTGGCACAATACTCCGATGCTGAACTCGAAGGGGTGTTTCTCCGCAAATATCTCACCAGCCGTTTGCAGGTATTCCGCTACAAGTCGGAAATCAGCAAGCCCTCACGACGGCTCCGCTCTGAGCGTGCAACCCGTCGCGGTCCGATGATTGTCTGCGTCGACAGCTCTGCCAGTATGTACGGTGTCCCGCAGAGGATAGAAGCATCACTGCTTTCGAAACTGGAGGAAACAGCCGAACGACTTAATCGAGACTGCTTCCTGATAGACTTCTCCGTCGGAGTGCGTCCGATAGAACTTCGTTCAAGGCGCAAGAAACGCTCAATGGAACGAATGGGCCTGAGACAGGAAGATGCAGAGAACTTCGAGAAAGGCTATTTCCCTTTCCTTGGTGGAGGAACTGATGCGCAGAAGATGCTGAACCTGACGTTCTATCTGCTGGACAACGGTGAAGACAGATACATGAATGCCGATGTCCTTTGGATAACCGACTTCCTGATTCCCAGAACCACAGAAGACCTGATGAAGCGGTTCAAGGACTATCAGGCCACCGGCACCAAGTTCTATGGTTTCAAGATTGGCCAAGGCGAAAGCAATTGGGACAAGTATTTTGATAAGATCTACGAGGTGCATTACAAGCAGCCAAGGAGATACTAAACCTGTTTATTTCTCATAGATAACTACAACAACTATTGTCGCGCCGAGACGGACTTCTGAAGGTGCAGCATAGTGCTATGACTGCGGTTCTTGCGTAAGGGGATGGCGTTTAGAAGCCGTTGAGTCGCGGGTACATCTTTTCACGAAACGTCATCGGTCTCGATGGAAGAGCATGAAATGCACATCCATCGTTTCTGGGACAAGCCGCAGAAAGCGACTGACAATGTTCCGTAGATGAACGCACGACACGACTTGCTTCTATGCTATCCCCTGACCTACGCTGTAAGAACCTGTTGCACTCATGGCAGTATGCTGCACCGCATGCCCGTCACAACTGCGACATGTCCTAACGGAACAATACACTAAATTCTTTCTCACTTTAATGATTATTGGCCGGATTTGCACGTTTTATGAACTTTTTCCTCAATTCTGTAGCCACATTACAGAAAAAATGTGTAATTTTGCACTCAGTATGAAGCATCGAAGACTCGATAAGTACGTGACACTCTACACGGTCTGCAGGGAGGGTGGAAAGGTTATCTACAGCTACGTAGAGACCCTTCCGCAACATCGTCTGCAGGACAGAAGCCTGAAGGAGTTCTATCGTCAGGTCGAGGAACACGGCTACGATGTGATTACGCCCTCTGACAAAGATTACGAGCAGGTGGTAAAGGCTCTGAACGCCGTATCGAAGAAAGATGCGATGAACGACGAGATGAGTTCGTACAACCACTACAAGCCAGAGGAAATCTGTACTTGCGGACGCTGGATCTTTTTTGAACACATGCCTTATTACGACGAGAAAGAGCAGAAGGATATCGTCTATCGCAGTACGAAAAAGAAGAGTTCGGAAGCACAGCCAGCGAAGAGTAAGGAAAAGATGGCCTCTGTACGAGTTCCCGCATATCAAAAGGAGTCGGTGAAGCGGTTCTTCGACTGGCTCAAAGAAACCAATGCTTCTGGCGATTCCATTTTGGGTGCTGTCCGGGCTGCAGAATATATTCTTGAAGACAAAGTAGCCCAGGATTCAGCGCTATCTGAACAATATAAAAAAGACCTGGCACTCCTAAAGGAACTGGAGGAGAAATTACCCCGATTGTAATACTACAAAATTACAATATTCCCCCATCATATAAACACTGCTACGAACCAAAGACGAGGGCGGACGGCACGAAGAATGCGTTCCGCTGTCGATGAACTTGTACTTTTGGAAAACCCACAGAGTCTGGCAGTCATCTTTATCTTGAACGATGTCGGACTTGATAGGACGAGTACACAAGGTACACATCCTATCCTGCTTCACGAAGCACCGTCTGACAATGTTCAAGGATGGCTACCCGACACTGAGCCTTTCCGTACAAGTCCATTGCGACAGCGAAACATTTGCATTCTCAGTGGCATCCACCCTTTTGAATCATCCACATTGCCCTGCTATCTTACATCGCAGAGACATACACCTTATCCCACCCGAGAAGGTGATACTCCATCCTGCTGATAGAGTCCTGCTGTCAGTATCAGCTGTGAGCTGAAAGTGATAGCAGGACACTACCAGCTGGAGCATGGGCGATGACACATACCTGACTGCTTGGAGAAGCACGGCTGGGCATCTACGGCGAGCTTCGAGCCTTCAGCTGTGGTTCTCAATCTGTCAGGCATCAGTCATCATTATGCCCATGCGGTGGAGCATCATCCTTCTCCCCCACCCTTCTTTTCACAGGTCTCTTTTTACTTGACTTCTACCATGAAAATGCTTGCGGACTTTAACAAAGGTTCTTTTATTGCTCATGTTAACGTCCATCCCTTCCCATTCTTACATCTATCATACAGCCCCCTTATTGACGCTTTTTTCTTGCAAAGGTAGGTCGAACCCAGGCAATGGTCAAGTACCGTGTACTATTTGGTAGCATATTTTACAGCAGCCTTCGTAGATTGCGCACAATCTATGTATTCCGAAAAATATGCCAGCAAATTCCTTGCCCTATGCCCTTTGATGGTTCGGCCTGTTAAGTAGGCAAGAAAAAGGCTATAAGGCGACCGATTGTCGATGCTAAAAAAAAGTTCAGGTCGGACACATGATACTTGAACAAAACAAAAAGGCTTCAGGTTCACTCATGCCGATAAATATTTGCAAACAATTAGACCGTAGGCGGCGGGATATAAACAGCCAGTACAGAAATGGCTTTCATAGGCTTCTTTGACAACGACGACTTCATCATCAACTACGACGCTCCCCTGTTCGAGTGCCGGCGTAAGATCAAGGCATACAAGCGAAAGGACAAGCGTAACGAGATTTGGAGGTAAATATCAACAAACAAGTAATACAACTATGGCAACAGTTAGAACAAAACAAGACATCGACCACTGTTGGGAAGTGGCAAACGAGGCTTACAAGCAACTCTTCTGGTCAATCGACATGATGACTTTCCTGAGTTGGGGAGTATCCAAGAAATGCTACGCTTTTTACCATAATATGCCCACACTGATTCTCAGGGTCAGCGGGATGGTGCATAAGGGCTGGGTGTATGTTTCCCTGGATGAAGCAAGCGACGCATATATCATCACACTTCTCAATATCAGACGAGAGGTGAAGAAAACCATGAGCGATATTTATTGTGACTCACTTGGCAGTGTTATTGATGAACTCGTGGAAAAGCCTGCAGACATGAATGACAAGGTATATCACCAGAAAGCAATACGCGATTCACAGGAAAAATTCAACAGAGTATAAACAACTTATGGCAGGGATGTCCTCGCAGATGTCCCTGCCACATAAAGACTTATTATTATGAAACAGAAAACCTACAGATTTCTCAACAGGCTGGTAGATAAGATTACCAGCAAAGACTGCCCCAACAACGACTACTTTGAATACTACGGCCACAAAGTCACCTTGCAGTCTGGCACCCATGATTTCGTAGATGTGACCATTTCAGACATGGACAACCGTAATCAGATTACCTTCTCCTTCGATTTCTGGACGAAAGAACTATGCTTCGATGGCTACAACAATTACGATGAAAGGGACAGCATCGTCAAGGCCTTCCGCTCTATTTACAGGAATATCTCTATCACAGATGAGCCTTGGGAAGAAGATGAAAAGTTCTATCTACCCATGCTCGATAATGAGGAATACGACCAAGAGACCGTTCGCAGTGAGTACGAAACCCTGCTTTCAAGGAAAGTAGCATAACACAATACAACTATGATACAGAAAGAAAACAATCAAACACAAGAGTTTGTGCGTATCTCAGAACTTTGTTTTGTTTACGCAAAAGCAAAATGGATGCGAACCTTTAAGGCATTTGACTTAGACGGTTTCTTCCCCGGAAGATTGATTTACGCATCGATGATACGTGACAACGACGAGAACAGAGAGAAACTTCAGCAACTGGCAGACCGTAACGCCTATGCCTGCCTGCAACTACAACTGAGGAAAGGCGACAACGTGGTATTTGAAACAAGACTGACAGCATAAGAGATTGCTAACGAATTGGCGGTGTAACTTCCTATCAATGGTTGTTGCACCGCCAGTTTTCTTATTCATACTTCATTTGATACCTATCATCTTTTCCTGCCTCTCTTCTACTTTCATTTGGCGGTCGTAGTTCTCCTGAATCGATCGCTGCTGCTCGTCGTATTTACGGAGAACAGCATTGGCGAGGGTATTCAAGGGTAGTACACCCTGATAGTAGGCATCAACGGCATCTTCATTGAGGGTGATCACAGAAGGGATGTTATCGATGGTGACCACAAGGGTATTGCCCTTCATGACGGGCTGAGAGATACGGAGATCGAGCGATTCATCATCGTACTTGCGATACTGTCGGATAGGTTGGGGCTTCACCCCGTCACGATTCTCCAGTGCTTCATGGCCAGCCTTATTCAGTAGATTGGCACCTCCCAGACCCACCAACAGCATCTTCAGGAGTGGATTCTTAACGAACATGCCCGCAAAGATGGCTGCTATCGGCATCATGTTATCGCCAAACTTCAGGTTACGCGACTTACCCGTGAACATACCTACAAGCATGTCCGGCAGCATGGCTAACACATAACCGAGGTTCTTGCCGACATCGCCAAAGCCATTCAGTCCGAGAGAATCGAAAATTCCTCCCCAGCCTGATACAGAAAAGTTCCCATTTTGTGGCGCATACTGTTGCTGCAAGGGCTGGGCGGCAGGCTGCACATTCTGAGAAATGTCACGTTTCTGTTCCGATTCTTTAGTAACCTCCTGATTATCAAAATGCTCACGAATGGCGAAGTGCATTTCACCTGCACGACGTAAATCGGTAGCATAATCAGGTATTTCAGGCAATTTAGTAACGCCAAGACCTAACTTCGGCTTCAGTTCCTTCGCATCAAAAAGCGACGCAGAATGATGCACTATCTTCTTTCCCAACTGGCTATCAGTAGCTTTAACTACCTCGCTGGAATAGGGATTTACACCCCTCGTCTCTTTGCGAGCCTCCGACAGTACATCCACATCGGAACTAAACAGTGCAACACTCACCATCTGACTGACATCCATCTGCTGCCCCGATTTTCCCATCAAGGCATCACCAGCTAAACCAAGCCCCAAGTCCACCGCCACAAATTTGGACAGTCCGGCAAAAGAACTCACGCCTGTAACAGGCAGCGTCAGGGTCAAATCCGTCAGCGAACCGAGGGCTTTACCTGCTCCTTTCTCCAATAGTCCTGGATCATACCGCTCCACTATTTTCTTGTCGATATACTGCTGCAGTTCGGTAGTCGGCGCACTGACAAACGACAACAACGACGAGCGACGGGCTTCGTCGAGAATATAATCCACAGAGCCTTTGATTGGCGTCTTCTCCACCTCATAGTCCACCATCCGCATCGTCAGCCGATGGTTGACATACGCCATTGCAAGATCACCACCCAGCTTCTCTGAGAGCTGCTTATACCGCACCTCGCCCACCTGAGCGACTGCCGCCGTGCGCCAAGCCTTTGCCAACACCTCGATGTCGTGGCTCAACTGCTTGTCCCGCGCCATCTCGGCACCCAGCTTCTCGATGTCCTTGGCAGGAACATTTAGCGTCACACTCGTAGCATAGTCCTCCGATGGAGCCAAGGCATTCGTCAGGCCAAAGCCCGTAGAGCGCCCCGACACCACGGCAGCGTTTCGACTGTCAATATAGAAGTCCAGCCGCTTCGTCAGGTGCTTATCGAAATATTTGTCGATACAATACTCCGCATCTATGAAATTCTGCAAATCCATACATATATATATATTATAGGCCCAGCAACTGTTGTCGCGTCTGCTCGATGGCCTTGTGATAGACACTCATCTGTTTGGGCCAGAAACGGGTGAGCCAGGAATCCTTTGAGATCTGGTCACTGATAAAAGCTATAGCCAGCTTACGGGTTATCTCAATAGCCGGCTCACCCTTCTCGCGCCCATTAAACCAGGCCTTCGTCCAGCAGCGGTTACCCTCTGAATCGAAATACACCGAGGCAATCCGTCCCACATCGAAGCTCTTCACATCGACCTGAAGGCCAGCCAACGGGTCTATCACATAGCCGTCGGCTGCTGCCTGCTCACGAAGTTTTTTTTTACGTCGTTACCCCACGTTGAGAGATAGGTATCATGACGCAGGGCCATATAGTTCAGGAAATCACCTATCAGCAGGTTCTGCACCTTCGATGCCAGTGGCGCACCCCGACTGCTCAGTCCCAGCGGATTCCCATAGTTGGGAATCGTCTCGAAGAAGTAACTGCGGTCTGCCGACTGTGCGAAGATGTTTCTGAGCGACTGTTCCATCCTTGCAGGAGGAACATAGCGCCCCAAGCGGATGTCGTTCATATACACGGGCAGCCAACGGAGCATCATCTGCAGCAGTTCCTCCTGATCTGCGTCGTAGTCCGTCTGCACCTTCACACCCATGTTGGCCAGCCGATAGTGTCCCTTAATGCCCATCGCCTCCAGCTGGGCAATGTTGCCGTAAATCATCGCCAGAAACTCCATCGGGTCAAGTACCTGGCCCTCACAGCTCACCTCGAAGTGCAGGAAGTTGCCACTTCTGGCAATCTGCTGTCCGGCGGTGACGGGCATACCGTAGGTGAGATACGCCTCACTCACATGGCCGTACTTCACCTCAAACTTGCCATACTTGGTGATGATATAGTTCTCGTGGACGGCATCCGTTCCCACGCCCACCACCGTACCTGTCGCCAAAGCAAACAATGGCAGGTCGTGGGCAGCAAAGTCCACACCCCTATGGTGAAAACGCTCGCCTGTCATGGGATGCGTCTGCTCACCAAAGCCCAGGCTCACCTGTACCTCTTCCTCCTCACTCGCCTCGAAAGGCATCATGAATCCGCTTGCGGACTCCAATAATATATCTTTTGTGTTCATCCTCTTCCTCTTCTTATAGTATATTCATTCTCCTCACTTTCATTCTGGGCCAATTGCGGCTGATAATGCTGCTGCACAGGCTGTTCAACAGGCTGCACCTGATAGCCCTGGCTATACGGTATCTGTTGCTGGGGTATCATCGCCTGCTGCATCCGCATGTTCTTCATGGCTAATGAGCCAAGGAACAGCGAAGCGATCTTTCCCATCCAACCGAAGTTGCCGAACATCAGAAATGCTGCCGGTATCAGGGCTGCCAAGCTCATGCCAGAACCGCCATTCCAGAAGCTGTTGGCCAACTGTCCAATGCTGTTAAACGGGTTTAGTGCAGAAAACAATCCCCCACCCTGCTGTGGCATGATGGCCTGCTGCTGGTAGCCCTGCACCATCTGGCCAGCACCCTGATAGGCATTCTGCAATCCCTGTCCGGCAGCATGGATTCCGTTCTCTACCGTATCAACGGCATTGCCTGCCGCATGAGTGAAATGGTCGTAGGTCCCCTCGCCTACCACGCCATCCACCACATTCTCGCCAATCGACTTGTCGGCACCATCGGCACCAAAGGCGAGACCTTTCAGTCCACCTGTGACACCATTCTCCTTCAAGCCTTTCGACGCATCATCACCCAAGGCTACCTCCGTAGCCTGTTCCAAAAGCGACTCGTCATTAACGAAATACTTCCAACCTGCAACAGATCCTGCCGACAGTCCCAAGAACGTCTTGGGGTTATGGCCTGCGAATCGTACTACTCGCCCGCCCATGTTCAATGCTGTACTCCAACCTCCCATATCTATAACGGATTATATTCTACAATTAGTCGTGCTCTGTAACAGTTGGTCTTTGGTGCCTTATGTCGGCTACCATCGGCCATCGAGAAGAGCCATGCCTGGTTCATCTTGTTCTGTTCCACCTCCGTACTGGTCCAGTACCAACAACCTGCATTCTCAGGACTGCGATTCACAGGTGTCCCACCACATCGTTCGATGATGGGGTTCACAATCGTAAGTGTACTATAGAGCAATCCTAACTCCGCGACACTCGGCACATAGTCACTCTGGAAGAACCAGTGATGACGGAAGGCCAACAAGCCCAACGGTGACGTGTAATAGTTTCGTGGATCTGCCTTGTTGTCCTTCACCACCAAACTGTCTCTGTCGAGATGCGTTGTCTGGAGTGCCACCGTATTGACATAACCGTCATACTCTGTCTCACTGCCACTGGTTTTCTGGTCAAAACTCAACGTATCAGCAAAGGCCACTGGTGCAATCTCGTCGAGCAGCACAGCCAATGCCTGATGCTTGTCTGTCTTCTCAGCAAACACCACCGCCACTGGCGTATGAACGTCACTATTAAAAACCGAAGGACTCACTATCTGACCATCCGAACAGAGGATGTAACCTGGATGGATGTCGAGGTCTATCGGCTCATGTTCATCGCACGATGTCAACACCATCGACAATGCCATCAATATTATTAAAGATAAATTCTTCATATTTCTTCTTTATTAAATATTAAATAGTCAAATTCTTTATTTACAGGACTATAAAGGAAGTTTTAAGCCAACGGAACCGCCCGTTCTCCAACTCAGACCTGACCCGATGATAACATCTTCCTTCACCTGAAAGAACAGTTCCCAGCCACCCTTCAGGGCATAAGTGTGTTCATATCCGAGATGTACACCGCCTACGAAGTCATGCAAGTCTGAGCCGCCACTGGCACCTATCCTGACATTTCCATGATGGTTACGCCCACGATTCACACATGGCTTATAGACAATGCCCAGATGCCAGGAGTTATAGTTATGCCAGAAGCTCTTCTTTGTCACATGCCCCGCATTGGGGTCATCGCCATACTGAAGATAGCCCGTTGCGAAATATTCCCAGGCATTATGATACTTGCTGCCATGCTCGTATGCAATGGTCGCATCCAGCCCTTTCTCATACAAAGCTCCCACCCCAAACATCAGATGGTTGCTATTCGTCTGTGCATTGGCAACAAGACCTATCGAGGCCACTGCCAAACATAACATCATTCTCTTCTTCATAGCTAATCTTCAATTAAAAGGGAACTGTCAAACGCATCAGCACTCAAGATATCCTCATAGTCTATCGTCATCGAGATAGTTCGACCACTAATCTGTTTCTCACTCAGTTCGATGGTCAGCACCTTGTCATTAGGGAATGTCATCTTCTTCAGCACCGCCACATTCCTATAACCTCGTTGGAACGACATACTCCTATCGAGTAACAATGCTGGTTCCAGCATCAGATCCTGGACGTTCGTAGCCTTCTGCTGCTTCTTGTCACAGAGTTTAAAACGTAGTTCATCGATGTCGAAGCGTAGGTTAGTCTTGTTCTCCACACTGAAGTCGATAAAGAAGTACTCCCCCACTGCATAGACATTGTTCAGTCGCATCGTTGCATGGTGCTTATTGGTCCTGGTACTGTGATACTTCGCCGGACTATTCCAGATACGACGGGCATAGCGTACCATATCCTGTGTACTCATACTCACGGCAGGGTTATGGAAAGCATTACGCTCATCCATCTGTACTTCCTTGTCTGAAACGGCTTCCTCCAGTCTGGTAGTATAAATCAGTGCATACTGAGAACGGTAACGTTCTGTCACAACTGTCACAATAGCCAGCACGGCTCCATCCTCATGGCCACCTTCCTTCGGCTTCACTCGGATGACATTCTCAATGGGTTTGTCACCCACCACCTTGTCGGTACTGATGTCCACCAGTCGGATGGTTTCTGATGCCGTTATCACTGTGGTGACGTTCTCATTCACCGTCAACTGCTCCATCTCGTTGTAAGTCTGCTGGGCTGAAGCACTCAAAGCAGACGCGGCGCAGAGAAAAAACGCGCCCAATTTGGTTCTCGAAATTCTTTTCATGATGAATATTGTCAAAATTTTTTATTTCTTAAACATCTTTAACATTTCCACAACAACTAACGCTTGCGTTGTTGTTTGGAATTGACCAAGAACACTTGTGTTCCATACTTCAGGCGGACACGGTTCTTCTTAATGGCCTTGCTGATGGCATTAGAGGTCTTCTGATAGGCATTCTGCAAAGCCTGACCTGCCCACTGACTGACAGAAGTACCGCCACTGGTCTGGTTCAGGTTCATATTACCCTGCATAGCTGTACTACCAATATCCTTCGCTGTTTCACGGAACTGACTGGCAGGAACATAAAGACCTTCCTGACCATCCGTTACATCGTAAATAGACAGTCCTATCTTCAGGATCTCATCACCTACAAGCACACTCTGTACCTTACCCTTTACACGCTGCTGACCGAATCCGCTCATCGTAGCATACAGATAACTGCCTTTGGGCAACTGTGTGCCATTGATGTCGATGGCATCCAATAGGCGTAGACGTACACGACTACCCTCTACGGCTTTTACCTCTTCATCGATGATAGCCCTTATTAGGTTCGAGTTGGGCGCATTCTCGCTCATTGTATTGAAATACTCCGATTCATCCTTCGATACCTTCGTCACGATATTGTTCTGGGCATCATCATCGAGTTCACGCACGGCATTGGGTGCTTCATCTGCTACATCCCTTGCCGCTTTCGCACCCTTGGAAATAATACTATCCTGGGCATCTGCCACAGCACCTATAGCTGCTGCACCTTGCGCACGGATATTATTTAAGTCACGGTCGAGTTCTGCCATCATGCCCTGACGACGCATCGCCAATGCCTTGGCACGCTCTTCGTCTGTCATTGGCACCACATAATCATCGCTACTCATGCTCTCACCCTTCTTGGCTGACTGTGCAATACGGTTATTTAAGTCCTGAAGGTTCTTGATTCTTGCCTGCTCCTGGGCCTGTGCATCCAACAGACGCAACTCCTCCTCAGAATACTTCGACTCAAAATCTTCTTTCTTATTCACGGTGTCCTGATTCTCCGTAAAGTCCTGCACGGCACTGCGGTCAGTAATCTCACCAAACGCATCGCGCATGTTCTTTCGCTTACTGCCAATATCCTTAGATACGTTGGCTGATGGCAACTGAGCATTAAGATACTCGGTCGTCTGCAGGTTGGCGTCTTTCTTATCCTCTATCTCTACATCGAATACCTCCATGAATAGATAGGGTATCACCAGCGACCCGATATAAACCAATGTTGGTATGACGTACTTCGGTTGTTTGAAATTAATCTTCTTCATATCTTCACTTTACTTTGTTTACTACTATGTGGTGACCTTTCGACTGCATCGCACTGTCAACACGCTCGATGGCTGTCGCCTTTATCTGCCCCTGATGTTGCATGACATCCATCAGATAGAACACATTCATCATAAAGCACACCATCACGAATCCGAACACGATAGCCAGAAATGCCATCTTATGTTCCTGACCGACCTCCTGCAGCCGTTTAGCTCCCCAGCTGATGCCGCACTTGTCGGCAAACCTTTTGCCTGCTTCCACCTCGCGCTCATAACGCTCCTTATACTTCGGATCGTTCTTGTCCGGCATCGGCTCTCCTACTATCAATCTCTTCCAACCCATAGCTTAATAAATGGTTTTTTGTTTCTGCTCCAGATCTTGATTCAGGAGGGTTCGCCAGTTTGTTATCAACAGTCCGTGAGGATTATTCTCAGTTCTCGGCACACGTTTCAGTTCTCCAGCTGTTACTAGCTTTCTCATCAGGATGTTTGTACGTCGCTCGATGCGCTGACGGCCATAATAGGTGAAGGTCATCTGCTGCTTGTCGAACTTGATACTGTCGCAGAAGATTGAGAATACAGCACTCGTACCCATGATGTTGTTATAAAAGCCTTTTTCCTTCAGGGCATTATACTGAGCCAGTCCTGTCTCATCGACCAGATACATGGCCTTCTCCATCGTATAGTTGATGTACTTGTCATCAGGCGCGAGGGTGAAGAAGAGGTGGTGGAACAGTTCCACATGACTCTTGGCTTCCACGTCGAGCGTCTCATCCATCGTTGTGCGCTGCACCAGGATAGGCACATTGCCGTCCAACACATACACTTTTTTGTGGGCATCGTCCACCATGCCTTTGGCGGTAAAGATGGACCCCAGCGAGATGATGATGCAGCCCACCATGAACAGGCAACTCACTATCATCACCAACTTAATCTTATTCTCCAGATTCTTTATTACCATATCTTTAACTTACTTTTATCGCATTACTGACATTGCACTTGTCTTTGCTTGACTGGCCACGCCCTCGCCGAAGTTTCTTGTCGAGAAAGCCGTGTCGCCCTCTGGTATCATCCACGCTGCCAAGTCCGGCACGAGGTTCAGGCACTTCAAGGCCACCAACGAAGCTACCAACAGATAACCCGCCGTCATGAAAGAGTTCTGCAAATACCCTGAGAATCCTCCGTCGAGTATCGCCTGCAGGTTCTCATACTGTATGCTCAGCACAATGTCGAATAACAACAGCACATAGAATCCCACGAAATAGAGCATTGCACCGTAGAAATGCACAGTGAGATACCTCGTAATCCACTTCGCCCAGGCTCCCTCCCATTTCGGCAATAACGAAAAGGCCCATTGCAGCGGCCCGAAAATAGTCAGCATGCCCAACAAGATCTGCTGACAGAAGATTGTCCCCCACCAGCCAATGCGGAACACCACAAGCGACAGTAGCATGATTATCTTATCCAGTCCTATCATCAGACCCGTATAGGTACTTTGCAGATAGAACTTACAGGCTTTCTTCTCCGAGTCCGTCAGCGTCTGGTAGCCCACATACTGCGTGATGTCCGAGACTCCAGCCTTCTGCATTCCGTCCACGGTCACCTTCGCTATCGCCATATAGTGATCGATGCTGTCCTGACGCTGTTTCAAAGGCTCATGCAGATTATCAAATTTCTGCTGTACCTGCGCCGCCTCTATCTCATAAAGGTCATGTGTATAGGAGCCGATACAGTTAGGAATATAGGCCAGCACGCCCAAAACCGATGCCCCGCTGCCTCCATGAGGATACCACCAGAACATCACAATGGCAATGGCCAGTACCCGTAGCACCTTCAAAACGTCGAACGGCTCGCCCTTCGTCATCATCTTATACGCCATGCCCGCCGCCATGATGATGGCAAACATCGCTCCCAGGGCCATGCAACACTCCAGTATCCACCAGAATGGCCCGCTTGCTCCGATAAACGTTGCATCCGTCAGAAACTCGTTCGTCTGGAAGATGACATCGTCTATCTCCTCGTCGAACATGTCAATGCCTATATTGTTGACGATACTATCGACAACCTCCGGCATCGCGCCTGCCTGCAACATAATATTTGAAACTCCCATTTCGCTTTTTTGCTGCGAAAGTACTGCTAAATCCAGAAACAGACCGCCACAAGAAATTTTGTTCCATGAATTAACAACTCAAGAATTTCGCCCCACCAACCGAAAAAGGTCACTGATTCGTTAAATAAACCAAATTAAAAGCAGATTTCCTTAGTTTGTTAATTGTAATTTATAGAAAATAGCTAATTTTGTAAACCAAACTTTATAAAAAGCGAGGAATCTTATAAACTAAAGTTTAAAAAATGAGTATCAGCAAAGACATAATCAAGCAATGCTTGATGAACAAACAGAGAGAGATAGACGAAGCGGAAATCATCAACCGCCCCATCGAATTCGAACCCAATGGCAACTATGTCATTGTAGGAGTGCGTCATGCAGGCAAGTCATACATGCTCTATCAGCGTGTACGCCAACTTCAGGCAGAAGGAAAAGGCTGGGACGAAATTCTCTTTATAGATTTTGAGGACGAACGTCTGGCAGAATTTCAGACAGAAGACTTCAACAGTCTGTTGGAAGCCCATCTGGAACTATACGGCAAGAAACCAATAGTTTTTCTCGACGAGGTACAAAATATCCCATATTGGGATAAGTTCGTGCGTCGCCTGGCCGATGCCAAATACCGTGTCTATGTCACAGGAAGTAATGCCAAGATGCTCAGCAAGGATGTGGCCACTACCCTTGGCGGACGGTTCTTCATCCTTGATGCCTATCCTTATTCGCTGAAGGAATATCTTACAGCCCAGCATGTGGAACTGAAAGAACACTGGCAGTACGATAGCGTCCAACGCAGTGAGGTCAAGCGCCATCTGAGCGAATATTTCTACTATGGTGGTCTGCCGGAGATCATTTCTTTTAAGAACAAACGAGCCATGCTGTCAAGCCTCTATCAGAAAATATATCTAGGCGACATCTGCGCACGAAACAAAATCAAGAACGAGAGGGTAATGAACATTCTCATCAAGAAAATGGCGGAAAGCGTCAAACAGCCCTTGTCGTTCAACAGACTTAAGAACATCATTGTCTCTACAGGCAGCCCCATCAGTGTGCCAACGACCATTGACTATGTTGATTTCACCGCCGACAGCTGGCTGGTACTGCCTATGGAGAACGAAGTGGGCAAACTAACCGAAAAGGAAACGCAGAAGAAATACTATTTCATAGACAACGGACTGCTGAACTTGTTCCTCACCAATCCTGACACTTCATTGCTCGAAAACATGGTGGCCATAGAACTTTGTCGTAGGTATGGCAAAGATAACGTGTTCTATCTGAATGTAGATAAGGAAATAGACTTCCTGGTGCCTGATGCCAAACTGGCCATCCAGGCATCATACAGCATCAGAGAGCAATCGACAAAAGACCGCGAGATACCTCCCCTTGTCAAATACAGCAAATCTCACCCAGACTGGCAGTGCTTCCTTATTTCCTACGATGAAGAGACTACTGAGGATGGCATCAATGTCATTCCTGTGTGGAAATGGCTGCTTAGTTAAGCATCATTCCCCTATCCCACCGCCAGCGGCCATAGCCACCTTCCAACGGCCATGAGCGGAACGGCAGATAGTCGTGATGTTGGCACGATGGGGCGCAGGGGCTGAGCCGGAATTGTTTTTCACCTCCTTCAGCTTGCGGAGATAGAGGATATACTCACAGACCTCTGTGTTCTTCAGGAGGATGTCCTTGTAGATGGCCAGATACTGTTCCTTGCGCTTACCCTGTGGCATGTAGGCATCGCGCACAGCCTGAAGTCCACAGTTGATGGCATTGTAACGCTCCAGCCAAGTGGTGTAGCTATACGCCGAGCCGCCCTCCAGCGTGATACGCTCAATATTGCCCTTCAGAACGGAGAGCTTCGACTCTATCTTTCCCCGCTCCACCTGCCAGGCAATGTCTGTCAAGCCCGGTGTACGGTCGACAATGTTCTTGGCTTCCACACGCATACGCTCCGTCAAGGCTGAATCGAGAGCTTCGGCATGGGGAACCTCCTGATAGAGCGTGAGGTTCATCTGACTGCGGAAGAACTGCTTATTGGTCATCATGGCTCCGTTGCGGTAGTTCTTATGCAGCACATCGTAATACCAGTCGGGTGTGAAACTGCCCGCACCTGTCTCACCAATGGTAAACTGGTTCATCACCGACTCATCATGATTATAGGTCACTGACTGAGCCATCACAGAGAGCGGCAGCATCGCCGCCAATAACAAAACATGATAATATAATCTCTTCATATCGGTAGCTAATAATTCACTTTAATACCCGACTTCCTCCGCCACCCGTTTCCACCGCGAAAAGGCATCGTTGGCCATCTCACGGATGGTTTTCGACATATAGAGCGTCCGTTTGAAGTAGTTCAGGCGGATGGTGACGTAGCGCGAGACGACATAATAGGTGTGGTCGATGCAATGGCGGATGTTGTCAAGCGACTCATTAATCTGTCCCAACACCGTAAGCAGTCCCTCAGTCGTAATTTGTCGCGCACCAACAGCGTACTGCGCCAGTTCATAGAGGCTGTTCGTCAGCTCACGCCCGTCAACCAGCACCTGATTGACGGCACGATCACAGGCATTGATGATGATGGTGTCAGACGAGACGATATTGCCTCGCAGCGTCAGCTGGGTAGTGAACCGCTCCAGTAAGTCCTTTAACTGCGTAATACGGTCAGAGACATCATCGTAGGTGTTCTTGACGTTCAGTACCGTCACACCGCCATTGTAGATGACATCGATAATGTCGAAGCATTTGGTGTATTTGTCGAGCTTCACGTTCAGCGAGTCGTAATCCACATTGGCCTCACTGGAATACTGGTGCAGCAGTTCATTGGCCTGCTCCACACCGCTACGGGCCATCAGTACACTGCGGATGCGCTTGTGGTCGTCTATCAGGGCTTCTACAGACAGGAAGTCGAAACTGTACTGTGCCCGCACCATCGTCGGCACGAGCATCAGCAACATCAGGAATATCTTTTCAATCTTCATCATCTTCTACGATATAATCACCACGGGCCACAGCAGAAGCGACATTACGCCAATGCCGGAAACTGCGGCCACCGATGCGGATGCGGTCTGTACCACTGAGCACGGTTATACCCAGCTGTTGCTTCAGGTAGTCGAGCATGGTCTCGCGGCTGCGCATGAACTTCTCAATGAGTATGAGTTGAGCATAGATTTTCGAGAGACGGTAGTCCACGTCACGCGCAATATTCAGACGGTCACATGTCCATAAGAGATGGATGGCATCTTCATCACCCTCCGACTCAGCCGGATTACTATAGGCGTAATTGGCTTCGACAGTACAACCTGGATGGTCATTCATGATTTCATGCAACCTCTGGTTTACCAAATCGGCTTTCTCTGCATCGCTCAACTCAGGATCCAGCTCCATCATATCCACAATCTGCGAACTGGAATAGTTGGCGGTCAGCGTCCAATGTACGGCAAGGATGGCACGGTGGTAACGGATGCCGAGGAAATGGCTCTCACCACGCTCCTTGGAGAGGTCTGCCTGAAACGTCACCTCGCCACTGATATTCGGAACATTTCCATGACGAATGAAGCTCCAACCCTGCCATGAACCCGCATCCGTCCACATGATATTGTAAGCTGTCTCTATCTCGTGCATCACGGCAGGAATACGGTAGGTGCCATCGCGCTCATCGGCAAAGTCATCTATTAACTCCCTCTTCGCATTCTGGTACTGGCTCAACTTCGACTGCGCATTGCTCAACTCTGCTTTCAATTGGTTAATCTTCGTGCGGTTGGCATTATACTGCGCCCGAAGGGATGCTGCTTCTTCAACACTCGCATGACTAATCTGTGCCAACAGGTTGTCATTCTCCACTTCAAGTGCATGAATCTGTTCCTGCAGACGGGTTACCTCGCTACCCCATGTACTAATGCCCTCGTCCAACTCTGATGTGTCGGCACCGCCTGAGAGCGTTGTCTCCATAGCATAGCGCTTGGAATCTTCGTCGAGGGCATGGCGCTGATTGCCATTTTCCTTCCATGAGAAATTTCCTTCACCAAGTTTAGCCTGGTCGTGGCACTCCATGGTAAAGCTGACCGTTGAGCAGCCACGCATCCTTACCTCGTCAGCAGCCTGATAATAGTTCTTGCGATCCTTCCCGATTCGATAGACACGCCCCTCCTCGTTGTCGTTAAGCTCAGCAAGTTTTGCATTGAACTTCGCTTGCATGGCTTGTTCTGCATCGTACTGCGAGTCAAAGGTTTCCTCGTACACTTCCTCATAGACATTCCAAGTCTTATACACATCAATGTAATGTGCGTAGGAAAAGGCCGTCGTTCGACCTGACTTCGACTTATAGATACGCGAGGATGACATATAGTTATAGAAGGCATAGTGATACTTCGAATCACTGCTATTGAGTTCCTGGCACCGTGCACGGCTCCATCCTGCATAGCTCTCAGAGTTTCGCAAGGAGTTCTCGTAGTCGGCAGCAGTGTACTGATAGTTGGCATCTGACGTACCAACACGATACCACTCACCACCATACATGATGCTCTCACTGTCTGTAGGTGGAGCATAACTGCACACCTGCTCACTACCTGAATCACGCCAGTAGATATACCATCGCTGGGTATAATAGCGACCCTGCATCTCCTGAAGGTAGTCGCTGATATAAGAAGTTATGTTATAGCCGTCAAGCGTAAAGAGGTTGGCCACACCAGTACTGTCCGTCGAGAGAATCTGCTGCATCACCAGATCCTTGATGTTCGAAGGATCAGAAAGCGTCTCATACATATCCTTGAAGTCATGATAAAGCTGGAGTATTTCGCCGGGCCTTGAATGAAAGACACCCCCTACCCTGCTGGCATTCGTCCAGACACTATCAAGCACGGCTCCACCACCAGAGACAATTGCCCCACCAGCTGTCATGAGTCCTTCCAAGTCCTCTTCCAGATCTTCCTTCGTTAAACCATCACCGAAGTCAGCCAGATGATCCCACATGGCAGTCCAGTCCACCTCACCAAGTTTGGTAAGGTCGAACAGTCCTTTCAGATTATCGTTGATGGCCAGAAAAGCGACGTCCTGAAACGACACTTTCCCATTGGCCACCACCGTCTCGAAGGTCATACAAAGCTGTTTCACCTGCTCACAGGTGCGAAACAAATATGGTCCCCAATAGATGGCCTTCTCTGGGTTCCTGACAGCAAGTGCTGCCACATCCAGAATCTTTGGCATTATCTGAGCACTAACCATCGTATAGATACGCTTATAATAGAAGTTCTCCTCGGCATCACCGAAGAGTCCGGCATTCTGAAGAGCCTTCCTGTCGAGCCACTTCGATGCAAAGATACCTGCTGTAGAAACCTCCGCATTGGTATAATGGTCGAGAATCTTCTGCACGTCCTCGTCGTTCATCATCTCTGTAGCCGTCTCTGCAGCATAAGCAGCAGTCATAGCAGCCGTAGTCTTCAGATCGATATTAACACTGTACCATCCCCCTGCAAAGAGGGGGACGGTCAGCATCTGGAAGAATATAATGAAAAATGAAACCTTACGCATGTATCATCTGCATTTTAGGTGGCAGGTTCAAAACCTTACCCTGTTTATTTACAAGTTGTGCAAACTCCAGCGACTTACCGATACCACTGCGTTCCCAATCGCGCACAAAGGCCTCGATAGCCTGCTGATGGTTACAATTCAGCTCTCGCCGATAGAGTTTCAACGCCTCTTTCTCAGCCTTCTCCGTCGTATAGCTCATATAGCATTCTCGCGGTTCCTCGATGCCAAAGACATCACCCTCAGTGCCTCGTTTGATAAAGACCTCCTTGAACGGCGAACGGCCTACCTTGTTGTCAAGACGGTTAATCGTGAAGATCTTCTTGCAGTCGATATCCGTCAGGGCCAGTGTGGCCTTGATGTCATCGAACTTATCCTTGAACTTGCTCTGGTCGAGCAGCATGAACACGTCGGAGTTGTTGATGATGGCCTCCTTGACGATAGGAGAAGAGGTGATATCCTGAATCTCCTGTGTCACCACACCCACCATTGCCCAATGCTTTCGGGCCGTCTTATACAGGTACTTGATGTACTCTGCCATAACTGGGGTGGCGATTGCCTTCCATGCTTCCTCAATGACCAGGCACTTGCGCACCTTGTTCTTGATACGCATCTTCTGGGTGAACACGTCCATGATGATAAGCACGATGATGGGGAACAGCACGGGGTCGTCCTTCACCTTGTCTATCTCAAAGACGATAAACTGTTCATCGAACAGTGAACCGTCCATGTCATTGTTCAGGGTATATTCCAGTGCACCGCCACGATAGAACGGCTTCAGGATGGCCGCGAAGTCATTGATCGGGAACTGAATGCTATCCTCATGGATAATCTGGGGAATACGCTGACGGGCAAACTCGTAATAGCTGTTGAACGACAGTTCCCGGACCCGTAAGCTCTTACGCTGCTGCTCACGCTTGGCAATCTCGCGCTCGATCTTTTCCAAGAACTTGCCCTCGACAATCTCAGGAGTCAGTCGCTGCAACTGGTTCCGGGCAGCATTCTTCTCTCCCTCCGTACTGGCTGCGTCATCAACCACGGCCTGCAACTTCTCAGAGAGACGGCTGTTACGCTCATACTTCGCACGCTCTTCTTCCGTTACGTCGTAGGAGCCAGTGCCGTTGCGTGCCTGCAGCTCTTCCTCGTATTTCTCATACTCGCCATTGCTCTTGGCCGCAATCACCAGCGTCTGATGGAGTTCTTTCTTCTCTTCCTCGGAGAAACCCTCGAAAGGAGTAAAAAACTCACGATAATACTCGATGATGGTTCGCTCGATGATATACTGCTCAATCTTCGTGGGCTGTTGACTGCCCTTGAATATGAGAAATATCAGCGATATCAGGAAGTTCTTCTTCTCGCCGAAGTTCTGGAGGTACTCCGTCTCTGTCACCTTGAAGGGATTCATGGAGATGGGCTTTTCCTTGCTATATGAGATATATGTTCCACCGAAATAGCTACACAGTCCCTCATAACTGTCACCTGTATCGACAATCACCACATCGGTATTCTGCTCGTAATACTGGCGCACGACGGTGTTCATGAAAAACGACTTACCGCTACCAGACGGGCCAAGAACAAAGAAGTTCGAGTTGTTGGTGTACTTTATCTTTCCTTCCTTACCTGTGGTGTCGATAGGCATCGGCACACCCTGACGGTCAGTATAGTAACACTTCACGGGCGTATCGTCACCATGCGTCTGACGCTCTTTATACATCAAGCACAAGGCAGCATCCGAAAGCGTCAGGAAACGGTCGTAGTCCTGACTGAGACGATATACATTGCCAGGGAACGAGGCCACAAAGAGTTCAAGCTGGTTGTAGGCACGTTTCGAGATATGGATGCCCTGACGGCTGAAGATATTCTCCAGATGGTTGGTCACCTTCTGCATATCTTTCTGGGCATCCATCGCCACAATGAGGTTATAGTGGGCATAGACGAGCTGTTTTCCCTCTCGTGCTATCACCTCCTGCACCTGCTTGATGTCCTCGACGGCCATCTGGTTTGATGGATTGGGAATGCTCGCATGACGGTTCTTCTTCTTGTCGAGCAATGCCAGCTCACGCTTCTGATTGGGCAGGAAGATGACCTGGTTATAGACAACCGTGTCCACATCGGGGATATGGTCTATCTCGCTCATCAGGTCAACGGGCATCACGGCATTGTTCACTGTCATATCGACGTAAGGACGCAGCACACCGGGCAGTCCGACGGAATCGACATCCAGCAGACTGTAGACTTTGCACTGGCGAGTGCCCATGTGAATGGCTTCGCTGTCCACCTTGAAGTTGGTCATCGAGAAATGGGCATCGCGGAAGTTCAGGGCAAAGAAGCGGTCGGCATACTCGCGGGCCTGTTGCACGTTCAGGAACTCGGCACTCTTGATGCCGCCATCGTGCAGCTGGTCGGCCACCTTGCGGATCTTGACCAGGAAGTCGCGCCACTTGCTATTGTCATAGCTCAGCAACGCACTTTTCTTGCTTTCCTGCGTGATGACCAGATACGTGCATCCCTCAATATAGGGACGGCCATTGAAGAAGCGGAAATAGGCATTGGAGAGGAACTTGCCGCTGTCGCTGACTTGCAGGGCGCGACCGTCGAAGCTCTTCCTCACAAACACGTCCTGCTTATGTAGCGCATAGCCCTCGCCAAGTGTCTGGACTACCGCCGTCATCAGGTTCGTGAAGTCATAGTAACAGTCCGTGTCGGCACTGTACTTTTGCACAGGGTTCTCCATCTTCAGGATGGCCGAATACTCGCCCGTCTTGGTGTACAGAACCCCTACCCCATCCACATCTTCTATCGAGAAATAAATGTCCTTGAACGTATTGGCACGCTTGCCACCGGTGCCAAAGGCATAGACGCTGACGGCCATTCCGGCAAGGAACAAAATAAAACCTAAGATTACTATTAATGTCATTCTGTTATTCTCTGTTTATATTCCTCCTTTCACTCCGTGTCCGCCTATGTCTGAGAGATACTAAAACTCCCTCGTCCGACGCAGCACGAACACACCTTTCTCCTCATTCTTGGAGTGCAGACCCTTCCGCTGTTTCAGGAATGTCATCACACCGCCAAAGGCGAGGACAGCCGTACACAAGATCAGGGCAGCGACGAAGCCGATGGCCACATAGCCGACGATGAACGCAACGATGGCACCGCCAGCCGTTCCCGCAGCCCAGTAGATGTAGCGTCCCTGAAAACCCAAGAATTCAAGAGGCCGCTGAAGCCCCTTGAAAACTTGGTAATCGAGATGTTCTGCACCAGTCATCATTCACCACCGATGCCGAAGAACAGAGGCAGAGCCTGGGCTGCTGCAATCAGGAAGATGCAAGCACCCACGAGCATCATGATGCTCTTCTTGACATCCTGCTCCTCGTTGTTCATCTTGATGTACACACTGATAGCACCCACTACGGCTACGACACCAGCGATGGCATAGCACAGTTTTACGGCCACAGGCACGTACTTCGCAATCTCCGTGGTCACGGTTCCAAGAGCCGTAGTACCGGCGGAATAATCGCCAGCAGAGTTCTGAGCGAACGTTACACTTACCATGCAGAGCATTGCCAGCACCATTCCAAAACGGGGTGACTTCACTGCTTTCTCACACATGCCGACGGCTCCATTCAGGATGCCAGAAACGGCCTTACTAAACTTACTTTTCTTCATTTTTGTGTTGGTTGATTAATTTAGTTTTTATAATAAAAAATGTATTGTCTAATCGAATGGGGAGAATCCCGACGAGCCGAAGTGATAGCCGAAGAACGCCGGCAGCACAATCGTAGCGCCTATCAGGAACATCACGGCTCCAAGCATCATCAGCACAGCCTTGGTGAAACCGCCCTCGCCTGCCTGCAACTTGATATAGATGACTGTTGCATTATAGATGGCCAGCAGAGCTGCAACGGCATAGAGCAAGCCTACTACATAGCCCATCGTCAGCACCACCTCGTCAGTCATCTCGGCGAGTGCCTGAGCCGTCAGCGAGTAATTCGTACCGCCATTGCTGATTGTCACTAAGAACAACTTCGTCATGCCCATCGTCTCACTTTCTGTTGTTTGCCTTCATAGTTCGGTACATCTGCATCGGCTTGTCCATCGGCTGACTGGAGGCAATATGATACTCCCTGCTGTCAAACTCTTCTTGGTACTTCGGACGAGCCACTATCATCTTCTCCTGGACTGATTCCTTCAGCTCCTCGAACTGATGCACACTGGCCTCACTCTCCTGGTTCAATAGATCCTCGTCATCAGGATTATCCTCTACCGGTTGCTCTTCCTGGGCCACATCGTCATCATCACCCTGCAGCATCTGCTGACTTTGAGCAGCGTTATCAGAACTGTCAGAATTGTCTAAGTCACCCTGAGTGTCATCATCGCCATTCCTAACGACAAAGCCTTCCGCTGTTTCATCGATGACAGTCGACTTCTCCTCTCCGGCATCGGCGGTGTTGAACTCCTCGACGTCCTCTTTCTTCTTATCTTTCTTTCCGTGTAGATCGAAGGCTATCGTCACACCCATGTAGAGGATGTAAAGGCCTGTCACTACCATTGCATAAATTGTAAATGCTCCCATGTCTGTTTAGTTTTACGGCTGCAAAATAACAGCTTTCCGAGGACATAGGATGCCTGAGAAAATTTCCTATCATGACTTAACACTTCATGATTGAAATCTTCGCCAAAAGGCACAAAAAAAGCGATACGACCGCCCGTCACAGGTAGTTGTATCGCCCCTTGTCTTACAGATTGCTAAGACTTCGGTTATCCTTTTTTTATTAATCTTTTAAACCGTATGAATACTAATATCTATTATTATATATATGTCTTCACTTCACTAATCCCTTACATAGCAGTTCTCCGTAGGTTGTTAACTCACAGGTTAGCCGATAGATGAACTCAGGCGGTCGAGTATGCTTCACGTAGTCAAGTAACATTTTGAAGGCATTCTGCTTTTCATTGTAATCCCATAACAAATAGTAACGAATCCAGGTTCGCGTAATCTCAGGTTTAGGGAGATTAAGAAATCGCAGCACAAACACAGTCAGGAGAAGACTTTCGCTAGTGTTATAATAGACGCTCTTCCCTGTCTCACGATCAATCCAATCAAACAACATATGAGCCGTGTTATCCTTACGGTTGATGGCTATCTGAAAACATTCTATCTTATACCAACTGCATAAAGCTTTCGATAGATCCAACAAATCTTCGATGGTAATTCTTGGCGGCACCTTGAAAATGCCCTCGCGCACAGATTGCAACTTCTTCGTAGGTGGATACTTTGTCTTATCCATGACTACAGCTTCGATTATCTTGATTCGCTCGTTATAGCTCTCGCTCTGCCAATACTCAGGTGTACGATCGAGGTCGCGAACACGTCTGGTAAAGTTGATTACGCCCTTATACATATATGTAGTCTTTTTTGTGTCGGTTCACCACTTCCTTTGCCAATGCCAGAAGATTGTCATAGCCTTCATAGAGGTAGTCGCAGTTATTAGACTTCTTGAACCTACGCATGACAGTCGTAGCAAGTACCTTACCCGTCTGTGAGGTCGGGAAACAGCAGCTGACATGCTCATAATACTCGATATCAAGCAAAAGATCCATCAGGTTCCTGTAGTCGTTCAGCACAATACAGTCACAACGTTCAGGTAGTCCCCTACCCTGCTCCTTCAGCAGCAGTGTCTTATAAGCCAAATAGTCGAACAAGTCGACAAACAGGCAACACTGTTTACAACGGATAGCTTTCTTGAAGGGGATGCAGACTGTGCCTGGTTCATCAATGGTGATGGGTAGCGTCATCGGAAGGTCACTACTGAAGAACTCCATACCGCCATGCTTGTTTTTGATGCCTACACCATGGCAGATGCGGTTGTGGCACAACAGTTCCACATGCTTCATCTGCGTTTTTGGCACAACATCCTGTGGAAATCCAACAGACTCCAGCATTTCCAATCCGTTTTCATCCAATGGGGTGACGAAACGGATGCTGGCATCGCCGATATGAAAAAAACGCTGGTTCAATCCGTCACTCATCGACACTCGCTGATAGAGAACCGAACATACATCCTGCCTCGTGAACTATGAATGCTCACGACATCATCGCGCTGCTGCAACTGTAGACCCTTGCGCTTTTCCAATACGCCAAAGTCCAGAACAAGCTGTCCGATGGCACGGAGGTTGCCTGCTGCTGTCTCTGTAGATGTGGTCTCTTCGTAAAGTTCGGTGGGAATCTTTATCAGGAATCGCATCAACCATTTGGGACGCTTCCTGACATGCTCTGTCTTAATTACCTTATATACCTGCATAATACCAAATGTTTAAAATTCGGTTGCAAAGGTACTCGGATAATTCTTTTATTTAGAAATTTAACATTTCAAAATTTCGCAAATTGACAAAGTTTTATATTTAAAAGGAACATTAAGGAACAGATAATCTTGTTTGTTCCGATGCATTGCTCCGACAAGAAATCAGTCCTTAATCTCCTCGTAAGTATCCATTGTTTCATTCAAGAAGTTGTCCATCGCCTTATAGACGTAAGCCTTGATGTCCTTGATTTCGCCCTTCTTGTCATCATGCACCATCATATAAATAGTGGAAACTTTGGTTATCATCTCCTGAATGTTCTGCTCGTTGATGCGCTTCATCAAGCTCTCAATCTCACGCTGGGTGAAACCGAAGTGCTTCATGATCATATTCTGAAGTTGTTCATACTGACGGTCAAAGACTGCCTGATCTTCATTGTTCACCAACTTTGGAGACTTGTAAATACGGAACTCAATCTGGTCGGGTTCACCGGCCTTCTTGTAGCCCGTGTATTTCTTCTCATAAGTGAAGTAACAGTCGCAATAACCGGCACGGGCCAGCTCTTCCAATTCCTTTTGAGCGGGGTCGAGCACACGGGCGGCGAGTTTACGGAACTCACGGTATTTATCCTCCAACTGAAGCCACTTGCGGAGTTCCTGAGAAGACATCACACTGCGCCCTACTCGCGTCCAGGCCGTGATGTACATATAGATACGCTGCGTGTACTTGTTGTTACTGCTAGTCACGACTTCCTTACCCAGACGATGCCAACCAAGTTCGAACGTCACCAACTTCTCGGCCACCTCCTTGTCAATATGCACCACGACGTAGGTCTTGTACTTCTCTTCAGGGATGAAGACATCGCACAGGCTGGTGACCTTACGATAGCGCTTGCCCTCCTTCGACTTGAAGGGAATCTCGACGGGAATGGCAGGCAGCATCTTCAAGGAACTGCGGAGTTCATTGTAGTGGTTACGGTCGATGCCGAAACTGCGAAAATCGAGATTGAACGACAGGCCACCTTTCTCGTTGGCAATCTCACCGCGTTGGACGGTGGCTAAGCTTGACACACCATTACCGGCATTCAGCATCTGGCGGAGGATATTCTGCAGACACTCCAGAATGGACATGAGCACCTTGTTCTGCACCGACGTATAGTTGTGGCGCATCAGGGTGAGCGTCAGCGGAGCCAACAGCCAGGTCTCTTCCTCAATAGGGATGAGTCCTTCGGGCAGCTTCACTTTCGTGCTCTTGCGACCAGGTTTCTTCTTGGGCTTCGTCTGCTTGGCAGATGCTCCTTCATTTGTTGTTGTTGACTTAGCGGTAGCCATTTTTAATGATAATATGATGTCGAACGTTCAATTTCGGTTGTAAAAGTACGCTTTTTCTGCGTAACAACCAAATTTTAACGAGACTATTTTTTTACCGCCACAAAAAGGGAACATGGGTTTTAGATTGTTCCTATTTTGTTCCGATTGTGGCTTAACTAACTGACTGATAGTCAGATATTATCATTTTTAGGTGCACGATTTTGTTCCGCTTCGAAAATGTTCCTTTTTTGTTCCGCAAAATGCTCAAAACTCTACTGCATATGCGGTCTGACGAGGGGTCGAGGTGCACGATTTTGTTCCGCTTTCATGCTCGAATAATAAAAAATGTTAATCACAACGTCTAAAACCCTATCTATGCTCAAAAACAGGGTATGAGGTGCACGATTTTGTTCCGCTCCAGAGTGTTCCTTTTTTGTTCCGCTCAACAGCTCGATACCCTCTTTTTCCTTACATTGAGGTGCATTATTTTGTTCCGATTGATGGCTTTATCGCCACAAAAAGGGAACTTGCACGATTCTGTTCCGCTTTAATGCGCTCTTATAGTTTACTTTCAGTAAACAGAAATCTTCACTATTTCGACTCGCCAAAATGTTCCTTTTTTGTTCCGCTAAATCGCTGAATCGGCCATTTATAGAGACTTTCGCCTACTTCAAAGTGCATTATTTTGTTCCGCTTTGTGTCTTCGACATCAGCTAAACCGCCACAAATTCGTGGCTTTTTCATCAGATTGTTCCTATTTTGTTCCGTTTTTCAGCTCGATAGCCTTTGTCTACTGGGCTTCCATCCGCATTAGGTGTACAGATTTGTTCCGCTTTATAGCGTATATATATTCATTCCTTTCCCTTTTCTTTTCCCTACCGTTGAAAAATCTTGTTTAAGATAGTTTTCTTTCTTATTAAAATCAAGTATTAGAACTATAGAGAATGCGAAATGCCTTTATTTACGGGGTTTTTCAATGATTTGCCGCCACAATTTGGTAACATTTGCGCCACAACTTAGGAACTTCATCGCCACAATTTCGTAACCCTGCCGCCACAAAAAAGGAGCGTAATCGCCACAAATTAGTAACATTTATCTTTACCCGCCACAAATAGGGAACTTTTGCGCCACAAATAGGGAACTTTTTAATTCTGAATTTCTAAATCTTGACAAATTTTGTCGTTTTTCAACTAATTATGAAGAGTGTTGCAACCTCTCCCCTACCCTATATGGTTCAAAAAAGCTTTTATTTTGGAATCTATGGAAATCTTGCCTATGTAGGCGTTTCAAGCTATCACCGCCACAAAAAAGGTACTTTCCTCACATTCGAGTAAAGCACCTTTGGAACAAAAAGGGAACTTTTTCCACTTTTTTGACTAAAATGGCATATCTTTATCCTTCGTACCCTTGTTTATCTCTTTTGCCAGGGCCATGTAATCCTCGGCACCGTTGCATTTGGGATTGTAGTCAAAGATGCTCATGCCACATGCTGCAGCCTTGTTCAGCTCCTCACACTGACGGATAGCCGTGTGATACAGGTTCTCTGGGGCCTGTGTGAGCAGTAGTTCCTTGATCTGCTTGCTGACACCCCACTTCGTCTGTTTGGTGAGCAGATAGTGGCCACGAACCTCTTTGTTATTCGCGCGTATAATCTGCGTGAGCTTCTTTGCTCCAGGAATCGAGAACTTGTCTGCGATGGGTATTATCAGCTCGTCAGCGGCCACTATAACGTTGACCAGCATAGCGCCGGAACCAGGAGCAGAGTCGATGATAACGTAGTCATACTCGCCCTTCACTTTTTCAAGCCATTCTGACATGTATTTCGTAGCACCAGCATCCTCCTCGATAGAGAGTTCGATGTTATGTGAATCAGCATCCAAAGCCGTTGATCCTGGAATCAGGAACAGCTTCTTTGAAACCTGCTGTGGATTTACTTCTATATCGTCGTTGTTTAAGTAGTCTGAGAGCGTAGGAACAGTTACTTCCTCAACGCTCTGCATGGTCAGGTTACACTGTCCGTCAGCATCTACCAAAAGTACGGTTTTACCCATCTTAGCGAGGGCGGCACCGAGGTTTGCCGCAGTCATGGTCTTCCCTACCCCACCCTTGTGGTTGACGACGGTTATAATCCTTGTTTTCTTTGTTGTTGCCATAGTCATAATCATTTAAACCAGTTCTGGATACGCATTCATCACTGCGTAGCCAATAAGTTCCTTGATAGTTCTCTTCTCCTCCTTTGCTTTCTTACGCAGCGCTTTGACCAAAGTTTCAGGCAGTTGTAGATTGACAGATACCTCGTCAATACCCTTGATGAGTTCTTTACGGGGACGGCCTTGCTTGGGATGTTCAAACTCAATGCCTTTGGCACCACCCTGTTTGATAATCTGCTGGGCTACCTGCTTGATAAGATCCTCAGAAGCCATCACATCTTCCAAAGTAAGCGGTTTACGAGCTTCTGGAGCTGCTTCAGGGCTAGCCTGAGCTTCCACAGGAGCATTTTCCTGCGGTTTTTCATGCGTTTCAGTGATTTCTGGAGCTGGTGTCGCTTCAGTTGTAGAATTGGCTGCTGGAGCCTCACTCTGAGCTTGCACGATGTTATCGAGCTTCTCTACTGTCGTTCCATTCAGGAACCCCGTGTTACCTTTCTTCTTGATAGCCATACTTCGTTGCGTTTAAATGTGTCGCAAAGATAAAGAATAATCTTTAATAAAGAGCAATCCTTTTATCTTTATTATACAAACAAATATCATCTTTAATAATTATTAACTATATTCTTTAATAATTACGAAATAAAACCTTTAATAAAGAAAATACTTTGTCTTTAATATAGACCTATATTTCTCTTTAATAAATATCTGAGTTTTATCTTTATTAAATACTTAAGTTCGTCTTTATTCTATATGAAGAGTTTATGTAGATTAGATGTCGGATATGTTTGAAAATAAAGACTTTTAGCATTTTATCTTTAATAAATATAAAGTATGTCAAAATCGATGCGGCGTATGGTGTTGGCTCATTTATTCTTTAATAAATACAAAATAAAATCTTTATTATCATCTCATCTTAATCTTTAAGAAAGATAAATTATAAACTTTAATAAATATAATGTATAGACTTTAATAAAGTAAATAGATAGTCTTTAATATTCATAATCTATAGCTCTTTAATAAAGACTATAGTTTTTCATTTATTATATAATAAGGTATCATCTTTAATATATAATAAGTACGTACAGGTTTCTGTCGGATGATTTTAGTGCTGTTATGGTAGAGTGTCTTCAGGCAATCATGTTCTGTGAATGACGCATTTTTCATCCCGAGTTCTGTAGCCGTTGTTCTTCAATCTGTCATGCCACACCAAAATTTCTCTGTTATTTTTCTAGAATGCATATTTTGCTGGACATAAAATTGCAGCCATTTCTTTGTCTTTGGGTATGATCGTTCTAATCGTGTAGGCAAGTTGACATGCATGAAGACCAACGATGTCAATACAGTGATAGGGTAGGGGAGAGAATTATTTCTTTATTATTTATTAAATATATACTTTATTAAATACAAATAATGTTATATATTAAATATAAAATAATACTCTTTAATATATATAAAATAAATTCTTTATTAAATGTATGTTACTTAAATATTTGAAATATAGCAATATATAACATCACTAATTTATAAATCTATTTTTTTAAAGAATTGCCTTGAATATATTATTCGGCCATAATTGTTATATATATCTTTAATAAAGAAAAAAGATATACTTTAATAAAGAAAAATAATACATGAGATTCGAAATACATGAATTATGAACTACTACATATTACTTTTTGACCCCAAAATAGGGTAGGGTAGGGGAGTTCCAATAGACAATTAACACCCCATTCCTATTACAAATAACCTTAAAATTTTGGCTATATTTTCAATCAATTGAATTTTTCTTCGTAAATTTGCAAGTTATAAAGGGTTATAGAGATGCCTACGAAGCGAGAATCGAAGAAAGAGCAGGGTAGGGGAGAGTCACTAATCGTCCCTATGACTGTTATTATGATGCGCCAGGGTTATGACTACTGGCAGAACAAAGTATTGCTCGCTATCATTGATAAATTACAGCCTTATATTCGTGAAGGGCTTCAGATAGATTTGTTTGGAATTCAGGAGGACATCATTCTGTCTATCCGCTATAAGGATTTAGGTATTCGTAGAGCAGATTATTCTAAGTTTCGTTCCCGCTTATCTACGCTTTCTCTCATTCCTGTCATTATTCCAAGCACGCTCAATAATGAGTCTTATCATCGTTATCATCGCCTTGGTACTGTGTTCTTCGAAGAGGGAGATAGTAAAGACTTCATGATCCAGTTGGATAAAGATGTTGTACATCATATCATATCAAAAGAGTATGGATATTGTGAATTGAGCAAAGATGCTTTCCTGGCGTGTAAGTCACGATACAGCCAGCAGATCTATCTTATGCTTGCCAGTTGGCGAAATGAAGGTGAACATAGGATTGCATTAAAGGAATTAGAGGCACAGATGAATCAAGATAGTAATAGCCTGGAGTTGAGTCGTACATCTACAAAGAAAGCTCAGCCAGCACCCACGATTCAAAACATCCTCAATGATGTCAAATCTGAACTCGACGCACTGAAAGCAGAAAATAAAAGTGACCTTTCCTTCACCTATGAAGAGGGTGGGGGAGAGGTCACCTTCAATATACTGGTTTGAAGCCTTATTGCCTAATTGTGTAGGTGCATAGTAACACCTTCCATGTTGCTTTCGTAGCTATCGATGATACAGTTCTCGCGCGTACTACGAACTCCCTTTCTTAGACCGGCTTTCTGCATATCTTTCAAGTTCATGAAATTTGATTTTCTCGGACCTGAAATACGTGTAAGTGACGGACAACCACTAAACACGTTATACCCCATATTCTTCAATGTCTTTGGGAAGATGACGGTTATAAGATTATCGTTATGCCCCAACGCACTATCATCGACATTTACAACTCCTTCAGGAACGATAAAAACCTCCAGCCGGCAGTCGTAAAAACATTCTGCTGGAATGCGGTCGATATTCTTTGACAGCTTCACTTTCTTCACCCCAGAGCAATGGAAAGCGCCGTCACCCATAACGGTAACAGAATCTGGTATAGATACAGATCTAAGATGTGCGCGATGACTCATAGCACCATTGGCGATAACCTTTACACCTTCAAGAATCTCTAGTTCTTCTGGATAGTCTTCTGTCACTGCTCCATAGAATATGACGTTATCCTTGCTGTAGAGAATACCTTTGACCACTTTGAAGTATGGTGATAGACATTCGAACTTGTCAAGCAACAATTGATTGGTGGCGATAGGATTCACAGGCGCGATATGTCGCACGTTCCTTGGGATGGTGAGTGCCGTCAGTCTTGTGTTGCCAAAGGCATTACATCCGATGGCCAGCAGTGAATCGGGTAACTTGATGCTTTCCAGCCCGCTAAAGCAAAACGCTCCGTCGCCGATGACCTCCACGCCCTCTGGAACCTCGTAGTGTTTCAGTTGACGGACAGTATCGAGCAGCCGTTTTCCATCAGGGCTATACATAACACCATAATCATCAATAATGGCGTGAAGCTTTTCATCATCGCTTGCATAAGTACAGATGCACTTATGGTTCATATAGGTTCTGGCACTAAAATTGATGATAGTGCCAGTCTCGTTATATCTATTCATCATTCAATCTTTTTACCTATCTGTTAGCTATCTTGTTCTTTCATTAGGACATCGTTCCAGTCCTTATATCCGTCAGGTGCTTTCCATTCCTCCACCTTGTTCTTATAAAGTCCTGTCATGGCCCGGAAGGTGTCGATATCCAAGAGGGCTGCTGCAATTTGCATATTACGATTGCCGATCTTGAAGTTCACGATGCCGTTCTTCACCTCGCATTTCAGGTCGTCCATCTTCCATTGTCCTTCGAGCAATGCTATCATACGACATCCATACAAACGTCCCTGCAGATCATTGTCAAAGCAGTCGACGGCTGTAGCTCTGGCGAAATAATCCATTGTTCCCTTCACTTGCAGGTCAGAGAAACTGCCGCCTGTCGATGCAAATACGCATTGCTCCAGATACAGCTCTTCCTGTTTCTGCTGATAGAAGGCCATCGCATCGAGCGCACTCTCGAAGAAGAATACCTTTCTCACTCTGCTGGGTCTGCCACCAGAGAAGTCTGCAAGCCATAATCCGCTCCGGCTATTCGTTCCCTCGGCCTTTCCTTTGAAGCCGCCGAATCCTCTCAGTTCGTAACCAGCAATGCAGTTACTTCTAGGCACTCTGTAGGGGAATGCGATATTCGTAGGGTAGGGGGCACCGTCTGGCATCTGGCCTTTGTTCTTCACCAGTTCGATAAACTCAGCAAAGTCCTCGACCGTCTCATGTGTAATTCCTCGGCCAGTGAAGAATCCCATCATATCGTCGATATGCTCTGTCCCTGACTGTCGTTCCCACTGTGCCAGGTCAAACTCCTTTGCCTCACGAATACCGTTGTCATCGAGCCACTGATCTAATTCGCAGTCTTCAAACAAATCTTGTTCAGAGGTATCTGCAGATGCCTTCTCCTTCCTTTTTTGTTCTTTCTCCTCCTCAATGTTCATCAACTTCGCCAAGATCTTCGTCACTGTGTCCGTCTCGTTGCGTCCTACCACACCAAACTGGTTCAGGTTCTCCTTGATGAACGTAATAAGGTCTCCTTTCCCACCGTCGCGCCTCCAGTACCCCTGTTCCTCCGATTTCGTGGGGTTGGTGATGATCACGCGGTCTATTTCCTTACCGTGTTCATCGCGCAGCACGAAGTTCGGACTGATTTTTCCCTTCGACTTGTCGAACTTGTAGCCCCAGTCCCTTAGTATGCTGATGATACTTATTTTCTTCTTTGCTTCCTTATAATCAATCATACTATTCCTCTTTTCGCTTTTCACTGACACTGAATCCACCTTCCGACAGCAGGTCAATACCTATTGTATATTCTTTATTACCGCTTTTTACTGTAACCTGTTTCCCTTCACGTATCTGGTCACGTAATTCACGGTCTATCTTCACTCCGAAAATGTCTTCAGGAATGTTCTGCCCAATACGATCTGCTTTCTCATACAGCAGGCAGTTGGTCTCTCTATCTAATTGCACGAAATACCTATTCCTACTGCCACCAATGTTCAGCTCCGTGTAGATTACACCTTGCTCCTGTATCTTTTCCAGGTCATTCTTCGACAGCTTTAATTCATCCGATTTCACTTCATCGTTGCGGTAGTAAACCTTCATTTCTACGCTGCCGTCAGGGTTCTTCTGCATCCTCAGTCGGCCAACTCTTTCTATAGTTTTGCCTTCACCGTTTTCTGCTTTTAGCGTCACGTCAATGGTTTTGCCTTGCGTCAGTCGGTTCATGTCCTTCCACGAAAGGTTCCAAAACTCGCACTCTGAGATGCCGAACTTCTCAAACTGCGGATTAATATCATTGGTGACCAAGTGAGATTTACTCATTTTATTCTATTAAAAGAAATTTTCTCCGAATTTGTGTGCAAAGTTAAAAGAAAAGTTTCATCTTTCAGTAACAAATCTCGTAAAATTATCATTTCTTAACAATTTTAGACCATCAAAAGTCTGATAGGAATATGCCATACTCTTTTCAGAAAAACCTTTCATATTTCGATTGATAAGGAAATTGAATGTAGGGAAAAAATAGTAATTTTGCAATTTTTTAATATTTTGTCTGCGTAATTAGACAAAAAATGTCTAACTTTGCAGACGAAATATTCAAATAGCAATGGATAAGGTTAGAAGCATATCAGACTGGATAGGTGAGAAACCGTTGCGTGGGAAGTATACTTTCACGCATAAGGAAGTTCTCGCTGCTTTCCCTGAGATGGCTATCGGAACATTGTCCAGGGCTTTGACCAGAGAGGTGAGCAAAGGTAGAATCATGTCACCACTTCGAGGCTTTTACGTTATCGTGCCTGATGAATATGTTCTGCGTGGTACTGTGCCACAGTCTTTTTATTTGGATGATATGATGCGCCACCTTGGTCGCAAATACTATGTGGCTCTTTTAAGTGCAGCAAGTTATCACGGTGCTTCACATCAGGTGCCGCTTAGTTTTAGTGTCATGATAGAACCTCCTACTATGCGTGACAAGAAGGAGGAAAAGTACCGTACCCTGTTTTTCTGTAAGAGTCATATTCCAGAAAGATATGTGGAGAAACGCCAGACAAGGACAGGGTACATCAATATCTCTTCTCCTGAACTCACAGCTGTTGATTTATTAACTTATCAAGCTAAGACTGGTAGTGTTACCCGAGCAGCGACGGTATTGGCAGAATTGGTAGAAAAGATCGATTTCTCAAAAATGGATTCAACATTTTTGGATATAGCACCTATCAGCAGTATGCAGCGCTTGGGTTATATTCTGGATGAAGTCTTAGATGAGAAAGAAGCTGCTGCAGCAATATATGAATTGCTGAAGGAGGGTGGGGCGCATCTTCAGTTTGTACCTTTGAAGGCAGGCAAGGATGCACTCGATTACGAGAGAAATAGTAAATGGAAGATTATAGTTAACGAAACAATTGAAATAGACGAATTATGATACCTATATCATATATTACAGAATGGAGCGAGAAGGCTCCTTGGGTTGAGAACAAGTTTGTAGAACAAGACTTGATTATTTGCCGTGCGCTGGTTGCCATATATAGCGATGAGTTCTTGGCAGAGCATCTGGCGTTCAGAGGGGGAACTGCATTGGGTAAACTGTATCTCACGCCGCAGCCCAGATACTCTGAGGACATAGACCTTGTTCAAGTGTCAGCAGAGCCTATTAAAGAAACGATAGACCATCTGAGGGATGTGTTATCGTTCCTTGACGCTCCTGTTGTTAAGCAGAAGAAACATAATAATACGCTGCTTTTCAAAGTACAGCCTACCGATCCTGATGCAGGTGAGATTCATCTGAAAGTAGAGATCAACTGCAAGGAACATTTCAGCGTATTCCCAATGGTGAAGATACCATTCGCTGTGGAGAACTCTTGGTTCAATGGCAGCTGCGAGGTGCTGACGTATGAGCTGGAGGAATTGACAGGTACAAAACTTCGCGCTTTGTATCAGCGAAGGAAAGGCCGTGACCTGTTTGACTTGTCGAAGATTCTGAGCTTATCAGCCGCCCTCGATAAGGATAAGGTGATGAAGAGCTACGAGCGTTATCTTGGATTCACAGCATCACATTTGCCTACTTACAAGGAGTTTGTTCTGAATATGTCGGAGAAGTTGCAGGACGAAGAGTTCCTGACAGATACAGATATCATTCTTGGCCCGCAAGTGAAATATGACCCACAGGAGGCATACAAACTGGTTCATGATGAACTAATCGTCAGGTTGATAAAGGAATAAGTTAAGCAAGCAGTTATGAAGATAATTGATGAGTCATTGTTGAGTAGGATAGGGAAGGAGGCGCAGGAATCGCCACGACTGAGAAAAAATTACAATTTTCACCAGTCTTTGGATGACCGCTGCCACCGGTTTTTGAATGCATTGTTGCCAGGGACGGTTATACCTATACATCACCATCCGACTAAGGATGAATCTTTCATACTGCTGAAAGGTAAGGTGAGAGTGCTGACGTATGATGACGATGGGAATGTTCTGGAGGATGTCGTACTTAGTCAGGCTGATGGCCGTTATGGTGTTGATATTCCCAAGAACACCTGGCATACGATAGAAGTTATTGATAACACAATACTGTTTGAGGTCAAAGAAGGCCCCTTCATTCCTCATGAGCAGGAGGGCATCCTGAACATGAAAGCAATCAAGGCCGAGCATGTCGGAATTGACGAGATAGAAGCCATCTTAGTCGGCATGGACGTCCCTCATGCTGAGCTGGTTCATGCGCTGTTTAAGTTCGAGGTGGAATACGGAAGTCTCAAATGGAAGATTGAACCAGAGGATTTTGAGGAATACGAAGACTTGTGCTATGCCTTCTTTGGTAGGCAGAATGGCTTTTTTGGAAAGGATTTTGAGAGTGACGTATCTGTACTTCCAGAGTTGAATGATGAATGTGTCAAGGTCATCGATGCCATTCAAAAGGTAATAAAGGAAAAGAATGAACCTGAAAAATATCTCAACTACGTATTGAATAGGTTGAGAAATATTGCAAAGAGACCTGTCAAAACGTTCGCGATACATGAGGATTCGCCATATGGAATCATAACCGAGCGATTGGAGAAGGCTAAAAAGGCAAGAATGAACATCTCGGTGAAGAAATCCTTGTCACCAGTTCTGCATAGTATTATGCAGCAGATTCATGGTGGCCAATATGAAGAAGCTGCAGGAAATCTCTTTGCAGTTTTTAATAGTCTGGAAATTATTAAGGATGCACATCATTCTTGGTTTGAGAGATGGCATAATAACGAGACACCATCAGAGGCTCGATGCATGTTGGATATTGCTGCAGAGATGTACTGCCATTTAAGGCAGCAAGAAAATCTGCCAGAGGAACTGGCTGAAGATATGGATGCTCGATTAGCTGCAATCAATGAATGGACAACATTCTACGATTGGTCGAATGATGATTACGCAGACATGCTACGTGGCTATGGAGAGCAATACAGCGATCATACCAACATCGACCAGTTCAAAGAACTCCAGTTCGTTTTTTAGTAGAATCAGAAGGGGAGACCAGATGCATATAATTGGCCATAGTGCTATACTTGTAGCACCTTTTGGCCAAATATCGACAGCATCATACATTCAAGGCCTATTTATCATAACACGGATTATGCGCAATATCTTGGACGTCGATTTTCGGTTTTTCAACTTTCACCGAGAATATGAATTATGATAAATAGAGTGTAAGCAGAACACCTAAAAGAATAGCGTTTATTCCGCTAAACATCGTCACAATTATGGTGCTGTAGCGAAATAAACGCATTCATGTTACTCTGGCTCAGACTTACAGAAGTCTATAGTGTTGTTGATGATTTCCTCGCACTTTTGACTGTATTCTCCAGAAATCTTTCGGAGTTCCTCCAATGCGAATCGACGACGATTGTCGAGAACGATATCCCGGACTTTGTCATTAGAGAAGCGATGACGTTCATCATTCAGGCTGTAGTCATCGCCTGGTTGGAGCAGATAATTGATGTTGATCCTGTCACGGAAATAACAGAGCACATCAAGCAACACTGATGCATAGACCATACCGCCATTCTCGAATTTAGATAGAATCGCCTGGTTCATATCCAAATCCTGTGCCAACTGTTTCTGCGTGATTCCTAACTCCTGCCGAATGAGTTTCAGCCGGGGACCTATTTCTGCTATTGTTACTTTACCATCCTTCATACCTTCTTTATATTAGGATAGCCCGTTGCACCATTCACAGGCTGGTTCTTAGTTAAAAAGCGTGGTGCCAATTCACGACGAGCAGTCTGGGAAACTGGCGGTAACCCTTGCAGGCCCGGAAGGAATGGCGCCACGCGTTGTTATATGTTTCCTGTAGGGATACAATACAACCGTGTGCACATCCACTTCGTCTCCTGCGTTCTAAATTTTTTGCCAGTTTTTAGACTGAGACGCGAATGCGCTTTTGCTCATGCACTTATTCGCTTTAAACGAAATTATGCCATATTGCGAGTGCAAATATACAACAATTATTTCATTTAAACGAAAAATTATACTGTTTTTTTATGGTTATCTGTGCAAATCCATTTGTTGCACATAGTTTATTCTACAAAAACGAGCTGATTATGTGGATTGTACCTCCTTAATCATAGTCACAAGTTGGTGCTCCAGCTCTTGCATAAAGTCCTGCAGCGAATAGCTTCCTCGTTCTATTTGGCGCAGTTTGTGTTCCCACTGGCCAGTGAGTTCAGGACTCTTCAAAAGAGTCGAATGAATTTGTGCTATCAGATTTCGACCTGCTGGATTGGAAATCAAGTTGCGATGATCACGTCGAACATAGTCACGTTTCACCAATGTCTCAATGATTGAGGCGCGACTTGATGGGCGGCCAATGCCGTTTTCCTTCATGGCCTCCTTCAATGTTTCGTCCTCGACGAACTTTCCGGCAGTTTCCATTGCTTGAAGAAGTGAAGCCTCAGTATAATGCTTGGGTGCAGTAGTCATCTTCTTCTCGATGGAAGGAGTATGCTGACCAGATTCGCCAACCCTGAATGACGGGAGAGTAACTTTCTCATTACTCTGACTGTCATCGTCTATAAGCTCTTTGCCATAAACAGCACGCCAACCTTCGGAGAGGATGGTACGACCTGTGACCTTGAACGTAAGAGAACTAGCATTGGCCAAGACGGTGGTCTGTGCATATTCGCAAGCCGGATAGAAAACGGCACAAAAACGACGAACAACCAAATCATAGACTTTATGTTCAAAGTCATTGAGAGTGCCAAGGTTTCGTATGTCACCAGTCGGGATGATAGCATGATGATCCGTTACCTTACTGTTGTCGAACACTCGCTTGCTCTTCGGCAATTGGCGACCCACCAAAGGTCGTGCTCCAGCACAAACATCCGTCAGATTGGCGATAATGCCAGGACACTTGGGATAGATATCATCCGTCAGGAAACGGGTATCGACACGCGGATAGCTGGTCAGTTTCTTCTCATACAGGCTCTGCAGATTCTTTAATGTCGTATCGGCAGAGAAGCCAAACTTCCTATTGCAATCAACCTGAAGCGACGTGAGGTCATAGAGCTGTGGCGATTGTTCACTGCTGCGTTTCTCCAGCACATCTTTTATAATTAAAGGACTGCGACGGGCAACGGCCAAGGCTTCTTCAGCAGCTTGCTGAGTCTGGAACGAACTGTTGGTAAACACCGTATCACGGTATTTCGTAGTCAACGTCCAGTAAGGTTTTGGCACGAAATGCTCAATCTCATTGTCACGAGCAACAATCATCGCCAATGTCGGAGTCTGCACACGCCCAACACTAAGCAGCTGTTTGTACTGACCATACCTGAGAGTATAAAGTCTGGTGCAGTTCATACCCAACAGCCAGTCACCCTCGGCGCGAGCCAGTCCTGCCTCGAAGAGCGAGTCATAATTGCTCTGAGGTTTCAGATTCTGGAATCCCTGACGGATGGCTTCTTCTGTCAGTGAAGAGATCCACAGTCTCTTGACAGGACACTTCACTCCCGCGAGCTGCATCACCCAACGCTGGATAAGTTCGCCCTCCTGACCGGCATCACCGCAGTTAACTATGTTATCGGCCTTCTTATACAGATCCTTGATGACCTTGAACTGTTTCTTAATGCCTGGGTTATTGATAAGTTCAACCTCGTACTGAGGTGGAATCATCGGCAACACAGACATGCTCCACTTCTTCCACTGAGGATAATATTTATCTGGCGATTTCAGTTCACACAGGTGGCCGAAAGTCCACGTAACCTGATAGCCATTACCCTCGTAAAAGCCATCTTTCTTCGTTCTCGCTCCCAATACCTTGGCGACCTCTAAGGCCACCGAAGGCTTCTCACAAATACATACTATCATATCGTTTTTTCCTGCAAAGGAACTGCAAACCGATGGAACCATCTGCCTTACGAAATTATCATTCCTGGTTTAACAATTCAGATTGGATTCCATTCGTGAATTGTTAATTCACGCAAGAAAACTGAAACAGCAGGCCTGAGCCAGCAGATTGTTGTAGTTTTGCGCCGCGAAAGCAATAAAGAAACAAACAGCGAAATGAAACAGAGAAATCCACAATGGAAACGCCACCTTATTATATTAATAGGTGCAGTAATGATTGCAGGTCTGACGGCTTGCAACAGTAAGAAACAGAAGTTCGAGTTCGACCACGCACAGGAGGCCATAGCCGCCTGTCATCAGGAGTTGGCGACAGTCAAGGACCAGAAGGATGCCACCATCGACGAGCTGGTGGCCCGCATCAACACCTGGCAGGAACTGCAGGACTCTACACTCACCCTCATGGTGCGGGATTCCACACTCCAGAACGATGCCCGACTCGCCTCGGAGTTCTTTGCCGTAACCGACAGCTTCAGGATGGTCATCACCCGTCTGGCACTTGCCAAGCAGCGTTCGATGGCCGACGTGGTAAAACTGAAAGTTGGCACCTCTACCAGCCGCAAGGCCATGCTGGCATCCGATGAGTTCAAGTCGGCGCGTCAGTATTACCTTGACTTCAACCGCCGCATCCTCCAGAGCGCCGAGACATGCCGCAACGACATCAAGGCCCAGAAGCCGTTGGATGCCAAGCAGTCAGCCAACTACCGATGGCTCCTCATTCAGCCTTTCCTGGCAATGGACAACTACGCCACGGCCATGCTGACCCCGCAGCAGGAGCAGACGTTGACTCATTTGGCTGAGGAACTGCCCATGCTCCTTGCCTACGTTGACGGCAAAGACTATGCGCACTCGCCCAAATCGGAAACGGAAAAACTCTCCTCAGTGCTGAGCGAGTATTTCCTGAAGTGTTACCTCAAAAGCGTTTTGTGATGCTATTCATTATAACTGGAGAAGTCGATGAGCGCATCATCGCAAACCTGATGGGCTTCCTCGAAGCCACCGAGAGCATGGAAAAGTTCAAGACCGATGACCTCGAACTGACCGCCCTGAACGACGGCAATCAGGCGACGGTAACGATCCCCCTGACCCGTCAGGAAATGATAGACGACCTGATCGACTTGCTCGTCTCGAAGCTCCTTTTGCAGGTGCTCTACCTCTACAGCGACAAGGCCGGCAACAACTTCCAGGCCCTCGCCTACTCCATGCCCTATCAGGACGAAATGTATGTGGTACGCATAGCGTCACACCAGTGCGGCATCATCGACGAGATACACGTCGATTTCTATGCCTCCATCGAAACCGTTTTTACCTTCTTGAAGCAGGAGCTTGAGCGACTGGAGCAACCGCAGCCCGACCTCGACATCGAGGAACAACAGCGTCTCGACGCATTGCTCATCAACTTCCTCTGACCACCACCGGCAGTCACCTTTCAAACAATAAGAACCAACAGATTAAACGACTTAACAAATTCATAAAGCAACATGAGTATAATTGATTTGAAAATGATTCTGATGTTCGTGATGGCCGCAGTGCCGTTCACGTTCGCCATGCGCTGGCGACCTGCATTCGCCACGCGATTCTATGAGGGCATGAAGCGCAGCGAGAACTTCCGCAAGTTCTTCACGCTCGTCATCCTGATGGTGATGATAGCCCTCGAGTTTATCGACTTCCAGGCATCCACCGCCATTGCCACGATGATGCACGACGGCCATCTGACTGCAGCCAATGCCGCACAGACCATCGGCCTTTACGGCACACTGATGACACGCCCCTATGCCACACTCCTGGCCGCAGTGATGAGCCTGGCCATGTTCTCGTACAAGTGGGCCGACACGGTGCTCACCTACCTCCACGACCACCCGAAGCATTTCCTCGTCGTGGCAGCCGTTGCCATGCTCATCGCCATGGTCTCGCCCCGCTACATCATCGTCACCGAGATGCTGGAGATAGTGCTGCTTGCAGCATACATCTACCCTGACCGTATCGGCAACATAACAGGAGGCGGCATCCCGAAGTCCACTATGCGGGATGCCGGGCTGGCATAAACAATAAAGCATTACGACATGGATAAAGAAACAGTTAGAAACAGCCAGGTGCGAATTGTCACAGACATCGCTTTCTGGAACCTGCTGCTGCAGGGTGTGAAGAAACAGCCGAAGTACAGTCGCCTCGAAGCCTTCCGCGACCTGATGGAGCGTCAGCGCATCGCGCTGCTTACGGGTGACGGAAAGTTCATGAAAGGCAGCGTCCTCGAGTTCTCGAAAGCCTGGGGATGGGACCGCGATACGGTCAGCCGTTTCTTGGAGAAGTTACAGGAGCTTGGCATTGTCAACATGACCTTGGCAGGCAACCGAAAGGCAATCAAGTTAAACTATATCACAGACAACGATTATTAGGGTGTACAACGACTGAAACGGAGAGCGCTTGCGCGTCTGCCCCAGGTCGTGCCACACTGCCCTTGGGCAGAAGGACGTAGCCTAATACGCACTTTGTCGGCAGATGCCCCACAAAGATGCCCGTCCTCAATCGCAAGCGGATTGGAGCAAGCTCTCGGACGGTTAGGCTCAGGGTTCACACCCCAAGACCCCCATTTGAACTAATAAACGAATAAAAAAATGGCAAAGCAAGTTTGCGACTTAAAGCCCAGTAAGGGCATGACACGAGCACAAAGCAATGAACATCTGCGTATTGCTCAGCAATCAGCTTATAATAAGCAGGTATCAGGTACACAAGACCCCACCCGCGAGCATCTCAACTTCGAGATTGGCCGTGGTGGCGTAGTAAAAGAGGTGGATAAAGACACCTCCATCCCCACCCGTATTAGGGAAATTCTGAAGGCAAGGGGTATCACCGACCCCAATGCAGGGCTTTCTGAGGATGATCCGCGTCGCCGTCGGACGGTTGCGAATATCATATTAGAGGGTTCACGCGACGTGATGCGTCAGTTGGCCTTCGGCAATCAGGAGGTGAATTTCAAGCGTGGATCTGACAATTCTCAGGCCACCCGCTGCCCAGGAATTGAGAAGTGGGCACAGGACATGTATCACTTCATGGCCGATAAATACGGTGAGGATAACATTGCGGCATTTGTCGTTCACCTCGATGAGACCCTACCGCATATCCATTGTACACTGCTACCCATCACAGAAAAGAACAAGTTTTCCTACAATAAGTTCTTTGGCGGTAACAAGGAGGATGGCTCACGCAAGTTCAAGGAACTGCACGACCAGTTGGCCGAGGTAAATGCCAAGTACGGACTGGAACGTGGTGACAGCATCGCCACGACCAATGCCAAGCATAAGTCATATATGCAGTGGCTGGAGGAACAGATTGATTCCGGCAAGGTAACCCTCAATGAGCAAGAACAGAAGATGACCGAACAGTCCACACAGATTACGGCAAATCAAGGGAGACTTGACAATCTGAAAACCGAAATCAAAAGAGCCGAGAAACGCTACAAGGGATTGACCACTATGATAATCAATCTTCGGGAACAGAAGCAGAAAATCATTACCGAGATTGGTGGTCTTGAAGAGGAATACAAGAATGGTCATATTCCCATCGATGAACTTGAAGAGAAGAAACAAAAGTTAGAAGACCAACTTAACGATATACAGACAAAGTTGAATGACAAGAAAACAAAACTCGATGCAGCCATGACCCAGTTAGAAGAACTGACAGGCATGAAAGAGAATCTTGAAAAGGCATACGATTCGCTATATGAGCAGGTCGAAAAGAACAGTCCATCACTGGAGGATGATGCCATGCGTGAAATGACTACAATGATGTGGAGCGAGGCCATCGAAGAGGTTCAGAAGGAACACCAGAGGTTGTGCGACTTCTCCAAGAAACTGCCGCCTGGACTGCGGAATGAGTTTGAGGGACTGATGGATGGTTCTTTCATCGAAGACATAGCCGAAAGAGGCAATGCAATTGTCGCCGCCGCAACCGCTATTTTCACGGGATTGATAGATGGTGCTACAAAGTATGCACAGGATCATGGTGGTGGCGGTAATGGCCCGGGAAGTGGCTGGCGACGCAAGGAAGACGAGGACGAGTATGCGTATCGTAGGCGTTGTTGCATCATGGGCCGCATGATGATGAGACCAGCTGGACGAAAATTGAAACGTTAATTCAAGCATGATAATTTCTGTGCGTCTGTACAGTGAAATAGATGTTGTACTTTCGCGGCTAAAAAATTAAAAAGGTATTAAGCAAATGAAGAAAACAATGATTTTAATGGCGGCATGTCTCGTAGCAGGGACAGCTGCAGCACAAGATTCTCCCGTCGATGATTGGGGAGTAAATTGGTTCCTCTCAGCCAAGGGAGGTGTATCGGCTTTCATTGGTAAGCCAGTAGGACATGGTGATTTGTTTGACCGTGAGAAACCGTTGCTGAATGTGTCAGTGGGCAAGTGGTTCACGCCTCATGTGGCTGGCAGACTGGCTTTTCAGGGCCTTCAACTGAAGGATGCCAATATGGTATCATGTAATTACCAGAACCTGCATGTGGACTTCCTGTATAACCTCACGGCGCATAGTGACGGGATGCAGAAGTGGGACATCATCCCATACGCTGGATGCGGACTGATTCATAACAGCTATAATGGTCAGAAGCCATTCGCTATCTCCTATGGCCTCATTGGTCGCTACCGACTGTCGGAGCGTCTGCATTTGTCTGGAGAACTCGGAGCCACGACCACCTGGCAGAACTTCGACGGGCAGGGAGCATCTGATAAACTCGGTGACCATCTGCTGCAGGCCAGCATCGGTCTGAGTGTTACCATCGGCAAAGTCGGGTGGAAGAGAATTCGCGTCCATGAAGTTGATTTGAACCAGGTGAACAGGTATTACGACTCATGGCAGAACCAGAACAAGGAGATAGCTCCTTCGGCTCAGTCCACCGCTGCCCATGAGCGCAATAACTATAGCGGTCTTAACTCTCTTCGCAAGCGTTTGGCCAACAAGGATTGGGATGGCATCAGCGATACTATCAACGTGGATAGTCTGACTGATTCAACCGCAATCGCCGCCAACAAGTACCTGCACATTCTGAAGTCTGGCAAGAAGTACATTGGCGCACCTATCTATTTTTTCTTTAAGATAGGAACCCATGAGTTGACAGAAAACGCACAGTTCATCAACATCAAGGAGGTGTCAGAAGTCATCAAGAAATATGGCCTTCAGGCCCGAATCATTGGTGCTGCAGACAGCGAGACGGGTACGCCTGAGATCAACGAACGCCTGAGTGTCGAACGAGCCGACTATATCGCAGGACTGCTGAAGGCTCATGGCGTTGACGAGACTCATATCCAGAAGAAGCATCGTGGCGGTATCGATAGCTACGAACCGCTCAATGGCAATCGTAACACCTGCGTCGTACTTTATTTCAAGTAGTCTATGGCAATACGGAAATATACTAATCCGCGAGAGTTGGATCTCTCGACAGGTCTTCAGGAGGTTTTGCGCAAGAATGGTATGCAGGCGCATATCAGTTTGGCGAAGGACGGTGGTCGTGAACTCATTGTATTGGGTCACGACTCTCCTGTTTTGACCTACAAACTGAATGAGAAACAGGTGGAGAACCTCATGGGCTGGGGAACCACCTACGAGAATAAGAAAGCCTATAACACTTTCGCCTCTATCGTGAAGGATGACTTCTACATGCCGCAGAACTTTGTTTCTGCCAGCAATGCCTTCGGTCGTGTGGCGATGGGACTGCATGGCTATCGTATCGGACATGGGGAGTATGGCTACGATGCCAGACCTGCCCGCCGAACACCTTGGTTTGCTCCCTTCAGCCGTCAGGGTCGTGGTTGGGCAGGTGACTTCGTAGGCTATGCCCCTCGTACTGAAGGATTCCATCTTCGCCGTATCGGTGACCACGCATATCGTCCTTGGGGAGGTGGCCCGATGGTAACGGAACGACCTGACAACAGAGTGAAGCCAGGTGAAATGCTCTCTGGCGGTTATGGCTTTTACTTCAAAGGCCATCAGAAGGAAACGCCCGTCGAGGTGCTGGACCAGATTTCCATCGAACCCAAGATAAAGCCTTTGGAGGCAGCACCCCGTCCACAAGGTCAGGGCATCCCCTACTCTTCTGTCATCACCTCCGATGTCTATTTCAGCAATGACAAGTTCCAGGAGGTGTTGAAGTCACACGGCATTGTCATCGACGAAGCCAAGAAGACACTCACCATCCAGTCGAATCTCTCAAAGGTGGATCTCCAGTATGACCTGAAGCCGGAGGAACTGCAAAAGCTCATGGCCAACAAGGTCAGTGGCAAAGGCGGCGTATCAGTTGATGCCCGTCTGGCCATCATCAATGAGGTTATCGGCAAGGACTTCGATACGAAACTCACCAAGGACATGTTCGAAACCAAGGAACTGGTATCGCTCGACCTGAAGCCGGATGTTCGTCAGGAGGTGGAAGCACCTTTCATCGAACAGGAACGCCGCATCGCAGAACAGCAGCGTCTCGCCGAAGCAAAAGCCGAACAGCGCAGAGAGTCTGAGCGTATTGAACGCGACCCTAATGCCATCAATGGCAGGGAGATTCAGACCATCTTGGGCAACAAGGGTTGGTTCCAGCCAGTATCCAATGGCCGTGAGATGGTTGTTGGCGAAATACGAGTTGATAAAACGCTCAATGGTACATACGTCATGGAGGCAGAAGTCAATGGCCGACTCCTCGCCCACTCCATCTCAGCCAAGGACTATCAGAAGTTCCTCGACCTCGACGATGCCCATCGCCTGAAGATGTTCGATAAGGTTTTCAACGAGGTCGAAATCAAGTCGGCACATGGGGAGAGCCTATATCAGGATGACCTATACCTTGCGCATGACGGGCAAAGCATCGTCCACCAAAAGGAAGTGGACATCCAAAATGCCACTTCCAACAGGGTGGACGGTGCAGCCCTTTTGGAGTTTAATGAGCGCAAGGGTTTTTACCGTGAGAGAGCACATGGCCGTGAGGTCGAGGTGGGGAATATTCAGGTTGACCCTACAGCGAATGGCAAATACAAGATGACCGCAGTCATCAATGGGCAGACTATTTCACATGAGATTACCCAGAAACAGTATGACAAGTTCCTCGCTGTCGATGACTATCACCGTATGCAGCTCTTCTCTAAGATCTTCAATGAGGTCGATATCAAGACCCGTCCAGGCGAAGGCCATAACCTCGGTGCTGCTCTTTTGGCCGCATTGGTCGTTGGTGGTGAGGTGATGCGCGACGGCCTGTCTGTCCCACATGAGCCGAGACCTGAGATTTATGAAACCCGTACCGGCCCCGTCTATCATAAAGCAGGAGTTGTCAGTCCGGCTGATGTAGCTGCAGCCAACTTCCGCTCAGAGGAAGCCAACCTTGGTGTTCCTGGACCAGACGAGGGTATCAGACGTGGCATGTAGATAATTTATCTTTATTAAATAAGAATGATACCATCTTTATTCTTTCATAATCGACGCGGACTACTGGCATTGGCCGTCCTGATGGGCGTGCCTGCCAGTAGTTTTGGGCAGGTTGGCGAGGCCAATCCGCTGCAATATGCCGCTATTGCCGAGGGAACGAGCCTGCTGAACAGCACGATAAACAGCCAGACGAAAGGTATGCAGAAGACCGCTGCTTTTCAGGGAACCATCGCGGCAGAGTTCACGAAGATGAAACAGTGGGAGGGTAAGTATAATGCTTACCTGAAAACGGCTCGTGGCTATGCCGATGCCCTTAAAGCCGGGTGTTCGCTCTATGCCGATGGTGTTCAGACCCTGCAACATCTCTATGAGATACAACGGGCCATCAATGCCAATCCTGTGGGCATCGGTGCCACGTTGGCCATGAACGACCTCTACCTCGAAACAGCGACGGAGTTCATCAAGACTTATCGCCTTTTGAAGGTGTCGGTGGCCAAGGGTGGAACGGACAATATGCTGACGGGAGCCGAACGGACGGAAATGCTCTGGCAACTGTCCGACGAACTGGCCCGGCTGAATGCCAAACTGCGCACCCTCGCCATCAGTATCGCGTATCATAATCTGACGGATGTCTGGAACCAGTACACGGCTGGGATGGTTGACAAGAGCCATGCCGAGATAGCCAGTGAGGCGTACGAACGCTGGCGCAGGGCATCAACCGTGAGTCAAATATTGAATGAATGATGAAGAAGCTATACCTGATAATACTGTTGTGTGTACCGCTGAAGTCGGTGGCTGGTATCGACCCGGGACGTGTGGCTGCCATTGAACTGGCCTCCGACCAGGCGAAGAAAACCATCGAGTCGCAGGAGAAGGCGCAGCTGCTGATGACCACTGGCCACGTTTGGATAAAGGAGGAGGTGGAAGCCACGACCGACTTCCAGCGCGAGTTCAACGACTACCTGGATAAGTTCCACGATGTACTGTCGATTGCTGCAGAAATCTACGGCATCTACTACGAGGTGACGCAAACCTCGAAATGCGTGAAGGACTTGGGCCATGTCCTCGCGGACAGTCCTGAGAACGCCTTGGCCGTGGCTTTCTCCACCCGCCGCAATGTGGTCTATCGCAACATCGTGCGCACCACGCTCGATGTCATCATGGACATCCGCAAGGTGTGCTTTGAGAGCAGCAAGATGACGGAACAGGAGAAGAATAAGGTCATCTCGACCATCCGGCCCAAACTGCGCACCATCAACAAACAGTTGCGCCAGCTCACCCTCGCGCTTCGCTATACGTCGTTTCTCGATGTGTGGAACGAGCTGATGGAGCGGGCCTATTACATGAACCCCGACACCAAGCACGACATCATCACTCGTTGCCGCCGCCAGTGGTGGAACAACGCTAAATCGGTAAGATAGAAATGGAAGAGTCGAAAGAGATACAAAGCATATACAGCATTTTCCGAGTCGTCATCTACGTTTCGCTGGTCGTTGAGTTTTTCGAGTATGCCTGCAATCCTGAGTTGCTCGACACGTTCGCCGGAGTGCTGACCGACCTGCATGAGCGCATGGGCCGCTGGCTGATTTACCAGCCTGGTCACCTCGCTTATAGCAAGATTGCCACGCTCCTGCTGGTCATTATCACCTGCATCGGCACCCGCAATAAGAAACAGATTGAGTTCGATGCCCGTAAGATGGTGTTCTGGCCCATTGTCATCGGATTCGTGCTGGTCCTGTTGGCCGTGTGGCTCTACTACACCGACTGGCTGCACTACCGCCTGTGGATATTCCCGCTGAGCATCTGGCTCTACATGGTGGCCTCCATTGTCGGCACGGTGTGCGTCCATGTGGCGCTCGACAACGTGTCGAAGTATCTGAAGGAGGGACTGATGAAGGACCGTTTCAACTTCGAGAACGAGAGTTTCGAGCAGAATGAGAAGCGCGTCGATACGAAGTACGGCGTGAACATCCCCATGCGCTACTACTATCACGGCAAGTTCCGTCACGGATGGATCAATATCAACAACCCCTTCCGTGGTACGTTCGTGGTGGGTACGCCTGGATCGGGTAAGACCTTTTCTGTCATTGAGCCGTTCATCCGTCAGCACTCGGCCAAGGGCTTTTCGATGGTGGTTTACGATTACAAGTTCCCTACCCTCGCCCAGAAGCTCTACTATCACTACCGCATCAACAAGGCGAAGGGCAAGACGCCGCCGGGCTGTCAGTTCAACATCATCAACTTCGTGAATGTGGAGTATTCGCGTCGGGTGAACCCTATCCAGCATAAGTACATTGACTCGCTGGCCGCTGCCCAGGAGACCGCGGAGACGCTGGTCGATTCGCTGAACAAAGGTAAGAATGAGGGTGGCGGTGGCTCCGACCAGTTCTTCAAGACCTCTGCAGTGAACTTCCTCGCCGCCTGCATCTACTTCTTTGTGAACTATAAGCGCCTACCCTACGACAAGGACGGCAACGAGCTGGTGCCGGAATATACGGAGGACAAAGAGACGCACCATAGGAAACTGACGGGCCGTGTCTTTGACAAGGCAGGCAATACCGTCACGCCTGCCTATTGGTTGGGCAAGTATAGCGACATGCCGCATGTGCTGTCGTTCCTGAACATCGACTACAAGACCATGTTCGAGATTCTGCAGACCGACCCTGAGATATTCCCGCTGATTGCACCGTTCAAGTCGGCTCTCGATGGCAAGGCGATGGAACAACTTGAGGGTATGATTGGTACGCTGCGTGTGCAGACCTCGAAGCTGGCCACCAAGGAGGCCTACTGGATATTTCACAAGGACGGCGATGACTTCGACCTGAAGGTCAGCGACCCCAAGAGTCCGTCGTACCTGCTCATTGCCAACGACCCGGAGAAGGAGCAGATCGTGGGTGCCTTGAACGCCATGATCCTGAACCGTCTGGTGACACGAGTGAACAGTGGCCAGGGCAAGAACATTCCCGTTGACATCTGTGTGGACGAGGTGCCGACGCTCTATTTCCACAAGATAGACCGTCTGATCGGTACGGCACGAAGCAACAAGGTGGCCGTCATTCTCGGATTCCAGGAACTGCCGCAGCTGGAGGCCGACTATGGCAAGGTGGGTATGCAGAAGATTATCACCACCATCGGTAATGTCGTGTCCGGCTCTGCGCGTAACAAAGAGACGCTCGAATGGCTTTCCAACGACATCTTCGGCAAGACTGTACAGCTCAAAAAGGGTGTCACCATCGACCGCGACCGCACCAGCATCAATCTCAACGAGAACATGGACTCGATGGTGCCTGCCTCGAAGATCTCGGATATGCCCTCTGGCTGGATCTGCGGACAGGTGGCCCGTGACTTCACCCCCACCAAGACTGGCCGTCATGGTTCGATGAACATCCAGAAGTCGGAGGAGTTCCAGACCTCGAAGTTCTATTGCAAGACCAATTTTGACATGTCCGAAATCAAAGCCGAAGAGGAGGATTACGCCAATTATCCGCTCCCCATCGCCTATGATTTTAAGTCCGTCGATGCCCGCGAGCGTATCTTATATATGAACTACAACCGCGTAAAAGCCGATGTTGACAGCCTGATCCTCGAAGTTGAGCAGGAGTTCAAAAAATAGGATAAGCCCCGGCTTGCATCGCTCGCAGGTCGGGGATTTGATTATAAATTGACGTTATATTGATAACTTTTTTGTATAAAGCATATTTCTTTCATAAAAAATCACTACCTTTGTAGCGTGATTCTGGAAAGAGTCGCCCGTAAAGGTTCGCTTAGCCGCGATTAATTGGGAACTGGAGTGTGAATCTCCGACTGTCCCGCAGCAGTGAACTCCGTTATGGCTCCTAAGCATAAACGCCATTGCCCGTTTGGGTGAGAAGGCGCTTGGGAGTGGAGGAAAGTCTGAAGACCAGCCTTTTTCGGTAACATGCCAAACGACCCTCGATGTAAGGGCGTGAGGCGAAACAAACATTTTTGTGGGATAAATGAATCGAAAAGGACTGTCATGTAGTCTCTTTGTTGGTTCTGCGCAGTCATGTGCGCATACGTGTATTATTATATAAGTTCACGGGGCAGCCTGTCGTGAGACAACGTTTCCCCTTTTAACGAGTATTCAGAACAGTAGAGATATGAAACATGAATCAATCGTCGTCGTGTACGACAGCTGTCAGGCTATTGCTGAAGAGATAGCTGACAAATTGGGTGCTGAGACCGTCAGCGTCCAGAGTATGAACGTTAGGCAGATCGAGAACAGCCAAAGTCTCGTCCTTGCCGTCGAGTTTCAGGATGGTGGCAATCTGTCACCGCATTGGCAGTATGCCATTCAGATGTTCCGTGGGGCCAGCCTGAGCGGTAAGAACCTCGCCGTTATGGTGGCTCTTGGCAACAGGCATGACAACGGCATCTATGCCGATGCCTTTTGCCGCGAACTCAAGGAGAACGGGGCGCACATCGTTGGCGACTATCTCTATGCAGATTCTCCGAAGTGCAATCTAAATAATTGGATCTGCGCCATTTCGCCTAACTTATAAAACCATTACCATTATGCAGTACATCTTTATCGTAGCCCTCGAATTCGTCCTGGCTTTTACAGGAGTAGCCCTGCTTATCAGGTACTACAACCACAAGTGACGGAGCAGCGAGAGCCGTTAAGCTCGCTTAAACGGCCGAGTCGCGACGGAACTCGACGAAGTCAAGGCATAAGTTTGAACTTCAAGCTTTTCCCTTGAACGTATATCCGATACCCTCGACCGCTGTTCGGATGGTTTCTTCCGTAGCAGGGCCTTTGATGGTGAGGGTGTTGGCAGAGGCACTGGCCTTGGCTTTCTCTACGCCAGGCAGATCCTCGACGGCACGGACTACGGCTGCCTCGCAATGGCTGCAATGCATGTCCTCGACACGGTAAACGGTCACGTCGGGGTCTAAGGGCTTTTGGGCGGTAAACTTGCTGAAAAACTTCATCATAAGAGCAAATATAATTAATAATGTTAATACTGTGGCGCAAACAATTTTAAACGGACTGGGCAGGACGGATGTGCTCATGCAGCAAGCATCCTGAGCGGCAATAGTGAAGTCCCAGCCCGTAGCATTGAGTAGCAGACCAAAGAGGACAGCAAAGCCTACAATGGTCATCAGATAAATCGATGTAAAGCGACGCCCCATTGACTTATGAACCACGAGGATAGAGGCGAGATTTACCGCAGGCCCGGCCATCAGCATCACTAGTGCTGCACCTGGCGAGAGTCCTTTCATCATCAGGGCTGCTGCCACGGGGATGCTACCTGTTGAACAGATATACATCGGTATGGCGATGATGAGTATAACCAGCATCTGCAGCAACGGCTGACTGCCAAAGCTGAGGAAGAACTCATCAGGCACAGTGACCTGAATTAATGCCGCTACAACAAGTCCAATAAGCAGTCGCAGGCCTATGTCGCGAAGCATATCATAATAGGCATACTTCAGTACACGCCAAATCCTGTTTCCGCTTTCTACTTGGCATGAAGTGGATGCATCCTCCTTCACGTCATCCTCACGAACCAAACGGTTTACCAGCAGTCCGCCGCAGACACCCGTAATAAGTGCCGCTGTAGGACGGATAATAGCAAAACCCAGTCCCATCAGCGAGAAGGTTGCCAAGATGGAGTCGATGCCTGTCTGTGGCGTGGCAATGAGAAACGAAGCAATGGCTCCCTTTGAAGCCTTCTCGTTCCTCAGACCGATAGCCGTAGGGATGACTCCACATGAACACAGCGGCAGGGGTATGCCCAACAGCGCCGCCCATAGCACCGACAACTTGTTATTCCGCGAAAGATAGTTGGCATAGAACTTCTGCGGCACGAATACGTGCAGCACTCCTGCGATGAAGAATCCCAATAGCAGGTAGGGAGCCATCTCGCAGACCACGTTCAAGAGCGATGTGAGGAAACTTTGTATATCCATCGGGTGCAAAGGTACGAATAAAATACTGAATTATTGTACCTAAAAGATATTATTATATCTTTTTGGCTTTGAAATATAACATGGCACCCTCTACGTGGAAGTCGAGGATGTCGTAGTAAGTTTCCAGACGCTGGCGCACATCGTTGGCCGTGTCGAAAGGAGGCGTAAACCAGCCCATGCGGGTCATCACGGTCTTGGCGAGCCAGTCGGCAACCTTCTGTTCACCTGCGATGTAGAAGCAGGCCAACAGTTCGCCGCCTGGTTTCAAGGTTCGCAGAATCTCGGAGTATGCCTTGTCTTTATTGGGGAATACATGCAGACCGTTCATACAGAGTACGACATCGAATGAACCTTCCTCAAAGGGCAGTGCGCCCACGTCGCCTTGCATGGTCTTGATATTAGTGATGCCAGCCCCACGGAATCGGTATTCTGCCTGCTCCAGCATGTCCTGACTATAGTCCAGACAAGTGATGTCGGCCTGTTTCATCCGCTTGTATTTCTCCGTAGTGAATACAGCCGTACCAACAGGGACATCGAGCATCTTACCCTTGAAATCATCGGGAATCCAACTCAGTACCCTGCGAGCAATCTCGTTGTCATCGACACCGCCCCAGAGTAACTTGAAATACAACTTACTCCACCATTTGCCCTGCGTGATAGCATCATCGTAGAAACTTTTGCTAAACTTGTACGAACTCTTAATTTTGTCTGCCATAATTCATATTCTTTCGTTTGACGGTGCAAAGGTACGGTGAAGTCATCGCAACTAGGTTGCAAATTAAGGTTTTACTCCTAAAATCGTGGCATACGTTGGTTTCTTACGGTGGATTTCCGTTTGAGTTAAACCTGCTTCGTCAAGCAACTTTTTCAAATCCTCCGGCGAATAGGCTGTCATGCCCTCCACTACATTCGTCCACTTAGAATCGCTATCCACCACTTCTACCAAGATGGCGAACTTACCGCCAGACTTCAGTACACGGCGCACCTCTTGCAGGCAATTAGGCAGATTGGGCCAGAAATAAACGGTCTCTACAGCCGTTACGAGGTTGAACTTCCCATCCTCGTAAGGTAGTTTCTCGGCTGACCCCAGAGTGACAAATACCTGTTTGTCGAGCACCTCTGCATTCACCTTTTTGGCCTTCGCCACACTCTCCTCAGAGATGTCGATACCATATACTTTCGCATCCTTGCTCCGTTTCAGCAATCTGCGAATAGTAAAACCTCCACCACAGCCCACATCAAGCATAGTCCATCCGCCTTGCACATCCACAAGCTTCAGTCCCCAGTTGGTCAGCGGGGCATGTGTATAATTCATGAAACTCAGCATTACACGTCCGAGTGCTCCCTTTGGCCGTGCACACTGACTGAAAAATGATTTCAAAATGTTTGCCATAATCGTTTATATTAACCAAGTTTCTTACCAGACTTCATTTTTGCAGCAGAGATGCGGATTCCAACAAAGCCCACTGCAAGGGTAAGAGCAATAACAAGTAGAAGAGCCCAGATAGACGAGAGTGTCCTGAGTCCATCAGCATAATCGGCCCCAATCTCTTCGGCAGCGCCCTGATAGTACCATTCTGAGGCAGTCCATAGTTTCATAAGCCACACGATGATGCCCAGAGGCAGAACGGGATAGGCCAACAGGATGCTACGTTTATGGGTATTACCTATTGCCTGGCGCACCACATCAGACGCGATGCCGACTGTCACCATCAAAAGGGACTGTGTGACATCAATCTCGCCCATCACCAACAGGACGACGGCGAGGACCAGTGCAAACAGCGTGGCTACGCCGAATCGCTGCCACCTCGACGCAGCCCACAGATAAGAGGGAGCACCAAGCACGGCTGCAAGAACGGGGAAAACCACAATCCAACACCAGGGGCTCAGGAAGCCCAGGAAGGCGCAGGCAAAAGACGTTACGGCATAGAGGATGGCACATCCGAGGATGCCTAGATAATTGTTGTTTGATTTATCCATAATGTATGTCAATTAAATTAAAAACTATATTTCAATTTGACCCAGAGCTCTGAGTTCTTTTTGTAGATGGCGAACATGCCACTGTCAGCGTGAAAAAAGTCGTAGCCTACGATGGTGTGCAACTGGTCGTTGAGGGCATAGTCGGCACTCAGGCGATTAAACACACCGCCGTTGGTCACGTCGATGTAGGCGAAGGTCTGCAGCGCCAACGTGTTGTGCAGCAGGTCCTTCGAGATACGGAGGGTTGATAGGCCTGTATTTCGATGTTCTCCCCACGCGACGTATTTATGAGAATACTGAGCCGAGAGCGTCCAGTCGTTACCAGCATACCAATCTAAACCTATCAGGGCATTCGTTGATGCGGCGCGTGCGCCTCCAGTCTGCAACTCGTCCAGGTACTCCGCCACCTCACCTCGCACCACGAACTTACCCATTGCTCACGCCGATGCCTGCCCCCTTGGCAATGTCGCGCATGGAGGTCTTGGCATAGCCATTTTTCAGAAACACCCGCTTGGCTATCTCTACAATCTGTTCGCGCGTATAATCTTCTTTATCTGCATCTTTCGTCACCTTTTACTCTAAAAATGCAGACAGGCTTCACAGCCTACCTGCATTCCGTTGTTTTATTATAAATGATTTATTCAAAAAAGTTGTTTAAGCCTTATTTCAGTCGCTTGTAGCCGTAGGCTGCTGTATCGCCAAGCTCCTCTTCGATGCGGATAAGCTGGTTGTACTTGGCCATACGGTCGGTACGCGAAAGTGAACCTGTTTTGATTTGTCCAGAGTTTGTGGCTACTGCGATGTCGGCAATCGTGGTGTCCTCTGTTTCACCAGAGCGGTGAGAAGTCACTGTGGTATAGCCGTGTCGATGAGCCATTTCAATAGCCTCCAAGGTCTCTGTCAACGAACCAATCTGGTTCACTTTAATCAGTATCGAGTTGGCAGCGCCCATCTTGATGCCCTTCTCCAGGAACTTAGTGTTGGTCACAAACAGGTCGTCGCCCACCAGCTGGCAGCGGTCGCCAATCTTCTCAGTCAGTTTTACCCAGTTGTCCCAGTCGTTCTCGTCGAGTCCGTCCTCGATAGAGTCGATAGGATACTTGGTGATGAGCTGCTCCAGATAAGCAATCTGCTCATCGGCCGAGAGTTTCTTGCCGTTGGGATCCTTCTTCGCACCATTCTTCAGCTGACGATAGTCGTAGAACCACTGGCCGTTCTCGCAGGTAGCAAATTCCGATGCGGCGCAGTCCATTGCAATCTTCACATCCTTACCAGGCTCATAACCAGCCTTCTTGATAGCCTCTACGATGGTGTCGAGAGCATCCTCTATGCCGTCGAAGTTAGGTGCATAACCGCCTTCGTCGCCTACAGCAGTCGACAGTCCGCGAGCCTTCAGTAGCTTTGCCAGATTGTGGAATACCTCGGCACCCATGCGGATAGCCTCGCGCTCATTGCTGGCTCCTACAGGGCGAATCATAAACTCCTGGAATGCGATAGGTGCAGCCGAGTGTGCACCACCGTTCACGATGTTCATCATAGGTACGGGCAATGTGTAGGCGTTGCAGCCACCTATATATCTATAAAGAGGTATGTTCAGCGCTTTGGCGGCAGCCTGAGCACAAGCCAGCGATACGCCAAGAATAGCGTTAGCACCCAGTTTAGACTTTGTAGGAGTGCCGTCGAGTGCCAGCATCTTATAGTCGATTGCGCGCTGCTCCAGCACGCAATCACCCTTCAGCGCAGGTGCGATAACCTTGTTTACATTGTCAACAGCCTTCAGCACACCCTTACCCAGATAGCGCTCTTTGTCGCCGTCGCGCAGTTCCAGCGCCTCGTTCTCGCCAGTTGATGCACCCGATGGCACAGCAGCACGACCCATCACGCCGTTCTCGAGTGTTACTTCTACTTCTACTGTTGGATTACCTCTTGAATCGAGGATTTCCCTTGCATGAATCTTTTCTATTTTCATATGTCTTATATGGTTTAAAATCACGATGCAAAGGTACGGCAAATAAATAAGGTACGCAATACCTAAAACGCGGTGTTTTAAGCATTGCACACCTGTGATGGACTGCATAGGCAGGTTAATCAGAAATAGGTATCAGCGTCTTACTCCTTCACAGCACCTACGATATCATCGATGGTGGCTACGGTATGGCCGTCGCGGTGGCGGAACAGGTTCAGGATGTCGCGCACGGTCTTCTCCTCTTCCACCTGCTCGTCAATGAACTGGTCTACGAAATTGATGCTTGCACGGTCATGCTCTTCATCAGCCACATCGGCCAACTCGTTGATTTTCTCCGTCACCCACATCTCGTGCTTCAGCGTGTACTCAAAGATACTCTTCGGATCATTGTAGTCTTGTTCGGGCGCGTCGATGGCAGTCACCACGGCCTCACCACCTCGGTCTAATACAAAATTGGCCATCTTCAAGGCATGTTCCTTCTCCTCATTCGAGTGGTCAAACATCCAGGCGGCAAAGCCCTTCCAGCCCTCTTTGCGGAACCAGAAGGCCATTTGGAGATAGAGGTTCGATGAATACAGCTCGGCTGTAATCTGTGCGTTAAACGCATCCTGCATTTTCTTTGAAATGTTCATAATCGTAGTCTTTTATTTAATGAATAATAATCAGTTGCAAAGATACGAAGGATTTGTGAAAAATGCGAAAATTTTGACATAAATCTTTATTTCCTACCACCTCCGCTGGATGAAAAGACATCGTAGAGTTTGGCTATATAACATAGAAATACCGTTGAGACGATAAAAAGGATGATGAAAAAAGCCATCCACAGCCAACTCCAGCCATTGATGAATGACAAAGCAAGCAGGATGGCAGGAATCAATGTGGTTGCCGACAAAAGACACAAAAGCCAGGTAGGGATTCGGTTCCCAGAATCTGGCAGAGAATTTGATTTCAATAATATCATATTGTTTCTTGCAATAGATGGCTGACCATCACAGCCAGCCATCTCACTAAACTAAACAAATACTTTATGAATTTTATACCTGTGATTACATGTCAGGAGAGATGGCGGCTATCCAAGCCTCGATACGGGTGTCGGTCTTGTCATCCTCGTTGATGTCGTCGAGGGGCAAGCCGACGAATTTTCCGTCAATGACGGCCTCGGAGTCATCGAAGGTATAGTCATCGGTCTCTACGCTGCCAATGAACTTGTCACCACTATTCTTAATGCCGTTGTAGAGTTCGCCCATGCCACCTACGAACGTGTCACTATATGATGAGCAGTCGCCGCATCCGAAGAGGGCGATGGTCTTGCCACTGAGGTCGGCACCTTGGAGTGTCTTCAGTCCGTCGTACCAGTCATCTTGCAATTCGCCTGCGCCCCATGTCGAGGTGCCGAGGATCAGGTTTTGGTTAGCGGCCACGATGTCAGCTGTCAAGTCCTGTACGTTCAGGGCCTCACAGCCCAGTTTCGAGGCAATCTTCTCTGCGATGGCCTCGCATGTTCCTGTCGAGGAACCATAGATTACAATTGTTGCGTTCATTTTATGATTTATTCAAAAGAAGTTATTAATTTCTGTTGATGCATTTCCCCTCACATTTCCCGTTGCACTCGCTTTTACATCCGTTTTTGCGCTTACAGTACCGTTCGCATTGTGCGCAGAGGTCATAGCCGAGCATAGCTCCGAGGATGAAATCTTCTTCGGGTGTGAGCTGGTTCAGCGGACGGGTGACGATGAGCCGGATGGCCTCCAAACACTCACGCCGCCCGAAATACACGTTCAGGTTCTGCTGACCTGCTGGCTGCAACAGGTATGGAATACCTTGGCTCTCCAGTCGCTGAATGGCCAGTTCACTGTACCTCTTGTTGCAGGTGAACAGCACCATGTGGCGCACACCTTTATGCAACTCGTAGATGTGATTCATCAGTACCTTCATCTCTGTGGGAATCGCTGTCGTCGTTCTCATTTTTATCGTTCTTGATTTCGGCTGCAAAGGTACGGCAAATAAATAAGGTGCGCAATACCTAAAACGCGGTGTTTTAAGCATTGCGCACCTGTGTAAGTCTGCAAAACCAGATTAACAAGAAGTAGGTATTTAGTGGAAATCGTCATTTTTGGGTATTTCACAGGTTGGAAATAATGCGTACCTTTGCACCCCGATAAAAATGCATTTAATTAGATAAAAGATGAAGAAGATTTTTACACTCTTATTTGCCCTTGTGGCATTCGTTTCCAACTCAATGGCCCAGCATGGCGCTATGAAGTTTGCCGGTAAGGCATCGTTTACTGTAATGACAACTACTGTCAATGTTGAGAGCGACACCATTGTCTATGCCGGTAGTGACTTTATCATCCCTTCGATGACGTACAATATGGGTGGCCACGAGGCTATCATACCTTCGTTCACCATTAAGGAGACAACATACGAAGGTGGCTATACCGGCGTGACATGGAATGAGCAGGAATTTACCACCACAGCAACCGATGAAAAGACGGTCACTGGCAAAATTCTGTCAGGTACGTTTACACATAACAGTGGTATTTATAACGTAAAACTGAAGATCCAGTTCAAGTACGGTCAAATGCCACACGACATCATTTACGAAATTGATGGTTTCTATGTCAAGTCTTGGACTGACAGACTGCATGTACTTATTGATAAGGACTATTCTGTGGAGAGTGTGACCTATAACGTGCGCACTTATCTTGACGGCGAGACCACAAAGGTCGATGTTGAAGTGCCCACCTTCGATATGAAGAATACCACTATCGGTGACCTTACCTCTGGTGGCTATACCGTTAAGGGACTGGTGATGGATAGCGATAAGGGTGGCTACTATCGTGACTATCACGAGGATGGTCTGACCATGCACTTCAAGGCTGCAGGAATGGATGCAGACTATGCCCTGAGTGCTGCAGATGCCAATAATATCCTGGTAGTATTTGAAGGCAAGAATATTAAAATCGTCAATGCTTTCAAACCTGGTGCCATGCCTTTCCTTATCACCTCCACCTTCCCCGAATCGACGGTGGCTGCTATTGAGACCGTCGTGACGGAAAAGAGTGCCGACGATGCTGTTTACAATCTGAATGGCCAGCGCGTAGGTAACGACCACAAGGGACTGGTCATCAAAAACGGCAAGAAATACCTTATTAAATAAATAGGTGACGAACGTCATACGCAAGATAAAGACTGTTGTAGGCTGTGGGCTCCTCGCGATGCTCACAGCCTGTAACGGTATTCTTGACGATATCTACGACGAGCCAGCCACACCTGCAGCAGGAGACATCTATATCGATGCCTCTGACTGGACGCAATGGCACTATATTGACCTGCACGCCCTGAAGGAGGCTACCGATAAAGGCGAAAAGCCTGAGCAGGTCTATACAACCTACGACATTCCGTTGGAAAAGACCGACAGCTACGACGAAGACAAGACAGGAATTTATACTTACTGGTACGACGTTTTTGGCGAGGGAATCTCGAACAACGAGTTTCGCGAGAGCTATCCCACCATCCGTCAGCCAGAACCCAAACGTTGGGATTTGGCCTTCCATCGCAATAATGTGAGGACCAATGGCGGCGCAGCAATCGAGACATCCATCACCGACATTAGCAAGGTGGGGAGTCACAGTGTCTTTTCTACCATCAACTTCGTGTGCGACACATGGAACCAGACAGACGTTTGGACCGTGCAGGACCGTATGTTGCAAGGCATCGTTGGCAATCAGCGCATTAAGATCAATACTGAGTTGGGTAAATGGCTCCGTTTGGACATTCCCCCTATGCCCCCTGCCTTCACCCACAACAGCAACGTGTTCGTTGTTCGTCTGGCCGACGGCACATACGCCGCTATACGCCTGAAGAACTATATTGGCACAACCAACCGCAAGTGTCAGTTGACAATAGAATACAAATACCCGATATGAAGACGATGACCCTTCTCCTCGCCTGCACATTGTCGATGGGCGCCCATGCCCAGAGCGACAAGCAACTGCACGACTTCGAGCGCGACACAATCGCACTCTCGCAGGTTGTGGTGACGGGTACGCGTACACCCAAGACGTTGGCTGACGCTCCTGTCGCCACACGTGTCATCACCAGTAAGGATATAGAACGTACCGATGCTACCGACATCCAGGACCTGCTGACCCAGGAATTGCCTGGCGTGGAGTTTTCGTATGCCATGAACCAGCAGACCCATCTCAACTTCTCGGGCTTTGGCGGGCAGAGCATCCTGTTTCTCGTCGATGGCGAACGGCTGGCAGGTGAGACGATGGATGATGTGGACTTCTCACGATTGCTGATGGCGGGTGTTGAACGTATAGAGATTGTGAAGGGAGCAGCTTCTGCACTCTATGGCAGCAATGCCGAGGGTGGCGTGGTGAACATCATCACCAAGGAGAACGTAAGACCATGGAATCTGCATCTCGATGCACGGTGGGGACGCCACAACAGTCAGCGCTATGGTGGCATTTTCAGCATGAACCGCAACCACTGGGCTAATGCGCTCTCTGCCAGCTTCAGCGATATAGACAACTACAAGGTCTGTAGCAAAGCGAATCCTGCCACACGGGTGTTCAGCGAGGTCTATGGCAACCGCGTGGTCAGCGTGAAAGACAAGTTGACGCTGCGCCCAGCTGACGGGCTGAAACTTCAGGGCCATGCTGGCTACTATTTCCGGCAGGTGCCCCGCGTGCCCAGCGAGCCTGAGCGCTACCGAGATTTCTCGGCAGGCGTAAAGGGCGAGTGGAACATCACGGATAACGACTATGCCGAGCTGTCATACGCCTTTGACCAGTACGACAAGTCGACGCTGCTACGCTCTCAGAACCTCGACATACGCACTTATAGCAATGTGCAGAACAGCGTCCGAGCACTCTACAACCACTCGACGAGCCGTGGCGACATCCTGACGCTGGGTGGCGACATGATGCGCGACTATCTGTTGAACAACAAGCTGACTGATGGTACACGTCACCAGATGACAGCCGATGCCTTTGCACAATACGACTGGAACATCAACCGTCAGTGGGAGGTGGTGGGAGCACTGCGCTACGATTACTTCTCTGACGGTAGCCTGTCGCGACTGACTCCCAAGCTGTCGCTGCGCTACCTGCCTAAACGTAACCTGACCCTCCGCATGAGCTACGGAATGGGATTCCGTGCACCTACACTGAAGGAGAAAAACTACGAATTTGACATGTCGGGCATCTGGATTGTTGAGGGCAACGAGAACCTGAAGGCAGAAGTGAGCCACAATCTGAATGCATCGGTAGAATATACCAAGGGGCGATTCAACGTGATGGCGATGGGCTACTACAATAGCGTCAAGGATAAAATCAGTACTGGCATCCCCTACTATCGCAGCCCGCAGGACGGTCAGCTCTACCTGTCATACACCAATCTGGAGACCTATTCCGTCTATGGCGCTGACCTGACGGCGCGCTACCGTTGGAACATCGTTTCGGCTAAGGTGGGTTATGCCTTCACCAAGGAGCGACTGCCCAAAAGCGATGGCAACACCATCAATAATCAGTATATCCCCGCCCGTCCTCATGCACTGAACTGGGAAGTGGGCGTTGACAAGACGTTCTCTTCAGACTACGCCTTCAGCGCGACGCTCAATGGACGATTGTTGTCGGCGGTAGACAACGAGGAATATCGCGACTACTATGACATCAGTCAAGGTACTACAACGATACACTATCCTGCCTATAGTTTGTGGAAACTAATGTTGACGGGACGTCTGTGGAACAGGGCAAAGGTGTCGTTAACGATTGATAATCTGCTGAACTACAAGCCCGACTATTACTATCTGAACGCTCCTATTACCGATGGTACCAATGTGATGATAGGAATGGGGCTTGACCTGTTTTAGAATTGAGAATTGAAAATTTACAATTGAAAGATGAAGAAAAAATTATATATTGGGAAAAGCATCGGGGCCTTTCTGGTTGTGTTACTGCTCATGCCGTTAGGCCATGCCATGATGGCGCTCATGGAGCACTTCCTGGCAACAGAGACGCTGCATTACTGCGCCTTCGCCATGGGATTTGTCGGACTGATTGTCACCATCTGGGGTGTATTTGCCAAGGGTGATACCCATCAAACTATTTTCGGCATTGTGGGAGCCATGCTCTTCTGGACGGGATGGGTAGAATTCCTCTTCGTCTATTATGCCCAGCGCTTCGGCGTACACTGCGACCTCTATGGTTCTGGTGTCATCCAGACCACGACGCAGTATGTGGATGGACTCATCAACCACCAGGAATACCTGATAAACGGCACACCCCTGGAAGACTACAGTCGTGCCGAACTTAAAACGATGCGCGGATCAAGACCTGAGTACCTTATCATGCCTGCCACCTTCGGCATGTGGGTGGTCGTCATGCTGTTCTACGTGTTCTGCACCAAGACCGGATGCGACTTCATCAACTGGCTGCAAAATCACTGTCTGCCAAAGAGTCGCAGGTTCAGCAACCTGCAAGGCGGTATTCGCGTGGGCATCCGAAATTCCTCTATCGTCACCTTCATGGAATGGAACGTGATGATGTGGGGCATTTATCTGCTGCTGATGTTCTGTTACGATCCCGTATTCCTGGGGCAGGACCATCCTGTGACTATTATTCTGGCACTTGTCAGCCTTGTAAGTTCGATACTGATGCTGAAAAAAGAATTGCATATTGCTGTCTGGGGGCGCAACATACGCTATGCACTGGCTACCGTCATCGTGTTCTGGACCTTCGTGGAGATCATGGCCCGTAATGGATTTTTCAATGAGATATGGGTTGATCCTATGAGTCATATTCGCGAAATGACTATCATCCTCGTGGTATTCATCATCGTTGTAGTCCTCACCATATTCAGTTCGAAGTATATCACTACTGAAGAATCTTGATACTATTTCTTTATATTGATAAGTTTATCACTTATTGAGTATATGTAAGATGGCATCTTTGGGGGCATACCATATCATTCTCGGTCCTGCCCAGCGCATCACCTTGCGGATGGCCTCGCGCTCTTTCGGAGCATAACAATGAGTGGAACAATCTTTGCAAGCAGTCTTGTTTTCACCATACTTGCAATGATCTAGACGACGACAAGCGAAGTCTGCCAGATGCAAGTATTCATCCGGCAACGTGTCCTGATGAAGATGATAGCGGCAATAAAGTTCTATCATCTTTCTCACTATCTGCTTCTCTCGTTCTATTCTGCTCATTACTGTTTGTTGCGTGAATAGCTGATGTTTGATTTATCCATAATAAATGTAATTAGAGTCTGGCCATAAAGCATAGGAATACCGTCGAGACGATAAACAGGATGATGAAAAGAGCCATCCACAACCAACTCCAGCCATTGATGAATGACAAAGCAAGCAGGATGGCAGGAATCAATGTGGTTGCCGACAAAAGACACAAAAGCCAGATGGGAAGTCGATTTCCAGAATCTGGCAGGGAATGTGATTTCGTTAATAACATAATGTCTCTTACAATTGATGGCTGACCATCACAGCTAGCAATTTTATTGCCTGTGATTTTGGGTGCAAAGGTACGGCAATTAAATAAGGTACGCAATACCTAAAAAGCGGTGTTTTAAGCATTGCACACTAGTGTAAGCCTGCAAAAGCAGGTTAATCAGAAGTAGGTATATATAAACTATACAAACCTGCAGACATGATCGACGGCAATGTCGGAGAATCCGAAGACCTCGGCCTTGGTCATGCGGCCGCTGGCTACCTCGGCAACGATACCAACCAGTTCGCTGCCCATCTGAACAATGGTTCTTTCGCCCCTCAACACGGCACTGAGATCAACGTCCATGTTGTCCTCCATCATGCGGTAAGTGCGCTCGTTGGCAGTCACCTTCAGCACGGGAGCGATGGCATTGCCCGTAGGTGTGCCCCTGCCTGTGGTGAAGACGATGGCTTGACAGCCGGAGGCCACCATCGATGTGACGCTGGCTATGTCGAAGCCAGCGGTATCCATCACGACGGCACCTTTCCTTGAAGGACGTACCGCCTGCTGAAGCACTTCCACGATGGGACGCGTACCACCCTTGCGGATGCAGCCCAGGCTTTTCTCTTCGAGCGTGGACAGTCCACCCGCTTTGTTGCCAGGCGTGGGCTGTCCGGCTCGGCAATCCTGTCCAGCGGCAGAGAGATGGGCTTCGTACTCACGGCACACCTCGATAATCTGATTGTGAATCTCCGTCGTAGCGGCACGCTTGGCAAGTATGTGTTCACCGCCAATCCATTCTATCGACTCGCTCATCACCGTCGTGGCACCCATATCTACGAGAATATCACTCATTTCACCGACTGACGGATTGCTGGCGATACCCGATGTGGCATCGCTTCCACCGCACTCGATGCCGATATAGAGTTCTGAGGCATCGAAGAGTTCCTTTTGCTGCGAACCAGCCTGCTGAGCCATCTCGCGAGCAGCACGGGTGGCCTTCTCGATGGTCTTCAGAGTGCCGCCTTCCTCTTGGATGCCGAATGACACGACAGGCTTACTGGTCAGACGCTCAATCTTCTCCTTTAGTTTCCGATGGGGGACGGTCTCGCAGCCTAGACCGATAATCACCACGCCATAAACGTTGGGATGGCAGGCAAAGCCCGTCAGCACCTTCTGACTCATATCCGTATTGGCCTGTACGTCGGAGCAACCTGTGTTGAACACGATGTTCACCGCCCCACGAATCTGACTGGCCACGATGCGGCATGACTCACTGGCGCAGACGCATGTAGGCAGAATCAGGATATGGTTGCGGATGCCCGGACGCCCCTCTGCACGATGATAGCCCCAGAACTGGAATTGCTTGTGCTGCTGTGGCGCAGACTGGGTAGCACACATCTGCCAGTCATCGCCCGCTAGTTCGTTGTCGTAGTCGCGCAACTCACTCTTTAAGTTCTGGTCGTTCACCCAGCAACCTTTGCCGATGTTCGTTACGGTTCTGCCCAGACTCTCGCCGTACTTAATCACCTCGCAGGCTTCCGGCAAATCCACCAATGCCACCTTATGGCAGTAGGGGATGTCCTCCTCGGCCTTCAGCGTCAGGAACTCACCATCCTTCTCATAGACAACCTCCTTACCTTTCGCAATCTCTCCCACCGTAGTTACCACGTTGTCGGCAGCGTTCATCAGCAATGCATTTACCTTTGTCATATTCTCATTCCGTTGTTTAATGGCACAAATATACGAAAAATGCTTCAGTTATCGCTTACTTCCCATCAATTAAACGTTTGTTTTTATGCTAAATTCGTTAAATCACGCATATTTCTGCCAAATAATGAGTACTTTTGCAATCCAATTATAATAGTACGTAGCAATAAATATAGAAGATAGATGAAACAACAATATGCAAGGGTAACACTGGAAATGCCCGAAAACGAAGAAAAGAAATCCCTCCATCAGGAGTTGACATACGAGATTGAGAACCGCGACATCAACGACGAATACACTGTGAAATTCTAACCTTGTAGCGAGACAGCGAATGCTGTGGGATGCTACGATGAAATCGACGACGAACGCCGGTACAAGTGCAAGTTTGCCTGTGGTTATGAAAAACGCCAATTGCAATTGGCGTTTTGTTTCACATACATCAAAATGGCAAGCCATAACTATCAACCGCTACTGGCTCTGCATGGTCTTTCTCGCTATCAGCAATAAAAAGCAAAAAATCAGCCATTTTCGATATTTTTTTTGAAAACGGCTGATTTACAGCCCCAGCAATGTTCATGGCTTCATCCTCACTGATTCCAGCTATATCTGCGTAGGTGTGAAGAATTGCTTGGGGCGCAATTATGGCTGTTGCACCTCTTTTCCTCTGCTGCTATTTGTTTTCTAGTTTCCATTTATTCCTTTTTCTTTTTGAGTTTATTTTT
>DEKX01000012.1 GCA_002354095.1 Prevotella sp. UBA2711 | reverse complement strand
CAGCATTTCGACCTCATTGCAGGGGAAGTTGGTAACGGTTTCGTCGGCGAGAGGTACAAGAACAGTAAATAATTTTCATTTTTCCTAAACTATTTTAATAATTGCTGCAAAAATAGCAAATTTGCGGCAAAATAAGTAACTTTGCCCTTAGTTTTAATATGTTTTGTGATATGTCGAACCAAATTATCGCATACTATCTGATGGCAATCAATATCGTGACTTCGGATGGATAGACTCAACGCTGAAGAAACTGCCCGACGGACGGCTGGCACAGAGACTGTCGCCGAGGCGCAAAGGCAGCCATTGGACGGAACTGAATAAGGAGCGATGCAGAGACCTCGAAAGCCAAGGACTCATGACCGACTCAGGTAGAATGGCATTAGAAAGAACAACATAACCAATCGCAAAACGATATGAAGATAATAGACGAAACATTACTTACTCAGGTGGCTGACGAGGCCAAGAAGTCACCACGACTGAGGATGAACTACAACTTCCATCAGAGCCTTCAGGACAAGTGCCACCGATTCCTCAATGCTCTGGAACCTGGCACTTTCATCCATGTGCATCACCATCCTGACAAGGATGAGACCTTTGTGATACTGAAGGGTAAGGTCAGAGTCTCAACCTACAATGACCAAGGGGCAGTCGCCGCCTCTTGCGTTATCAGTCCTGATAGCGGAACATACGGCGTGGATATTCCCAAGAACGTATGGCATGGATTGGAGTGTCTTGAACCCAGCGTATTGTTGGAGTGCAAGGCAGGCCCATTCGTGGAGCATGAGGTGGATGGTATCTTGGAACTGAAAGACGGTAAGGACATCTATCTTGCTGGAGGTTGCTTCTGGGGAACGGAGCACTACTTCAAGCAGATAGAGGGTGTGGTGGAAACATCTGTTGGGTTCGCCAACGGACATACTGCCAGTCCGACCTACAAGGAAGTCTATACGGACACAACGGGTTATGCCGAGACGGTACACGTGAAGTACGACCCCGATGTGGTGAGCCTCGAATTTCTGTTGCAGATGTTCTTCAGGGCCATCGACCCCACCAGTCTCAACAAGCAGGGACATGACGAAGGCACACGCTATCGTACGGGCATCTATTACACCAATGCTGAGGACCTGCCCACGATTGAAAAGGTGTTCGCTGAGGTCCAGAAGGAGTATAAGGATCCTCTGTGCGTAGAAAAACTGCCCTTGCAGAACTACTATTCTGCAGAAGAATACCATCAGGACTATCTCGACAAAAATCCCACAGGCTACTGTCATCTGCCGCAGTCGCTGTTTGAGTTTGCACGTCAGGCAAAGGAAAAGAAGTAATGGCCTGGAAATGGAAGATTATGGCGAAAAGGAGTTCTGGACATGAAACAGATGATCAGAGAAGCACGTCCATCGGACATGGCAGAGATTATGAAGGTTATGGATGCTGCAAAGCGGATTATGCGGCAGTCAGGAAATATGCACCAGTGGACAGACGGCTATCCTTCTGAGGCTGTCATTACTGCTGACATGGAGAAAGATGGTGGCTATGTCATTGAGGATGGCGACAAGATTGTAGGCTACTTCGCCTTCCTGCCATCCCCAGAACCTACGTACGCCAGAATCTATGAGGGCAAATGGCTTGATGACATGTGTCCTTACCATGTAGTCCACCGTATAGCCAGTTATCCGCAGGCCCACGGGATATTCAGCAGCATCATGGACTTCTGTTTCTCCCACGACCCCAACATCCGCATTGACACCCATCGGGATAATACGATTATGCAGCACAACATCGCCAAGCACGGCTTTACTTATTGCGGCATCATCTATCTGGCTAATGGCGACGAGCGTCTGGCTTATCAGAAAAAACAAGGCATAAGTAAACCATAGTCATTGACCCTGTTTCTTTCGTTCTATTAGTGGCATGATTTCATTCTCGAAGATGCCACGTTCTACAATCCTATAGTGTGGATGGTATGCCTCACGATATTCTGGAGAATGGCTGATGGCATATCTGCCGACTGACAGGATGCTGTCAATGAAAGCCTTGTCCTGCTGATAACGAGGGAGTCCAAGTTGCATCTGGTCAATCGTGCCAATAATCACGTTCCATCGGTCTCTCCAAGATTCGACAGTAGGACGCTTCTTGCTGTTGGCACTACGAATGAAGGCATCCAATAGCATGTTCTCTGATATGACGGACTCCTTGATGGTTCTGATGCTGACACGATAGTAATTGCTGTCTATGCCGCAAGGCTCATAGTTCCAGGGCATCAGGTCGTCAAGCGTAGTGGTGCTTAGTTCCTCTTCGAGATATGCCTTTACTCGTTGTCTGTCAGAAACAAGGTGCTCTGCCCCCATGTAGTCCTGAAAGCACGACTTATACAGGTCGAGCAAACGCAACTGCGGATAAGTCTGTAGTTGTTTGTTGACGAAGCCCTTGATGTCCTGTGCCTGAATTACTATTGAACATAGGAGGCTGATGGTAATGAGTGCTATCTTTTTCATATCCCTTCTATTTTCAGCGGAGTTTTATAATGTCACTCCAACGGGTTGTTGGATTCTTACTTTTGAAATCGTGCTTGATGGCATTAGCAAACACCTCAGCCTTACCTTTACCATTCTTCTGAGTATATTGCTGGGCACCAATGACAATGGTCTCTGAGCCGTGCATGCGGTTGATGCGGTCAACAACCTCGTCAAGTCGGCGCATCTTCTGAATCTGCTCGGCATTCAGGTCGAACAAGTCTTGCTGGATGGGGCTGTCTGGTGTGATACCCATCACGATGACACCTGCTTTTTTATACTGGTAGCCCTGAATGAAAATGCGGTCAAGCACGTCGTGAGCAGCCTGAACAATGGGAATCGTCGAACTGGTTGGGGTAACAAGACGCAGTTCCTGGAAGTTCCAGTATTGTGCCAGATCTTCACGGAAAGCATTCGTATTCACGAATACGCCAACGGTGGTGGCCACCGTCTTCTGAGTTCTCAATTTCTCTGCGCAGCGGGCAGCATAGTTGGCAATGTGAGTGCGCAGGGTGTCCTTGTCGCTTATCATGCCATTGAACGAGCGGCTGGTGCAGATAGATTTCTTCTTAGCCAGTTCTTCGTTAGGAACGGCATCCTCGCCGTTCAGTTCCTGCCAGGTACGCACCATGTTGATGTTGTTGAACGTCTGTCGTACCCAATCCTTGTGATGCTTGGCAAAGTCGAGGGCTGTCTTGCAACCTAATGACTGGAGTTTGGCAGCATAGCGTCTTCCGATGCCCCATACATCCTCGATGGGACTCCATTCCAACGCCTTCTCCCGCTTATAGTCCGTATCAATCATGCAGCAGTGTTTATATGCTGCATATTTCTTCGCCAGTTTCGAGGCAATCTTGGCCAGTGTCTTGTTGGGAGCCAGTCCGATGCTGATAGGCAGGCCCACTTCACGCTTAACACGTTTATGCAGGTTCTCGCCCCACGTCTGCAACCTATCCAACTCAATGCCGTCAAGATACATGAAGCATTCATCAATCGAGTAGCGGAAATAGGCAGGTGTTTCTTGTCGGATGATGCTTACCACACGGCCCGTCAACTCTCCGTAGAGTTCGTAGTTGGAAGAAAATACGGCAATCTTCTGTCCTGGGAATAACTCTGCCAACTGAAAATACGGTGTACCTTCCTTGATGCCCATCTTCTTAGCCTCATTGGAACGAGCCACTACGCAACCGTCGTTGTTGCTCAATACCACAATCGGTTTCCCCTCCAAATCAGGACGGAAAACTTTCTCGCATGAGCAGTAGCAGTTGTCCAAGTCGGCTATACCATACATCGTTTCTTACAGTTTTTCAAATGTACGAATCAGATGAATCACGGTTCCCCAAATCTGGAAGTTCTCAGGATCTTTGACCTTGAAAACGGGATAGTCTGGGTTGGCAGGACGCAGTTCGATGTAGCCGTCCTTCCTATGTGTCAGATCGAGGAACTTCATGGTGAATCCTCCATCCCACCATGCCACGATGATGGAACCGTCATGTGGTTCCACAGCCCTGTCGATAATCACCCGGTCACCGTCCAACAGTCCTGCATCCTTCATCGAATCTCCCTCTACGTCACCATAGAACGAGGCTTCGGGGTGACGTATATAGTCACGGTTGAAGTCCAGTGTCTCATGTCTGTACTCATCAGCCGGACTGGGAAAACCTGCCGCTACACCAGCGTGTTCCAATTCCAGTTTGGTGTCAAATGAACCGCCAATAATCTTTATATTACCCATGTTACTTATCTTATATTCTTTGCCTTTCGTAAATCCATCATGTCATCCCAGAAGTCCCTTAGGCTTACGCCGCTTCCCGCTTAACGGGAATGCTCAAACGTGTGACATTTCTTCATAGAGTGGAATGGTGGCGTATGCTTCTGCGTCAACCGACTGTAATAGTTCCCTGAGTGTCATACTATATTCATAAAACATCCTAAAATCAGGCACAAAATTACGAATTTATCTCTGATATTTATCAGAAATGACTAATTTTGCAACAAAGTTTAATAATAAGGCAGATAAATCGGAATTT
>DEKX01000014.1 GCA_002354095.1 Prevotella sp. UBA2711 | reverse complement strand
TGCAACATCTTGGCACCCTTGGCACCAGTGAGACCGAGTTCAACCATCAACTGACAACCGTTACAGATACCCAGTGACAGGGTGTCCTTGCGGGCATAGAACTTATCGAGCGCCTCCTTGGCCTTGGGGTTGAAGAGGAAGGCACCAGCCCATCCCTTAGCAGAACCCAGAACGTCGGAGTTAGAGAAACCACCACAGAACACAATCATGTTGATATCCTCAAGCGTCTCGCGACCACTGATAAGGTCGGTCATCATCACGTCCTTCACATCGAAGCCAGCCAGATACAGGCAGTAAGCCATCTCGCGCTCACCATTGGTACCCTTCTCACGGATGATCGCAGCCTTGACACCAGAGGGTTGACGGCGATCGGCAGAGATACCATATTGTGCCAGCTTGCCAGTGAAATCCTTATTGAACTTCATCTCCAGAGGCTGCTTCTTATAGTTCTCGAAGCGCTCCTTAGCCTTACCATTGAAGCTCTGCTTGCGATCCAGCAGATAGGAGGTCTTATACCAAGTGTCGCGGAGTGCGTCGATGTCGAAAGTCAGCTCGCCAGTCTCACTAGAATTTCTAGTCTCTCTAGGATAAACTAGCTTAATCTCGCGGCTGTCCTCTACTGGATAGCCGATCTTGGCAAAGCCAACACCCTGCTCCTCCATGAAGTCCTTAAACTCCTGCTTATGCTCGTCGCTCACCTCGATGACCACACCAGGGTTCTCAGCGAAGAGGGCCTTTATGATGTCACCGTTCTTGCAGATGTCGTGCAGGTTGATGTGCAGACCGCCTTTCTGGTTGGCAAAGCACATCTCAAGCAGGGTGGTAATCAAACCGCCGGCAGAGATATCGTGACCAGCCATAATCCAGCCCTTCTCAATCATCTGCTGAACAGCCATGAAGGCATCGGCGAAGTACTCAGCATTCTTCACGGTAGGCACATCATCGCCCACCTTACCTAAGCTCTGGGCAAAGGCTGAACCACCAAGGCGCTGCTCGTCGAACGAGAAGTCGATATGATAGAGTGACGCGTTCTTGTCGTTTACCAAGACTGGTGATACCACCTTCTTTATATCAGAAACCTCACCACCAGCCGATACAATCACTGTTCCTGGAGAGATAATCTTCTCGCCATTCGGATACTGCTGAGAGAGCGACAGCGAGTCCTTACCTGTGGGTACGTTGATATGCAGGTCGCAGCAGAAATCTGAGAGAGCCTTCACACCAGCATACAGACGGGCATCCTCACCCTCCTGAGAGCGACAAGGCCACATCCAGTTGGCCGAGAGACTCAGCGATTCCATACCCTCAGCCAGAGGTGCCCAAACGATGTTAGTCAGTGCTTCGGCTACAGAAAGAACAGAACCGGCAGCAGGATCAGCCAGACCAGCCTGAGGCGCATGTCCAAGGGCTGTGGCAATACCCTTCACACCACGATAGTCGAGGGCTACCACACCACAGTCGCTCAATGGCAGCTGGATCTCACCCTGACACTGTTGACGGGCAATCTTACCTGTTACAGAACGGTCCACCTTATTGGTCAACCAGTCCTTACAAGCCACTGCTTCCAACTGGAGAACTCTTTCCAGGTATTCTAGAATTTCTAGATTATCTAGAGTCTCTAGATGATAATCCACGTTCTCATAGTGGCGCTCTACGGTATTATCTTTCATGATGGTCTTCGGTGAGTGTCCGAACATCTGAGCCACATCGAGGTCGAAAGGCTTCACGCCGTCGCCCTGCTTGAATGAGAAGTGGGCATCGCCAGTGGTCTCTCCGACTACATACAGCGGAGCACGCTCACGCTCAGCAATCTTACGTACATGTTCGATGTGCTTCTCGTCGATGAGCAAGCCCATACGCTCCTGACTCTCGTTAGCGATAATCTCTTTTGAACTCAGGGTCTTGTCGCCAATAGGCAGCTTGGTCATGTCGATCTCACCACCGCACTCCTCAACCAGCTCTGACAGACAGTTCAGGTGACCGGCAGAACCGTGGTCGTGGATAGAGACAACAGGGTTCACATCCTCTTCACAGAGGGCACGCACCAGGTTGTAGGCACGTTTCTGCATCTCAGGGTTGGCACGCTGAACGGCATTCAACTCGATACCGTTAGAATAGCGACCTGTATCAACCGATGATACCGAACCGCCACCCAAGCCGATGCGGTAGTTGTCACCACCTACAACGACCACCTTGTTACCCTTCTGGGGCTCCTTCTTCAAACAGTCGCGCTTGGTGCCGTAACCCACGCCACCAGCCAGCATGATCACCTTGTCGTAAGCATACTTCTCCTTACCCTCCTGATGCTCGAAGGTCAGCACAGAACCGCAGATCAGTGGCTGACCGAACTTATTACCGAAGTCCGAAGCACCATTCGAAGCCTTGGTCAGAATCTGCTGTGGGGTCTGATACAACCACTGGCGAACAGGCAGGATATCCTCCCAGTCGCGTGCTGCCCCCTCATCGTCGTGCAGACGGGGATAGGCTGTCATATAAACGGCTGTACCAGCGATAGGCCATGAGCCTACGCCACCACCCATGCGGTCGCGGATTTCACCGCCAGTACCAGTAGCGGCACCGTTGAATGGCTCCACCGTTGTGGGGAAGTTGTGCGTCTCAGCCTTCAGCGAGATCACACTCTCGATATCCTTCACCTGGAAATAGTCAGAGGTGCTCTGGTCCTTCGGGGCAAACTGCTCCACAACCGGCCCCTGTGCGAAAGCCACGTTATCCTTGTAGGCAGAGAGTATCTTGTTAGGATTCTCCTGTGTAGTCTTCTTAATCATAGCAAAGAGCGAGCTCTCCATCTCCTTGCCATCGATGATAAACGTGCCACCGAATATCTTATGACGACAGTGCTCTGAGTTGATCTGAGCGAAACCAAAGATCTCGGAATCAGTCAGCGGACGACCATTCTGTTTCTCCAGTCCGTGCAGATACTCAATCTCCTCAGGACTGAGGGCGAGACCTTCCTGCTCGTTGTACTCCTCCAGATTATCCACATACTTGATGGGCTCCGGCTTGATGTTGATCGTGAAAATGTCCTGGTTCAGTCCGTCGTACATACGTTGCAACATCTCGTCGTGTTCGGCATCCTTGCTCCTGGCGGGGAAATATTCCTCAATACGGCTGATGCCCTGAAGACCCATGTTCTGGGTGATCTCTACGGCATTGGTTGACCACGGGGTCACCATCTCACGGCGCGGACCAACAAAGTAGCCCTCCAACTGCTCGGCATCCAGCAGCTGCGCATCGCCGTAAAGCCAGTTTAATTCGTTGATTTCCTGTTCATTAAGTGCGTGATTGACCTCAGTTGCAATCACTGTCTTTTGTGGGGTCTGAAAGAAGCGTATCATACCTTATTAATTATTAAATTTCAATTTTGCCTGCAAAGGTACAAAAAATCAAGGGAAGAGCCAAATAAATTTGGGCTTTATTGACTTATTGTTTTTCCGTCATGTATTTCCAGTAGCGGCGGGGCATGTCGTTGAGCTGCTTACGGGGGTTCATGCGCTCCTTGATGCAGATGGCTTTGAAATAGGTGCGCCAGAGATTCTGCAACAGCTGGTCATCGCTGCTGAGTGCCTCTTCGTCGAGTTTACCGTTCCTCAGGTCGAAGGGTACGGCTGCCTCGTCTTCGAACGTGACACGGACCACCGTCTTTCCGTCATAGTAGAAACCATAGTGTCTCTTGGCATCATAGATGAGCCAAGGCTGGTCGTTGAAGCGGTCACTGAAATGGTCTGTGATCAGGGGCAGCACATCATGGTCGGGTGACACCACTGCGAGGTAGGTGCCGTCTTTCGCCTTCTGAAACCTGATGAACTGCTTCATGCGCAGTTGCTCATGTAGTACCCGTCGGGCGATGTTTGTTACTGTCAGCACATCTGTGTCAGCGAAGTTTCGAGAGACGTCACCCTGACGGAATACCTTGCAGACATATCGGAAGAGCGGCGTGTTCAGCTCCTTCAACTCTGACAGCCAACTGACGGATATCAGTTTCATCGCCTCACGTGTCAGTTTCTTCTCCAGTCCAGTCCACACCCGTCGTGCCTTCTCCTCGTCTGTCGTCACCTGATAGGTACGTTCACAGAAAAGGGGCAGGGCATCGCCCTCTGTCAGCAGCTCCTCTGGTTGTTCTTTGAGCGAAAAGGCATCGAACACTGCCGTCAGCAGCCCGTCCATCGTTCCGTCAAACAGATATATCGTCATCTTTTATTTCTCTTTCAGTCTGCAAAGATACTTATTTTAAACCGATTCTGCAAATTCTCTGTAATTTTTCTCATTCGGAATTTTGCATTTCTCTATACATTCCTACATTTTCTTTGTAATCTGCTGATTAAAAGGCGGTTAAGTGATGTATAGAGCCTTCATTTTAACAATCGTCTATACATTCTAAGGGTGTTGAAGCCGTTTCTTCGGCTTATTCAACCGCCATCTTCGACATAAAGATGACATTGTTTCATAGGGGTATTAACAATGGAAACAACTTGTTTCCCTTAGAGAAACAAAGTGTTTCATTAGTGGAAACAACTTGTTTCCTTTTTGGTTACTGTCGTGAAACAAGTTGACAAACAGTGAGTTAAGCCTCATTCTTCTTTGNNTTCTCAAATCATGTATAGCTGCACACTTTCATGTAGTCTCTATACATTCATTAAAGCATTAGAAATCAACAAGATACAAGGAAAATGTAGGAATGTATAGTGTTTTTCAATTTTTCTCGTGAGAAAATTTGTTTACCACAAACAGGCAGGGCAGACGCTCAATAGTCTTAACATAATGTTTTGATGCCTAGAAAATGATCAGGGGTCGGTTCCGCTGATCATTCTTCCTTGAAATCGAGGGTGAGTTGTTGTTCCTCGGCGACACGTTTCTGCTGGGCCTTTGAGATGAGCAATGGGCGCAGGCGCTCGGGGTGAAGTTCGTTGATGCCGACGATGGGCTGGGAGAACAGTGAGGTAAGCTCGTTGCAAGTGATGAAATATTTCGCTTTTTTCATCACCACGCCCATCTTTTTCAGGTCGTAGGAGGTGAGACGGTTAAAGCGGCGTGAGTTGACGATGAGCCAAGCCGACTTTGTGCCGAGTCCTGGCACTCGGAGCAACTGTTCGTAGTCGGCGGTATTGATGTCCACAGGGAACGCCTCTGGATGACGAAGAGCCCAGGCGAGCTTCGGATCGACCTCCAGGTCGAGGTTGCTATGCAGGTCATCCACAATCTCCTCAACCTTGAAATGATAGAAACGCAGCAGCCAGTCAGCCTGATAGAGCCGGTTCTCACGTACCAGAGGCGGTTGTTTGAGAATCGGCAATCGCGGGTCGTAGGTGTTCACACTCACATAGCCTGAGTAATACACTCGACGCATGGTGGGTTGCCCATAGAGCATCGATGACATGGTGAGGATGTCTTTGTCGGATTCTTTCGTAGCGCCAACGATCATCTGCGTAGATTGGCCCGCGGGTACGAAACGGGGCGCATGACGGTATTTCTTTCTGTCCTCCTTGTTTTCAAGCACACCTTGCTGGATCATCTTCATCGGGGTGAATACGCTCTTGTGATCCTTCTCTGGCGCCAACAGCTTCAGCGACTCTTCCTTGGGGATCTCGATGTTCACGCTCATACGGTCGGCATAGCGTCCTGCCTCGTTGAGCAGTTCCTGCGAACAGCCAGGAATGCTTTTCAGATGGATATAGCCGTTGAAACGATGAACTGTTCGCAGATCGCGGGCAATGGCTGTGAGGCGCTCCATCGTATAGTCAGGATTTCTTACCACACCACTACTCAGGAAAAGTCCCTCGATATAGTTGCGCCGATAGAACTCCATCGTGATTTCCTCGAGTTCGCTGACAGAGAGTGTAGCCCGTTTGATGTCGTTTGAACGACGGTTGATGCAGTAGGCGCAGTCGTACATGCAGTAGTTGGTCAGCATCACCTTCAACAATGAGATACAGCGCCCGTCGTCGGCAAACGAGTGACAGATGCCTACGCCACCGACGGTAGAGCCTACCATTCCCTGTTTGCCTTTGCGCACAGTGCCGCTCGACGAACATGACACATCATATTTCGCCGACTCTGCCAAGATGCGCAGCTTCTCCATCGTCTTCTCTGTTAGCATGTGTGCAAAGTTACGAATAAAAAAGCAATAACGACAAAGAAAAAAAAGAGTTNNNGTTTTCTTTTGTATTTATCTTTTTTTCGTATCTTTGCCCCTAGTTGATGTCAATAAACCGACTATACGAATGATGCTCTCAACAAGTCCCACGATGATTATGTAGGTAAGATTCAGACGCTTCTCAACACAAAGCAGCAGGAGATAGAACAGGGCTATCAACGCTATCTGTTAGTTGCCAACGAAGATGCTCATGTGGAAGAAGGCATTGATGTGACCCAGTCAATGAGATTTCCTGATGAATAAGAATCTCCTCCTGGGGGCATGCCCCCAGGAGGAGATTCTAGTAAGGAATGGGTATTTACTGATTGCGGAAATTCCATTTGGAATTGTCGCTTTTGAAATTATATTCTGCTAAAGTTGGTGTAGAGTCACCTGCACTGTATAGACAGAACTTGGTATTGACGCCCTCGATGCCAGGGATAGCTTTCGGCATGATACGGAAGGTTCCATCGGTAAGCTGCTCGATGCGCCAGAGTTGTTCGTCGGCTCCTGTATAAGTTGGAACGGTTGTCACTTCCTTATTGGCTGTCGCCGCGAGGGCTCGCTCTGTACCTTCGATGGTGATTTTGAAGTACGGATTACTGAGATAGCCGCCGGCTGTGTCAACAGGGGTGATGGTCCAGCGCTGGTGAGGACGGAACATATAGTCGCCAATGCGGGCTGGAATGTCGCCCTTGGGCCATGTTCCAATCACTTCCGCCAATGTTTGGTTGGCAATGGGCTTGACAGGCTGCTGCATCTGTTCACGATTGAACCATCCCTGACGCTCCTGCTTTATGCGGACGAAATCGACAGCCAGTTCGAGGGCATAGCCGCGACGTTCACTCTCAATCTCGAAGGTGCCACCCTTGAACTGGTCACCAGCATAGGGCCAACCGTTCTTCCAAAGCAGCGGACGGACGGCAAGCACACTGCGCCCGCTCAGGTCGAAATCGGCCTCCCAGTGGAATGATGTTACCTCAACGCCTTCGTCGATGATGTAGCGTCCGAAGTGGCCTGCGCCAGCCTTACGGTTGCCGGCAGCCACCACCATCTTACCACCACCGTGGAACATATCACGACCTACATTGTCGAGGTACGGACCTTCTACGCTCTTCGAGCGGCCCACTACGATATTATAAGTGGAGTTGACACCATCGCAGCAGGTACCATGAGTGCCAAGCAGATAATACCAACCATCGCGATACATCAGGTCAGAAGCCTCACAGTCGATGGCAATGTCCTTTTCCTTATTACCTTTTACACGTAATCCGGTCTTTGGGTCGAGTTCGATGAGGCGGATAGTGCCGAAATAGGTGCCGTAGCTCACCCAAAGACGACCTGTCGTGGGGTCGAGCAGCAGACCTGGGTCGATGGCATCCTGATCCTCCATACCATCAGAGTAACATACCTCAACAGCCTCACTCCATTTGAAATCGGGTGATTTGGGGTCGAGTGTCTTGTTCCACATCGTCAGGATACGCCCTGCATGACCGCCGCCAAGTCCACCACCAGTGGCACCATAGATACAGAGGTAACGATCACCGATCTTCAGAACATCAGGTGCCGCACCACCACCAGGACGGTCTGCCCCACTGTGCCAAGACCAGCCGTCGTCGCTGATAAGGCCGCCTCCGCCTGTGCCGAATGTATAATACTTACCATCACACTCTGCCAGTGTTGAGGGGTCGTGGATATAGGGTTCGCCAATTTGTGCCTGGGCGGCTGTAGCAAGTGTCAAGACCGCCAGAATCGTATGTAATCTTTTCATATTATTGTGCTTTGATTGAATAGTTAGTTACAGGATTACCTTTCTCGTCGAGGAAACGGACACAGAAGTCGCTCATGCCAGGACCGTTAATGATGGCACCACGCAGGATATTGCGACCTTTTTTCAATGTGAGACGAGGTGACATACCATCATCTTTCACCATACGACGATCGCCAGAGAGCAACAGGGCCTCCTTGCCGTTGAGCCACCACATGGAGGCTGAATTGGAGCCTGCTGACAGGCGGACGTTCTCGATATCTTCGTCGCATTCGATGATGGTGACTGCCCAGAAGAGGACACCATAAACCTGCTTGCCCCACTTCTCTGCAAAGCGGAAGAGCTTTACGTTGAAGTTCTCACTGTCGAGTGCGTGCCATGTGAGTGTCTGAGTAACTGTCTTGACTTCAGGCTGTGCAGGTGCCTGAGCACCCCGTCCAAAGCCGGCAGGGGCTTGCTCCTGTTTGAAGGTAGCCTTCACTTTCTGGCCGTCCTTTGGCAGAATGGTCTGCTGACCTTTGAAGTATTCTCTGTTAAAATGCTCACGCAGGTAAGAGTCAGTGAAGACAGTGTTGCCAGGATTGGGTTTGTCGATGGGCTCAAGGAGCATCCAGCGACGGATAAAGCCTTCTTCATCGGGCCGGGCTGGCTGAGCTGTAGCAGGTGAGAAGTATTTCTGACGGTTCTTAAACTGAATCCAATCGATGCTGATACCTGCGTCGCCCTCGCAAGTGATGACCAGGTCGCTGGTGCCCTTTGGTATGAAAGCTAAAGGTGCGGTCAGCGTGAGCCACTGATTGCTATAGTCGCGACGGAACATGGCCGGCATGCCTTCAGGCTGTTCTGGTTTTACGGTCATGTCGATCTTAGCCAGAATCTTGCCGTCGGCACTTTTCTCACGGATATAGAAAGAGGTGTTATCCGCAGCCTTTGCGGAAATGACCAGATAGCCATCCGCCAGGCAGCTGAAGTCAATGTCATTATAACGCAACCAGCTGCCTTTGGCGGGCAGTGTGGCTTGGTAGCTGCGGAAGGTGTTGGCGGTGTCTATCAGTTGGGTGGTGACATCAGCGCTGGCATTGCTGTAGCGGTCGATCTCAATCTTCTCCGTTGCTTGGTTGATACCTACTCCACGCATGGTCTTGAACACTTCCTGAATAGTGCCGTCGGCATTGAAACTGATCTTCTCGATACGGGCAGAGCGGCGCTTGTCATCACGAGGGGAGAAGTCGTTCCAATGATAGAAGATATACCACTGGCCTTTATACTCTAGGATGCTGTGGTGATTGGTCCAACAGCCATTCTCATGTTCTGCCATGATGATACCCTTAAAGTCCCATGGACCAAGCGGTGACTTCGACATCGCATAGGCTAAGGTTTCTGTAGGATTCTTTCCGTCGCTGGTGTCGCCACGTACCCAAGGGAAGGTGAGGTAATACCAATCGCCGCGCTTGAAGGCGAAAGGCCCCTCCTTAAAGCCTTCGGGCAGACCTTCCATCACCTGACCACCCACTTTCATCGGTGGCATCTCAGGCATACCTTCACGTGCAGGGATTTTTATTTCCTGCAGTTCACCGTCAATCTCAAGCATGTTACTCTTCAACTTGGCGCCTCGGATGCCCATGCCACTCCAGTAGATATAAGCCTGACCATCGTCGTCGATGAGTACACAGGGATCGATACCTGAGACACCTTTAATAGGTTTTGCCTCGCAGGTGAACGGACCTTCTGGCTTGTCTGCGGTTGCAACACCGATGCCCCATCCATATCCTTCTTTAGGTGCATTAGGGAAGTAGAAATAATACTTCCCGTTCTTATAGACACAATCAGGTGCCCACATGGAATAGGCGTCAGGTTTACCCCAGGGAACAGTCTCTTGGGAAATAATCATACCGTGGTCTGTCCAATCGGTAAGATTCTCTGATGAGAACACATGATAGTCTGCCATACAGAACCAGTCTTGCCGTTGTCCAGCAGGGGGTACGATGTCGTGTGATGGATAGACATACACCTTATTATTAAATACACGTGCAGTCGGATCTGCTGCAAACTGATCGCGGATGATAGGGTTCTGGGCTTGTGCCAATAATGGTACAGTCAGAAGACAGATAATGAGTTGTTTTTTTTTCATGAAGCTTAGTGGTTTTGGTTTCCGTGTGCAAATATAGAAAAAAAAAGGATAAAAATAGTGGGGATTCGACGAAATTTCGTAATTTTGCAAAAATTATGAAATCAGGAGTGCGTAAATCAATCAGTTGGACTGCCGCTATGCCAGTAGTGGTAGGTGTGGCAGTATATGGATTCTGGTACTTTGCTTATCCCCAAGTGCTTATGAGTCACGAACAATCGCAGTTGTTTGTGTGGGACATGACCTATCTGCACGACAGACTTGAAATGCCTGGTGGCTTGGGCGACTATCTGTGGAGTGGGGTGGTGCAGTTTTTCTGCACACCGATGCTGGGTGCCCTCACGATGGCCCTGCTTTGCGTAGTGTTACAGGTGGTGTCAATGTGGCTATTCCATCGTATATTGAAAAAGAAATGGCGTGTAGTGTCTGCTTTGTTATCATTGGTGCCGCCTGTATTGTTGTGTGTGATGGTTAATAAGCCCGTCGGGGGTACGATGGAGGAGTTGGAGTATGACTTTCTGTTGCGTCAGGCAAGATGGGATGAGATTATCGAAAAGAACCAGCAGAGCAAGACGATGCGACTATCCTGTCAGAATGCGGTGCGTATCGCCCTATGGAAAACTGGGCGTATGGAACTGCGTGATATGCGGAGCTGTCTGATGAACTCGAAAGAGGCCCTGTCGAGTAGGGTTTCTGCCTATATGATGAGTGACATCTATCTATTACTTGCCCAGGTGGGTATGTCGCAGCGTGCTGCCTTTGAGGCGATGGAGTCGATAGCCGATTATGACAAGAGTGGGCGATCTCTGCAACGTCTCGTAGAGACCAGTCTGATTACGGGGCGTACTGAAGTTGCTTTAAAATATATCAGTTTATTGGAACGTACGCTGTTCTATCGTGGCTGGGCCAAAGAGATGCGCTTGTTGGCAGAGCGTCCGGAATTGATGAAAGGTACGGTTTACGGTCAGTTGAAAAAAATGTATGATGAGAGTGAGAATATGTTATTCTATTAATTGCGCTAAACGATGAGAAAATACGTTGATAATTTGATCATAACCTTTATGGGCACGTTGCTGTTGGTGGCCTGTAGCCGACAACCAGAGCATGTCCGGAAGGTGAATCAATGGCCTGTAATCTATCCTGATTATGTGGATGTGACAATACCCGATGGTATCGCTCCCCTGAATTTCTCGATGGCTGATGACGCTGTGACAACGGTTGATGTGCAGGTTGCTGGCGCTAAAGGTGGCTCGTTGCATGTAAATGGTGATTATGCGGACTTTGACATCGAGGAGTGGCATGCGCTGCTGAAGCGGAACCGTGGGGCAAAACTAACCTTTACGGTATGTGCCGAGAAAGATGGGCAGTGGACACAGTATCGTGACTTCACGGTTACTGTCAGTGAAGAGCCTCTTGGGGAGTGGGGTGTCACCTATCGGCGTATTGCTCCCAGCTTCGAAATCTACAGCAAGATGGGACTCTACCAGCGTGATCTGAGTAACTTCGATGAGGAGACACTTATCTCTAATGCGCAAATGTATGGGATGTGCGTGAATTGTCATACGGCCAACCAGACCAATCCGGACCAATATGTTTTTCATATCCGAGGCGAACATGGTGCTACGGCAATCCATCGTGAAGGAAAGATAGAAATGATACAAGCCAAGAATGAGCAGTTAGGGGGCTCGATGGTCTATCCTGGTTGGCATCCTGGTGGGCGCTATTGTGCTTTCTCTACCAATAAGACTTCACAGATGTTTCATACGTCCAGCATACAGCGTATTGATGTCTATGATGCTTCATCGGATGTGTTTGTCTATGACACGCAGACACATACGATTTTGCAGGATACGCTGATTATGAAAAAATACTGGGCGGAGAACTGTCCCAATTTCTCGCCTGACGGCAAATGGCTATACTTCACTACCGCCCGTCGTCAGATTTACCCAACGGATTATGACAAAGAGAAATACAGTCTCTGTCGTGTAAGTTTCGATGCCGAGACTGGTCATATCGGTACTGAGGTGGATACGCTGGTGAATACGGCTCATACAGGCAAAAGTGTATCGTGGCCCCGTGCCTCTTATGATGGGCGCTTCCTGATGTATGCTGAGGCTGATTATGGTTATTTCACAGTGTGGCATCCTGAGGCGGAACTCTGGTTGTACGATTTGAAGAATGGCACCACACGACGAATGGATGAGGTGAATAGTAAGCGCTCAGAAAGTTTGCATGCCTGGAGTAAGAATAGCCATTGGTTCCTCTTTACAAGTCGTCGCGATGACGGGTTATATACACGTCTTTATTTTGCAGGTATCGACACCACAGGTCATGCCACCAAGCCCTTCTTGTTGCCGCAACGTAATCCAAAGGAATATTATCGCAGATTGATGTATTCATATAATACACCAGATTTCACAGAAAAGCCTGTAGATAAAAATAGTCGCCCCTCCAAAAAGATGATTGAAGAAGGCGAGCGTATTCAGAACGAGGTCAGGAATTGACGTTTCTGTGCTTGTCTAATTTATGGAGGAAATAATTAAAAGCCTCCAGACCAGCCAGCACAAGGATGGTAGCTGCGGTGGCCAATATATACATGCCGCCACCACAGGCAAGGCCAATAGCGGCCACTACCCAGACACCAGCAGCAGTGGTAAGACCGCGTACCACATTCTCACTCTTTTGGAAGATGATGGTGCCAGCACCGATAAAACCGATGCCTGATACTACTTGGGCTGCTACACGTGATACGTCGAGGCGATGACCTGGCATAGAAACAACATCCTCAAAACCGTATGCTGACACAATCATAAACAAAGCAGAACCTAAGGCTACCAAGAAGTGAGTGCGAAATCCTGCTTCTTTTGCACGATATTCGCGTTCCAAACCAATCATACCACCTAAGATGGCTGCCACGAAGATCCGTAGCACAAACTCCCAAGTCATATCCATAACTAAAAGATTTTTCTATAACAACGATGACGACGGTGCTGAATAGCATCCAGATATTGCCACTGCGAAAGTACCCCTTCGTTAGTCTCCATCTGCGGTCCTGTCTCTGCCCATTCGAAGCCATAGCGCTGGAACCAGCGAATTAAGTCGTCGAAAATCAGAGCGTTGGCACCCTTTGAACGATATTCAGGCAGTACGCCAATCAGCAACAGATCCACAATCGGTGTCTTATGCCACTTCAGTATTTTCATCAGATGCCACCAACCAAAGGGAAAGAAGCGCCCATCACGCGTCTGTTGCAGGGCACGGGAAAAAGATGGGAACGTGATGCCAAATCCCACCATTTGGTCGCCATCCATAACAGCAGTTACAAGATTCAAGTCTGCAATCTTGATATAGTCATTGACAAGTTTGTCGATCTGTCGATCTGACAGTTGACTAAAGCCATAAAGATCCTTATAGGTAGCATTCAACAAGTCGAATACCCTCTTTCCATAACCCTCTTTTATCAGCTCATGGCGCGTAAACTTATGTACCCGCAGACCATAACGTTTACGAACCAATTCGGTGATTTTGGAAAATTTCTCAGGGACTTTCTCTGGAACTTTAACTTTGCATTCTACATAATCATTGTCCTTCTTAAACCCACTTATGCGATCCATATGCTGGGGATAATAAGGATAATTGTAGTTGACATACATTGTTGACAACTGGTCGAAACCTTCAACGAGCATACCTTCACGGTCGGTATCGATAAAGCCCAGTGGACCTGCAATCTCTACCATGCCTCGTTCGCGTCCCCAATCCTCAACAGCTTTCAGTAGTGCGGTGGAAACTTCGAGATCATCAATGAAGTCGAACCATCCGAAACGCACCTGGTGGCAGTTCCAGCGTTCGTTGGCACGACGGTTGATGATGGCTGCTATACGCCCCACGACCTTTTCTCCTCGATAGGCTAGGAAATAGGTCGATTCACAGCATTCGAAAGACGGATTCTTGTCAGAACGCAATGTTGCCATCTCTTCAGAATAGAGATAGGGTACTGCATATTCACTTCCACGGTACAGGTCGTAGTAGAACTGTACGAATTGCTGTAATTGCTTTTTATCTTTTACTGGGCGTATATCAACCATAATCATTAGAAGTTAACCACGAACGAACCGCCGAGCACGAAGTTGTTCATATTCTTCTTGATGCTCTGCGTCTCAGGATCCAAGGCTTTCGCGTCTTGCTTGATGATCTCCTGGTAAATCGATGGCATAGCATCCTTCACATAGCCGTCGGGATCGTATGTCATCGTATAGGTCTTGCGGGCAAAGTCGTAGTCGAGGAACAACTTCCATGCGAAGTTGCTCTTATGGGCATAGGTTAGTGAGATACCCGTACCAAACTTCATGGTGTTGTTACCACCAACAGTGAAGTAGTCCCAGGTAGTGCTATACTCCTTGTCTTTTGACAGAGTTGGGTCACCATTAGAATCCATCTCAATGCACTTGCCGGAAGACTTGGCATCCAGGTTCACCTCCTGCATGATGCTGCGGCCCAAGAGTAGCTTGGAGCCCAGGGCGAAACGCTTGGAGACAGGCAGGTTGAAATACACACCGAGGTCTGCGGTGAACTCAGTCAGATGGTCGCTCTCAATGACGAAATCCACATCATTGAACATCTGGTCCATCATATTATTGAACTCCATAGCCTCTTTTTCGTCATCCACGTTATACACATCAATATACGCACTGGCCAGGTCCTGCCAGCCGTAATCGATAATTTTGTCCCAGCCCTTGATAGGCATACTGTTCACGCGCAGACGACCGCCGACACCAATGTACTTGTTGAAGAAGTAAGCACCTTCGGCAGCTACGGAGGTTGATGTACCGAACTTCAGGTTCATAATGTCCTTCTCCCCATCTTCACTCACGTAGCCTTGGAGGTCATCCATGTCGAAGTCCATGTTTCTGGTTCCGAAGCCCATACCCATCGAAACACTGAAGAAACTGGGATGGTCAACGATACTATGCTCACCGCTGATATCACCGCGCAGCAGTCCCTTGTTCTTGAACATCAGGTCGCTGAGGGCGTAGGCCAGCTCACCCGAAAGGATACCGATACCGGCACCAGAGAGTACGTCGCTGATCCAGTGACGATTGTTCAGCACACGCATCACACCAGTAGCGGTAGCCGTACCGTAGCCGAGCACAGAGAACCAGGGTGAGCGGGTCAGACCATATTCCTTATGCAGCATAGTAGCACCGACAAAGGCCGTTGCCGTATGGCCGGAGGGCCAGGAGTTGGCACTCGTGCCGTCGGGACGCATCTCCTTGGCTGTGTATTTGATACCGTTGACAAGGGCTGCCATGATACCATACGACATGGCGGCACTAGCGAACAGACGGGGCCAGTCACTGCGACCTTCATAGCCACTCAGCTTCAGACCGACGGTGGCTACCGGGCCGAGGAACTGCAGATAATCATCAACACCTGACTTGAAGTTTGTGACCAGCGAGTGCTTTGTCTGCTGTTTGAAGCCATTCTTCTCGCTCTTCACAATCCAACCTGCCACAAACAGGGGGATACCGACAAATGTCATGTCGTCCATAAACTTATAGGGTTTCACGCCTGGGTTGGTCTTCTGTTTGAAGAAACTGAAGTCCATACCTTGCGAAGAGACCGTATTCATCGTATAATCCGTAGAGACCCTTGATGTCGTGAAGGGGTTGGCAGGAAGCTCTACTAACTCGGGTTTCATTTCGGGTGTGTCCAACCTTAGTGGCTTCATGTCTTGATAATCATTGGCATTTACCTGTAAGGTCATAAAGGCTGCGATAGCCAAAATATAAAGTTTAAGTTTCATATAGCTAATAATTTTTGTTTCAATATTGCTGCAAAGGTACAAATAAATTTGCTTTAATGATATTGTCATTGCTTAAATAATGTTAATCAAGAGCCTCGATATACTCGTATAGCTTCTTATAGAAAGGATGGCGGGTCATTGTAGAGGCATCGCCAAGGATAATCAACTTCATTCGGGCACGGGTGATTGCTACGTTCATGCGGCGCAGGTCACGCAGGAAACCGATCTGCCCTTCGTCGTTGGCCCTTACTAATGAGATGAGTATGATGTCACGTTCCTGTCCTTGGAAGCCATCGACGGTATTCACACTAATCAGATGACGGTATGGTTTGAAGAATTCCTTCTCCTTTACAAGCCTGCGCAAATATTGTACCTGGGCGCGGTAGGGGGATATGACACCGACATCCAGGCGCTCGTCGAGAATGCGCCCCTTGCCAATCTTCTCGAAGTATTGCTCCAATGCCAGAAGTGTCAGTTCGGCCTCTGCCTTGTTGATACGGCCAAAGCTCTCGCCTACGAAGGTCTCTTTAAAGGAGATGCCGCTGTCTTCCGGAAGCTCAAACTGTGAAGTGTCGATCCAAGTCATAGGGATGTCAAGGTCGAGGATGCTTCGGAACTTCACTTCCGGCGCACTCTCCACCTGATTGCCATAGAACCAATCGGAAGAGAAACGCATAATCTCTTCGTTCATACGGTATTGCATCTTCAACAGGGTCACTACTTCGGGCTTGTTTTCCACAATCCGCTCCATAAGTGTCTTGCCTAGTCCTGCCTTCAGGGCAGCGAAACTCTTTATCGTTGGCGGCAACTGGCAGTGGTCGCCAGCCAGAATGACGCGTGATGCCCGACGAATAGGAATCCAACAAGCCGCTTCAAGCGCTTGGGCAGCTTCATCGATAAACACGGTGCCGTATTTTTGCCTTTCGAGCAGATGGTTGGCTGAGCCTACGAGGGTGCAGGAAATCACACGGGCCTCGCTGAAGAGCTGGGCATTGATGCGCACCTCAAGTTCCGTGGCCCTCTCTTTCAGCCGTCCTAGTTTTTGATGATATTTGTCGTCCCTGTGTTTCTTTTGGGCGCGTAGTTGGCGGATTGCCTTTCGGATTGCCCATAGTAGGTCGTAATCAGGATGCGATTCAAAACGGCGCTCGTAAGTGAAAGAAAGCATCTTGTCATTCACGCGTGTAGGATTGCCGATACGCAACACATTGATGCCGCGATCCACAAGTTTCTCTGAAATCCAATCTACTGCCATGTTGCTCTGCGCACACACTAGCACTTGGTTCTCCCGTCGCAGTGTCTCATAGATGGCCTCGACAAGAGTGGTCGTCTTACCAGTTCCCGGGGGACCATGAACAATGGCTACGTCCTTTGCCCGCAATACCTTGTTCACAGCTTCTTCCTGGGTACTGTTCAGATAAGAGAAATGGATGTGGGGAAAACTATAGGTCTCTGCCTGCTGTTGCGAATAGAACAGGTCACGCAGGTATCCTAGGCGCCCCTTGGCTTTCATCACGCGGTCGAGAGCGTTGAACATGGTCTTATAGCTGGTTTCATCGAAGAACAGCTGTACACCAACATGATCGGCGCTCTGCACATCAATGAGCTGCCCGTTATCAGGGACGGCGATGACCATCCTGTCGCCATCAACATAGCTTACTGTAGCGGTGAAAGGGAAGTAGTGGATTCTAGAATTGCTAGAGTCTCTAGAATTACTAGAATCTCTAGAAACTCTAGAAGAACTAGAATCACTAGAAAAAAACGCCACAGGCTTTCCGAACTCAAAGTTATGTTCAATCTCCTGATCATCTTGGCGGAACACTTCTACCACCAGCTGATTCAATGAGTTATAATAGCTCTTTCCTATCTTGATAGGATACCATGCATCACCACGCTTCACCTTCCGCTGCAGTCCCATTTCTTCAGTCTGCTTGCGGAAGGCTTCTTTCTCTGCCTGATACTCCATCTGGAGTAACAGCTGTTGCTGTTGGAGGGCCAAAATAGGAGAAGTTTGCTGATTTTCCATAATTGGCTGCAAAGTTATATATATTTTTCGACATAAGTATATAAGGAATAGTTTTTTTATGCTTCTTTTATTCTTCTATCGAAAAAAAAGATTATCTTTGCAGCCGAAATGAAACAAATACTGTTAATTAACGACGTTGTAGGTTACGGAAAAGTGGGAATGGGTGCCATGCTTCCCATTCTTTCATACTTGGGCATACCAACTTACAGTCTGCCTACGGCTCTTGTATCGAATACGCTCGATTACGGCAAGTTTAATATTCAGGATACCTATGAGTATATGAAAGGTACGTTGCCTGTATGGAAAGAGCTGGGTTTCTCATTTGATGCCATTTGCACGGGTCTGATGTTCAGCGATGCTCAGGCGAGGCTCGTGGCTGACTATTGTGAGGAACAGGGGAAAAATGGCACAACAGTGTTTGTCGATCCGATTCTTGGTGATGGCGGCAGACTTTATAATGGCGTGACTGAGCATCAGGTGGAACTGATGCGCAAGATGGTTTCTGTGGCTCATCTGACCATTCCTAATTATACAGAGGCGTGTTACCTGACAGGCACCCGTATCAAGATGGATGGTATCAGTTGGGAAGAAACTGGTGATCTGCTCGACAGTCTGAGAGACATCGGATGTAAGTCTGCGTTGGTGACAAGCTGTAAGATCGACGGACGCAACTCTGTGGCGGGCTACAATCATTTCGATAAAAGTTACTTCCATTTAGACTATCATGAGATTCCCGGGCTTTTTCATGGTACTGGCGATATTTTCTCGGCTGTTCTTATCGGTCATCTGCTGAATGGGGAATCACTGAGGGGCAGTACCCGTCAGGCTATGGATACTGTCTTCCGTATGATTGACCGTTATCGCAGTACTGATGACAAGAATCGAGGCATCCCTGTAGAGAAATGCCTCGACCTGTTATCTTTAGAAGATGATCTTAGAAAGCGGTAAACCCAGATAGAGCATAATCATATCTACAATCTCATCCTCTGAGTGGTCATCGGCATTGATCACGAGGTCGTAGTTGCGTGTGTCGTACCGTGAGGAGTTTGTGTACTTGTTGACATAGTTCTCACGTGACTCATCTACTTCCTTGATGATGGCCTCGGCTTTCTCGGCATTAATATTCTGTTTAAGCATCACCCTCTCTATGCGGCGTTTCATGGATGCCTGAATCAAGATGCTCAAGTGGTTGGGGTGATCACGGAAGATGTAGAAACCACTGCGGCCAGCGATGACACAGGAGCCGTCGGCGGCGATACCCTTCAGGATTTCAGTCTCTTCCTTGAAAATGTCGTCTGTGATCAGGAAGTCAGGCATGCTTGCGTAGTCAGGGATAGCTTTGGGTGCCACATAATTGGGCATCATCATGATACTACGCTTGAATTCAGCCCACCAGTTGTGCTTCTGGCCTTTCAACCGTTCGATCTCTTCTGTTGTAAGGCCATATTTCTTTTTCAGTTGCTGGATAAGCGCCTTGTCGTAGAAAGGCACTTCAAGCCTTTTGGCTAGTTTTTCACCGACGGTTCTTCCTCCGGAACCAAGCTCACGGTTGATGGTAATAACAAATAATTCGTCCTGTTTCATTTTGTAATGGGTTAGTTTTCTGCAAAGATATAAATTATTTTTGAAAGTGCAAACATTTTGGGGCTTAAATTTTGTGATATAGGGAAAAATTTGTAATTTTGCCCAATCATGACGTGTGTCCACCCTTTACATACAGACCTTCGGAAACCAGAGCATTTCACTGATCCGTTCTGCTATGAGCCTCATCCGCTATGCTTGTCGGCAGCGGCGCTGGTGAAGCGGGAGATAGCTCGTATCAACCCGTCGGAAGGGAAGATGTTTGGTGTCTTGGTGGTGGAAACGGCAGAAGGATTGGGCTTTCTGGCGGCTTATTCCGGATTGCTGGAGGGGCGTAACGACTGGCGTTATTTCGTGCCGTCTGTTTTTGACGCTCAAGATCCTAATGGCTATTTTAAAATGCGTGAGCGTGAGATATCCCTTGTCTCTCAAACCTCATCCCTTACCTCTAAACAAATGTCTCAGGATCTGCAGACATGGCTGTTCCATCAATACCGGATGATGAACGGACTTGGGGAAGTGAGGGACTTGGTTGAGATATGGCAGGACTATCACAGTTCGCCCCGTCTCCGCAGCAAATACCCGTTGCCACCTGGGGGGACAGGCGACTGCTGTGCGCCGAAGCTCTTGCAATATGCTTTCTTGCACCATCTGCGTCCCGTGTGCATGGCGGAGTTTTGGTGGGGAGACTCACCCAAGGGGCTGATTCGCCACCACGACCAGTTCTATCCTGCCTGTCGTGGAAAGTGCAAGCCTGTGCTGACATGGATGTTACAGGGACTTGATGTCGATCCGCATCTGGATTCAGAACAGATGGCTCGTCAGGAGCCTGACATTATCTATGAAGACGATTCGTTGGCGGTGCTTTTCAAACCGGATGGTATGCTGAGTGTCCCTGGCAAGACTGACGAAATCTCTGTGGCTTCATGGGCACAGGCGCAATGGCCTGGTGCGATGTTGGCTCATCGCCTTGATATGCTGACGTCGGGTCTCGTTATAGTAGCCAAAACGATGGAAGCTTACCGGCAGTTGCAGGCGCAGTTTGCCGATAGGACAGTCAAGAAGAAATACCTTGCCATCGTAATGGGTTCACCTGCAAAGGAACATGGTGTCATCGATCTGCCTTTAAGCAGCGACCCGCTGAACCGTCCGCTACAGGTGGTGGATTATGAGCATGGCAAGCGGGCCATTACGGAGTATCGGGTTTTGGCGGGTGTGACGAAAGAATCCGCTTGTTATACCTTGCTTGCGCTATGGCCTCATACGGGTAGAACGCACCAGCTGCGGATGCATTGTGCCCATGCTGATGGGCTCGGATGTCCGATTGTAGGCGATGAACTCTATGGTCAGAAAGCCGACCGGCTTTATCTTCAGGCGCAAGGCATCACGTTTGTCCACCCAACGACTGGAAAACGGATGCACTTCGAGTTGCCCTATCCATTTGAACAGATGATTCCCTAT
>DEKX01000040.1:45459-62196 GCA_002354095.1 Prevotella sp. UBA2711 | reverse complement strand
CTGAAGAACTGGGACGAGCGTCCCGGTATGGATCATCTGCTTGGTTTTGTCGCATACCGATTCTATATGGACTGTATGGAACTCAAGAATTTGGTAGTGCTTCCTTCCGAGATGCCACAGATTCCCGGTTATGGAACGAGTAACGACATTTATTTGGCTGTTCAGGACCCAACAGATGGCAATCTGTCGGAGTTTGCCAAGCAGACCGAACATTTTATAGCCAAACTGTCAGAGCGTCCGGAGATAGGCTCTGCTCTGTCCTTCTACTCTGAACGTTTCCCGAAATTCCAGGTTGAAGTCGATCCTGCGCAGTGCGACCGTGCAGGTGTGTCGCCAGCTGACGTGCTTAACACACTCGGTGCTTACTGCGGCGGTGCCTATATCGGCAATTTCAACCAGTTTGGTAAAGTCTATCGTATTATGGCATCTGCCTCGCCTGAGTATCGTCTTGACCCACAGGCTCTGCAAAACATCTTCATGCAAGTGAAGGGTGGCAATATGACCCCCATCTCCCAGTTCGTCAGTCTGAAGGAGATTGTGGGTCCTGCCAATATCGAGCACTTCAACCTTCTCCAGAGCATCACTTGCTCAGTGAAGCCTGGTAGCGGCTATACCGAAGGCGATGTCCACAAGGTCATTGCAGAGGTGTTTAAGGAAGTAATGCCCGCAACGGCAACCTACGAGTATAGTGGTATGTCGCGCGAGGTGGAGGAGGTAAGCGGCTCTAACGCCACAGCCCTCATCTACATCATTTGTGCTATTTTGATTTATCTCATTCTGGCTTCGCTCTACAACTCATGGTTCACACCATGGGCCGTGCTGTTCAGCGTGCCGTTCGGACTGATGGGCGCCTTCGTGTTCGCTTTCATTGGCTATAAGAATCAGATTCCCGGCATGGACAACAACATCTATCTGCAGACGGGTATTATCATGCTGATTGGTCTGTTGGCCAAGACTGCAATCCTGATTACGGAGTTCGCTACAGAGCGCCGAGCTCAGGGTATGAGCATCCGCGATGCAGCCTTCGAAGCTTGTAAGGAACGTTTGCGTCCTATTCTGATGACGGTAGCCACCATGATTATCGGTATGATACCTCTCGTTATCGAGGGTGGTGCCGGTGCCAACGGTAACCGTGCCCTCGCCCTCGGCGTCATTGGTGGTATGAGCATCGGTACTGTTGCGCTGCTCTTCGTTGTTCCTGCCTTCTTCATCGTGTTCCAGAACCTGCACGAGAAGTTCCAGGGGGCTCCAAAAGTGAAGAGTGAAGAATTGAATAATTAAAAAATTGATATAATGAAAAAACTTAGCAATATCTTTGCCGCAGCAGCCGTGAGTGTGATGCTCACGGGCTGCGGTATATATAATAAGTACGAGCAGAACACTCCGACCCCTGCTGATGTTTTCGGCGTCGGTCAGGATGTTCCGCAGACTGATGAACAGCAGTCTATCGCACAGATGTCGTGGCGTGAGTTCTTTACCGATCCGCTGCTTCAGCAGCTCATCGAGCAGGTGCTGGCAAACAATACTGATTTGAATGCTGCCCGCATTGCTGTAGAGAAGAGTGAGGCTTCACTGAAGGCTGCCAAGCTGGCTTATCTGCCTTCGCTGTTCTTCGCTCCACAGGGTACTATCGCCAGCTTCGACGGCAATAGGGCGACTAAGACCTACGACTTGCCGTTGCAGTTGTCAATGGACCTCGATGTCTTCGGTTCCATCACCAACAAGAAGCGTGCAGCCAAGGCTGTTCTCTTGCAGGCACAGATGCAGCAGGAGGCGGTGCGTGCTAATTTGATTTCTGTGACGGCTCAGCAGTATTTCTTGCTGCAGGTACTCGACCGCCAGTTGGAAGTACTCATCCAGACCGACAGTCTGTGGAACGAGTCACTCCAAACCGAGAAAGCTCTTTGGGAAAACGGTAAGGCCTATAGCACTGCTGTCAACCAGATGGAGGCTTCTTACCTGAGCGTCAAGACATTGATAGTAGATACCCGTCGCTACATCCGTTCCGTCGAGAATGCTATCTGCAAGCTATTGGCTGTCAGTCCACAGCATATCAATCGCCAGCCATGGGGTAGTTCCGTCCTGCATCATGCCGAGGCACAAGGTGATGCTGCTCAGCAAATGTTCGACACCAAGTATCTGAAATTAGGTGTGCCTGCCATGATGCTCGAAAACCGTCCTGACATCCGCATGGCTAACCATGCTATGGAGGAGGCTTTCTACAATACCCAGGCAGCCCGTTCAGCCTTCTATCCCAATATCACCCTTAATGGTACTGCGGGATGGACCAATTCAGCCGGTGGCATGATTGTTGACCCAGGCAAGCTGTTGCTTACTGCCATCGGTCAGCTCACACAGCCTATCTTTGCCCGTGGCCGTCTGATTGCCAATAAGAAGATTGCCCAGCTCACGGAAGAGGATCTGAAGAAAAAGTATGTGCAGACGGTCATCAATGCCGGTAATCAGGTTAATGAGGCTATGGCTGACTGTATGGCTGCCCGTGAGAAAAATATGTATTACATGCGCCAGGTGCAAGTGCTGCGTGAGGCGTATGCCGGTACGCACGAGTTGATGGACAATGGTAAGGCAAGCTATATCGAAGTGCTTACCGCACAGGATGCGCTGCTGGATGCCCAACTCGATCAGGCTATGAATATGTACGAAGCTTCCGAAGCCGTCATTGCGTTGTATATCGCTCTTGGCGGTGGCTCGAAGTAAATATAATATGTCTTAGCAAGCTATAGGCAAGGACTTGGCAAGGACTTAGCATGGTGTAGGCAAGCTCAAGCAAGCTATTTGAGCTTGCCTATAGCTTGCTTAGTGTGTGACAACTCCTCTATTAGTGTGATGTAATTGTGAATGATAGATGAGTTCTCATAAGCCTTCCTGTAAATTATTGTTAATTGTTTGTTTATATCAATTATTATTTTTATATTTGCATTATTCTTTGACTGAAGTCCGCTTTAAAGTGGAGATTGATGGATGAGGATCTACATAATAAAAAAGGCGTTACTTGGCGCTTTGTGCTTGATTTTCAGGAATCTGGCTGTTCCAAACGCTCGTCAGACACAAAGCAATAAGACGATTCCCACGCTTTTTTATATGTAGCAACCAATAACTAATAATAGCGGCCAAGTTCTGGGAGTCTGCTTGGATGGGATTGAAATGAAAACAGTGGATATACTGAAGCAGGCCGAGAACCTAACCAATGATGAGGAAAAGATTATGTTGCTGGCAAAGTTCATAGGTGATAATTATGATGATCTGGAAGTAAGGGATTTTATCCAGTTACTGACCCCTTTAGTAGATATTACTGAACGGAGATATGAGCATGACCAAAACTTGGATTCTTTGTCTGACTATACAACGGCTCTGACAAAGTTAGCAGAATATTATATCAAGGATGAACAAACATGGAAGGCGACTCCTTTGCTTGAAAAGGCAGAGGAACTTCTTCGTGAGTGCGCCGATTCGGAAGAGAATGTGCATTGGAAATTCAGTACTTATAGTCAGATTGCTGAATGTTACACTACAAATCAGCGTCGGATAATGGCAAAGAAAACTTATCGGCATGCACTCCAGTATGCCACCTCAGAGGAAGACAAGGAAGACTGTGAGTACAGTCTGAATCGGTTGGAAAATCCCACCCTTAAATATGACCCTGTTGAAGATACTGATGGCTATTTAGCTGTGATTGATGAGGTGGAGCGCAGACTGTATGAAAAACTGAAGAATCAGCCACGTGGCATGGGCTTTTGTTTTGAGTACTGGTCAGCTAAACGTGATCTGTTGGCAGAGTATGGCATAGAATGGCGTTCGCCTGGAGTGATGAATCCAAGAGTAATGTTCGATTAAAACGATATAACTATGGCTACAGTCTGTTATATTAATGTCTATAATATTACACACGATCGTGGTGTGAACATGGGTAGGAGTCTCAGTCGACAGTTTGAGGTTCCTGAGATGGAACTTGTCATGGGCCAGGAATTGCCTCACTTTGGTAATTGTGAGGGGAACAATCCTATTGTGACATTCTACAACGGCAAACAACTCGATTTGGAATATAGAGGTGAGAAGTTCTCCATCAAAGTCGGTGAGGAAGTGATGTTGAGTGAAGGCATCTGGGCAGATCCTGAAGCCGCCATGTGGGGAATTGAGTCAGTGATACAGCATTGCGTCAAGTTAGTCAGAACCCATGGTATAGATATGAAACTGACACCATATGATGTCGCATTGCCACAGGGATGCAGCTTTTTTTGGGATGCTCCGCAACTGCCCTCAATAGACATGTATCCAATGACGACAGACGCGGATGGCAACAAGTACCCGATGCAATTTATCTGCCAGATCAATTGTGGACAGTTGCCTGATAACGATTGGCTGCCAAAGCGGGGAATGCTCTGGTTTTTCGGGGAGATAGACTACTTTCTCGGCTACGATGTGAAGCAACCCTACGGACTGGGAAAATGGCCGGAATATGCAGTCAGAGTCATCTATGCCGATGTGGACTTGTCCCAACTGAAACGTGTAAATCCTTTCCAAGAGGATGATATGATACCGCCTCACGCCATCACCTTCTCTGAAGGTCCGGAGCGTGAGCAGGGCTTCCGCCTCTTAGGCAAGCCCTATGAGGAAGATGTAGATCACGAATTTGGAACGGGTTGGGTACAGCTGTTGCAGTTAGATACTGATGCCAATGAACACTTCGCCCTCAATTTCTATGATACAGGTCTGCTCTATCTGATGATTAATGAGGATCAGTTGCGAGAAAATGTATTTTCTCGTATACGACCTTATATGACATCCTTATAAAAATATAAAGATTAACAACTAATAATTAGATTCTCATGCAAAACGGTAAGAATATCAAAATATTTTTGAGCAGTACTTTCAAGGACATGGACGCTGAACGCGACCTGATTATGAATCGAGTGGCTCCTATGTTACAAGAACGGTTGGCATCAGAAGGCATTACCATACAGTTTATCGACTTACGTTGGGGTGTGAATACACAGGATGCTGATGAGGAAGAACGAGAGAATACTGTGCTCCGTGAATGTATCTCCGAAATCCGTCAGTCAAGACCTTTCTTTATCGGTTTGCTTGGTGACCGTTACGGTTGGATACCATCTGATGATAGTTGGAATGTGATGCTGAATGAAATGACGGAGGAGGAAAGCCACTATATCCGTGAAGAATCTAAGGAGCGGAAAAGCGTCACGGAATTGGAGATTCTCATTGGTGCACTGATGGACACTGACTCGCTCCGTAGAAGTTTCTTCTGTTTCAGAAATCCAGAGGTTTATGAACAGATGGACGATGCCACCCGTCGGAAGTTCTGTAATCTGGATGCAGAGGCAGACCGAAAATTGACAGCTTTGAAACAGAAGATCGTTAAGGGCTGCGAGGATGCTTTATGTACCAATAACATCTATGAATACGATTGTATGTGGGATGGCCAGTCTCTGACCGGGATTGACAACTTGGCCAATTTCCTTTGTCAGGAACTTTATCAGCAAATATTGCTGTATCACAGCAGTAATGAAGTGCAGAATCCTGAAAATGAGTTCCTGCAGTTATTGGATGCCGACCAAGAGAGAGTTGAACGTGAGGTGTCAACCTTTATAGCCGATGAGGCTAATCTCATTGAGATTGAGAAGAATGTCTACTCCTTGCTTCGTCCCACATTGGTACATGGTCTGCCTGGTATTGGCAAGACTGCTTTACTCTGCAAGCTATATTCGAGAGTTACTGAGTCTATACCTCTTATCCACTTCTGTCGACAAGATGAAGACCCTACCGATATTTTTAAGAAGTGGCTCTCGGATCCTAGGCTGAACAGTGGTGCCCGCTATGGTCTTGAAGAAGATGTATGTATTGAAGAACTATCATTACAGTTGCTGAAGGTCCAGAAAGAGTTAAATGTTGTATTGTATTTGTTTATTGATGACTTGCATCTCTTGAAGGATGTCCATAAGTTGCTAAACAGCTCTTTATTGTCTGACGGGAATGTAATGATGGTTGCAACTATCGATGAATCGGCAACGGTATTATTTGAGTATCTGAAATATAGTGATAAAGCCGACCTCTTCAGAATGCCATCAGTCATGACTGAACAAACCACACGGGACATGATTACCCAACAGCTGAGATCAGTTGGCAAATCGCTGCCTGCAGTGGTAATGAACAAAATATTGAGTGTTGGAACCTCTTTTCCTAGCTATAAGTATCCTTTATGGACTCAGTTGGTAGTCAAAAAGCTCACCATGCTTTCTGCCGAGGATTACGAGAATATCCGCCAGCGTGGCGAAGGTGATGACGCTATTACTCAATACCTGACGGAAATGGTTGAGGACATTGCTGCTAATGCCCCTTATATTGAACCGATGTTTTCTTCAATTCTCTTTAATGCTGGCAAGTTCTTCTCGTTCGATTTCTTTTGGATGATGGTCCGTCTGTTGGTAGCCAGTGAATATGGCTTGCGGGAAGAAGACTTTAAACAGTTACTCGGAGAGCATTGGGATCAGTTATCGTTTTCAGCCTGCAAACGATGGCTTGGCAATTTCCTTGTCAAGGATGAGCAAACAGAAAGTATAGATTTTGCCTACCCTTGTTACCGAAAAGTACTGAGGCATTTCTGTCAGGATAAAGATGAAGGTTTTGCTGCGGTAAAGAGTGATTTGGCAGGATATTTCTTTGGCCTGTATCAGAAAGATCCCGTCAATATGTATGTTTGCCGTGAGGTAGCAGCTATCGTTATCAATATGGGTAATGAAGATGTTATGAAGGAAGCACTCAGCTCGACAACATCTTCCTTATGGCCTAATCTGGTAAGTTATGTTACCCGTCTGGTGTCCTCCGATATACCAGCAGGTAAGGAACTGCTCTCAAAAGTGATTGCCATCAATGATAACGGAAAAGCTCTAGCTACTGATGTGGCCATGCGGTTCTATCAGTTGGACAATAGTTCCATGGCGACAAAGATCGCTGAGATGTTAGATGCCGACCTCATGGATGAATTCTATGAAGGCAGTATCCCTAAATATAATCCCAATGCCTGGGAATACATGAAAATGGATCAGATCGTCACACAGATTCACTATGCGGGATTTATGGCCTTTGCCGACGATATGTTCATGAGTACCCTACTGACAAATATGTTGGCAAGAGATTGCGATATTCTGGCTGATTCTGGGTCTGACAATGAAGATAAGGATCATGTCAGAGCTGTAGCATCCAGGTTTATCAATCTGTGGGGTGGAGGTGATGACGAATTGGAAGAACTGGATACCAGTGACTTCTCTGCGGAAGAACTTGTGGAGTATGCAGAGCAACTGCTGTTTGTCCTGTTCGCCCCCAGACATGCGGAAACTGTCTTAAACCAATATGAGCATCAAAAAGGCAATATCTTATCATACGGTGCTTTGGAGATACGGGCAAACACCCTGCGGTGTATCATCGAGATGCATTCTGAGAACCCGAAGTCTGTTTATGATTATTATGAGCAACTAAGACCCCATCTGAAGGTACTTCCCGATAACGCTGCTGTATTAGCTGCCTGCAAGTTCCTCATGTTGATGAATATCGTGGATAGCAAAGACCCAGATAATAGAATCACGATGTCCTATCGTGCCGATGAAGCCAGTCATACTTTCAATTCTGTGCTGAGGGTCTACGAACAGGGTGAGAGTGATTGTGAACTGCTGCTACAACTCTGCTTCTACAGACTTTGCAGTACCAGTGAATACTGCATAAAGGAAATGCTTTATAGAAGTGAGCACGAGAAGGCAAAACGTGCTGCCCAGACATTATATGATGCTGTCGGCAAGATGAAACAGACCAAACGGAATACGATGGTTACCGTGATAGCCAACTCTTTGGCAAATTCTGTCTTTAGCAACTATTATGAGCAATATGGAGATAATAATAAGGCATTCTATTACTTTAAGTTGCATGAATATGGCGTTTCCCTGGCATATCAGCGTTTCCATGACTGTTTTGATGAGATAGAACGTCGTTATGCTTCTGCTCTTGATGAAACAGGTTGGAAACTCCTGGCATTTTACCATCAGATAGACGAGGCCGACAAGAACGTCAGTCTGGCAATGACTATCTTCAGAAAACTTTTTGAAAATACGCCCACTGACCTGTCTGCCACAGATCTGCTGCAGTGTTGTTATCGGAAGATGAGAACGTTGCGTGAGAAAAAACTGTATGACGAAAGTATTGCACTTGGCAGGGAATGTCTCAGGCTTGTCAGCGGAATGGAGAATGTGAATCCAGATGTAAAAGCTCTGAATACGATTCACGATGAGATCGGTGACCAGTGTTGTTGTATTGGCCATTTCTCAGAGGCTTGTTCGGAGATACAGAAGGCTGCAGAAGGCTTCTGGATGTTGTATGAGTCGGATCCACAGAATGAGAACTTGATGCGAGATGTGATTGTCTGCAATGTTCATTTAGCACAGCTTCTGGCTTTCAATACTGGGCAAGTTGATATGGCTATTGAGAAGTTGCGTGATACAGAGCCTGTTGTCAAGAAGGCATTGGAGCAGATGCCAGACTCTCTCAAAGTACGTAATATAGCCATCGCCTTCTATGTCAGTTATGCAAAAGTGGATATGGTTGCAGGAGAACAGGAAAAGGCAGGCGGGTATCTGGATATGGTTATCGGCAGTCTCTATCATGGAATAGTCCAAAATCGGCGGGCCGATGATTATCCTTTATTGCTTGACTGCCTGAAACAGTTGTTTGAGAAGGCTGTAGAGACGAAGTCGATCCAGATGGCTGAAGCGTGTGCTAGTATGGAATATCAGATAAAACGTGAGTTTATCGATAAGCGGATGTTGGCTATCGAACAAGCAGATTTGGCAGCAACAGAACAACGTTTGGCTCTTGTGGAAAACATGAAGGGTAATTGATGGATTTAAGAAAAGAATAGATGTCGATATGAATTTTGATGATATTGATGTTTCGGTAAATGACTTTAAAGTCATATATGGAAAATGGGATAAGAATATTCCATTTTATGCCTTAGGTGATGTCACTTTTCCCTATGATGGGGAATCAGAAGTGATAGTCTATGTAAAAGGCTGTAGCAATGCCATCCATCCATTCAAGATAAGAATAGCTCTTTATGATGGTATCACTGGCGACTTGAGTACCGATAATTTGAAATATCTTGTGGGAAAGTCATTGACCATTCAATCCATTAATGAGATTGGTGATTTCGAGCTTCTTGTACCTACAGGTATCAGACCGCTCCCTTCCGAAACAAAAGGTATGGTCAGACCTTATACAGTCGTTGTCTATAATGGGGATGAGAAACTGATGGCGTATCCACTTGGTATTGGCCGCTTCCCAACTAATCCACATAAAACGGTGTCGGCTGTTTCGCTGAACGCTGTCAGGAGAGCGGACGACCATTCTATTTCTATTGACATCACGCTTCGCAGTCTTCTCAATTATAGCTTCAGTAGCACGGTTAGCTTCTATTATTTCGAATCACGTCAGGCACCTGTTTGTCCTTTGGATATCAGTGAGAACGTGACCTTTGTACAGGAGCATGTGTATCAGCAGTTTGATCCTGGAAAGCCTGTAGAGATAGGAAGCCTGCTGCCTGTAGATCAGCCGTGGGATGGAAAATGTTTCAGTTGGTGTGTGATATCACTAGGAGGTGTACCGATGTTGCTCATCCCATTATTGGATGATACGAAATACAGTGTGGAAGACTGCCTGGTGACATATGATGATGTACAATCGAAGACTGTGGAGAAACAGCCCTCAAAGGCTGTACACCCTTTTGCGGCACGAGTTCCAGTCAAAGTTAATTTGTTGGACTATGCACCGGAGAATTTCAAGACCTATCTCCAGTATTTGCGCGATGTTGTCACCTATAATGAAGGTCGGAAACAACAGGAACTTTCCACCATCTGCGGTATCCTTCGTGGGCGGCATTATATCATTACTGGTAATGAGGGCGTTGGCAAGGAAGAGGCAGCGCGTGCTGTATATGAGGAACTGAAGAAGCTTGGTGTGGTGAGAAGCTTTATAAAGCAGGATGCTATCAAGCTCTTCGATCCGACAGACGGTTTTTCCAATAGTATTAATCAACTGATCAGTGACAATCGGAATACACTGATTTATATACATAATGCCGACGCTTTTGGGAAGAAGGGAGCCGTAGGCTCGTTGACGGGCATTGAGGCAATCTGTAATCATACGGAGGATATGAACAATTGTGTCATCATTCTTTCCGGTATCCGAAACCAGTTGTTGGAGGTCGTGAATAGCAGTCCCAATGCTCAGGAGGTCTTTACGAATATTTTCCACTTCGCAGATTTGCATGAGGACTCGCTATATATATATGCCTTGCAATGTCTGAAAGATCGGGAATGCATGGTGACCAAGGAGGCGTGCGATAGTCTTTATGATTATATGAAGTATATCTATTCGATGCGAGGTAACCGCTTTACGAATACGAAATATATCGAGAAAATTATTGAGAATCAGATCCTCCCACGGATGATTAGTCGTGTAGTGGGAGATGGACTCAATCCGCAACGTGTCAGCCATATGGTGATTGAGGCCTCAGATATCCCTGAGGTGGAAATACCTGACCCAACTGATGCTATTGCCAAACTTAATGCCTTAGTAGGCCTGGATGATGTGAAGAAGCGAATCCTTGCCCACACTTCATTGGTAAGACTTAATAAAATGCGTGCAGACAGGGGACTCTACAACAAAATGCCGCCTATGCACATGGTGTTTACAGGTAACCCGGGAACAGGTAAGACCACCATTGCCAAATACCTTGGAGAGATTTATCATGGTATCGGCGTGCTCTCAAAGGGACATGTCGTAGAGACAGAACGGTCAAAACTGATAGGCCGCTATTTTGGTGACGCGGAACAGAACACCCTTGATGCCCTTCAGCGGGCTTCAGGTGGTATCCTCTTTATTGATGAGGCTTATAACCTCTTCGTAAAGGCGGATGACACGAAAGACTATGGATTGCGTGTCATCGAGACTTTGCTGACCTTTCTGGCACAAGACGAACCAGACCTGATGGTTATTCTGGCAGGCTATACGAAGGAAATGAATGATATGCTGGAGGCTAACCCAGGATTGAAGAGCCGCTTTTCATATATCTTCGAGTTCCCAGACTACACCCCTAATCAACTAATGGAGATTGGACATAAGGTACTGGAGCGTGAACACTATGTACTCACACCAGAGGCGGAAAAGAAACTCTCGGATTATGTGATTGATGAATATAATCACAAAGACGAACATTTTGGTAACGGTCGGTTTATAACTCGTCTGCTAACATCACAGATTATTCCTGCCTTGGGTAACCGATTGTCGGCTATATCTGCTGATAGGATCAGTGATGAGCAACTGTCAAGGATAGAGGCAAGTGATATACCTAATTTGAAGCTGCATTACCTAAAACCAGAGCCTATTGATGAACTGTTGCTTAATGCTTCACTTGACAGATTGGATAAGTTAGTAGGCTTGCAGACGGCTAAGAAGGCTCTTCATGATTTTACAACTGTATCGCGTTTACAACATCAGAATGGAACATTACGACTCAAGCCTGTCAATTTATGCTGGGATTTTATAGGCCGTACAGGAACAGGTAAGAGTACGGTTGCCGAAATCCTCGCCAAGATATTGCAAGGACTGGGCATTCTGAAGCTTGGACATACGGTTTGTGTCAACGCAGAAGAACTGACTGGTAATGATAGCTTCCAAGTATTGGAGCAGGCTTTGAAGAAAGCCAGCGATGGATTGCTTTTCCTGGATATGGATGCGCCAGAATACAGGAATGAGAACTATGATAACCTACGTATGTGGATTATGAATAAAATCACTGAGCGTAAGCAGGTGACAGCATTTGTGATGGCGCGTGTGACTAATAATGATGTGTCCATCGCCAAGATGTTGGCTGATGGAGGTATTCCCTCTTATCATAATTCTATTGTATTTAATGATTATAAAGCAGAAGAATTACTGGATGTACTGATCTGTCTGTTGCATCGTGACTACAAACTGACGATTTCAGATGGTGCTAAAGAGAAATTGAACGTCTTTGTTAAGAACATAAAGAATGGCGAATCGAAGGACATGCCAGTTTCGGCCCGAACCATGCAAAACCTGGCGCAAGCTATTGCCATGGTGTCCCAGCTTCGTATAGCAAATGACGGACAATCAGTGGTAGAGGTAACGGCTGATGATGTGGATCATTTTGAGTGGACGCGTCAGTCGGCAGGGAAAATAGGTTTTTAATTAGTTTAATGATACCCCATAGAGTTATGAAACCAGAGAATATGCAATATCAAGAGCAAGAACAAAAGCAGACGCTCAAGAAAATCCGTTACGTGGGAGGCACGAGCATGGAATGTCCTCATTGTGGTGAGTCGGTTGACTCCCATTTGGAACTTTGTCCGTCATGTGGCAGACCGCTCCATGCTGACCATTGTACCTTCTGTGGCGCCCGAATGGTGCCAGGCGAGAAGTTTTGCTCTGAGTGTGGTAATGGAATCGGTGGCATCATATGTCCAAAGTGTGGCACATTGAACTATCGCAGCTTCTGCAAGAAGTGCAACGAGCCTCTCGACGACTTGGCTCAGGAAGCCATACAACAGGCAGAGACCGATCCTGTCTATCAGGTAGTAAAACAGCAGGTCAAAGAGTTGGAAGAGGTAGCAGAGAAGATGGAGAGCGAACCAGCCGCAGAAAAGGAGTTCTCGCTCAAGCTGGCTAGTCTTAACGATTCCATGCAGCGTATGCAGCCACCACGAGATTCGACGCCTCAGATGCAGCGCACGTTCTACAGTGCTCGTGATGTTTTGCGTAAATCTAAAGTTTTGGTAAAGACACAGGTGCGTTGTGGATGGGTATGCAATTACTGTGGTTGTACTCACACTTGTCCAAACGAATGTGTTGAGCCGCAATTAGGTGGCACTTGGCTTTACGATACTGTGACAGAAGAAAAGGAAATAGAAACATGGACTAAAGAATAAAGTTACTATGGCAGACAATAACATTTTTGATGATTCTACTCCTCTTGATGAGTTGATGGATGAACCTACGCCGATGGATGATCCTACACCGATGGATGAACCAACTCAGGAAGGCGATGAAGACTTTGACGATGAGGAGTATGAAGATGATGAAAATCAGGATGATGCCTTTATCGGCAGAACAATTAGCTTGAAAGAATACAATGTGATAGTGAGCAACCTCATCCGGAAAGGTGAGGATGGACATGCTGATATATATAAGGTGAGAAATGCGCCTGACGGTATGACGCTGGTTTGGAAACTCTATCAACCAGGTAGGATGCCTAAGGATACAAATGCCTTGTTCTTTATCCAAGAAGCGTCCATGAAAGATATAGACTCATTCCATCTGGTTCCTTTGTATGAATATGGCTGGTATGAAGACGAGCAGATAGCTGAGAAACGATTTTATGAGCTTTTAAAATATATGGAAGGCGGTTCACTCGACGGTTTGCCATCCAATACCGATTTCAATACAATGAAAACCATTGTGGAATCTGCTGCCCAGGCTTTATATGTGTTGCATAAAGGCTTGCAAGTCAAACATGCTGATATCAAAATAAGCAACCTATTCCTGAGTGATCTGGAAAATGGTCGGATTTTATTGGGAGATTATGATCATGCGGAATTAATAGGAGATAATGCATGGCAGGAACCAGATCAATATGAAAGCGATTGGAAGCAGCTCAAAGATATGACCAAACGCTTCAAGGTGTCAACAGAGCCTGATTTCCAGTCAATCATTGACGAGATAGAGGATACAACACCAACCTTGCCACTCGAAGATATCACCCTTATCGCGAATATTTATGCCTATGTGATGTCTCTCTATAAAGGTGAAGTAGGTTTTGAGAGTACTGTCATTGTCAATCTTTTGTCGGACAGTGGTTATAATAAACAACAAGAATGGGTGGAGAATTGTTGTTACTCAACAGCCACGATTCATGAAGACGGCACAATGACAACTGTACATCCTAGCGGTAATGGCGGATGTGCTCCATACTCAAAATTTACGGCAGGATGGAAAGCGGTATATGGGCTGATGGGCGAAAATAATCCTCCAGAATTTTATGGGTTAAGAAGTTTGGACGATGTCAGAAAAGCTAGTCGTGACAAGTTATTAGATTATTTGCATAATAATCTTTTGAAAGACTGGCTGGCAATCTTCTTCCACGAGAACCCCTGGAAGGATTTCTCCAGGCAATATACCTATGAACGTGAGGTGGAACGCTATTTGGAGTTTATCCGCGAACTCGACCCCGACGATGAAAACGTAATGCGCTTTGATGCTGCTCGCGATTCCATCCTGTCGGGAACGAAGTCCTTCACTAACTGGAAGTGGGGCATTTGGTTTACACAGGCGGTATGTGGTCTCTTTTATGCCATTCCTGCCTTACTGTTGATAGGATGGCTGATTTTCAAAGGTATGCCTTTCGATGCTAATCCTATGACTCCCACTTTCGCTACAGGCTCATTGGCTGTAGGAGCCATCGTCGCTGTCGCGCTCTTTTTCATTTTCAACGACGACACCTTTAGTTCCGGTTGCGGCTGCCTCGTGTCGGCTTTCGTAGGAGCTGTTATTATGCTCTTGCTGATGTGGGGGTTAGTGAGTATTATGGATTCGCTCCTTCCGTTTATACCTTGGGTGATCGTCGCTCTGATGTTGGGATTGTCGGTTCTAGTCTATTTCATGATCTTCTCTGACGACTTGAAGGGAGCCAGTGTCAATCCCCAGTCCGACCCCGATATGTGGCTGGTCCAGCCTTTGTATTATGCCTTTGATACGAGTCAGCAGGGCTACATCTATCGTCAGGCCAGCGATTATGATGACTTGTCCAACCAGTTCCGCAGTGGGCTAAAGAAAATGGTGTTGATGATGGCTCTACCTATTCTCGTCGCATGGGGCTTGTGGCTTGGCTATAAGTCGATAACCCCTGATTTAGGAGGCACAAAACTCACTACGGTGCAAGACCGACTCGACAATATGGTAGGCGACTGGACAGGAACTTTTGGCGAGAAGAAAGCCACTATGCAGGTGCTCTGCACCCATCGCGACAGTTTCAAGATTGCTTTGACTGTGGAAGCTCAGCAACCAGTCACCCAGACTTTCACAGGCGAATTGGACGGCTTGCTTGATGTGGACTTGGAAAACGACACACCAGATGACGACATATTGGATGGTAGTGTAGAACTTTCCATAAATTATAAATCCGATAGTGTGTTATATGGCAAGTTTAGGGATAATCTGACAGAGAAGAAAACCAATATTAGTTTTAAAAAGGTAAAGGAAGAAAATGATTCAGTGCAATAAATGTTATGCGGATAATCGCGACGATGCACTCTACTGCCGTCGTTGCGGTGAGAAGTTCCCTGACCTGGCCGATCAGATACTGCAGCGTATCATCGGTCAGGATAAAGCTGTCAAGGTCATTCGTGAGTTGGCCGAGTATTACTTGATGCTTAAACGCAACAGCAGTCATGGTCAGCGTCCTGATATGGACATCCTCTTGAAAGGTAGTAGCGGCACAGGTAAGGATTTTATTGCCAATATCATTCAAGAGTATTTCTTCAAGAAAGGTATTGTGCAGAAGCAGATGGTCATGGTTGATGCTGCAGATTTTGAGGCATGGATGGACAAGAAGACTACCGATGATTTTAAGGTACTTGGTGGTGGCATCCTGTTTATCAACAACATTCACATGCTCATCAGCGACAGCCATAATATCTCTCCTATCGACGTGCTCTTTAGTCGTATGGAGACTTGGGAGACAGATTCGACGGCAGGATGGGACACCTATCCTATAGTGATCATGGCAGGTCATCCCGTCAATATCGAAAAGTTCTTTAAGGAGAAACCTGCTGGATTAAATCGCTTTGCCAAGGTATTAGACTTGCAGGATATGAATGCTGACACGTTGAGCCGCATCTGTAAGAACTGTTTGGAGAAAGATCTTCCAGTCAGTGAAGAGGCCTCACAACGTATCTTTGGTTTCTTCCGTAATATGATTCGCAATCGCGAAGTGGACTTCCGCAATGCATGGGAAGCCATTGATAAGTGCAACGACATCCATTATCAGGCCATGGTTCATCACCACAATAGTGTTGAACCCGATGACATCACAGGCGAAGTTTATGAACCCCGTTCGCTTGAGGACATCTTGGCAGAAATAGATAGTTATGTGGGTATCGAAGAGGTGAAGGAAGAGGTGCATAGCATAGTCAGAATGGTACAAAAGGCCAAGGCCGAAAACCCCAATGCCGATGTCAGACTGAAGCACCACTATCTATTTCTCGGCAATCCTGGCACAGGCAAGACCACCATTGCCCGTCTTTTTGGTGATATTCTCTACCAGCTCGGTGTATTGCCCAATGGTCAGTTCGTAGAAGTTCGTCGCGAGTCGCTCGTTGGTGAATACATCGGACAGACAGCCCCCAAGACTATGCGGGCTGTTGAAAGCGCAATGGGTGGCGTACTGTTTATTGATGAGGCATATATGCTGGGCACTGGTTCTTCAGGTGGGTCCGGGAAACAAGGTGACTTCGGCTCAGAGGCTATTGATACCTTATTAGGTCCTTTGGAGAATCAGAGGGGCGACTTTGTTTGTATAGCTGCAGGTTATACAAAAGAGATGATGGAACGCTTCGTTCCTGCCAATCCTGGTATAGACAG
>DEKX01000040.1:0-45397 GCA_002354095.1 Prevotella sp. UBA2711 | reverse complement strand
ACATCTTTATGGGCATGTTGAAGAAGAAAGGATATACACTGTCCGATGAGGCAGCTCATCGACTACCTCAATTTTTCCAAAGCATGTATAATCGCCGTACTGCCAATTTCGGTAATGCAGGTGTGGTTCGCAATACCTTGCAGGATGCTATTGATAATTATTCTAAACGGATCATAGAGCAACAGCTGCCTGACGACCATGTCCTAACCCCCTCAGATATTGAAGGCGAAGAAGCAACCAAGAAGATTGATATCAACGAGATGATGGCTTCACTCGACAAAGACTTTATTGGTATGGGCAATGTCAAACAGCTAATGAAGGGAATTGCCGACGAGAAGAACTTCATAGAGCTGCAACTGAGTATGGGTATTGACCCGAATAATTCGTTGATAGGATTGAACATTGTGCTTGAAGGTAATCCTGGTACTGGCAAGACGACGGTGGCTCGGACTATTGGTAAAATGCTCTATGCCATGAATGTGTTACCATCCGACCGTTTCGTAGAACGTCAGCGCGATGATATTATTGGTGCCTTGATTGATTCCGGTGCTGAGAATATGAACAAAGCGTTTAATTTAGCGATGGGAGGCACCCTTTTCATTGACGAAGCTTATCGATTGGCACCACGGGGTAGTGCAGATGCAGAAGGTCGTAAGGCCATTGATACGCTCATGCGTCGTATGCATGACGATCGTGGCAAACTCTGCGTCATCTTAGCAGGATATAAGAAGGATATGGACTATCTGATGAATATCAACGAGGGCTTTAAAAGCCGCATCAATCATACATTGGTTTTGAACGACTACTCTCTCGAAGAATTGGCTGACATTTTCTGTCTGAAGGCTACTAAGCAGAAAAATCCCTATCGCTTTGGTGATGGTGCTAAGCAAGCTCTGCTCGACAAAATAGAAGATATGCTGAAAAAGAGAACAGAGAACTGGGGTAATGCCCGTGAGATGGAAAACCTTTTTAAAGCTGTCACCAAGCGAACTGCTGCCCGTCTGCAACGGATGCAGCGTGAGGGTACCCTGACAAAGGAGGATTTCTTCACCTTCGTGCCAGATGATTTTTATTTTTAAAGATTGAAAAGATATGAAACAGTGCCCACATTGTAAATCCGAGATACTCGACGACAGTCTCTACTGCGACCGCTGCGGTCAGCACCTAATGATCTGTGCCGACTGTGGAACCTATGCACGTGGGAAATTCTGTCCCAACTGCGGTGGTAAACATATTATCGACCCGTTTGAATATGAACAGCGCCAAAAAGCTGCTCCAGAGCCCGAAACAAAGCCAGACCCCATACCTGATGCGTCAAATCAGGAAAAGCATACTGCAACACTAACTTCTGCAGATGGTAGTATCACTTTGCATATCGACGATTCTGCCGAATATATCATCGGTCGCAAGTCGGCCCAATTTGGCAGGCAATTGGCAGGATGTGCCCGTATATCGCGTAGTCATGCCGCCATCAAGTGGGATGAGGAAGATGGGAGATGGTTGCTGGTGGATCTCCATTCTACGCATGGTACGAGGATTAATCAGTCGAAGATAGACAGTGATACTTATTATTATGTAGACGATGGCGACACCCTCTGTTTTGCCAACTATGAATTTTACTTTGCGGATACAGGAGCCCAGACGGAATCTTCGGTCGATTACAATGATGCCGAAAGTTGCAAGGCTGCTGCTGCCCGTGGAGATGCAAAAGCCATGGTCAATCTTGGGGCCTCCTATCTCTACGGCCTGAGTGGTCTGGAAATAGATAAGGCTGAAGCTATTAAATGGTTGAAGAAGGCCGTCGGACTTGGAGAAACAGAGGCTTATTACTTTCTTGGTACGGTCTATTCTGATGATGAAGATCCTGAATACTATGACACCGACGAAGCGATGAAGTGGTATCAGAAGGGAGCTGAAGAAGATGATGGTGACTGCATGTATTGTATTGGAGACCTTTTCGAGGGAGAGGAAGACTATGATACTGCCGTTCAGTGGTATCGTAAGTCGATGTATGCAGGGAGTGGTTATGGCTGTTATCGCCTTGCGCAGATGTATCATGAAGGCTTTGGCGTCGAAAAAGACGAAGACAGATGCATCAAGATAATGCGTAAAGCCTCGGAATTAGGTGAGTCCTTAGCAGACGAATGGTTAGAAAAAAATACATAAACGATATGAAGAAGTTATTTGCGGTTTTATTATTGTTGCTAATTGGCATGGCTGCTCATGCAGCTGAAGTCTATGTGGTGAAAGGCAAGAACGTGAATATGCGTGCCAAGCCCAGTGGCAGCGCAAAGAAAGTCGGGTCGCTCTATCAGGGACAGTCTGTCAAGGTCGATACCGTTATTGGCGATTGGGCAACGTGTTTAAATGAAGGTGGCGAGAAATACTATGTTTCCGCCAAACTCCTGCAGAAGAAGGCTGAGGCAAGAGCTGAGAAACAGGAGGAGCTAAACAAAGAGTATGGTGTTCCTCCCACTTGGACGCTTCAACAGAAAATCAGGAGAGTTCTTGCCAAAATAGGAATAGAGGTGAAACCGAATCCGTCGAAGGAACCCTTTATGTGGGCAATGGTTCTCCCTATGTTTGCCATCGCCATAGTGTTGTTGGCTTTCTTTATCATAAAATTAGTTGTTAACGAAAGCTGGGGATATCTCATTGCTGTATGGCTGTCGGTGATTGCAGCTGGAGTCATGAGTATGCTGGAGTTGTGGGGCATCATTATGTATGATGGTGACCCAGCCTGGTTCTGTGACATCTCAAGCAACGTGATGACCATTGTCTTCTGGTTGGTATTGATGGGTATTCTGGTCTATATGCAGGCCCATATTCTAATAAGAATAAACAGTCTGGGTGTCAATGTTTCTTCCGACGATGAGTTATGGGATTTCCTAGGTCCTGTCAGTACCTATGTCTGTGCCGGTCTCTATTTGCTATTCTATCTGTTCCTCAGTTGGTTGCAGCCATTTGTAGTACTACTTTTCCTAATTTGCCAGGTCGTACATCTCATCTTACAGTTCATAAGGTTGGAGAATAAGAGTGTTATGTGGATGGCTCTATTTTGTATAGAATCACTTTTCTATATTTTGATTGCCGTGTCAACCTTCCTGTTAATCATCATGACAATTGCTCACATCGTCTATCTTGCGACCAATGTTAGTATCTGGTGGTATTTAGGCGCATTACTCGTGCTTGGCGGAGGTGGCGGTGGAAAATACCTTGGTCAAGTTACAATCAATGGCATTACCTATGATGTCTATTCGAAATGAAATTGCATAGAAACAAATGGTCTATCAAAGTGCTGAATATAATTATGTAATAAAAAATGTCTAATTAAAATTTGAAAATTATGAATTCAATTTATCGTTTTTTAGCTAGTGGGTTTGGTACTGGGTTTACAATGGCTAAAGCTATTGGCTGGACAATTATCATTTGCCTGTTTGGCGTATGGCTTATCTATTGGATTATCACGAAGATAATAGCACTGTGTACTTCCAAAAAGGAAGTTGCTGAATAGGTTTGGCTAGTGTAAAACAAAAAGCTGGAGGCAAACAGCCTTCGGCTTTATGTTTTTAGTTTGCCACGGATGGTATTGATAATAATAAAACGTTGATATTTTCTGATGGTATGTCGGCATTTTCGTCTTTAAAATATAATCGTGAATTAATTATAAAATTATGGTAATAGAAGAACTTATCAAAACAAAAGAACTGAGGGACATTGACCTTGGAGGCCAAACACTGGAGTCCGTGAATTTCAGTGGATGTACTCTCGTTAACGTGAACTTTAAAGATGCCATATTAAGGCATTGTAGTTTTGAAGAGGCAACACTGGAAAACTGTGATTTCGACCATAGCGGCAAGACAGAAGAGCTTACACTTCAGAGTGTCTCGTTTCGTAAAGCGACGCTCACGAGTTGCCGCTTCCGTTATGCTAACATCTCATGGAGCGATTTCCGTTATTCTCGCATCGACAGTGCGACATTCGAGGACTCTATCGTAGATTTTTGCGACTTCTACAGAGCCTTCTTTGAGGGCGTCGTACTCTTTAAGCACTCTGCTTTCAGCAACTGTAGCTTTTTTAATGCCTATTTTGGCGACGGTGCCAATATCCGCAGGGAAAACCTTTACAAGGGACGTATCCTCCAGCAGGACAAAGACGACTATACAAAATTCCTTGTTGATTGGCATAGCTTCGGCACTGGTGTCCGTACCAACGACCAGAGTAAGGTTTCCGACTGGAGTCCTGCAGAAGCTGTGAAGGCCCGTTGGGCAGATGCGGAAGACATCTACAAGACGCTCAATGGATTATGGGCAGGCAAAGGCTATATCGCTGATGCCAACTGGGCCTATGTACAAGGTCGTCGCATGGAACGTCATAGAATGGTAGCTGATTACGATAATCCTGAACTGACATTCTGGACTAAAGTTAAGAACACATGGAGCATCTGCACGAACTATCTCTCCGACCTCCTCTTTGGCTATGGCGAGAGTATGACCAAGATGATTCTTACCTATATCTTTACCGTGTTCCTCTTTGCGTTGTTCTTTAAAGCCCAAGTATCACCTTTGGAATATCTGGAGGCTCTTGGAATAAGTCTGAAGAACATGGCAGGAATGGACTCTGATATACTGAGGGAGGTCTCGCCTATTGTGGATATGCTCAACCTGATGCAGACCACTATCGGTATCCTTCTCACCGGTATCTTCGGTTTCATTCTCGGCAACAAAATCAGAAATCAATAACAAGTTTTTGTATTAAGTTACAGATTTACGTATGAATTTCAAATATATAAAACGTTATGGTTTGTTGGCTTTAGCAATAGCGGCTATTCATATATTGGCAACAAATTATTCGAATCGTTCTGTTCCAGAGGATTCACCTTAGGTTGTATTGAAAAAAAATGTATCCATGTATTTTGTGTGGAACGAAAACGACAAAACAACAATACCTCTGAAAGCAGGTGATAGTTTGAAAGTCATTTGTTCTATTGATAGACATAATGACAGTCTTTTCTATTGGGCAGAAACTCTGGAAGGACAGCGTGGTATCGTTCTTCAAAGTGAGATTGACAATGATTTGGCAGTTGTCAGTAAAAAATCGGATAAGATACCTGGCGATACCGTTGTGGTTGGTAAGGAGGAAGGCTACCATCTCTATATCGTTAAGACCAAAGAAGGAAAGCATTATTCGATACCTCAAGATGACTACACTTACCTTACCGCCAACAGGTTACCGAATCATGCCAGAAAATATGAAATGGGGGCTATTCATATGACACAAAGCCGTTTTGAAAGCTTGTGCGCGGATAAGACACCAGCCGAACTGGACGAGCAGTGGGATCTTGCGGAGTTTGTATGTCATACCGATTCAGGACAACTGATGCGTTTTCAAGTGGCAGTCCTAAAAGATGATGGCTATTTTTATCGCCCCGTTGTTACTTTCTCAAACGATTCCTTGACGAGCATTGCCTGGGGTGAGCCGTTATCGCTTCATGCATCGAATCATTTGGTTTTTAAATATCTTCCAGGTTCTCACCTTATACTTACTGCCGGACATAAATTGATTGATGGGTTCTATTATACATCTCCATTTTTTTATTATTCTCTACCATGGTATTTTAAACTTCTTGTTAATATACTTCGTCTTGTGATAGTACTGATATGGTTATTATGTACACACCTCATGATTCCCTTCATAGTGATTAGTCTGATAGCCGTGCGAAAGCCACTTTATTTCATGACCAACGAAGTCTTGAAGTGGTTCTCTATAATCATGTTTGGTATCAGTATATATGTGTGGTTTATCCTGGTTTCTGCAACTGGCTTTCATTGGATAGTCTTTATGATATTCATGGCTATAGTATTACGCATTTATTGGTATCCTTTGCTTGTCAAGGATGTCATTTCCAAACGTTGCCCTCATTGCCGAACGCTTGATGACTTTCTTGTTAGCAACACAGAAGTGTTATTTTATAGTGATTACACACAAAAGGCAAGTGAAGTCAAAGAGACTCTTATGAAGAAAATAATAACACGTACAACCATATTAAAAGATTCTAGTGGAAATGTAAATAATAAATCTGTATCACAATTCACGGAATATACTCATTTATACCAAGACTATCTGGATACTTATCGTATTGAGAAACTTGAAGATACGCGTAAGTGTAGGATTTGTGATGGTGAGTGGAAGTTCCGATATGTGCAAACAAAACTGATAAATAGGGAGGGTATAGGAACCCATATTGGAACGAGTTATAATAGTGATAAATAGTTAGTATGAAACGAACGACGAAACTACATGGTTGGCTGCTGAAGTTCGACCGGATATTCTCGGAGAGTGTATGGCAGCAGATATTGGTTCTGATCGGTATCTTCTTGGTGGCATTGGTCATCGGGTGGATAGTGTGCTCACAACTTACCTTTGGAGAGAGTGCTCAAAACCTGACGTTCTGGGAGTGGGCGTTGTATATCCTGATTGATGGCAATGCACTCAACACCCTTTACATGGATGATTTCCCTGAAGGGGGACGAAGGTGGGTCATGCTGTTTGTCACACTGGGTTCTCTTTTAGGTGTCATTCTCTTTGGGGGCATGCTGATCTCTATCTTTACCAATATGTTGGAGCGTCGTATAGAGAATTACCGGTCAGGTAAGAAAACTTATCTCATTTCTGGTCATACGGTGATTCTTGGCTATGATGAAATCGTACCGTCAATCATCAGGCAGGTTTGTGAAAGTGATGATCAGATGTATGTTCTGCTGCAGAGTTCATTGCCCAGTGAGGAACTGCGGGAAAAGCTACAGGTGTCGATAGCACAGGAATATGATGAGCGTATCATCATCAAGAATGGACATCGTACCTCTTTACAAGACTTGCTAGGACTCCGTCTGGCTAAAGCCTGTAACATCTATGTAGTTGGAGACCGCACAACGGAGAATCATGATGCAATGAATATCGATTGTCTTGACAAGATAGCCGAATTGTTGGATCAGGCAGGCGGTGAACATCCTGATACCGTCACCGCATTCTTTGAGGATGCAGAAACCTATGCTGCCATGCAGGTGACAGACTTATTCGAGAACTTAAGGCAAATCGGTGTGGAGTTTGTGCCTTTCAATTTCTATGTCGATTGGGCCAAGCAGATGTTCGTTGATTGCAACTATACTGATCATGGTGTAACTCATAATTATCCTCATTTGGATCGTAACGGTATCACGCCTGACGATAATCGTCATATCCATCTTGTTATTGTGGGGACTTCCACGTTTGGAATCACACTGGCTGTCGAAGCAGCCAAAATGTTGCACTTCCCCAATTTTGACGGTAAGAACCATAAGACGGTCATTACCTTTATTGATCAGAATGCCGATACGGAAAGCCAGGTCTTCATCAGTCGGTATCGTCATTTCTTCGAAGTGGAGTCTTATCGTTATGAAGATGAGTTGATACCTGCCACAAAGTTCAGTGGCAAAGATGCGGATTTCCTTGATGTGGAATTTGGTTTCGTCAAAGGTGACATCTATTCGCCTGAGATCCAGAAGCAGATAACCCAATGGGCCACAGATGACAAACAATTGTTATCACTTGTACTTGCCATGTCTGATTCTCGTCAGAATATATCTGTTGCCATGAATCTGCCTGATGAGATCTATGAGTCATGTGTACCTGTCTTTGTTCGTCAAAACACGTCCAGCAAGTTCCTATCAAAGCTTCAGGAAATATCTGCTGCTCATCAATATGAGAAGATGATGATAGGTGCTGATGGGCAGATCGTATCTTCAAAACCAGTCAGTAGGTATGCCAACATCTATCCTTTTGGTATGACAGATATTGTCTTCGATGTTCAGAAGCGTACCCAACTGATGGCAGAGTGTATCAACTATCTGTACCATCTTTATTTCAACACAACAAAAGTTGCTGATGATGGTCTGGAGGGGATGATGAAGTATGATCGTCAGGAAGTGCTTCAGGAGGCTCATGACTTGTGGAAGAAATGTAAGGAGTCAGACCAATGGTCGAGTCTTTATGGAGCCTATAACATTCCTTTCAGAGTGCGGACCTTTGAGGCTATGGGCATTAACGACCTGTTGCATCTGGATCATGACCTTGTAGAGCGCATGGGCATTGTTGAGCATAATCGGTGGACGGTTGAGAAACTGCTGATGGGATTCAGAAAGCCATTGCCACATGAAGACTCCTACAATCTGCAGGCCGATGCCAAAACAGTCAAAGACTTTAAGAAGAATAACAATAAACGTCATTTCATTCATAGTGACATTCGACCATACGATCAGTTGGATAGCATTCAGGAAATCGACAAGGAGATTGTTCGTTTCATCCCTTGGTTCCTTAAGATGGTTGACTAGAAAAGTTACTAATCATTCCTTACAACAAATCATGCTCTTTGGTGCCTGGTGTAAATGTGACGACAAACATGCAAAAAAGAAACGTATGCCAACGCTGTTGATAATCTTCGGAATAAGATTTTATTTCTATTTAGATGAACACCTACCCATTCATGAAGGAAGATTTTGTAACAGAGTTGCATAAAAGATTTGGTTAATGAAGAAAGGAGTTATTATGGAAACAATTAAAAATTTATGGTTCGATGGGAATCGCATTTACATGAGGTCAAATGAGGGTAGAGTGTTAAGCCGTCCTTTGAAAGCCTATCCCAGTTAAACCGTGTTCTGAGGATGGCCTTCGGCGAAGGCCTTGACATTGCTAATGGCTACACTGAGCAGGCGGACGCGGGCTTCGTATGTTGCCCATGCAATGTGGGGAGTGAAGAAAGCGTTGGGCTGACAGAGTAGGGGATTGTCGGCCTTGGGCGGCTCTTCGGTCAGTACGTCGGCACAATAGGCGGCAAGGGCTCCCTTCTGCAAGGCATCGGCTACATCAGCATCGTTGACCAGTGGTCCACGGCCTGTGTTAATCAGTACGGCAGTGGACTTCATTTGCTGAAGGGTATGGGCGTTGATCAGGTGGCGCGTACTGTCTGTGAGTGGACAGTGCAGCGAGAGCACGTCGGACGTCGCCAGTAATTCTGTCATATCGACCTTCTGAATACCGGCAGGCAAGGCATCAGCCGACTTGCTGGTCAAAGCCTTGACCTTCATGCCGAAGGCCAAGGCTATCTGTGCCACTCGCTGACCGATATTACCTAATCCCACGATACCAAATGTTTTGCCAGCCAGCTCGGTCAGTGAGGTGTCCCAATAGCAGAAGTCGGGGTTGGAACACCAACGGCCGTTGCGAATCTGCAGCGCATAATGCTCCGTATGGTTCACGACCGTCAGCAGATGAGAGAACACCATCTGTGCCACACTCTCCGTGCTGTAGGCAGGAACGTTGGTCACAGTGATGCCTCGTTCGTGGGCTGCTTGCGTGTCAACCACGTTATAGCCCGTAGCCAGCACACCGATGTATTTCAGTTGTGGCAGTTGCTCTATTTCCCGTCTGCCGAGTATCACTTTATTGGTCAGCACGATATCAGCGTCGGCTGCTCTCGATACGGTATCCTCAGGTTTCGTACGGTCATAAACAGTCAGTTCTCCTACTTCTTTCAGCCCATCCCATGACAGGTCGCCGGGATTCGCCCCATAGCCGTCTAGTATGACAATTTTCATATTGGTATCTATCTTTAATTATTTAATCAGGTCAACACTGCGCTTGAGGAATTTGTCGAGCGCTTCGCCCTTCAGCATACCATTCTGAAGCAGGGCAAGGTCAATCAACTGATGGACGATAGAGTTGCCCTTGGCATAGTCGGCAAGAATCTGTTGCTTCTTGTCTTTCTGCTCCTGAACAGCCTTTTCGGTATTGGCCTTGTCGTCCTTCTCTTCCTGTGTGAGTTCGTCGGCCTTTTTCTTCTCCTGTTGCTGACGGATGGCTGCCAGGCGAGCCTCCTGTCCCTTGATTTCGCTCTCAACGGGCTTCAGGGCTTCCTCGGTAGATGATTTGCAGTCGTCGAGCACGCGCTTTACCAATGGGTGGTCGCTGTTGAGCACAAGATTCATCGTATCGGGCATCTGTGCATAGAAATTCATGCCAGGCTGGAAACGACTCATCTCCTTCATACGGCGCATATACTCATTTTGGGTCATCATGACAGGACGCGCATCGGCACCCAGCGACTGTACTTCGACCATGAACTCGGTCTTCTCCATCTTAGGCATCTGAGAACGGAAGACGGATGACAAATTGGCAGATTCGTCGTCTGTCAGTGCTGACTTAGGTGTGTCGTCCTTCACAATCAGGCGCTCAACAATATCGGCATCTACACGGGTAAAGCGGCTCTTCTCGAACTTCTGCTCCAACATCTGGATAGCAGGAACATCCAACTGGCCGTCGAGCAGCAATACGCTGTAGCCCTTATCCTTAGCAGCCTGTATGTAGCTGTACTGTTCCTCCTTATCGGTGGCATAGAGATAGACGAGCATGTCGTCCTTATCTTTCTGAGCGCCCTCAATCAGGGTCTTATACTCGTCGAAAGTGAAGTACTTGCCATCCGTGTCCTTCATCAGGGCGAAGTCCTTGGCGCGGTCGTAGAAACTCTCTTCGCTCAGCATACCGTAGTTGATGAAGAGTTTCAGGTCGTCCCACTTCTCCTCATACTGTTTGCGGTCCTCCTTAAAGATGCTCTGCAGGCGGTCAGCCACTTTCTTCGTGATATACGTAGAAATCTTCTTAACATCACGGTCGCTCTGCAAGTAAGAACGGCTTACGTTCAATGGGATATCCGGCGAATCAATGACACCATGCAACAGGGTGAGGAACTCAGGAACGATGCCCTCTACCTGATCGGTGACGAACACCTGATTGCAATAGAGCTGAATCTTATTGCGCTGCAGGTCGATGTTTGACTTGATGCGTGGGAAGTAGAGAATACCCGTCAGGTTGAAAGGATAGTCAACGTTCAGGTGAATCCAGAACATGGGCTCGTCGCTCGTGGGATAGAGGGTGCGGTAGAACGACTTATAGTCTTCGTCCTTGAGGGCAGAGGGTGCTTTGGTCCACAGAGGCTCCACACTATTAATAATGTTGTCCTCGGCGGTGTCCACCATCTTCTTCTCATCGCTCGACCACTCCTGTTTCTTGCCGAAAGCTACGGGTACTGCCATGAACTTGCAGTATTTGTTGAGCAGTTCCTGAATCTTCTGCTTGTCGAGGAATTCCTTGCAATCGTCGTCGATATACAGGATAATATCCGAACCGCGGTCCTCCTTCTCTGCCTCGTCTATCTCGTAGGCAGGACTGCCGTCGCAGCTCCATTTCACAGCCTTGGCACCGTCGCGATACGACTTGGTGATGATCTCTACCTTCTTCGATACCATGAACGAAGAGTAGAAACCCAGTCCGAAATGGCCGATGATATTATTGGCATTATCCTTGTATTTCTCCAAGAAATCATTGACGCCAGAGAATGCTATCTGGTTGATATACTTGTCTATTTCCTCCTCGGTCATACCGATACCACGGTCGCTGATGGTAATAGTGCCCTTGTCGGTATCGAGTTTAACCTGCACAGCCAAGTCGCCCAGTTCGCCTTTGAACTCGCCCTGCTCTTTGAGGGTCTTCAGCTTCTGGGTGGCATCGACAGCATTACTTACCATTTCACGCAGGAAAATCTCATGATCGCTATAGAGAAACTTTTTGATAACGGGGAAGATGTTCTCGGTTGTAACCCCGATGTTACCTTTTTGCATAATTTCTATTGTTATTTTTATTATTGTTTGACTTTTCTTTTGCAAATATCGTGCCATTTTTGTAATTTTGCAGCGCAAAAAGAAAAAACGACAATGAAAAGAAGATGGCATTGTAAACCAGGAGAACAGCCTACGGAGTTCGATAAACGTATCATGTATATGGAGAACAAAGGGGCTTTGGTTCCGACACGGGACCTGATTAAGACACCTGAACAGATAGAAGGCATCCGACGGGCTGGGGTAGTGAATACCGGCGTGCTGGATGCCGTGGAAAAGGAAATTCACGCAGGCATGTCAACGCTTGAGATTGACCAGATATGCCGTGACTATTGCGCAAAGCATGGAGCTATTCCTGCCTGCCTGAACTATGGCGGCGACGAGGAGACACCACCGTTCCCCATGTCCGTATGCACAAGCATCAATGAAGTGGTGTGTCATGGTATTCCCAAAGCTGATGACATTCTGCAGGAGGGCGACATCATCAACGTTGATTTCACCACGATACTCGACGGATACTATGCTGATGCCTCGCGCATGTTCATTATTGGTAAGACAACACCCGAGAAGGAACAGCTGGTGCGCGTCACTAAGGAATGCTTGGAAATAGGCATGGAAGCCGCTAAGCCCTGGGGCTTCGTGAACGAGATAGGTAAGGCGATTGAGAAACATGCCAGGAAATATCACTACGGTGTGGTGCGCGACCTCTGCGGTCATGGCGTAGGACTTCATTTCCACGAGGAACCGGAGGTCTGCCATTTTGCCCAGAAAACCAATGGCATGCTGTTGGTGCCTGGAATGGTGTTTACGATTGAGCCAATGATTAACATGGGAACCTGGAAGGTGTTTATAGATGCTGACGACCCCTATGGATGGGAGGTTATCAGCGAAGACGAAAAGCCCAGTGCCCAGTGGGAGCATACATTGCTGATGACCGAGCATGGCGTGGAAATCTTGACCAGATGATGACACCGAAACATCGAAATATCGACATGACGAACAATATATATATATTAGGTATAGAATCAAGTTGCGACGACACGTCTGCCGCAGTTCTCAAAGACGGCGTTCTGCTGTCGAACGTGACGGCATCGCAGGCTGTGCATGAAGCCTACGGTGGGGTGGTGCCTGAACTGGCATCACGTGCCCATCAGCAGAATGTGGTGCCCGTCGTTGACCAGGCGATTAAAAAGGCAGGCATTACGAAGGAACAGCTCACGGCTATTGCCTTTACCCGCGGTCCCGGACTGATGGGTTCGCTATTGGTGGGTGTGAGCTTTGCCAAGGGTTTTGCCCGGTCGCTGGGTATTCCACTCGTGGATGTCAATCACTTGCAAGGACATGTGATGGCACACTTTATTGATGGGGGTGAGGGCGACTTCAATCCTCCGCCATATCCCTTCCTCTGTCTGCTGGTTTCGGGCGGTAACTCCCAGATAGTGAAAGTGAATGCCTATAACGATATGGAGGTGCTGGGACAGACAATTGATGATGCAGCCGGCGAAGCTATTGACAAATGTTCGAAAGTGATGGGACTGGGCTATCCCGGTGGCCCCATCATCGACCGATTGGCCCGTCAGGGGAATCCTAAAGCCTATCAGTTTGCCGAACCCCATATTCCTGGTCTGGACTATAGCTTCTCAGGACTGAAAACATCGTTCCTTTACAATATGCGTAAGTGGATAGCCGATGATCCAGACTTTATAGAACACCACAAGGAAGATATTGCTGCCTCGTTGGAATGGACCATTGTGGACATCCTGATGAAGAAACTAAAACTGGCTGTCAAGCAGACAGGTATCAAGCATGTGGCTGTGGCTGGTGGCGTGAGTGCTAACAACGGACTGCGCAATGCCTTCCATGATTATGCCAAGCGTTTTGGGTGGACCATCTACATCCCCAAATTCAGTTATACTACTGACAACGCAGCTATGATAGGCATTGTGGGCTATTATAAGTATTTGGATGGAGTGACGTGTCCGATTGACGCGCCAGCATTTTCGAAAGTAACATTTGTATAGATATGATAGATTTTGAAAGTAAGATTATTAGCAGGGAGGTGAGCCAGATACTGTGGGAAATAGAGAAGACAGTAGGAACGGCTGAAAGTTGTACGGGTGGACGTATTGCCGAAGCTCTGATTTCCATTCCTGGCGCTTCTAAGTATTTTAAGGGTGGAGTCGTATCGTATGTCGACGAAATCAAGGAACGACTGCTGAATGTTGACCCACAAGTGATAGAGGAACAGACTGCAGTCTGTGAGGAAGTGGCTAAACAGATGGTGATAGGAGCCTGTAAGACGCTGAACACCGATTTTGCCATTGCTGCAACGGGCTTTGCCGGTCCGACAGGTGGTACGAAAGAGATTCCTGTCGGTACAATATGGTTGGCTTGCGGCACACAGGAAAGACAGATTACCAAGAAGGTAGAGGAAGATCACGGACGGGATATCAATCTCGCTATTGCTACCCATGTGGCGATGCAAATGTTCCTCGATTTCCTGAAGGATGAACCAAGACCAGCGGCCTTGGAAGGTTAAAAAATATTAAGAATCGGCGATTTCTCTAAAGATTGAACTTTAAACTCTAAACTTTTTCGTACCTTTGCACCCTGTTTGGAGTAAGTTATATTTTAGGAACAAGAAAAAGTAGATAGAAATGTCTAAAATTTGTCAGATTACGGGAAAGAAGGCACAGATTGGTAATAACGTGTCTCACTCAAAGCATCGCACAAAGCGCAGCTTTGATGTAAACCTGTTCAGCAAGAAGTTCTACTATGTAGAGGAGGCTTGCTGGATTCAGTTGAAGATCAGCGCCGCTGGTCTGCGTATGATTAATAAGGTAGGTCTGGACGCTGCCCTGAAGCAAGCTGTTGCTAAAGGTTATGTAGATTGGAAAGACATTAAAGTTATAGGAGACTAACACATGGCAGGCAAGAAAGCTAAAGGTAACCGCGTTCAGGTAATCCTGGAGTGCACCGAAATGAAGGAGAGTGGACTGCCCGGAACAAGTCGTTATATTACGACCAAGAACCGTAAGAACACTCCTGAGAGAATGGAATTGAAGAAGTATAACCCCATCCTGAAGCGCATGACTGTGCACAAGGAGATTAAATAATCTATAAAGCATGGCAAAGAAAACCGTCGCAACCCTCCATGAAGGTTCAAAGGATGGTCGCGCTTACACAAAGGTAATCAAGATGGTAAAGAGCCCTAAGACTGGTGCTTACATCTTCGACGAGCAGATGGTTCCAAACGAAGCTGTGAAGGACTTCTTTAAGAACTAAAAATAAAAAAGGTATATAGAAAAAACCGAAATCTGATAAGGGTTTCGGTTTTTTTTTGTAATTTTGCTCCCGATTAAATGGAGTAATTTGAAAGTTATGGGAATTTTTGGTTTCTTTAATAAGGATAAAAAGGAAACGCTCGACAAAGGTCTGGAGAAGACTAAGACGAGTGTATTCGACAAACTGGCTCGTGCTGTAGCCGGTAAGTCGAAGGTGGATGACGACGTTCTGGATGATTTGGAGGAAGTGCTGATTACGAGCGATGTGGGCGTAGATACCACGCTGAAAATCATCGAGCGAATAGAGGAACGTGTGGCTCGTGACAAGTACGTAAGCACGAGCGAGCTAAATAATATTCTTCGTGATGAAATCGCCGCTTTGTTGGCTGAAAATAATTCGGAAGATAGTGATAATTGGGATTTGCCTGCCGACCACAAGCCATACGTTATTCTGGTAGTGGGGGTGAATGGAGTAGGTAAGACCACTACTATCGGAAAATTGGCTTGGCAATTCAAACAGGATGGCAAGAAAGTGTATTTGGGCGCTGCAGACACTTTCCGTGCCGCAGCTGTCGAGCAGTTGTGTATCTGGGGCGATCGTGTAGGCGTTCCCGTCATCAAGCAGCAGATGGGCAGTGATCCTGCTTCTGTGGCTTTCGATACCCTGAGTTCAGCTAAAGCCAACGGGGCTGATGTAGTACTGATTGATACAGCCGGTCGACTGCATAACAAGGTGGGCTTGATGAACGAGCTGAAGAAAATCAAGGACGTGATGAAGAAAGTGTTGCCCGAGGCTCCCGATGAGGTGATGCTGGTTCTGGACGGTTCTACCGGTCAGAATGCTTTTGAGCAGGCAAAGCAGTTTGCGGCTGTTACTCAAATTACGTCATTGGCTATTACTAAACTTGATGGAACCGCCAAAGGTGGTGTCGTTATTGGTATCAGCGACCAGCTCAAAGTGCCAGTGAAGTATATCGGTTTAGGCGAGGGGATGGAAGATCTCCAGCTGTTTAATAAACGTCAGTTTGTTGACTCTCTGTTTAAGCATGAATAAGAAACCAACTATCGATTTCATCACACTTGGGTGCTCGAAGAATCTCGTGGACAGTGAAAAACTGATGGGACTTTTTGAGGCTCGTGGTTATCAAGTGACTCATGACAGTGAGCATCCTGAGGGAGATATCGCTGTGGTGAATACTTGTGGTTTTATCGAAGATGCTAAACAGGAGAGTATCGATACCATTTTGGAATTTGCTCAGGCAAAGACAGAAGGTAAACTGAAGGCTCTCTACGTAATGGGCTGTTTGTCAGAAAGATATCTTGCTGATCTTGAAGAAGAGATTCCGGAAGTAGATGGATGGTATGGGAAGTTTAATTATCGGGAGCTGTTAGACCAGCTGGAAAAGAAGGAAGGTCTGGATAACCAAGATGAACCAGGAAATCTTAGGAAATTAACGACCCCAGGACATTATGCTTACTTGAAAATCTCTGAGGGATGCGACAGACATTGTGCCTACTGTGCGATACCCATCATTACAGGAAGACATCAGAGTAGGCCGATGGATGAGATTCTGGACGAGGTGCGTTCTTTAGTCAGTAAGGGCGTGAAGGAGTTTCAGGTGATTGCTCAGGAACTGACTTACTATGGTGTGGACATAGACGGAAAACAACATATTGCCGAACTCATCGAAAGAATGGCTGAGATAGAAGGGGTTGCATGGATTCGTTTGCATTATGCCTATCCCGCCCATTTCCCTTGGGATCTGCTGCGGGTAATGCGGGAAAAGCAGAATGTGTGCAGCTATCTGGACATTGCTCTCCAACATATCAGCGACAGGATATTGAGTAGGATGCAACGACATGTGACGAAGGCAGAAACTTACGATCTCATCACGAAGATGAGAAAGGAGGTGCCTGGTATTCATCTTCGTACAACGCTGATGGTGGGATTCCCCGGTGAAACGGATGAGGATTTCCAGGAACTGATGGAATTCACGAAGTGGGCTCGCTTCGAAAGAATGGGCGCTTTTGCTTATTCAGAGGAAGATGGCACCTATTCAGCTGAACATTATGAGGATGATGTTCCTGCTGAAGTGAAACAGCAACGATTGGACCGGCTGATGCGATTGCAACAGCATATCAGTGCAGAGATTGAGGCTGCCAAGATAGGACAGGTACTGAAGGTAATCATCGACCGAAAGGAAGGAGACTGGTATGTGGGGCGCAGCGAGTTCTGTTCGCCTGAGGTTGACCCTGAGGTTCTTATACCTGCCAGCGAACAACTGACTATCGGTGAGTTTTATGATGTCAAGGTAACAGACGCAGAAGAATTTGATTTATACGCAACAACCAGATATGAATAACAAGGAATTTATCAACCAGTTATCGGCTAAAACTGGGTACGACCAAAAAGCTACCCAGAAGTTGGTGAATAACATCATCACAGCAATGAGCGATGCTTTTGTCACAGACAATAGTGTAATTGTGCCTAATTTCGGTGTCTTTGAGACTAGGAAAAAGATGGAACGCATTATTGTGAATCCTTCTACAGGACAGCGTATGTTGGTTCCACCCAAACTCGTGTTGAATTTCAAACCGAATCAGACTTGGAAAGATAAATTGAAAGGAGGACGTTGAAGATGGGAAAATTGACGATTCAAGAAATAGCCAAGATACTGGTTGAAAAAAACAAGCTGACGGTCAAAGAAGCCAATCAGTTTGCTGCATTGGTGTTTGAAGTTATCCAAGAGGGACTTGACACCGAAGGACAGGTGAAGGTGAAGGGACTTGGAACCTTCAAGAAAATACAGGTTGAGGCTCGTGAGAGTGTTAGTGTGCGCACTGGTGAACGAGTAATGATTGACAGTCATGCCAAAATAACATTCACCCCCGATGCCTTGATGAAGGAATTGGTGAATAAGCCTTTCTCCCAATTCGAGACCGTTATACTGAACGATGGTGTGGAATTTGAAGACTTAGCTGATGACCTGACAGAAGAGGAGCTGTCGGAGCTCGACTCGATGGAGAATACAGAAGAGGAAGCCACTCAGCAGGTAAGCAAAGAACAGGAAGTCGTTTCAGAAGAAACCGTAGCTACTTCCGCTGAAACGACAAATACTTCCGCTGAAACGGAAACGGTCGTTCGTCCGCTGATGGATATTGTGGACAACACGATAGAGCAGGAGGATGAAAAACCTGAGACCGAAGAAGAAGACGATGAAGATGGAGAAAATGAAGAAGAGGAGGAAGGTGGTAGCTCATGGAAGAAAGTCGTAGGTTACGTATTACTGACGCTGTTGCTGATGGCTGCATCTGCCTATGCCGGCTTTTGGTATGGTCAGCAGCATGCAACAAAGGATGTAGATGACGCTACTGATGTCGAGAACGTTACAGATAGTATTGAAGTCATAGAAGTTGACTCTGCTGATGTTCTTGACGTGCCTTCTGTTGAGCAACCTTCTGTAGAAAAACTTGCAGAGGAGCAGTCGGCAGTTGAGAAACCTCAAACCAAGACGGAACCGGAACAGGCAAAACAGACAGAAGAGCCGTTCTGGAAGAAATACGAAGCGATGGATGCCCGAGTTCGTACGGGTGCCTATCATATCGTAGGAACAGACCGTGAAGTGAAGGTTCGTGCTGGGGAGACATTGTCGAAGATTTCACGGAGAGAACTTGGAGAAGGAATGTCGTGCTACATAGAAGTATATAATGGGTTGAAAGGTAATTCAGAACTGAAGGAAGGTCAAGTGATCAAGATTCCGAAGTTAAAATGGAAGATAAAACGTTCTATAGACTGATTTCCCTATACGTGTGGGTGCTGTTGCCTATAGGCGGCTATGCTCAAACTGACACCATAACCGACCGCGTACACCAAATAGAGGAAGTAACTGTTGTAGAGACTCAGCGCAAACATACCCTGACTAGTACGTCGCCTTTGCATCTTTTGGACCGTCAGGATATGCAGACAATGGGTATTACGGATATGGCTGATGCGCTACACCGTCTGCCTGGTATCACGCTGCGCGATTATGGTGGAGCAGGAGGTATGAAAACGGTTTCCGTGCGTGGATTTGGTGCCAAACATACAGGTGTGAGCTATGATGGTGTGATGCTTTCTGACTGCCAGAGTGGTGAGATAGACCTGTCGCGTTACTCATTGGATAATGTCGATAATATCTCATTAGTGATTGGCGATAATGATGACATTTTTATTCCCGCACGTCAGGCTTCTACACCTGCCGTACTGAATATCCAGACATTGCGCTTACCGACAGATGACGTGAAGCCCCATCTGACCACCCAACTGCGCTTCGGCTCGTTTGGTTATGTGAGTCCTTTTGTGCGTTATGAACAAAACTTTTCCAACCATTTTGCGTTCAGTGCCGTAGCAGAATACACCTATGCTGAAAACGACTATCCCTACGAATTGCAGAATGGTGACTATCTCATCTCTGAACGACGTAATAACAGCAGAATGAATTCCGGTCATGGAGAATTGAACTTCCTATGGACTATCAATGATAAGAACCGACTATCAGGAAAGGTTTATTACTACGATAACGACAGGCAACTGCCTGGACAAGTGCGCTATTACACGAACTTGAATCGCGAGACTTTGCGGGATAGGAATTTCTTCGGGCAATTATGGTATCAGACACGCTTGGCTGAGCGATGGTCGATGAAATGGAATGGGAAATTCAACTGGTATTCCTCGTCGTACAGAGACCCGTTGTATCAGGGTGGGGTTAATGATGCCGACTATTGGCAACGGGAGGCTTACACTTCTGTCGCGTTGCTTTATACTCCTAATGATAGTTGGGCTTTTGATTATTCTGCTGATTATACTTTCAATAACCTAAGTGGAAACACTCAGCAATCGATGGTCGGACGTCCTTATCGGCATACCATTCTACAATCGGCCACAGCCAAATACCAAAAGAGTAGGGTAACGATTATAGGTCGTATGCTTTACTCGCTTTATTTGAATGACACAAAAGACGGTGTCAAGTCGAGTAATATGCGACGGTTGTCGCCCTCTTTGTCATTATCCTATAAGGCATTGGCGGATGGTGAACTATATATTCGTGCCTCCTATAAAAATATCTTCCGTGCTCCAACATTCAATGAAAATTACTACTTTCATTACGGCAGCTATGATTTGAATCCGGAAAGTGCCCAACAGTTCAATATCGGCATGACATATGCAAATTCGTTGTCTCAGCTGTTTTCAGTTCAATGTTCATTAGATGGCTACTATAATGAAGTGAAAGACAAAATTATGGCGCTTCCTGTAAACATGTTTGTCTGGCGGTGTGTCAATGTGGGAAAAGTGCAAATATGGGGATTTGATGCTACGCTCCGTGCTGTCCAGAAATTCTCTTTGCAGCAAGTTTTGTCAATAACAGGAGCCTATAGCTATCAGTCCGCTCAAAACAAGGCATTGCCTGGTTCTGCATCCTACGGATTGCAACTGGCTTATACGCCTTATCATACGTTCAGCGGCTCATTATGTTATGAGAATCCATGGCTGAATTTATCTCTTCATGCAACAGCGATGAGTAAGCGTTGGGCAAATAACGAGCATTATGAAGATACCGACATAAAAGGACATGTGGATTTTGGTATAACTGCATGGCGACGGTTTCAGTTTGGTCGACATCAATTGGAAGGACGTCTGGATATTAAAAATCTGTTCAATCGTCAGTATGAATTGGTTCGATTATATCCAATGCCTCGAAGAAGCTATCAAATAACAATTAATTATAAATTCTAAAAAGAAAATGAAAAAGTATTTATTATCTTTGACTGTATTATTGAGTGCAACACTCTTTTCAGCATGTAACAATGACAGTAATGGTCCCAGCACGTACTTAGTTCCTGTTTCAAATGGTGCGTATGTTGTTTGTTCTGGTAACTCCTATAGTTCAATTCCTGGTAGTTTGACCTATTATGACTATACCACAAAGAATACAACTCAAAATGCATTCGGTGCTGCTAATTCAGGGGCTACTCTTGGAATGACAGTCAATGATGCCTTAAGTTATGGCGACAAGTTCTATATAGTTGTAGCGGGAGAGAATTCTGTCTTTGTAACCAATGCCAAAACATTAAAGGTTATTCAGCGAATTGACCTTACTTCAGCTACGATGTTGGGAGAGACTGATGGAGTAAGCCCTCGTCGAATAACAGCAGATGGAGATAAGATATATGTTTCAACCTATGGTGGATATGTAGCAGCTATTGATACGCTTAACTTCGCTTTGGCTAAAAAAATTAAAGTAGGTTCTTATCCAGAGGGGTTAACTGTTTATAACAATTTAATGATTGTTGCTAACAGTGATTGGGGAAAGGGTAATGCCTCGATTTCTCTGATTGACCTCACGAATGGGAATGAGCAGACACTGAAGGATGCGAATATCCGTAATCCTCAGGATATAGCAGTTGCAGGTAATTACATATATTATCTCGATTATGGTCAGTTCGGTCCAGCTCCTACTTATGCTCAGGAAAATGCTGGTGTGTACCAGATAGATTGTTCGAATTTATCGAATATCTCAGTAAAAGCGATTATTCCTAATGCTACAAGTATGGCATGTGCTGGCTCTAAGATTTATGCTTTCGGCACTCCTTATGGTTCTACTAATCCTGTGACTTACTCCGTTTATGACATTCAGACAGGTAAATTGAGTATATTTAATCCCGAAGGAATAGAATACCCAGCTGCAATAGGCATAGATCCACTGAAAAAAAATTTGTATATCGCTGCTTATCAGCCAGCAGGTACTTATTACGATGCTTCAGCTAATGGTTTTGTGAACATTTACAACAGCACCTCATTTAGTAAGATAGGAACCTTTACTTGTGGTGTAGGTCCAGCTCGTTTTGCCTTTAATATCGGTACAGAGACGATTAGGTATTGATGACGAGATTCTACATCATAGGTATCATTGCAATGTTGCTGTCTTCCTGTGGAGCCCGTACCAGTGGCTCACAGGAAGAGGGCGACACTTTGCATTTGAAATATTCTTCATTGCTGAGTATCATACGTCATGACGGATTTACAGAAGTGAATGTACGTAATCCCTGGAAAGAGGGGATGATACTCCATACATATATCCTTGTGCCACGTGAGGCAGCGTTGCCAGAAGATTTGCCTCATGGTTCTGTTATTCGTACACCAGTGGAGCGTGCAACAGTATTTACGACAGTTCATTGCGCACTACTCAACTCTATTGGGCGTGGCGATAATATAGTGGGCGTGGCAGAAGTGAAATACATCAAGATACCTTATATTCAAGAGCGTGTGCGCAAGGGGCTTATAGCCGATTGTGGCAGTGGTATGGCTCCTATGGTCGAGAAGATTATAGAAGTCAAGCCCGACATCATTATGCTATCGCCTTTTGAGAATAGTGGTGGGTACGGAAAACTGGAAGAAACGGGCATTCCACTGGTAGAGTGTGCAGAATATATGGAAACATCACCTCTGGCACGTGCAGAATGGATGAAATTCTATGGAATGCTTTTTGGTGAGACTGAGCGTGTTGACAGTCTTTTTGCAGTTGTTGACAGTAGTTATAACGCCTTGAAAGCGCAGGTTCAGCAGGTGGGGGTAGGGCGTTCTGTCCTGATCGATAAAATGGTAGGTTCAGTTTGGTATGTTCCTGGCGGAAAAAGTACTCTCGGGCAGATGATCAAGGATGCTGGTGGACGTTATCCGTGGGCTACGGATGAGCATAGTGGCAGTCTTTCTTTACCTTTTGAAACAGTGTTGGAGCGAGCAGGCGATGCCGAAGTCTGGATGTATCGCTATAGCAGTGACCATGAGCAGACCTACAGCGAATTACAGAGTGGGTATCATGGCTATAAACAGTTAAAGGCTTTTGCCGATAAACAGGTGTATGGCTGCAATGTTGAAAAAACACTTTTCTATGAAGAGTCGCCATTCCGTCCCGACTTGCTGCTATCAGACTTTATTCAAATTCTGCATCCAGACAGGTCGCAAACAACACCTTTACGTTATTATCGAAAATTAAATGAATAGAGGAGTTTTATATTGCATCATTTTGGCACTGGCCATCATGCTGTTGTTTGTTCTCAATCTGGTGATGGGATCTGTCTCAATACCTTTTGATGATACCTTCCGTATCTTATTAGGTGATCATGATGTTAAGCCTTCTTGGCAGTTTATCATTATGCAGTCGCGTTTACCGCAGGCTCTTACTGCTATTCTGTGTGGCAGTGCATTAGCTGCCAGTGGACTGATGTTGCAGACAGCCTTCCGGAATCCGCTGGCAGGTCCAAGTGTCTTTGGTATTAATAGTGGAGCAGGGCTGGGTGTAGCCCTTGTGATGTTGTTCTTGGGAGGAAGCATCTCGGCTGGTTCTGTCAATCTGACTGGTTTTGTGGCTGTGCTTGTGGCAGCATTCTTAGGGGCTATGGCTGTTATGGCAATAATCTTCTTCTTTTCAACAATTGTTCGCAGTCATGTCATGTTGCTGATTATTGGTATTATGATAGGTTATATAGCTAATTCTGCCATATCACTCTTCAATTTCTTTGCCACCGATGAGGGGGTGAAGAGTTACTTGGTATGGGGATTAGGTTCGTTTGGTGGCGTTCCTATGCGGATAATGCCTTGGTTTGCGCTTATCACTATCATAGGATTGATAGGAAGCCTGTTGCTTATCAAACCCCTGAATGCTTTGATGTTGGGAGATCATTATGCTGAGAATCTTGGCGTTCATATTATCCGTACGCGCAATTGGCTATTAATTATTACAGGCCTACTGACGGCTGTCACTACAGCATTCTGTGGACCAGTTGCCTTTATCGGTTTGGCAGTACCCCATATAGCCCGCCTTTTACTGAAAACTGACAATCATCGTTCTCTGCTTCCAGCTACAATGCTGATGGGAGCCGTTATAGCACTATTGTGTAATCTGATAAGTTTCTTGCCAGGAGAGGATGGCATTATTCCTCTGAATGCCATCACACCGTTGATAGGTGCTCCGGTGATTATCTATGTCATACTCAAAAAATAAGCAGCCTGCATAGTTTGATGCAAGCTGCTTATGTTAGATGTAAGTTCCCTCGCTTATTCCGATTTAAAGAGATCCTTGATACCTCCGATAGAGCCCATGAGGTTAGTGGCTTCGTAGGGGAGGTAAACAGTCTTGGTCTTGTCGCCAGTAGCCAGTTCCTGCAACATCTGTATATACTTCTGAGCCAGCAGGTAGTTAGCTGGATTGGTCGACTTGCCCACAGCCTCGGTAATCAACTCGATGGCCTTGGCTTCGGCTTCAGCCTTACGGATGCGAGCCTGTGCCTCGCCTTCAGCATGCAGAATAGCCTGTTGCTTTTGAGCGTCAGCACGATTGATGATAGCCGTCTTCTCACCTTCAGAAGCCAGAATCTCGGCTGCTTTCTCACCCTCAGAGGTCAGAATCTGTGCACGCTTGTTACGCTCAGCCTGCATCTGTTTCTCCATTGCATTGAGCACCGTTGAAGGAGGTACGATGTCCTGCAGCTCTACACGGTTTACCTTGACGCCCCACTTGTCGGTGGCATCGTCCAGAACGGCACGTAGTTTAGTGTTAATAGTGTCACGCGAGGTCAGTGTTTCGTCGAGCTCCAGTTCACCGATGATGTTACGCAGAGTGGTCTGTGTCAGTTTCTCAATAGCGTTGGGCAGGTTCGAGATTTCATACACAGCCTTGAAGGGATCCACAATCTGGAAGTAGAGCAAGGCGTTGATTTCCATCTGAATGTTATCCTTAGTAATTACATTCTGAGAAGGAAAGTCGTACACCTGTTCACGCAGGTCGATACTGGTGGAGTAGGCATAGCGTCCGCGAGTCAGTACCACAATTTCCTTGGCACGGTCGATGAACGGGATGATGATGTTGATACCAGGATTCAGTGTTGCATAGTAGCGACCGAGTCGTTCGATAATGCGCGTCTCCGACTGAGGGATAATCACAATAGCCTTTTTGGCAAAGATCAATACCATAATAACAATGGCAATCAATACGTAAGTCATAATGTCCATAATATTTAATGTTTAATATTTAATTTTTCATGTTTAAAGCTGTTCTACGGTGAGGATAGTGCTTTCGCGCCCGATGACACGGACGGTGGTGCCAACTGCAATGTCGCTCTTACTGACGGCTTTCCAAAGGTCACCGTCAATCTGTACATAGCCACTTGCACCAGCCTTGATCTCCTCTGTCACACGTCCGGTACGTCCCATCAGCGCATCTGCATTTGACAATTTGTTTGGATCGTTCTTGTGCAGATAGCGCAAAGCAACAGGTCTGACGAATAACACGCTCAGCAAGGTGAAGAGGGCAAAGATAAAAACCTGCCAATAGATGCTTAAGCCGAGTACTGCCGAGATGAGGGCAAATACGGCTCCAATGGAGAAGCAGATGATAAAGAAATCACCTGATGAAAGTTCCAGAATCAGGCAGACAATGGCGACGACGGCCCATACCTGCCACATGTTTGCAATCAAATAGTCTATCATACTCTTATATATTATATTGTTATTCTAATTAAATCGAGAGGATAAAATCATCCCAATCTTTCGTAGAGCCCTTCTTGCCAAACACCTTTTGGTAGAGCCGACTGCGGGTGGTGGCTACGCTCTCCTTGGAGTGGGCTGTCAGCGTTGCAATGTCTTTCGGTTGCAGTCTGATTTTAATCAGCAGGCTGACGTGGTAGTCCTGATCGCTCATCCGATAGAGGCTGAAGAGTTTGTCAGTGAAACCCGTATAAACCCTGTTTACCACTTCCGTCAGTTCTGCCCAGTCATCCTCGGCTATGTTTTGCCCGCTGGCAATATATTGCTTGATACGCTGGTAAACTGGTGAGGAAAAGATACTGTTTACATCATGATCCCTTTGCTCAATAACAGCCATTTTCTGCATGGCATGAATATTGTCGAGTCGGCTCTGTAGCAGTTGAATCTTGCGACGGTTGTTTTGTATCACCAATATAAATAAGGTGATGTAGAACACCGTACAGATGACGAGTAGGAAAAGTTCGCGGTCAGTTAATACCATAATTTTGTTTTTTTTTACTGATGCAAAGATACAAAATAATGCAGAACTCACCAAAAAAAGTGTTTGCAAAAGTGTGCAATCTATGCTTTGCAAACATTTGCGAAGAAATTGTTCCTTTGTTTGCAATATTTTTATTAACTTTGCACACCAAATTAGACAATATTATAAAGAAATGGGAAAAATTATATTGACTGGTGACCGTCCAACAGGAAAACTCCATTTAGGACACTATATCGGTTCACTACGCCGCCGAGTAGAATTACAAGAAGCTGGCGACTATGAGAAAATGTTCGTATTCATGGCTGACGTGCAGGCTTTAACGGATAATGCCGACAATCCCGAAAAGATTCGTCAGAATATTATTGAGGTAGCCCTCGATTATCTTTCTGCTGGTTTGAATCCAGAGAAGTGCACACTCTTTATACAAAGTCAGATTACGGAGTTGGCTGAGCTGACTACCTATCTGATGAACCTCGTCAGCGTGAGTCGTGTACAGCGTAACCCTACGGTGAAGACAGAGGTAAAGATGCGTGGATTCGAAGGAGAGAGCATACCATTGGGCTTCTTCTGCTATCCTGTCAGTCAGGCTGCAGACATTACATTGTTTAAAGCAACCACCGTTCCTGCTGGTGAAGACCAGGAGCCTATGTTGGAGGTGACGCGCGAGTTAGTGCGCCGTTTCAATCAGATATACGCCCCCGTATTGGTAGAGCCCAACATCATGTTGCCAGAGAATGCTACTGCCCGTCGTCTGCCAGGAACAGATGGTAAGGAAAAAATGTCGAAATCACTCGGCAACTGCATTTATCTCTCTGACGATGCCGATACCGTTTGGCAGAAAGTTCGCTCCATGTACACGGACCCCACTCATGTCAATCTTAATGACCCAGGTCACGTAGAAGGCAACGCCGTATTTACTTATCTCGACGCTTTCTCTAAGGACGAACATTTCGCACAGTATTGGCCTGAATATCAGAACCTCGACGAACTAAAAGACCATTACCGTCGTGGTGGACTGGGCGATATGAAGTGTAAGAAGTTCCTTAACCAGATTCTTAACGAGTTCCTGGAGCCCATGCGCCAACGCCGTCATGAGTTTGAACAGGATATTCCAGAGATTTACAATATACTGAAGAAAGGAACGGAGAAGGCTCGCGAGACAGCTGCTCAGACGATGAGTGAGGTGCGTGCAGCTATGCAAATCAATTATTTCGACGATACAGAATTGATTCAGTCGCAGGCAGAGCGCTTCCGTGCCAAATAAATCTGCAAGCGTTCTTCTAAAGACATATTCACATAGCGGTGCCATTCTGTGGTGCCGCTTTCTTTATCATCCAAATAGTGAAGGTCGTACATGTGACCATAAGCTTCCAACTCAAAAGGATTCAGTAGATACCCCGCATTGCGCAGTCGCCTGTGGTACCGGCATGCCTTCAGCCATTGCCAAAGGTATTTCATGTAGAAGCAAATCCAAGAGTCGTGCGTGCTGCGAGCCTGATAAAGATGAATCATTTCATGATTCTTCATTGCATCCCAATACTGATTGAAATGGTCGGCATCTTCCTTGCTATGGGTAATGATGTGTCCAAAGAAAGTCATGCCTTCATATCCCTTCCGAATCCAGAAGGGAACGTCCACTGCCTGCATATCGCTCAGCCTGCTGGGACGACGGGCACGGAACATCATGGGAAAGATGCTGAGGAAACTATTCATATTTCACAACAAAATTAGTGTAAATAGAGCGAAATACCAAATAAATCGAAAGAAAAATAAGCAGATATGTCAATACCACTTGTAATGGGGTGGGATACAATCCTTCGATGGTAGCATAAGGTAGAGAGGCTATGAATGAAAGGGATACGGTCATGAAGCTGACAACTGCTGACAATATTGTTGCTACAAACGACCAGGAGGTGAGTAGCAAAAGAAAACCGCCTAAAAGAATCAGGTAGGCACATGGAATGACAATGAAATTGGAGAGTAGGAAATAGGTGGAGAAGCGGTGGAAATAAAAAGCAATCAGAGGTGCTACTCCTAATTGGGCAGTGAAAGAGACGATGCACATACCCCATACCCACCTGACAAAGCGATGTTCCATCAGCCATTTATCAGATATTAAATGAAAGAAGAGTGGATAGAACAGCAGGATGGATAAGACAGCCAGATAGGACATTTGAAAACCGACTTCGAACAGGGCATGAGGGTGAACGATGAGCATGATAATAGCAGTAAAAGCCAACACATTAATACTCATTTTCTGACGGTAGCCCAAAGAGAGCAAGCCATAGACTGTCAGCATGATGGCTGCCCGTACTACACTTGGCGATAGTCCCACAAGAAAAGCAAAGGCCCATAGTAATACCAAAGTTAGCACTTGTGTCACCAGACGCCAACGTCGTCCCCATATTAAAAGAGACACCATCATATAAATGATACCTAAATGGAGCCCGCTGATGGCTAAGATATGCGAAGCTCCTGTAGCGTTGAATGTTTCTTTGGTTTGTTGGCTTAAAGCCGATTTATCTCCTAATGTCATCGCAGCCACTACTTCGTAAGCCTCCGGCGATATCTCTTGTTGATATTGTTGAAGTAGCCGTTCCCGATACTCTATCATCCGCTTGCCAGCCCTTTGTACAACAGGTATATTGGGTAATGGGTGTTGTATCAGGTGAAAGCCTATAATGGCAGTAATCAGACAGATTAACAACGATTGTATTTTAGGAAAACGGAAAAAGAAGAGTGATGCAACAATCATGAAGACCATTGTTGTTAAAGTTATCCATGCTTCCACATGAAGATAACGTCCCACAATGATTCCTGCAATCAGTGTGATGGCAACAGGCAACAATGGTGCAATGATACGTTGGTGTTGCATGGAGAATTATCGGAATCTTTCAACAAAGTCATCCTCCGAAATGATGGGGATTCCCAGTTGCTGTGCCTTCTGATTCTTACCAGAGGTAGATGTGATGTCATTATTGATAAGGAAGGAAGTACTGCCACTTACTGCAGAGGCCACCTTTCCACCTTGCGACTCAATATAAGCTTTCAGTTCGTTGCGGTTCTTGAAATGATGTACATCACCAGTAATGACGAAGGTCAGTCCTTCACATTTGTTTCCTGTAGGCTCGTTGGATGCCTGTGTCACTTTAATCTTCTCGCGTAAATGCGAATAACGTTCCATGTTGTGGGCATCGCGGAACCAGTTTACAAAAGAAGCTGATTTCTCAGGTCCTATACCATTAATATGGGCAAAAACTTCTGAAGCTTCCTTCATGGGATCAAACAAATCGCCCGTCTGCTTGATGCTCTCTGCTACGAGTTCATCTATAGCATAAGCACTCAGCAGTCGTTTGCAAACATCCAATCCGCAGAGGGGGATGTTGAGTGCATACAGCAAGCGGTGTGCTTCAACATTTGCCGACTTCTCTATGCTATGTATGATGTTGGAAGCAGATTTCTCACCAAATCCTTCCATTTGAGCCAGTTCGCGGATATGAATCTTTAAGTCATAGAGATCGGCATATTCGCTAATCCATCCGAGATTAATGAATTTGGCCAGCGTCTGTTCGGAAATGCCATCAATGTTCATGCCTTCCTTGGAAACAAAACGGGCAAACTTTTTGAGTTGTTTGGCAGGACACTCATTATTGGTACAATGAAGTGTCTTAGTGCCACTGGCTTCACTGATTCGAATTTCGGTCTTAGCATGACAGACAGGACATTCTTGAGGAATCTCTAACGTTCCTTCCGTGCGATTCACCTTAATCACCTTTGGAATAATCTTATTGGCTTTAATGACACTTATTTCTGTGCCCTTACTGCCAATACCCAGTCGCTCGCACTCACTGATGTTACAAAGAGAGGCGCGTTTGACGGTAGTTCCTTCCAATTCTACAGGACGGAAAATGGCTACAGGCGAGATGGTGCTGGCAGCGCATGACCATTCTATCTCCTGTAAAATGGTTTCAGCGGCTTCGTCTTGCCATTTGAAAGCCAGTCCGGCTCTTGTAGCGTGATGACCGGTAATACTGCCAGTTTGTGCATATTCCGTATCATCGTAACAAATAACCAAACCATCGACAGGGTAAGGATTCTGTTTCGAGGTAACTTCTTGGGTGAAGGCTGCCAAACAGCTTTCCACGCTGGCTAAATCAGGATGATTGATGAGGCGGTGCTCAACGGGATGGAAACCCTGTTGCTCAAGCCAAGTCATACGATCGCCCCATGAGACAATTTCTTCGTCAGTATGAACTAAGGTGAAAGGTATCCACTGGATGTGTCGTTGACGTACTTCTTCCACATCTTTTAGAGTCAGTGAACCTGATGCCAAATTGCGAGGGTTAGCATAGTCCTCACCACTCTCAATGAGGAACTTATCGAAATCGTCATAGCTAATGACAGCCTCTCCTCTAATCACTGTATGCCCTTTGTAATCAATCTTTTGCGGAATTCCGTTAATGGCTTTCGAAAGGTGTGTAATATTAGTACCTATGTGTCCGTTACCTCGTGTTACCACCTTTGTCAACTGTCCGCCGTCATAGGTCACAACAAGTGTCAGACCATCCAGCTTCCATGAAATCCAGATGGGACGTTCTTCTGCCCATTTCACCAGTTCCGCTGGCTGTTTTGTTTTAGCCAATGACAATGCGGCAAACTCATGTTCTTCCTTCTGTCCTGTGATACTGTCTTCGGACACTTTCTGTGTGGGAGAGTCGGGCAGGGTAGTCCCTGTTCTTTGTTCTAACTGCTTCAGTTCGTCGAAACGTGCATCCCACTCATAGTCCGTCATGAGTTCTGCCCGTCCGTTATAGTATGCATCAGAGGCTTCATTCAGTTCTCTGATGAGTTGTTGCATCCGTAATACTTGTTCGTCTACCATAATTGTAGTATTTTATGCCTGCGAAGTTACAAAAAAATGAGGAAATGGACAAATTTCCGAAATAAATTTGTACCTTTGTACTCGTATGATTGAGAAATTCGATTTTAAACCTAAGGAAAAAGAGACCGTTCTGACCCTATATAATAAGGTGAAAGAAGAGATTGGGACATCGCTTATCGCTGGCGATGAAGATAAAATGCGCCAATACCTACTTGATTATATAGAGCAAAATCATATCCATCGTGATGTCTTTGGGCTGAATCCTTTGCTATTGAGTTTCCAAACGGCACAATTAGTTGTCGAGGAAATCGGTTTGAAACGTGATGCAGTACTGGCAGTATTGCTGCATCCATGTATTGAAGACGGTTATCTCACTATTGAGGTTGTACAGCGAGAGTTTGGTGAATCTGTAGCTCGCATCTTGCATGGACTTCAACGCATTCAGGAACTTTATAAGAAAAACCCAGTCATCGAAACTGAGAATTTCCGAAATCTGCTGTTGTCCTTTGCAGAGGATATGCGTGTAATACTTATTATGATTGCTGACCGCGTCAATCTGATGCGACAGATTAAGGATACCAAACAGACTGCAGCTCAGCGCGAAGTCAGCGAAGAAGCTACTTATCTCTATGCACCACTGGCTCATAAACTGGGCTTGTATAAACTGAAGAGTGAACTCGAGGACTTGTCGTTGAAATATCTGGAGCATGATGCTTATTATCATATCAAAGAGAAACTGAGTGAGACCAAGAAGAGTCGCGATGCCTATATCGAGCGGTTTATTCAGCCTATCAGTGATCATCTGAAGGCAGCAGGACTGAAGTTTCATATTAAAGGTCGCACCAAATCTATACACTCTATATGGCAAAAGATGAAGAAGCAGAAATGTGCTTTCGAAGGTGTTTACGACCTGTTTGCCATCCGTGTGATTCTTGATTCTCCAATAGAGAAGGAGAAAATGCATTGCTGGCAGGTCTATTCCATAGTGACCGATATGTATCAGCCCAATCCCAAGCGCTTGCGTGACTGGTTGTCAGTACCCAAGTCGAATGGCTATGAGAGTTTGCACATCACCGTTCTGGGGCCAGAACAGAAATGGGTGGAAGTGCAAATTCGTACCGAACGTATGGACGAGATAGCCGAACGTGGCGTGGCTGCCCATTGGCGCTATAAAGGCATAAAAGGAGAGACGGGGTTGGATGAATGGTTGACCAATATCCGTTCGATGCTTGAGACATCCTACGGTATGGAGGCTATGGACCAGTTTAAGATGGATCTCTATGAAGACGAAGTATTCGTATTTACTCCCAAGGGCGATCTCTATAAGTTTCCCAAGGGTGCAACCGTTCTTGATTTTGCCTACCATATCCATTCCAAGATAGGCAATGCCTGCACTGGAGCTCGAATAAACAATAAAGTGGTGCCTCTTAGACAAATATTGCAGAGTGGCGACCAGGTAGAGATCATGACTTCTTCCACACAGAAGCCTCGTCAGGAGTGGCTCAATATAGTGAAGACTTCACGTGCCAAGTCGAAAATCCGCTTAGCATTGAAAGAAACACAAGTCAAAGAAGCCCTCTTTGCCAAAGAAGCGCTTGAACGTAAATTTAAGAATCGCAAGGTGGAGCAGGAGGAGTCCACTATGCAGCATCTGGTTAAGAAACTTGGCTTCAAAGAAACCAGTGATTTCTATCGCCAGATAGCCGATGGCACATTGGATGTTAACCAGGTGATAGATAAGTATGTGGAATTGCAACAGGGCGAACAGCCTGTTACGGGTAATAACGTGGCTCAGACAGCAGCTGATTTCGTCTTGGACAACTCTCAGCTTTCATCTTTCAATTCCCAACTCTCAGACGATGTCCTGGTGATAGATCGCAATCTGAAGGGGGTCGACTACCAGTTGGCTCGCTGTTGCCAACCAATCTATGGTGACAAGGTGTTCGGTTTTGTAACGGTGAGTGGTGGTATTAAGATACATCGTGAAGACTGTCCTAATGCGCCTGAACTGAAAAAGCGTTTCGGTTATCGTGTGGTAAAAGCCCGATGGAGTGGAAAGGGTGCCTCACAATATGCCATTACTCTGCGTGTGATAGGTAATGATGATATTGGTATAGTGAATAATCTCACCAGCATTATTTCGAAAGACGAAAAGTTGGTACTGCGCTCTATCAATATCGATTCGCACGATGGACTCTTCAGTGGTAATCTTGAAATCATGATTGACGATAATACCCGTTTGGAGTCTCTGATAAAGAAACTCCGCACGGTAAAGGGTGTCAAGCAAGTAAGCAGGATATAGCTTAGTTTTCCTTGAAAGCTACAACACGGGTTAATTTCATATCGAGGTAGTAAGTGTCGCTTACTTCCTCGTTTTCTAATTCATATTTCACACGTGTTACCATCAGTTTTGTGAAAGGCTCATCAGGAGCATATTTCAAATCAGGGCGATAGCGCTTACCTTGACGAGCCAACTGGCGCAGATTTATCACGATGGAATCAGTCATTGCATGAGTAGAATCAACATCAGTGAAATGTACCGATGATGGATTCAGCCCTTCGCGCATGTTCTGCTCCATGAACTGTTCAACCAGTTCTTCCGCCTCGGCCTGCGGTCCGCACGAGGCGAACAGCAGGGGGGCTATACCTATTATTATATATATAAGTCGTTTCATAACTGATGTGGGATACTCTTGAGTGTGAGTAGCAGGTGGTCCCAAACCATCTGAACGGTAGGGATAAGCAGACGCTCGTCAGGTGTATGAACATCACGCAGCGTAGGCCCCATGCTCACCATGTCGAGATTAGGATAACGCTCGGCAAAGAGTCCGCACTCCAATCCAGCATGAATACCCTTCAAAATAGGGTCTTTTTGGAAGAGCTTATGATAGGTTAATTTGACAATCTTCTGCAACTCACTGTTCGTGCGCATCTTCCAAGCGGGATATCCTTCGGAATGGGTTACCTTTGCACCAGCCAATTTAAATACTGCTGCGATGGTGTTGCACATGTTGTCAAGGTTCGACATCACATTCGAACGTTGGGAAGATATAATCATGATGTCTTTCTCGTTGGTCTCCACACGAGCCAGATTGCTGGAAGTTTCGGTCATTCCGCCCAAAGCTTCATCCTGACATACAGCATATACTCCGTTGTCAACAGCCTGCAAGGCATATATGAAGCGACGTGCTGCCTCATCCTCAATATATGGCTCTGGGTCGTAACTGCGCATACGCCATACCATATTTGTATCGCAAACATGAAACTCTTCATCCACCTGTGCCGAGAATACATTCCAATCGGCACGGATATTTTCTTTGATGGCATTGGGAACAGCCAAAACGAAATAGCCGCCACGAGGAATGGCATTATGCAAACTGCCTCCATGCAGGCGAACGAGATGAATGCCCTCGTAACGCTCCATCTCCTGATAGACGAAACGAGCAATAATTTTCAGTCCGTTAGCACGTTTCTTGTTGATGTCATCACCTGAGTGGCCACCAACCAGTCCTTTGACAGAACCTTTGATGCAGAAGTAACCTTCAGGAATTGGTAGGCGCGCAATGTCGAACTGGGCAGTAGTAGTACGTCCGCCAGCACATGATATGAAGATTTCCCCCTCATCCTCAGAATCGAGATTGATGAGGAAATCGCCTGTCATGAAACCTGGTTTCATTCCTTCAGCACCTGTCAGTCCTGTTTCTTCATCACGTGTGAAGACACACTCAATCGGACCGTGCTCAATGTCGTTGCTGTCAAGGATAGCCAACTCCATAGCGATGCCAATACCGTCATCAGCTCCCAGTGTCGTACCCTTAGCACGCAACCATTCTCCGTCCACATAAGTTGTAATACCGTCCTTGTCGAAATCAATTTTTACATTGGGAAGAGAATCACACACCATATCCATGTGGCTTTGCAAGATAACTGTCTTGCAATCCTCATAGCCAGGAGTAGCTCCCTTACGGATAAGAACATTACCAACTTCATCAACCTTCGTCTCCAAACCTCGGCTCTTGCCAAAGTCCTTCAGGTACTCAATTATCTTCTCTTCACGCTTCGAGGGGCGTGGAATTTCGTTAATCTTCGCAAAATGTTCGAAGACAACGGCAGGTTTTAACTCACTTTTATTCATTATTAATGTTTATTATTATCGGTTTTCTAAATTTATTGTTTAACTTTGCAGTCGAAATTGCAAAACTTGTGCAAAAGTAATCATTTATGGTGAAAATATTGCTATTAAGCACGTTAATAATTGCTATAGGGATGGCTTTTTTTCTCGTAAAAGTCCTTTCCAACAAAAATGGCACCTTCTCATCGCAGCATATTCACGATAGTGAGGCGATGCGTGAAAGAGGTATCCATTGTGTGATGGATCAAGACCGTGAAATGCGTCGCAAGAGTCGTTTCGCAGTCAGTGAGAAGTCTTGAATAATAAATAATGTCATAACAAATTATAATCAACAAAAAATGAAAAAGAACATTTTCGGCATGATGGCTGTTGCCGCCATCGTCGCACTCGCATCGTGCAACAATGCAAGTCCTAAGATGGACGAGCAACCTTCAGCTGCTGATTCTGCCAATGGCGCAGGATTGAAAATCGCTTATGTTGAAGTGGACTCTTTGATGACTCAGTATGAGTATTGTAAGGACTTCACACTGGTACTCCAGAAGAAGAGCAACAATGCCCGCAACACCCTGAATCAAAAAGGACAGCAGTTGCAGAATGCCATGAACAACTTCCAGCAGAAGTTGAACAACAACGGATTCACCAGTCGTGAGCAGGCAGAAAGTCAGCAGGCTGCTATTCAGCGCCAACAGAACGATCTGCAGCAGTTGCAGGCTCGCTTGGAGAATGAACTTGCTAATGAAACAGCTACTTATAATGAAGGCTTGCGCGACTCATTGCAGCATTTCCTGGCCGCTTACAACAAGGATAAGAAGTATGATATGATTCTCACCAAGCAGGGTGACAATATCCTGTATGCTGCCAAGCGTTTCGATATTACCGATGATGTGATCAACGGTCTGAACAAACGCTATAAGTCAACTTTCAAGAAGACTGAAGAAAAGAAGGAAGAGAAGAAATAGTAACCAGTTGATATGGGCATAGACCAGCAACGTATACTGAAGAAACTCGGTATCTCGGAATTGAACGAGATGCAACAACACGCCGCCGAAGCCATCCTGTGCTCCGACGGTGATGTTGTTTTACTCTCACCAACCGGAACAGGGAAAACGCTGGCCTACTTATTACCTCTCATTCAACTGCTCGACAGCTCTTCGGATGCCGTACAGGCGTTAGTCGTTGTGCCTGGTCGCGAATTGGCTTTGCAGTCAGATAACGTGCTCCGTCAAATGGGAGCCGGCATACGTTCTGCCAGTTGCTATGGTGGACGCGCTGCAATGGATGAGCATCGTAAACTGAAGGAACTGAAACCGCAAATTATTTTTGGTACACCTGGTCGACTGAACGATCATCTGGACAAAGAGAATATTTCGAGGTATGGTATTCGCTGGCTGATTATTGACGAGTTTGACAAATGTCTCGAAATGGGTTTCCAAAAGGAAATGCAGAAACTCTTGAAGAGTCTGCCAGGACTACAGCGCAGAATATTGCTCTCGGCTACGAATGCCGAACAGATTCCCCAGTTCGTAAATATGCAGAAGAAGGGAACGCTGGTAGATTTCCTACCTGATGAGGAACAAACCTCAGAGCGTGTTAAACTCTATGAGGTGAAGAGCCCGCAGAAGGATAAACTCGATACCCTGCGCCAGTTGTTGCTCAGTTTCGGCACCGAAAGCAGCATTGTGTTCTTGAACTATCGCGACTCGGTGGAAAGGGTCAACGGTTATTTAGCGGAACAAGGTTTCGTCACCAGTTTCTTCCACGGAGGACTGGAACAAAAACAGCGTGAGGCATCTCTTTATCGTTTTGCCAATGGTTCTGTCAATGTAATGGTGAGTACAGATTTGGCTTCTCGAGGACTCGACATCCCAGATATTGCCAATATCGTTCATTATCACATGCCAGAGAGTGAAGAGGGTTATATCCATCGCGTTGGTCGTACAGCCCGTTGGGACAAAGAGGGTAGGGCTTTCTTCATTACGGGGCCCGATGAGCATATCCCCTCATACGTTGAAGGTGAAGTTGAGACTTTCCTCCCTTCTCCCGTTAGCACTCATCCATCTTCGCCTAAAAATACCACCCTCTACATCGGTAAAGGCAAGAAAGACAAAGTGTCGAAAGGCGATATTGTGGGCTTCCTATGTAAAATAGGTGGCTTGAAGGCTGACGAGATTGGTCGCATTGATATTCACGACCGTTATGCCTACGTAGCAGTGAAACGTGAAAAAGCCCAACAAGTTATACGGCAGACACAAGGCGAGAAGATTAAGGGCATTAAGACGATTGTTGAGCCTGTGAGATAGAAAATTGCAACACAGACTTATCAAAACGTAAGAAAATTAAAGAAAATGCTTAATTCTTGCTTAAATATTTGCCTATTTGAAATAAAAAGTGTAATTTCGCATCGTTTTTCAGAAACAGATAATAAAATTGATAGTATAAATAATTAAATTCACAATCAAAATGAAGAAGTACAACTTTAACGCAGGTCCTTCGATGCTTCCTCGCGAAGTGATTGAGAAGACTGCTCAACAGTGTCTTGATTTCAATGGTTCTGGTCTCTCTCTGATGGAGATTAGCCACCGTGCAAAGGATTTCCAGCCCGTAGTTGATGAGGCTGTAGCTCTGGTTAAGGAGCTGCTGCAAATTCCTGAGGGCTATTCAGTAATCTTCCTTGGTGGCGGCGCTTCTCTGGAGTTCTGCATGATTCCTTACAACTTCCTGATTAAGAAAGCAGCCTACCTGAACACTGGTGTTTGGGCTAAGAAAGCTATGAAGGAGGCAAAACTGTTTGGTGAGGTAGTAGAGGTGGCTTCTTCTGCTGATGCCAACTATACCTTCATTCCAAAGGGATGGAGTGTTCCTGCTGATGCAGACTATCTGCACATCACTACTAACAATACCATCTATGGAACGGAGATTCGCAAAGATTTGGATGTAAACGTTCCCCTGATTGCCGATATGTCTTCTGATATCTTCAGCCGTCCTATTGATGTTAAGAAGTATGATGCCATCTATGCTGGTGCTCAGAAGAATCTTGCTATGGCTGGTGTGACCATCATCATTGTGAAGGACGAGAAACTGGGCAAGGCTCCACGTGAGATTCCTACTATGCTCGACTATCGTACGCATGTTGACAAGGGTTCTATGTTCAATACTCCTCCTGTAGTTCCTATCTACAGTGCTCTTGAAACCCTCCGTTGGATCAAGAAGAATGGTGGTGTTGAGGCTATGGATAAGCTGGCTCAGCAGCGTGCCGAGATTGTTTACGGTGAGATTGACCGCAACAAGATGTTCCGTGGTACTGCCGTTGAGGAAGACCGTTCACTGATGAACATCTGCTTCGTGATGGCCGACGAGTATAAGGAGTTGGAGAAAGACTTCCTTGACTTTGCTACATCTAAGGGTATGGTAGGCGTGAAGGGTCACCGCAGTGTTGGTGGTTTCCGTGCCAGCTGCTACAATGCCCAGACTATCGAAGGTTGCAATGCCCTCGTAGCATGTATGAAAGAATTCGAAGCTAATCATTAAGAGTTGAAGAATTGAAAAATTGAAAATTTGAAGTTTTTGAGATTATGAAGATTCTTGTTGCAACAGAAAAGCCATTTGCAGCAGCCGCTGTCAATGGAATTAAGGCAGAAGTAGAGGCAGCAGGCAATGAATTGGTGCTGCTCGAGAAATATACAGAGAAGGCTCAGCTCTTGGATGCTGTGAAGGATGCCGATGCTATGATTATCCGTTCGGATAAGGTGGATGCTGAGGTATTGGATGCTGCCAAACAGTTGAAGATTGTAGTTCGTGCCGGTGCTGGTTACGACAATATCGACTTGGCTGCAGCTACAGCCCACAATGTAGTAGCCGAGAACACTCCAGGTCAGAATGCTAATGCCGTTGCCGAGTTGGTATTCGGTCTGTTGGTGATGGCGGTTCGCGGATTCTATAACGGTAAGAGCGGTTCAGAATTGCTGGGTAAGAAACTCGGTATTCTGGCTTTCGGTAATGTAGGCCGTAATGTGGCTCGCATCGCCAAAGGTTTCGGAATGGACGTTTATGCCTATGATGCTTTCTGCCCTGCAGAGGTTATCGAGAAGGCTGGTGTTCATGCCGTAGCCAATCAGGACGCTCTGTTTGAGACCTGCGATATTGTATCGCTCCATATTCCTGCTACTCCTGAAACCAAGCAGAGCATCAACTATGCACTGGTTGGCAAGATGAAGAAGGGTGGTATCCTTGTGAACACAGCTCGTAAGGAAGTAATCAATGAGCCTGAACTCATCAAGTTGATGCAGGAGCGTGAGGACCTGAAGTTCGTTACCGACATCATGCCCGATGCCAATGACGAGTTCAAGCAGTTCGAGGGTCGTTATTTCTCAACTCCTAAGAAGATGGGTGCTCAGACAGCCGAGGCCAATATCAATGCCGGTATTGCAGCTGCTAAGCAGATCAATGCCTTCTTCAAGGATGGTGACACCAAGTTCCAGGTCAACAAGTAAATGACTGATATAGTAGCAAAAGAAAAGCCTCCCGAATTTGGGAGGCTTTCTTTGTTATTTGGCTATGTATTTCTTTCCGTTCTTGATGTATATACCCCGTTGCGGATTATCTACGCGCAGACCTTGCAGGCTGTAAATCTGATGGTTGTCATCATTCGTCTTGCCATAGACGATAGGATTGATGGCTGTTATGACAGTCTCATCGACGGAACATCCCCAGAAAGGAGTGAGATACAACTGTTCTTTCGTGTCGTCATTCTTCACGAGATAGGCACTCTTAACCTTAGTCTGGTAAGTGCTGCTAAAGCATTGAAGTGTAACCTTCTGCAGATTATTGCCCATAGCCGATGTAAATGACATTTTGCTCTTGGCTGTAGTGATGTCAACATTTACCCCGTCACCATTGCTTTTATAGACTTTGAATTTCAGAACGCCCGATTCAGGTGCAGCGTCCAATTCCAATTCGATGGCTTTATAGGTGTTTGTGTTGATGGTATTGTTATAGAGATACACTTCCGACCATACCTGTTTGAAGTCAACAACTGTGACGATGTCGCCAATGATGTCGCTTCTTACAGGGTATTTATATCCTTCAGTTGAACCACGATAGGCTTTGACAATGGTTTCAGCCAAGTCGGGCTGGTGGAATACTGGCAACGAGCGATTCGAGCCGTCAGAGAGCCCCATCCAGTAGAAAGTGATGATGCCATTATTCTTAGCCTCAGTCACGAAGTGCTTACAGAACTCTAGATAGTTGGCCTTGTTATTATTGTAATTGACGTCGCTGTCATCATTCAGTGTTCCCCATTCGCCTACGATGACGGGAGCACCCTTGGCTGCAAGAATAGTCTTCAGATCGCTCATCATGGTAGTCACCTGGGACTTGATAGTTGCCAGGTTGTTGGGCTTCAGTCCGGGGTAGGAGTGAATCTGGAAGATGAGATGATTGGAGGTCACGTCTTCGGGCAGTTTCATCTCCCTGATCGGACCCATGGGAAGTTCGTTGGAACCCCATTTGCCACCACAGCAGGCACCATAGGTGTTCACCACCAAATTGCGCACACCATTGTTGCCTTCAGTGCCTCGCACCACGTTTACAAAACTCTGTGCGTAGTCGTTGATGGCTTTATAGGCGTCCATGGCTTCAGTTTCATTATATCCACCCGACTTGTTACTGGTGGCATAGTTCCACGAACTGTACTTATCCAGCATCTCGTTATAACTCTCAAAAAGCAGCCTCTGGTCGTAGTCCTTGAACTCGGTGGCTATTTGGAGCCATAGCTTCTCGAATTTGCTCTTGTTCTTGTCGTAGTTGGCACCTTCTGCCTTTATCCATGACACATGTACGCCTGCTTCGTCAGCACCGGTATCATGGTGTACGTTGATGATGCAATATAAGTCCTGGGCAAGTGCGTAGTCAACCACTTGCTTCACACGGGCCATCCATTCTGCATTCACGTTGCCGTCCTTATCCATGTGGTTATACCATGTGACAGGTATGCGGATAGCCCCGAATCCAGCCTCTTTCATCATTTTAAATACTTCGGGCTTTGTGTTTGGCTGTCCCCAGTCGTTCTCTGATTCCAGCCCTTCCTGTCCCCAGTAACTGTCTAAGTCGGGATTGGGCTTTTTCGCGTGCGCCTCCAGGGTGTTTCCCAGATTCCATCCGACACCCATGTTGGTGACTGCCTCCTGGGCTGTTTCAAAACTTTGTGCTTGCATCGTGGCTACTGATGTAGCAATCATGCTAATAGTAAGTAAACGTTTGTAATTCATTTTGATATTATTAATTGTTCTAAGGGTTTACAAAAATACTAATTAATTCCCGTTTCTTTCCTCTTTTTCATATTTATTTCTTATCTTTGCAACATCATAAGAATTATTTAATACAAAACGAACTATGCAAAGTGATCCAAAGCAGTGTTTATACTGCACCAATAATCAGACATTGCACGATTTGATGATTGAGATTTGTGAACTATCCGTCTCTCGTGCATTCCTTTTTAAAGAGCAAACGTATCGTGGTCGTTGCCTCGTGGCTTATAAAGACCATGTGAACGATCTCAACGAATTGTCGGATGAAGACCGCAATGCCTTCATGGCTGATGTGGCTCGCGTTACCCGTGCTATGCAGAAGGCTTTCAATCCCGAGAAGATCAATTATGGTGCCTATAGCGACAAGCTCTCGCACCTGCACTTCCATCTGGCTCCCAAGTATGTCGATGGTCCCGACTATGGTGGCACATTCCAGATGAATCCGGGTAAAGTGTATCTCTCTGATCCTGAATATCAGGAGATGATACAGAAAATCAAGGAGAACCTTTAAGAATGTTCAATCATTAATCTTCCCTGTTCAATGAAAATCAAACCCTTTAAAGGAATCCGCCCACCGAAACAATTGGTGGAGCGTGTTGAGAGTCGCCCCTACGACGTGCTTGATTCTGAAGAGGCACGTGCTGAGGCTGGCGATAACGAGATGAGTCTATATCACATCATCAAACCCGAGATTGATTTCCCTGTTGGCACTTCCGAGTACGACCCACGTGTCTATGAGAAAGCTGCCGAGAATTTCCAGAAGTTCCAGGATAAAGGCTGGCTCGTTCAGGATTCGCGCGAACATTATTATATATATGCGCAGACCATGAATGGCAAGACGCAATACGGTCTGGTCATTGGTGCCCATACCGACGATTATCAGACAGGACGTATCAAGAAGCACGAACTGACTCGTCGCGATAAGGAGGAAGACCGCATGAAACATGTGCGTGTCAACAATGCCAACATCGAGCCCGTATTCTTTGCCTATCCCGACAATCAGGTGCTCAACGACCTCATCATGCGCTATGCCGCTACAGAGCCAGAGTACGATTTCATAGCCCCCATTGATGGTTTCCGCCATCAGTTCTGGGTCATCGACAGCGACGAGGATATGCAGACCATCACCGCTGAGTTCAGCAAGATGCCTTCGCTCTATATTGCCGATGGTCACCACCGTTCGGCAGCTGCCGCACTCGTGGGTGCCGAGAAACAGAAGCAGAATCCAAACCACACGGGCGACGAGGAGTACAACTACTTTATGGCAGTATGTTTCCAAGCCAGTCAACTCACTATTCTCGACTATAATCGCGTGGTGAAAGACCTCAATGGTCTCTTGTCCGAAGAGTTTCTGGCTGCCCTGCAGGTCAACTTTATCGTTGAAGACAAGGGAACCGACATCTATAAGCCTCAGCAGCTTCATGAGTTCTCGCTTTATCTCGACCAGCATTGGTATAGCCTGCGCGCCAAAGAGGGAACTTACGACAATACCGACCCCATCGGCGTATTGGATGTTGATATCAGCAGCCGTCTCATTCTCGACGAGATTCTGAACATTGGCGACCTCCGTTCCTCCAAGCGTATCGACTTCGTAGGTGGATTGCGTGGTTTGGGCGAACTGAAGCGCCGTGTTGACAGCGGTGAGATGCGTGCCGCATTGGCCCTTTATCCCGTCACCATGCAGCAGATTATGGATATCGCCGACAGTGGTAAGATTATGCCTCCCAAGGCTACATGGTTTGAGCCCAAACTTCGCTCAGGCTTGGTGATTCATAAACTTTCGTAAATGACTGACGAATACCAGACAATAGCGACTACAAGCGAGGGATATTACACCGAAAAGCGGAGTAAATTCTTCGCTTTTGCTCATCACGTAGAGTGTGTCGATGAGATCAAGGAAATTCTGGCACAGTATCGCAAGAAGTATTACGATGCCCGCCACGTCTGCTATGCCTATATGCTGGGGGCGGATAGGGCAGAGTTCCGTGCCAACGATGATGGCGAACCTTCCTCAACGGCAGGAAAACCCATCCTCGGACAAATCAATTCCAATCTTCTCACCGACATTCTGATTGTGGTGGTACGCTATTACGGAGGTGTCAATCTGGGCACCAGTGGACTCATCGTTGCCTATCGCGAAGCAGCTGCCGATGCCATTGCCCATGCCGAAATAGTCACTCGACAAGTCGAGGAAGTCATCACCTATACCTTTGCCTATCCGCAGATGAACGACGTGATGCGTATTGTCAAGGAAATGAATCCACGCATTCTCTCGCAAACCTACGATAATACGTGCGAAATACGCCTGTCTATCCGTCAGAGCGAAGCCGAACAGTTGCGTAACAGGCTCAGCAAACTACTTTGACCTCAATTATTTTCCAATAAATTTGGCAGTTCGCAGAATTTGTAGTAAATTTGCAGCCGATTTCAAGAAATGACGTTGATACGCCACGAACAATCAGGAAGGTTGGCAGAGTGATCGATCGCGCTGGACTCGAAATCCGGTATACCCCTTTCGGGTATCGGGGGTTTGAATCCCTCACCTTCCGCAAAAGAGCAGCCCTTTAGGGTTGCTCTTTTTTTTGTGAGGGATGCCACACTTTGTTCTGCAACAAAATCCATATCTGCCATCAATATTTAATTTCTTTCATCATTTTGACCTATAGAACTCATTTTATGCTAATAAAAACTTATTTGTGTGACAAAATGGTACACAATTAAAATAATATTTGTATCTTTGCATCGAAAACAAAATAGTGGTATCTTATGGTAGTCGTTACAGGTAGAGACTTTAGGGCTAACACGGCAAAATATGTTGATGTGGCCTATCGTGGAGAGGACGTGGTGGTAAAATCACGTGCCGGCAGTTTCCGTATTGTTCCAGTCACAGAGAACGACATCATCGTCAATAAGCGTGACCTGGCAGAAGAATTGCGTGGTGCCCTCATGGAAGTAAAGGAGTCATTAGAAGGCAAACGTAAGTTGAACACCCTTGATCATCTGATTAATGAACTTCGAGATTCAAACGACTAGTTACTTTGATGCCGAAGCAAAGCGTCTTGCCAAGCGTTACCGTAGTTTCATCGATGACCTTCAAGATTTTAAAAACACCCAAGCTAACCTAAATCCTTCCTCGCCACCATCACCCTGCTGCGAGTGCACCAAGCCCTTCCGCAGCTACCTTTCCGTTCCAGAAGTCATCCGTCAACTTATGCTCAATGATATAATCACGCAACTTCGTGACTGCTTGTAAACCCATTACCTTTTATGCCATCAATATTTATTTTATCCTTTTTGTTTGCTTATTCAGATTTATTTATTAACTTTGGAAGAAATCGCAAACCTTTTGTAAATAAAGGCAGTTCGGAGGGGTGAGGGAAATCTGGGTTACGAACTGGCAACGGTTCTCATTTCCTCATTCTGCCGTGATGTGCTTGTCAATGAACTCCCGATGCTGAGCCACCAGCCTGTTTCAATGGTTCTTTGTCGGGGAAAAGGTACATAGAATATGCGAGATAACAAAGCTATTGAGGGATTTTTCGCCTTTTGTTCTTTTGTCTCATGTTTTTGTGCTACCTTTGCACACATAATTTATATTAGAGACTATCCTATGGCAAAGAAGAATGAGATTATCGTTAAAGATGTAGCTATCAAGACTATGTCAAAAGATGGTATAGATTACATTAGCATCACAGATATCGCCAGACAGAAAAACTCCACAGACCCCAACGGAGTAATAGCGAACTGGATGCGTAACCGCAATACCGTGGAATTTCTTGGTATATGGGAGACTCTTCACAACCCAAATTTTAACCCCCTCGAATTCGAGGGGTTTAGAAAAGAGGCTGGTTTGAATGCTTTCACGCTTTCGCCTACTCGTTGGATTGAAGCCACCAATGCTATTGGGATTGTTTCGCAAGCGGGACGCTATGGAGGAACTTTTGCCCAAACTGATATAGCCTTCGAGTTTGCATCATGGATTTCCGTTGAGTTCCGCCTTTACCTTGTCATGGAGTTCCAACG
>DEKX01000028.1:200529-241558 GCA_002354095.1 Prevotella sp. UBA2711 | reverse complement strand
GGTAAACCGAAAGAGCGTAACGGCAGCAGTCCCATCCGGGAGAGTGTTGTCAACATCAAGCCTGATACCACAATGTCTGACCTCCTGAAGTACACTGAGAAAGTGCGCCAAAGATGGGGAGTCAGAGCCATCCAGATACACATCCACAAGGATGAAGGACATTATACCAACCCAGATGATCCTTCAACCTGGCAACCTAATCTTCACGCGCACATCATTTGGGATTGGATGAACCACGAAACGGGAAAGTCCTTTAAACTTGGTAAGAAAGACATGGAAGAATTACAAGACATGGCGGCTGAGACTTTGGAGATGGAACGAGGCAAGCGCAAGTCTGAAACTGGAGCCGAGCATCTGGAGCGTAATGACTATATCCTATCCGAGCAGAAGAAGCAGAGTGCGAAGCTTGTCGCAGAGATTGCCGAGAAGCGTGACCGGCTTGATACAGAGAATGGCAATGCCATCAAATCGGGAGTGGCCAATCTCTTTGGTAAAGGCAAGTATGCTGATATGGAGAAAGAGAACAAACGACTAAAAGAGGAATTGCCAAAGCACAAGGCTATCCTACAACGGAAATATCAACAAGCCCTGGATGCAGAACGAGACAAGCAGAGCCAACAACTTGCAGAGAAGGACAAGATGATCGAAGAACTTCAGGCCAAGTATGAAGGCGAGATATTCCGTCATCAGCAGGACAATCAAGAGAAAGAAAAGATTATCCATCTAAAGGAGAGCATCATCAATGATTATCGTGAACGACTTGGCCATTATCTGTCAACCCTTTCAGAACTGCTAAGAGATGCTGTCAAGGCTGTTTTTGATTATATTCAGTCTGGCTATCGTAGTTTTAGCTATCGTCAGGAAGGTGATGTTAGGCGATACATGAATAGTCAATCCGATAAGGAAGTTGCAGCAGGCACTATACTTAACGCCTCACTACCTTTCTTGAAGTCTTATGAGTGTGAGAAAGTAAAAGGACAACTCTCCTACATTGTTCAAGACATGAAGGAGGAACGCCAACAAAACCAAAGCCGCGGATTCCATCTGTAATACTCCGAAAAACAAGTCTGCCAGTAATTGCTACAGGCAGGCTTGTAAAAATGGTGTATAAAGCCATTTCGCAAAGAGGCAGCGTCAGCGTTATGCTGACGACTGCCCTAAAGAGAACGATAGTATGTTGTTATATTTTGTCTGCGAACTCGTCAATGTCCTTGATGGCCTTGTTCAGCGAGCGCATCTCGCAATATAGGATAAAGAATAGTCCAAACGTTGCTAAAAGTATCCCTACGGTAATAACAAGCATCAGTCTGTTGGAGGATACAATTGAACCAAGCAACTCATAATAAAGCCAAATGACACAAAGGATCATGACAGGATATTCGATGAAAGCCTGCAGTTTCTCCCTGCGCTTATAGGCTATCAGTCGCTGCTGTACGCTGATTACATCCTGAGCAGCCAAGTGCTTGTCGCGGATGGTGCTGACGTTCCAAAGGTTAAACACGGTTTCTCCTATCAGCACTAACAATAGAAAAATCATGAGAGCCCATGAGCAGCCTACACTTCTGAAATAGGCAATAAAGAAGGGCATCAACGTCAATCCTATAGGACCTGCCCATATATTCATCGTCCTAATCCACGATATGTGTCCATTCATCGCTATGTTCAACAGTTTCTGGTTCACAATCTCCTGCTGCTCCATACGGTTCTTAAACTCGGCCACCTGCTGACGGAGGCCCTCCAGTTCCTGTAAGTTATTGTTCTGATTCTCCATAATTCCTGTTACGTTTTAATCATTTGACATGTTCTTTAATTCCTCCTTGATGCGATAGAGTCGCACCGACACGTTCTTGACCGTGATGCCCATGATGGCGGCAATCTCCTCGTAGCTCATGTTCTCCAGCCACAGCAGTATGATGGCGCGGTCGAACTGCCCCAGCCTGGCGATGCGCCGCCGCAGCATGTCCATCTGCCGAGAGTTCTGGCTGGTCTCCGTCTCCTCGTAGGGATTGACGTCCATCGTCAGCAGCACGGTCTTGCGGCGCCTCTTCTTGCGGTCGAGCGAGATGCACACGTTCAGGCTGACGCGGTAGATCCAGGAGCGCACGTCGCTGCGTCCCTCAAACGAAGGCAGGCTGTTCCACAGGTTGATGAGCACCTCTTGGAACAAGTCGGCCACCTCGTCCTGATCGTTCGAGAACATATAGCAGACGGTGTAAATCGTGCCGCGATGCTCTCTCACCATTTCTTCAAACTTGCGTTCTGATTCATTCATCTTTTTCTTGTTCAGTAAAATGTCTTGTTTGACAATAAGTCGCACGATGGAGGCAAAAAACTACAGGATTCTGGATCTTTTTTGCAGAAAGACATTATTATTTTTCGCAATTTTGATGCAAAGGTACGAATTTTTGTTTAAAACGTGCTATGATACCCCATAAAAGGCTTACCAAAGTATCTCTAAATGTCAAGATATTATATGAGATGACACTTAAAAAAACGTAAATAGATAACCAAAATTTGTTCAGACGAGCAAAAATTAAAAAGAAAAAGAGAGTTAAACTTTCGTCTAACTCTCTCATTTTCAGTGCTTAACCTTTGCGCTTCAGGATGGGCTTGAACCAACGACCCCCTGATTAACAGTCAGGTGCTCTAACCAACTGAGCTACTGAAGCAGGTTTGCATCGTTTTCTCGATTGCGGGTGCAAAGGTAAGGCAAATTTCTGAATCTTGCAAACTTTTTTGGAAAAAAATTCATGGGAAAGGTATTTTTTTGTAACTTTGCAGCGTTTTATTAATGAAATAATGTAGAATGAGACGTATTTTTCTCGCAATTATAGCTGTGTTGGCAACTATGGGCTGTAAGGCCCAGGAAGTGAAGAACCATAATCTGGAGGTGGCTAAGAATCTGGAAATATTCAATGCCATCTACAAAAATCTCGATTTAATGTATGTGGATACACTGGATGCTTCGACCGTGATAGGTACGGGCATCAATGCGATGTTGCGTTCGCTCGATCCCTATACGGAGTATTATCCACAAGAGAACCAGAAGGACTTGAAGTTGCTGATGACGGGAAAGTATGCCGGCATCGGTGCCTTGGTTCGTTATCATCAGCGTTTGAAGCGCGTGGTGATAGAAGAGCCATACGCTGGTATGCCTGCTGCGGAAGTGGGGCTGAAGAAGGGTGATATCATCCTGCAGATAGACGATACGCTGATGACAGACAAGACCGTGTCTTATGTGTCAGAACATCTGCGTGGTGAAGCCGGAACGACCTTCATGTTGAAGATACAGCGCCCATCAACTGGTAAGACCATGAAGTTCAAGATAACGCGCCAAAGTATCAAAATGCCAGAGATTACCTATTATGGTATGCGGCCTAATGGTGTGGGTTATATCATCTTGAATACGTTTACCGGTGAACCCTCGAAGCCCATGCGTCGTGCCTTCCTGGATTTGAAGAAGCAAGGTGCAACTAAACTGGTGCTCGACCTGCGTGGTAATGGAGGTGGCGTGTTGTCAGAGTGTGTGGATATTGCCAATATGTGGATACCGAAAGGACTGACGCTGGTAGAGACAAAGGGTAAAATCCGTCGGGTCAATTCTGAATACAAGACACGGCTTGAACCGATAGATACGGTGATGCCGCTGGTTATTCTGGTCAATGACGAAACGGCTTCAGCCAGCGAAATTGTCAGTGGGTCTGTGCAGGATTTGGACAGAGGTGTCATTATCGGTACGCGCACTTACGGAAAAGGACTGGTGCAGGTGCCGAATATAGAAGTGCCCTATAATGGTAATCTGAAACTGACCACCTCGAAATACTATATTCCCAGTGGACGCTGCATCCAAGCCATCAACTACAAACATACAGGCGGAGGCTATAAGGAGCGCGTGCCCGATTCGCTGACTCATGTGTTCTATACAAAAAATGGCCGTGAGGTGCGCGATGGCGGTGGTATCAAACCGGATATCGAAGTAAAGCCCGATACACTGGCCAATATCACACTCTATCTGGACCGATTGGATTCTACGGAAGTGATGCTCGACTATGTGGTGGATTACATATCCAAGCACCCCACGATTGCTGCCCCCAAAGACTTCCATTTGACGGATGCCGACTATGCCGACTTTAAACAACGTGTGGTGAAAGCAGGCTTTACCTACGACCAAGTGAGCAAGAAGCAATTTCAAGACTTGGTGAAAGTAGCTAAGTTTGAAGGTTATTATGATGAAGCCCGTGCTGAGTTTGAAGCCTTGAAAGCAAAACTCGACCATCACGATATCTCGCGCGATTTAGACCTGCACAGAGAGGAGATTCAGCACATGTTGGAGCAAGACATCATATCGGCCTACTATTTCCAAGCAGGTCAGGTAGAAGCGGCTTTGGAATATGACAAAACGATGAAAGAAGCCGAACGAATACTGAACACTCCAGGTGAATACGAGAAGCTGCTGAAGGGTGGAAAGTGATTTTTTTGACGAAATATTTGCAGGATTGCGAAAAAAAGCGTAACTTTGCAGGCGTTCAGAGGAATGAGGGGCTTGAGCAAGCCTCTCATTCTTATTTTTAATACCAAATAAGGTGTATGATTAATAAAGATGTAGTAAAAACAGCGGTAGAGGAATGGCTCTCTCAGAATGAGTATTTCCTGGTAGATGTAGAGATGATGCCCGAAGGCCGCATTGTGATTGAAATTGACCATGCAGATGGTGTATGGATTGAAGATTGTGCAGAACTGAGCCGTTTCCTGCAGGAAAAACTCGGTGAGGAACTGGGCGATTATGAACTTGAAGTCGGTTCAGCCGGTATCGGTCAGCCTTTCAAAGTGGTACAGCAGTATCGCAACCATGTAGGCAAGGAAGTGGAAGTGCAGACCCTCGACGGCAAGAAATTACAGGGTGTGCTGAAGGCAGTCAGCGATGACGGATTGTCGTTTGAAGTGACTGTCAAGGAAAAGCAGAAGCAAGAAGGCAAGAAACGCCCTGTTATGGTGGAAGTTGACAAGACATTTACGATGGATAGTGTCAAATATACCAAGTACTTGCTGACCTTTAAGTAGAATTGAAAAAATTAAAAAATAAAATAAATGGCTACAAAGAAAGAAGCGAAAGGCCCCTCTATGATTGAGACCTTTCAAGAGTTTAAGGAGACCAAGAACATCGATCGTACCACACTCGTGAGCGTTCTTGAGGAGAGTTTCCGTAATGTGATTGCCAAGATTTATGGCTCAGACGAAAACTTTGACGTGATTGTAAACCCCGACAAGGGTGACTTTGAGATTCATCGCAACCGAATAGTGGTAGCTGATGGTGATGTGCAGGATGAGAACAAGGAAATTTCGCTCAGTGAGGCGCAGAAAATTGAACCAGACTACGAGGTAGGTGAAGAGGTGAGTGAGGAAGTGAACTTCCAGAAATTCGGTCGTCGTGCCATTCTGAATCTGCGTCAGACATTGGCATCAAAGATATTGGAATTGGAGCACGACTCTCTCTATAATAAGTATAAGGATCGCGTCGGACAGGTTGTCAGTGGCGAGGTTTACCAGATGTGGAAACGCGAGGTACTGCTGATAGATGATGAGGGCAATGAATTGCACTTGCCTAAACCAGAGCAGATTCCCAGTGACAATTATCACAAAGGTGAGACCGTTCGCGCTATTGTAAAGGAAGTACAGAACGAGAATAACAATCCTCGCATTATCCTGTCGCGTACAAGTCCTCTGTTCCTGGAGCGACTGCTGGAGGCTGAGGTTCCAGAAATCAACGATGGATTGATTACCATTCGCCGAGTGGCTCGTATGCCAGGTGAGCGTGCTAAGGTTGCTGTCGAGAGTTATGACGACCGCATTGATCCGGTAGGCGCTTGCGTTGGTGTGAAGGGTAGCCGCGTGCATGGTATTGTACGTGAACTGGGCAATGAGAATATTGATGTCATCAACTTCTCAAGTAACACTCAACTCTTTATTCAGCGTGCTCTGAGTCCAGCTAAGGTCAATAGAATCATTTTGAATCCTGAAGAACATAAAGCAGAAGTTTACCTCAACCCTGAGGAAGTAAGTCTGGCTATTGGTAAGGGCGGCTTGAACATCAAGTTGGCTTCTATGTTGACAGAATTTACAATTGACGTATTCCGCGATATTTCTGAAGCAGAGGAGGATGAGGATATCTACCTCGACGAGTTCTCTGACGAGATTGATCAGTGGATTATCGATTCTATCAAGGCTATCGGTCTTGACACAGCGAAGGCTGTTCTGAATGCTCCACGTGAGATGCTGATTGAGAAAGCTGACTTGGAGGAAGAGACCGTTGATCATCTGCTGGAAGTATTGCGTGCAGAATTTGAGTAATGTTTAAAGTTTAGAGTTAATGGGAGTAAGACTTAATAAAGTATTATCAGAATTGAATATAGGACTTCAAACGGCAGTTGATTTCCTAAAGAATAATAAAGCGCTTGGTGAGCTGAAAGACGAGATGACACCTAACACGAAAATCTCGGACGAGCAGTATCAAGCCCTGGTTGACGAGTTTAGCGGCGACAAGGCCGTAAAGACTCAGGCCGATAAGATATTTACCAAGAAAGTCAAAGAAAAGAAGGTGGAAAAACCGGTAAAGGTGGTGGAGAAGAAAATCACCCAGACTGAAGAACTGCTGGAACAGCGTTCACAGTTCAAGCCACTTGGTAAGATAGACCTTGACAATATCGGCAAAAAGTCACCAGTTAAAAACGAACCTGAAGTTGCACCAGAGACTACTGCCGAAAGTCCTGTTGCTGAACCTGAGGTTGAGGAAAAGGATGAGTTGGATCATGAAGCACCTGTTGTGGAAACACCAGTTGTTGACCAGCCGGAGCCTGAAAAAGAACAGGAAACCGTTGAAACAACTAATGACACAGAGACTGCCACATCTGGTGTGAAAGTGATAGGAAAGATTGATCTCTCATCACTCAATCAAAGTACTCGTCCGAAGAAGAAATCAAAGGAGGAGCGCCGTAAGGAACGTGAAGAGAAAGCTGCTGCCCAGCATCAAGCCAATGGCGAGCGCAAGAAGCGTGAGCGTATCCGCAGTGGTAAGGTAGATATCGAAGCTGCTGCTAATCAGGCCAACAACCAGCAGAATAACAAGAAAAACAAGAACAAGGGTGGTAATCAGAACTTCAATGACAACCAGCAACAAGGCGGTAAGAAGAATAAGAAGAACCGCCCTGTAAAACCACTGGAGGTAGATGAAGAGGCTGTAGCACGTCAGGTGAAAGAAACGCTTGCCCGACTTACTTCTAAGAACCAGAATAAGAAAGGTGCTAAGTATCGTCGTGAAAAGCGTGATGCCGTACAAGAGCGATTGAGTGAAGAACTGGCAGCTGAAGAGGCAGAGAGCAAAGTACTGAAACTGACCGAATTCGTGACTGTCAGCGAGTTGGCAACTATGATGAATGTCGGTGTCAACCAGGTTATCGGAACCTGTATGTCGATTGGTATCATGGTAAGTATTAACCAGCGCCTGGATGCTGAAACAATCAATATCGTAGCAGAAGAATTCGGTTTCACTACGGAGTACGTCAGTGCTGAGGTACAGAATGCTATTACCGAGGAGGCTGATGATGAGAACGATCTGGTAACGCGTGCACCTATCGTTACGGTGATGGGTCATGTGGACCATGGTAAAACCTCGTTGCTCGACCATATCCGTAATACCAATGTGATTGCTGGTGAAGCTGGTGGTATTACACAGCATATCGGTGCCTATAATGTGAAACTGAAGGATGGGCGTCGTATCACCTTCCTGGATACTCCAGGTCATGAAGCCTTTACGGCTATGCGTGCCCGTGGTGCTCAGGTAACTGATATTGCTATCATTATTGTTGCAGCTGATGACTCCGTCATGCCTACCACCAAAGAGGCCATTGCCCATGCTCAGGCAGCCAATGTACCTATGGTTTTTGCCATCAACAAGATAGATAAACCAGGGGCTAATCCTGACAAAATACGTGAAGACCTTGCAAATATGAACTTGCTGGTTGAAGAGTGGGGTGGTAAGTACCAGTGTCAGGAAATCTCAGCCAAGAAGGGTATAGGTGTCGATGAACTGCTGGAGAAAGTATTGCTTGAAGCAGAGATGCTCGACCTGAAGGCCAATCCTAACCGAAAGGCTACGGGTAGCATCATCGAGTCCAGTCTTGATAAAGGACGTGGCTATGTCAGTACGGTGTTGGTATCCAACGGAACACTGAAGGTGGGTGATGTAGTGATAGCAGGAACAGCATGGGGTAAGGTAAAGGCCATGTTCAATGAGCGTAATCAGCGCATTGAGAAAGCTGGTCCTGCTGAGCCCGCTATTATACTCGGTCTGAATGGTGCTCCGACAGCCGGTGATTCATTCCACGTAATGGAAACCGAGCAGGAAGCCCGTGAGATAGCTAACAAGCGAACGCAGTTACAGCGCGAACAGAGCATACGTACTACAAAGACACTGGGTCTTGATGAGTTATCACATCGCTTCGCCCTTGGTGAGTTCCACGAGTTGAATATCATTGTGAAGGGTGATACCGATGGTAGTATCGAGGCACTCTCTGATTCATTCATCAAACTCTCCACAGAGAAAGTTCAGGTGAATGTAATATCCAAGGCAGTGGGCCAGGTTTCAGAAAACGATGTCATGTTGGCAAGTGCTTCTGATGCTATTATCATCGGCTTCCAAGTACGACCTTCTGCCGATGCCCGCAGGGCTGCTGAGCGCGAAGGTGTCGAGATTAATACCTACTCCATCATCTACGATGCTATTAATGATGTAACGCAGACAATGCAGGGTATGCTCGACAAGGTGAAGAAGGAAGTGGTAACTGGTGAGATTGAAGTCAAACAGGTATTCAAAATATCGAAAGTCGGTACTGTTGCCGGTGGTCTGGTTACTGAGGGTAAAGTGCATTCGAAGGACAAGGCCCGTGTGGTTCGCGATGGTATCGTGATTCATACCGCTCCTATCGATGCCCTGAAACGTTATAAGGACGATGCCAAGGAAGTGGCAACCGGTCTGGAGTGCGGTATCTCATTAGTAAACTTCAATGACATCCAAGTGGGCGACATCATTGAAACCTTCATGGAAATCGAAGTAGAACAGAAATTATAATAATGTCTGAAAACAGTAATGAATTTGTCCGTCAGGTAGCCGAGCAGAAATACGAGTTCGGCTTCACTACGGATGTGCATACTGAAATCATAGAGAAAGGGCTGAACGAGGATATCGTTCGGCTCATCTCTGCTAAGAAGGGTGAGCCTGAGTGGATGCTTGAGTTTCGCTTGAAAGCGTTCCGTTATTGGAAGGAGCAGAAGGAGCCCAAATGGGGACATGTGCATGTGCCTCCTATTGACTACCAGGCTATTTCTTACTATGCCGACCCCTTGACCAAAAAGCCGGCAGGTGACGGAAAGATTGATCCAGAACTCGAAAAGACCTTCGATAAACTTGGCATACCTCTTGAGGAACGTTTGGCTTTAAGTGGTAATACCGCTGTGGATGCCATTATGGACTCTGTCAGTGTGAAGACCACCTTCAAAGAGAAATTGCGCGAAAAAGGTGTCATTTTCTGTAGCATTGGCGAGGCCATCAAAGAGCATGGCGACTTAGTGCGCCAGTATCTGGGCACCGTCGTTCCCTATCGTGACAATTTCTTTGCAGCACTTAACTCGGCCGTCTTCTCTGATGGTTCGTTTGTCTATATCCCCAAGGGAGTGCGCTGCCCGATGGAACTGAGCAGTTACTTCCGCATCAATGCAAGAAATACGGGCCAGTTTGAGCGTACGCTCATTGTGGCTGATGATGATAGCTATGTCTCGTATCTCGAAGGTTGTACGGCTCCGATGCGCGACGAAAACCAGTTGCATGCTGCCATTGTGGAAATTATCGTTATGAATCGTGCCGAAGTGAAATATTCGACGGTGCAGAACTGGTATCCTGGTGACGAGAATGGTAAGGGTGGCGTATTGAACTTGGTAACGAAGCGTGGTGACTTGCGTGGTGTTGACTCCAAACTCTCATGGACACAGGTGGAGACGGGTAGTGCCATCACCTGGAAATATCCCTCTTGCATCTTGCGTGGTGACAATTCTCAGGCTGAATTCTATAGTGTAGCCGTCACCAACAATTACCAAGAGGCTGATACGGGAACCAAGATGATTCATATGGGCAAGAACACTAAATCGACCATTATCTCGAAAGGAATCTCGGCAGGTCATTCGCAGAACTCTTATCGTGGATTGGTGCGTGCTACGTCAACAGCCGACAATGCCCGCAACTACTCATCGTGCGACTCATTGTTGATGGGCTCGGCGTGTGGCGCTCACACCTTCCCTTACATGGATGTTCACAACGATACCGCTGTCTTTGAGCACGAGGCCACAACTTCGAAGATCAGTGAAGATCAACTCTTCTATTGTAACCAACGCGGCATCCCCACTGAACAGGCTGTCGGCCTCATCGTCAACGGCTATGCCAAGGAGGTGTTGCAGAAACTGCCTATGGAGTTTGCTGTTGAGGCTCAGAAATTGCTCAGTGTCTCGTTGGAGGGAACAGTGGGATGATGAAAAAAGTAAAAGGTAAAAAACGATGTTAGAAGTAAAGAACTTACATGCCAAGATTGGCGAGAAAGAGATATTGAAAGGTATTAATCTCGTGATTAACGACGGCGAAACGCATGCTATCATGGGACCGAATGGTTCTGGCAAATCCACGCTCAGCGCCGTTCTGGTGGGTAATCCGCTTTACGAGGTGACGGAGGGCGAAGCCTATTTCAATGGTAAGAACCTGTTGGAGATGAAACCAGAGGACCGTGCCCATGAGGGATTGTTCCTCTCGTTCCAATATCCTGTGGAAATTCCAGGCGTGTCGATGACTAATTTTATGAAGGCTGCCATTAATGAGAAGCGCAAATATCAGGGACTGGCTCCGATGAATGCTGCCGAGTTTCTGAAACTGATGCGTGAGAAACGTAAAGTGGTAGAGCTTGATTCTAAACTGGCTAATCGTTCTGTCAACGAAGGCTTCAGTGGTGGTGAGAAGAAACGCAATGAGATTTTCCAAATGGCTATGCTGGAGCCGAAACTGAGCATCCTCGACGAGACGGACTCCGGTCTTGATGTTGACGCCATGCGTATTGTGGCTGAGGGAGTGAATAAGTTGCAGACACCTGAAACCTCCTGCATTGTGATTACCCACTACGATCGTCTTTTGGAGATGATTCGTCCCCAGTTTGTCCACGTGCTCTATAAAGGGCGTATCGTGAAAACTGGCGGTCCTGAACTGGCCAAGGAGATTCAGGAGCATGGTTACGACTGGATTAAGGAAGAGATTGGAGAAGAGTGATTGTAATGAATCAATAGAAATCAGGAATTAGTAATTATGATTACCTCAAGCGAACAGCAATATATAGCACTCTACGAGCAGACACGCCAGATGATTTGCCAGCATTCATCGGCAGTGATGAATGCCGTGCGGGATGTTGCCTATGAACGTTTCAAGGCTATGGGTTTTCCCACTCGCAAGGTGGAGCGCTATAAATATACCGACATACAAGAACTCTTCGCCCCTGACTATGGACTGAATCTGAATCGGCTGGCTATCCCTGTTAATCCCTACGATGCTTTCCGATGCGATGTCCCCAATCTGTCAACTATGCTTTATTTCGTGGTAAACGATGCGTTCTATTCCCAGACATTACCCAAAGGCAATCTTCCTGAGGGTGTTGTCATTGGTTCGCTGAATGAATTTGCATCCACTACGCATTATAACCGTTTAGCCTCCAGAGACGCTGATGCCGTTACGTCGCTGAACACGATGTTGGCACAGGATGGACTTTATGTCTATGTCCCCCGAGGTGTGGTGCTGGATAAAGCCATTCAGGTGATTAACATCCTCCGTTCGGATGTTAATCTGATGGTAAACCGCCGTGTCTTGATTATTCTTGAAGAAGGCGCAGAAGCCAAATTCCTGTTCTGCGACCACGCCATGGACGACCGCCATTTCCTAACCACTCAGGTCATTGAAGTCTATGTAGGTCAGAATGCCAAACTCGATTTGTATTGTCTGGAAGAGACACATGCAAAGAACGTGCGTGTGAGCAATGTGTATATAGACCAAGAGGCAAATAGCCGTGTGAACCATAACGTTATTACGCTTCATAATGGCCTGACCCGCAATAAGCTGGATCTCAATCTGAGAGGCGAGGGAGCCGAATGCTCATGCAATGGCTGTGTGATAGCCGACAAGCAGCAGCATGTAGATAACAATACGCTGATTACTCACCATGTTCCTCACTGCACCAGTCAGGAACTATATAAATATGTGTTGAACGATGAGGCAACGGGGGCCTTTGCCGGTAAGGTCTATGTGGCAAAAGATGCCCAGAAGACTATTTCGCAGATGACCAACCAAAACCTCTGTGCTACTAAGAATGCCCGCATGTACACCCAACCGATGTTGGAAATCTATGCCGACGACGTGAAGTGTGCTCATGGCTCCACGGTAGGACAACTCAACGATGCTGCCTTGTTCTACATGCAGCAACGAGGAATCTCTCGCAAGGAAGCCCAACTGCTATTACAGTCTGCTTTTATTAACGAAGTCATTGGTCACATGGAACTGGAACCCCTTCGCGACCGATTGCACTATTTGGTAGAAAAGCGCTTCCGTGGTGAATTGAACAAATGTGAAGGATGTAAACTCTGCAGGTAATGAATAACAAGAGTCATCTCCGTATTGTCCTTTTGGCAGTATTGTTATCCGTCGTGTTTAGTGCATGCGACAAGGTAAGACCATCCAGCGAGCCCAAGATGGCTCGTGCCGACAGTGTGATTTTCGACGCCGGAGTCAGTAAGGATTATGAGCTGATGCGGGCTTTGTCGGACAGTTTTGAACTTTCAAAGGACATTTCGTCGCTCGATGCTAACCGCTGGCGTGGCGTGTCCTATTATCGGCAAGGACAATATCGCCTGGCTGAGATTTACTATCGCAAGGCCTTAGAGGGTGATATTAAGTCCGATCAAGATTTGATCAGTTATATCAAGGTAGCCCGCCGTCTGTCAGAACTGCTGTTGGTCAAAGGCGACTACGAGGGAGCATTGCGTATAGCGATTCCTGCCGTTGCCAAGATGGACGAGAAGCACGTAGGTTCCGATATTGACTATGCCATTCTGCTCAACAATATTGGTTGTTGCCAGCTGAATCTGGGCCGTGACGGGGAAGCCAACAAGAGCTTCCTGACAGCCCGTGGTCACTATGCCAATCGCTGGCAGACCGACTCGACCAGTCGTGGTTTCCAAGAAGCAGTCATCGGTACCGTATATACCAGTATGGCCTATATCAATATGCGTCGCTATGCAGAGTCGATCTATTGGATTGACCGTACGGAGATGTTGCTCGACAAATATCGCGAACGTCCCGATGCCCGAACTGAATACTTCGATGAGTATCAGGGGCGCATTGAGATTATGCGTGCTGTGGCTCAGCAAGGACTCGACAAGCCCAAAGAGGCGCGTGAGGCTTACCTCCGTTTTCTAAAGACTAATTATTCGAAAACAGGGCCAGGTCGTATCAATGCCAACGAGTATCTGGTAGCTGCCAAACGCTACGCTGAGGCAGCCGACAACTATCAGGTGCTTGACAAGACCATGCACGATTGGGGTATGGAGGCTTCGCTTGACAACATCCAACTCTACATGCTGCCTAAGTTCTTTGCCAATGACAAAGCAGGACGGAAAGACTCTGCCCGTGTCATAGCCGAACACATCTTCGAATTGCTGGATACTGCCATTGTCGAACAGAAGAACAGTGCTACGGCAGAATTGGCTACCATATACGACACACAAGGCAAGGAGGCAGAGATAGCCCGCCAGCAGGCAGACCTCAGCCAGCAACGACTCATCAGTACAGGTATAGCACTGGCTTTGGTTATCATCTTCTTCACCATCTATACGTTGCATCGTCGGCGTGCCACCCAGCGCATCCGTGCTGCCCATACCAAGTTGGAGGAGGCCCACCAGAAACTGAAGGTGGCATACGACCAGTTGGAAGAGACTACGGCAGCCAAAGAGCGCATAGAAAGTGAGTTGCGTATTGCCCGTAATATCCAGCAGTCTATCGTCCCCAGTGTATTCCCCCAATACAATGGCTTGGACATCTATGCCTACATGATGCCAGCCAAAGAGGTGGGTGGCGACCTTTACGACTATCTGCTGGATGATAAGCACATCTATGTATGTCTGGGCGACGTTTCGGGAAAGGGTGTTCCTGCCTCGCTCTTTATGGCTCAGGCGGCTCGCCTGTTCCGTGCCATGGCGAAACAGCAGATGATGCCTGCCGACATAGCGACCCGTTTGAACGACGAGCTCTGCGAGGGTAATGAGAACGGTATGTTTGTGACGATGTTCCTCGCCCTGATTAATTTGGAAACAGGCGCTATGGATTTCTGTAACGCAGGGCACAATCCTCCCGTATTGGACGACCAGTTCATGGAGATAGAGACCAATGCCCCCATTGGTTTGTGGCCAGGTCTTGAGTTTGTAGGTGAACATGTTGACAACATCATCGGCAAATCGCTGTTCCTCTATAGTGACGGACTCAACGAGGCAGAGAACAAAGAGCAGGAACAGTTTGGCGACGACCATCTGCTGAACATTCTGCACACCATGAAGTTCGACAGTGCCCGCCAGTTGATTGAGTACATGAAGGAAGCCGTCGAAAAGCATCGCAATGGCGCTTTGCCCAACGACGACCTGACGATGATGGAACTAAAATTCGACAAGCAATAAGTATGAGTTTACTTAATATAGATAAGGTACGCAAGGATTTCCCTATTCTCTCTCGTGAGGTATATGGAAAGCCCTTGGTCTATCTCGATAATGCGGCAACTACCCAGAAACCGCTTTGTGTTCTGGATGCCATGCGCGAGGAGTATCTCAATGTGAATGCCAATGTGCATCGTGGCGTACATTACCTGTCACAGCAGGCTACCGACCTGCATGAGGCAGCCCGTGAGAAAGTGCGCCAGTTCATCAATGCCCGCAAGACGGAAGAAATCGTTTTCACACGAGGCACCACGGAGGCCATTAATCTCGTGGCCAGTTCTTTCTGCGAAAGTCAGATGAAGGCAGGCGACGAAGTCCTGGTTACTGAGATGGAACACCATTCAAATATCGTGCCCTGGCAGTTGCAAGCCCAGAAGCGGGGTATCGTCGTGCGCCATCTGCCTATCACTGATGATGGGCGGCTGGGTGGTTGCGATGAAATCGCAACATACTTGACAAGCAAGACGAAGCTCTTGAGCATTGCCCATGTCAGCAATGTGCTGGGAACGGTTAATCCTGTCGAAACCATTGTCAAGATGGCTCACGAGCGTGGTATCCCCGTCATGGTGGATGGAGCCCAGAGCGCTCCCCACATGAAGATTGACGTGCAGGCGATGGATTGCGATTTCTTTGCCTTCAGTGGTCATAAGATGTATGGACCAACGGGAGTCGGTGTGCTTTATGGCAAAGAGGAATGGCTGGAGAAACTGCCCCCCTATCAGGGTGGAGGCGAGATGATTGATAAGGTGACATGGGAGAAAACCACCTTCGAGCGTTTGCCCTTTAAGTTTGAGGCAGGCACCCCCGACTATGTCGCTACCCATGGGTTGGCTACCGCCATCGATTATCTCTGTTCGCTTGGCTTCGACGGAATCGAAGCCCACGAGCAGGCTCTTACGCGCTATTGCATGGAGCAGCTGCAGACCATTCCCGGCATGCAGATATACGGGCCTCAGGATGCAGGTTTCAAAGATGCCGTAGTCAGTTTTAATGTCGGCGATATTCATCATTTGGATATGGGTACCCTTCTTGACCGTTTGGGCATAGCCGTGCGCACAGGTCATCATTGTGCCCAGCCGTTGATGCACCGCTTGGGCATTCAGGGCACCGTCCGGGCCTCCTTTGCCCTCTATAATACGAAAGAAGAAGTAGATGCCCTCGTAGCAGGCATCCGGCGTGTATCACAGATGTTCTAAACCTATGCTGGCAAGCCATTATTACAACGGGAAAATAGAAGCAGGCTGCGACGAGGCAGGCCGAGGCTGCTTGGCAGGCAGCGTCTATGCCGCTGCTGTCATTTTTCCGGAAGACTATCAGAATGCGGAGCTCAACGACTCCAAGCAGCTTACTGACAAGCGCCGCCATCAGTTGCGCGAAATCATCGAGCACGATGCCTTGGCATGGGCAGTGGGCATTGTCACCCCCGAAGAAATTGACAAGATAAACATCCTCAACGCCTCCATCTTGGCTATGCACCGCGCCCTCGATCAGCTTCAGGTGCGACCAGAAACCATTATTGTTGACGGCAATCGCTTTAAACCCTACCAGCAACTCCCCTATACCACCATAGTCAAAGGCGACGGCAAATATCTGTCTATCGCTGCTGCCTCCATCCTTGCCAAGACCTACCGTGATGACTATATGGACCGGCTTGCCGTGGAATATCCGTGCTACGACTGGCTCTCAAACAAGGGCTATCCCACCAAGAAACATCGAGAGGCTATTCGTCAATACGGCATTACCCCTTACCATCGCAAAACTTTCAATCTGTTAGGTGATGGCCAACTATCCTTTGATTTTTAACCTAAAACTTTCCAAATATGACCTTCCATTATCTTTTACTTGCAGCCGTCACTTCCTTGTTGAGCCAGTTTGACCAGAAACAGGACGTAGCATCAGCCAATCAGTTTTTCCAACAGTTACACCAGGAACAGTTTACCGACAGTCCCATCCAGTTTGATACCAACACTCCTAAAGATTCATTGCAGCAGCAAGTCTGGTACTGGGCAGCCGAATGGCTCTACGATCAGCAGCAATATCAAGAAGCAGAACATTATGCACTGAAGGCGGTGCAGAAATATCATCCGCAAAACCCCGAAATAGCCGATTGCCAGAACACCTTGGCCTGCATTTACGTCCGACTAAGCGACTTCAAGAAGGCTGCAGACTATGCACGTCAGAGTGTGGAAGTCGTGATGCGCAGTGGTAATCACGACGACATCTCATCGAGTCTTAACACCTTGGCAGGCATCTATATGGCTGGATATCAGGCAAAGGAGGCGGAAAAGATTATCCTTCAGGCCATTGATCATGCCAATCAAGCGGACAATCCTGGGCGCAAAGCCATCATATTGGGTATGGCATCAGAAATATACCATACACTGGGCAACGATCAGAAAGCACTCACCTATGCGGAACAGGCCATGAAGATAGAAGAGCAGTTAGGCCGCCAACCTAAACTCGCCATCCGTATGTCGCAGAAAGGTTCTGCCCTGCTCGGACTGCATCGCTATAAGGAGGCTGAGGACATCTATCGCCAGATAATACCACAGCTCAAGGAGATAGGTGACTACCATTCGTATGCTATTGCATTGAACCGCTTGGGCATGGCACTGCTTTGCCAGGAGCGAAAGAAGGAAGCAATACCTTACTACAGGGAGGCAGCCAATCTTTTTTCGAAGATGGGCGACCTCTATAACGAGATACATTCGCATCGTGGACTCTACGAGAGTTATTGGAAGCTGAATCCCGATTCAGCGAAGATGGAACTGGATTATTTCGATTTGCTCAAAGACTCGCTCTACAGTCAAAGCTCGGCAGAAGCCCTGTCTCGATATAATGCTGAGTTTGGCAACAATCAGTTGCAGCAGGAAAATGAAGAGGTGCGCCAGTCGCATCGCACTACCATCCTCGTTGGCATTGCTTTCATCCTGTTACTTGTGGTTGGCGGCTGGTGGTATGTGCGCCGACTTCATCAGAAGGAGAAAGAGCATATAGAAGCTCTGATGAGCGAGATAGAGGTACTGAAGAGAGAGATAGCAGAGGATAAGTTGGTGACAGACCAAGCGGAACAACAGGAGGGAACGACCACCCAGATGGCTGACGAGGACCGTAAGTTCCTGATGCGTGTCGTGGAGGTTGTCAACGAGGGAATGGCAGTTGGGAAGACAAATGTGGAATATATCGCCTCGGAACTGAATATGAGTACGCAGACATTCCGTCGCCGTTTGCAGACAGCCGCTGGTGAGACACCAAAAGCCTTCGTCTCTGCTATCCAAATGGAGAAAGCGGGCAAGTTGCTGAAGAACAATTCAGAACTCACTATCCTCGACATCGCCATGCAATGTGGTTTCGAGGAAGCCAGTTCGTTCACCCATACCTTCAAGCGAGTTTACGGTATTTCACCTTCGCAATTTAGGAATGGATGATTTAGCTCGAGCCAAATTGTGATTTGGCTTGAGCCAATACCCGTTTTGGCTCGAGACCCTCTTTTTTGCCTCTTCCGAAGGTTTATTCTGCACTTTGGAAGAAAATAACAACACATTGGAAGATTTAAACAAATAACTTGGTGCTATTTGTCGTAATTTTGCAGCAGAAACTTGAAAATCTTAATTGTATGCATGAGCAAGACGGTACGGCAACAAGAATCGACGAAGTTCTCCTTCGACTATCTCGACTACCTGATGGAGCAGGAAGGCGTGGTGGAGCGCATGGTGGATAGGAAGTTGAAGCAGATGGAACCGAAAATCGAGAAACTTATTGAAGAGAAGATGAAAAAACTTATTAATAATAAATAAAGTATTAACCATTTTAAAAAACAAAGTGTTATGAAAAAAGTATTATTCAGTATCGCTATTGTTGCTGCAGGGTTGCTGGTAGCATCATGTGGAAACAAAAGTGCGGCAAATGGTGAGGGTGCAGACTCTACCGAAGTAGCTGAGGGACAATTTCCTTCCGATTTTGTGCATTATGAAAGTGCATGTTACACATTTGATTGTCCTGAAGCTCTCAAGCAAGGTAAAATTAACGATACGATTTTTTTAAGTAATGCTCCAGATAGAGATGCAAATATCTCGGTCAACCTCATTACAGACGACAAGCCTACTGCAGAGACTTTCAAGCAGTTTGCTGAAAAGAAGATTGCCGAGAAAAAAAGATATTTTGAAGTCCTTCAAGAGCCCAAAGTGGATGACAAATCTGTGACTATTCGCTGTAAAGACGACCAACGGGGTATGATTGTCGAGTTCTTCTATGTTCTTGGCACAAGTGGTAATACAGTCTTCGGCAACTTCGCTTACAAACCAGAAGCCTCCAATAAGTATGAAGCCGCTGTAGAACCGTTTATTAAATCGATTGTAGTAAAATAAACTATGCATAAATCTGTAATAACAACCCTATTGCTGTGTCTGTGTGCCACACTGGGTGCACAGGCACAGATTGACGGTGGCAACTGGTATGACGGGGAAATCGTATACTCCGCAAGCCAAAAGGCCGACGGCAAAGTGAGAATGCATGCGATGGACGAGGGCGAAGAATATGAATACTGGCTCATACCCATGGCAGACAAGAAAGATACTTACCGGATTACACGCGACCTCAACAACCCTGAATATGAGTATCATGACGTCGTCAAAGTTCGCCATCTGAAGGAGAACGGACTGGACGTGCTCTGCTACTACACCAAGAATGACGGATTGAAGAATGTGATGTCGAATGAAAAGGAGTGGGATGCTGAAAAAATCAACAAAGAGAAGTGGCTCAGGCAGTTCTACGGTCATTTCGTAACAGAGGAGGAGAGTGAGTTTGAGAAGACGCTGATGTGGAACAGTTCTCAACTTAGCGTCAATGGTACCGAATTGGCCTTCGAGGTGATTACCTTCAACGGCCGGATTACCGACTGCATCCGCATCTATGAGGTGGAGGATACAACGAATGAGTTGGTGAACGAGATGGTGGGAACATGGAGGGTGATTCCGAACCGCGACGGTTTTGAGTTCATCTCCGTGGATGAAGAATCAGACAACATGCCCTATCTGTGGAAACCCGACGGTCCGAAGTACCAGTTCAGTATACCATACAACTACAGAGCCAGCGGTCGCTTCGAGTATGCCAACCACATACTGCTCAACGACCGGCAGTTTGCGAAGATGGACAAGAAAACGCTTCGTTTTATGCGCAACGAGATACTGGCATACCATGGCTACCGTTTCCAGTCGAAAGACCTGACGGATTTTTTTGAGGAGGAGCCTTGGTATCATCCTGCTCCATCCAACGACCAGATAAAACTGTCATTAGTGGAGCAACTGAACATCGAATTAATAAAATATGTAGAAAATTCAAAATAATATTTGGAGAATTCGAACATTTGTTATATCTTTGCCAACAAACCAAAACCGATGCAAGATATGAAGAAAACCTATTTATTCTTAACCATTTCGATGATAGTAGTTGCATGCAGCAACAAATCTACACAGGTAGAGAGCAGCACGGCAGGTGCTGATTCTACCCTTGCAAACCAAGACAGCATCACTGTAGTGGAAGCACCCAACGAGGACGACCAGGCCTTTAATCAGTTCTTCGACCAGCTGAATTTCGGTGATTTCGTGGAGCTGCTGAAAAGCCAGACTGATGAAAATGCAAAAAAATGCGGACTCTCCCTTATCTATCATGCTTACGACCCTGGTGATGGTGATGCCGATATGTCTGCAGACGTCTTTGGATGGGGCATCGAAAAAGGAAAGAAACTGGATTTCGGTTACGAACTGAAAACGACCTCACCCCATGCCTGCTACTTCTACTATCAAGCAGACACCTCCCGACAGGCAGCCATGTGCTTTAAGAACAAAGCCGATGCCGAACGCTTTATGGAGAAAGCTTTGGCATACGGACTCGTCGAGATGGATGGTACATACCATGTCAATGAAGAGAAATTGCCTAACGGCACCGTCAAGGTCAACTCTTTTAGTGACTATAGGATCCTGACTTCGATGGAGAAATTGGAATACGACGAGGAGTACCATAAGGGATTCTATGTGATTCGTTTCTATTATTTTGCCTAAACTTTAAAAAACTATACGATATATGAAAAAAGAACTATTTCTGTTCATGGCTTTGATGGCTACACTCAGCCTACAGGCACAGACTATTAAGAAGGGAGATAAGTTTTGGGACGGACGAAGTCTATATACCGTCCAGGAGGTGAGAATGGGTACCATCGTTTATATGACTACAGCCCAAGACAATGAGTTGACCCTTGAGAAAGTGACGGGTAAAAATGGCGAGTATAAGATCATACCCAGTAGGCAGGCTGAGGATTGCCCTATCCGTTTTGCCGAGTTCGGATGGCGTGTACAGTATGTCCGCAAGGACGGCATGTATTTCCTGGCTGTTCGTAAGCCCAATGGTGATGCTATGTGGACGATGTTGCTGACACCCGACAATGAGAACCATTGTGACGCTCAGCAGGCTAATCTCATCAATACTAATTGGGAGGATGTTATCAATAACACCCTGCTGAACACCCCTTATCTGATGAATATTCCGAGAGAGCAGTTGCGACTGATGCGCAACGAGATTTTGGCTCGGCATGGCTATACCTTCCAAACGGAAGACTTGCGAGATTATTTCAGCAAAAAATGGTGGTATAAGCCAGGAACGAGCAATGCTGCCATCAAGCTCAACATCATCGAGCAGACCAACATGGAACTCATCAAGAGCGAGGAGGCTGTAGAACCGGGACTCCATCCTGCCGATGTTATGGGCGATGTTGATCAGTCAGATGTGGACTAACCTACGCAAGACCAACTATCACGGATGGTTGATCACTGATGGTGAGAAAACCTTTACTATGAGTAAAAAAAAACAGAAAGAAGAACTTTAAACAAAAAGATATGATGAGAAATTTGATAGGACTCTTTGTCGTGTTATTGGCATTCTGTGCATGTGGTAATAAACAAGCACAGACAAATATAGCAGGAGAGACTACTCCATGGTATGAGAACGACTCTTTACTGCTGGCTCAACTGGATGCTGCCATTCAAGATGCTAAGGTTCTTGATGCTTCGAAGATTTCTAAAAACCTGATGCCCGTGAAAAAAGGTACGCCAGGAGAGGAATGGGCTACCATTGATGGTAAGGACATGGTGCTGTTGGTGACACTGGTGGATTCCAGTCGATTACAGCGTTTTTTCGGGAAAGAAGGTGTTTATCGTATCGACCGAGAACTGGGTACCTGGGCTACACTGCCTGTTGACTGGTTACGCAAAAAGGATGCCTACGAAGGGCTTGACAGTGTGGCTGCCCACATGCGAATGATACAGATGTATGGACTGAGTCCCGATTGTGACTATAACATCATGGTGCAGTTTTATGCCGACCCCACCTATATGTTCCGTCCTGCCCATGACCCTGATATCACTACAACATCAGCAGGACTTGAATTTCCTGCCTATGCGGATACAACTTATACGGTGGGTGAGACAAATTTCCGAGAGTGGTATCGCTATAGTTTTGCTTCGGCATACGAGGATGACAGCCCACTACCTTGGACTCAACTTGGCTATACCTACGATTGGCATGAGGGAGCTAACCGCGAGGGGCTTTCTGAGTATATTGTTACACATCAGGCTCTCATCAAGGTGAAGTCGTATGAGAGTGAATGGTCATTCATACAAGGTTTGTTGAAATAAGATTTTTTGTATAATCATGCAGTTCCTCCCTTAAAAACAGGCAGGAACTGCATTTTTATTGCAAAATGTTTGGCTATTCAATGAATATTTGCGAACTTTGCACGGTTTTTAATCGGAAGAGAATACATTGATATATAATTATGGCTGAATTAGAAGTAAAAGAACTTGACCAGGTGGTTGTTCGTTTTTCAGGTGACTCTGGAGACGGTATGCAACTTGCTGGTAACATTTTTTCCACGGTAAGTGCTACCGTTGGTAATGGTATTTCTACGTTTCCCGACTATCCTGCTGATATCCGCGCCCCGCAAGGTTCACTGACTGGTGTGAGTGGCTTCCAGGTACATATCGGTGCAGGTAAAGTGTATACGCCAGGTGACAAGTGTGACGTGTTGGTAGCAATGAACGCTGCTGCCCTGAAGACACAGTTGAAGTATTCTAAGCCACAGGCTACCATCATCATCGATACCGACTCCTTCGGTCCTAATGACTTGAAGAAAGCTGAGTTCAAAAGCGATGACTACCTGGGCGAGTTGGGCATCGACCCCGACCGTGTCATCCAGTGCCCCTTGACCACAATGGTGAAGGACTGTCTCGCTGATACGGGAATGGATAACAAAGCCATTTTGAAGTGCCGTAATATGTTTGCCCTCGGACTGGTCTGCTGGCTCTTTGACCGCGACCTCTCACTGGTATCCAATTTCCTTCGTGACAAATTTGCTAAGAAACCTCAGATTGCCGAGAATAATATCAAGGTAGTACAGGCCGGTTACGACTATGGGCATAATACCCACTCCAGTGCAGTGAATGTGTACCGTGTGGAGACGAAAGAGAAGGCTCCTGGACGCTATATGGATATCACAGGAAATAAGGCTACTGCCTATGGCTTCATTGCTGCTGCTGAGAAAGCAGGTCTGAAACTCTATCTGGGCAGTTATCCTATCACTCCTGCTACCGATGTACTGCACGAATTGTCGAAGCATAAGTCATGTGGCGTCATTACTGTTCAGTGTGAAGACGAAATCAGTGGCGCTGCTTCTGCTCTTGGAGCCTCCTTTGCCGGAGCCCTGGGTGTGACATCAACGTCAGGTCCTGGTATTTGTCTGAAGTCAGAGACGATGAACCTCGCCGTGATTATGGAGTTGCCTCTCGTTGTTCTCGACGTACAGCGTGGTGGTCCTGCTACAGGTCTTCCTACTAAGTCAGAGCAGACCGACCTCTTGCAGGTGCTTTTTGGCCGTAACGGTGAAAGCCCAATGCCAGTGCTGGCTGCAACGAGTCCTGCCGACTGTTTTGATGCTGCGTATCAGGCATGTAAGATAGCTCTGGAGCACATGACTCCAGTAGTATTGCTGACAGATGCCTATATCGCCAATGGTTCAGGCGCATTCAAACTTCCAGAGATGGCTAAACTCGACGCTATTAATCCGCCTTATGTTCCGGAAGAGCTGAAGGGAAAATGGACTCCTTACATGCGAGCAGAGAATGGTACTCGTTATTGGGCAGTCCCAGGTCGTGAAGGCTTTACCCATATCCTTGGTGGCTTGGAAAAAGATTCCGAGACAGGAGCTATTTCTACCAATCCGGAGAACCACGATTTGATGACTCGTCTGCGTCAGCAGAAGATAGCCAATATTCAGGTTCCAGACTTGGAGGTCGAGGGCGATGCGGCAGATGCTGAACTGCTCGTTGTTGGTTTCGGTTCCACCTATGGTCATCTGCATGCTGCTATGGACGAACTGAGGGCAAAAGGAAATAAAGTTGCGCTTGCACAGTTTAAGTACTTGAACCCACTGCCTAAGAATACTGCTGAGGTGCTCTCTAAGTACAAAAAGGTGGTTGTGGCTGAGCAGAATATGGGTCAGTTAGCCGCATATCTGCGCATGAAGGTCGACAACTTTGTACCTTTCAAATTTAATCAGGTCAAAGGTCAGCCCTTTGTTGTTGAAGAGTTAGTCAACGCATTTGAGGATATCTTGAAAAAGTAAAAGGTAAAAAAGTAAAAAGGTAAAACAATGAGTTATACAGCAAATGATTTCAAGAAAGGCCAGCCCCGTTGGTGTCCTGGATGTGGAGACCACTTCTTCCTGGCTTCATTACATAAGGCAATGGCAGAGATCGGAGTAGCTCCTAAAGACATCGCCGTCATCTCTGGTATCGGATGTTCGAGCCGTCTGCCTCACTATATGGCTACTTACGGAATGAACACGATTCACGGTCGTGCCGCAGCTATTGCTACCGGTGCTAAGGTTGCTAACCCGAACCTCACTGTTTGGCAGGTCTCTGGTGATGGTGACGGATTGGCTATTGGAGGAAACCATTTCATTCATGCCAATCGTCGTAACATCAATCTGAATATGATTCTGCTTAACAACCGTATCTATGGATTGACCAAGGGACAATATTCGCCTACGTCACCTCGTGGATTCGTTTCAAAGTCAAGTCCTTATGGAACAGTAGAGGATCCCTTCCGTCCTGCTGAGCTCTGTTTCGGTGCACGTGGACATTTCTTTGCCCGTGCCGTGGCCACCGATGCTGCAGGAACTGTAGAAATTCTGAAAGCTGCTTATGAACATAAAGGTGCTGCTGTCTGTGAGATCCTGCAGAACTGCGTTATCTTTAATGATGGTGCACACGAAAGTGTATATAATAAAGAAGGACGTAAGAAGAATGCTATTTATGTTCGTCATGGTCACAAGCTCGTATTTGGTGAAAATGACGAGTACGGACTTGTCCAGGAAGGCTTCGGATTGAAGGTGGTTCGTCTGGGTGAAGACGGATACACGCTGAAAGATGTACTTATTCACGATGCTCATTGCGAGGATAATACACTCCAACTGAAACTTGCTTTGATGGGTAATGGAGATGGATTCCCCATAGCTTTAGGTGTGATTCGCGATGTGGATGCTCCCACCTACGATGAGGCCGTACATGCTCAGATAGCTGAGGTGAGCAGTCAGAAGAAATATCATAATTTCTCAGAACTCCTCGAAACCAATGATATTTGGGAGGTAAAATAGTAAAAAAGAAGAAGGCATCCGCTTGGGATGCCTTTTCTTTTTATCCTTTTGGTAGAAGATCGTTATTTAATTGTTATTTGTCTTTTCTTATCTATTCTTGTCTGCTATCTTACGGAAGGATTGCAGTTTCTCACCATAACAGAGGTCACCGCAATCACCGAAGCCAGGAACAATATATTTCTGTTCGTTCATACCTTCGTCAATGGCAGCACACCAAATGGTAGAACCTTCTGGTAAAGCCGCTTTTACTACTTCAATACCCTCAGGCGCTGCAATGACACAACATACATGAATTGTTTTAGGCTTACCAGCCTGAAGAAGAGCCTCAATAGCTGCAGCCAGACTGCCACCCGTGGCAAGCATCGGATCGACAAGCAGCAAAGTTTTACCTTTTACGCTTGGTGTAGCTATATACTCTGTATGAACACCCACTTCTGTATGTTCGCGATTCAAATACATGCGGAAAGCCGAAACAAAAGCATTGTCAGCACCGTCAAATACATTGAGAAAGCCTTGATGGAAAGGTAGGCCTGCACGCAATACCGTGGCAATCACCATATCTTCCTCCTTGAACAAGGGAATGTCAAGCTGCCCCAAGGGAGTTTTGACGGTTTTGGGCTTATACTCCAATGATTTAGAAATCTCATAAGCCATCATCTCACCAATGCGTTCCACATTATGACGGAAAGTCAAACGGTTCCTCTGGTAGTTCTTGTCGCGTAGCTCAGCCATGAATTTGTTGATTACGCTGTTTTGTTCTGCAAAATTAATAACTTTCATAGATTGTTAGGATTTAATGAGTGCAAAGATAAACATTTTTGCCAAGTCAACGTGACAAAAGTAGAGCGAGTAGGTGGTTTTTTAAATACTTTAACTCTAAAAAGCGGTAAAAATACTTAATTCTCTATTCTCAGTTCTTCGTATCTCAATTAAAATATGTAACTTTGCGGTCGGTAAAAGAAATAGGTAATAGGAATTTTCAATTAAATATTTAAAAGTTATGGCAAATTTAGATTTGACACAGTATGGTATCACCGGTTCTAAGGTGATTGCACACAATCCTTCGTATGAGTATCTCTTTGAGGAGGAGACAAAAGCAGGCTTGACAGGTTTCGACAAAGGTGTAAACACAGAGTTGAACGCTGTTAACGTAATGACAGGTATCTACACTGGCCGTTCTCCTAAGGACAAGTACATTGTTTGCGACGAGCAGTCTAAGGACAAGGTATGGTGGACAACTGAGGAGTACAAGAATGATAACCACCCCATGAGCGAGGAAGTTTGGGCCAAGGTTAAGAAAATCGCTATCGAAGAACTTTGCAATAAGGAACTGTATGTAGTTGATGCTTTCTGTGGTGCCAATGAAGCTACACGTCTGGCTGTTCGCTTTATCGTAGAGGTTGCATGGCAGGCTCACTTCGTAAAGAACATGTTCATCCAGCCAACAGCTGAGGAACTCGAGAAGTTTGAGCCTAACTTTGTTATCTACAATGCTTCTAAGGCAAAGGTAGAGAACTACAAGGAACTGGGTCTGAACTCTGAGACTTGTGTTGCCTTCAACACTACTTCTCGCGAGCAGTGCATCATCAACACATGGTATGGTGGTGAGATGAAGAAGGGTATGTTCTCTATGCAGAACTACTATCTGCCTCTGCAGGGTATCGCTTCTATGCACTGTTCAGCCAACACTGATATGGAAGGTAAGAATACTGCAATCTTCTTCGGTCTCTCTGGTACAGGTAAGACCACTCTGTCAACTGATCCAAAGCGTCTGTTGATCGGTGACGACGAGCACGGATGNNGACGAGGGCGTATTCAACCTCGAAGGTGGTTGCTATGCAAAGGTTATCAACCTCGACAAGGACAGCGAGCCTGACATCTACAACGCTATCCGTCGTGATGCCCTGTTGGAGAATGTAACCGTTGATGCCAATGGTAAGATTGATTTCGCTGACAAGAGCGTTACAGAGAATACCCGTGTAAGCTATCCTATTGAGCACATCGAGAAGATTGCCAAGAAGGTAAATGGTAAGAGCGCAGGTCCAGAGGCAAAGAATGTTATCTTCCTCTCTGCTGATGCATTCGGTGTACTGCCTCCAGTATCTATCCTGACTCCTGAGCAGACCAAGTATTACTTCCTCTCTGGTTTCACAGCTAAGCTGGCTGGTACAGAGCGTGGTATTACTGAGCCAACTCCTACATTCTCTGCATGTTTCGGTCAGGCATTCCTTGAGCTGCATCCTACTAAGTATGCTGAGGAACTCGTTAAGCGTATGGAGAAGAGCGGTGCTAAGGCATATCTCGTAAACACTGGTTGGAATGGTACAGGTAAGCGTATCTCTATCAAGGATACACGTGGTATTATCGACGCTATCCTGGGCGGTGCTATCCTGAAGGCTCCTACCAAGAAGATTCCTTACTTCGATTTCGAGGTTCCAACAGAGTTGGAAGGTGTAGACACCAACATCCTCGATCCTCGCGACACTTATGCAGATGCTGCTGAGTGGAACAAGAAGGCTGAGGACTTGGCTGGTCGTTTCATCAAGAACTTCAAGAAGTACGAAGGCAATGAGGCTGGTAAGGCTCTCGTAGCTGCTGGTCCAAAACTCTAAGGGTTTGACCTATATCAAAAATAAAGGGCGGTTTCGGAAGAAATCGCCCTTTATGATGTATAAAAACCAAATATAAATTACCTTTGCAAACATAATCGAGACGATTATAGTTGTTCATTAGGTTAGTAGTTAATTGATTTTTAAGGTAAAGATTATGTTATTAGATTTTCAAACGACGGTCATGTTGGCCACTGTTGTAATAGCGACAGTTTTGAGTATTATAACACTCACAAAAACCGACATCCGTTAGGAAAGAGTGCGGAGTGAGAGATTCATACCGCACTCTTTTTTTGTTTACAAAATCTAAAATATGGCATTTTATCATATAATTAACTTAATAAAAGGTAGAAAAATGCGGCTATTTGCGGAATTGTGCGTAAATTTGCAACCAAAAATTGAAAATAAACCAAATGACGAAAATAATTAAGGGCGTTTGTGGAGTGCTGACAGCAATGTTGTTGCTGGCTTCATGCATGAAGTCGAAAGATAATAGTGCTTCACTTTACAAAGATACAGCTATCACATCTTTCTCACTGGGGACGATGAAACGTTCAGTTCATACCACGTCTTCCACCGGAGCTGATTCTGTCTATAAAGTGAATGTGGCAGGTTCTGACTATAAATTTAGCATTGATCAGCTGAATCATCGTATTTTTAATGTTGACTCATTGCCTATAGGAACCGATGTCTCCAAGGTGCTTTGTTCGGTGACGGCACTCAACAATGGAAGTGTCTTCGTGGAAGATTTAAAGGAAGAAGGCACTTTGTTGTTTTATTCCGATAGTCTTGACTTCTCGGTACCCCGTACCTTCCGTGTTTATGCCAGCGACGGAAAAAGCTACGAGAGTTATCGGGTGGAGGTGAATGTGCATAAGGAAGAGGCTGAAACATTTACGTGGATGCTTCATGAGGAAGCCTCCGCATTAGCAACTTTCACTGGCATGAAGGCTTTCACAGTTCAGGGCGAGCTCTATGTTTTTGGCAGCACATCAGATGGAAAAACGATGGTATATTCTTCGGTTGATGGCGACAATTGGGAAAAACATAGTGAAATCAATGATGCAGAATCGTATGCTAATACAGTGGTTCTCCAAGAAGATTTTTATACCATTGTTGGTGGCAAGTTGTTCAAGTCATCTGATGCAACTGAATGGGAAGAGGTAAACGGCACACTCGATATTAACCAGTTGGTGGCTTCCAGCTATAGTGATTTGTATGGACTCACAGCTGATGGATATCTGTTGGTGTCTGATGATTACGGTGTTTCATGGACAGAAGATAAATTGGATTCTGATGTCTCTTGGTTGCCAATTACAGAAATCTCTGCTGTATGTTATCCTGCCAACATGACTTATTATGCTGATTATGTCGTCATGGCAGGTATTTCTTCAGGTGTTGACAAAATAGCCTCTGTGTGGCGCAAGATAGCAGAATATGATATGCAGGGCGAGGACGATAAATGGGTTTATATAGACCGTGCAGACGGAAATCAATTTGCACTTCCTCAAATGCAAAATCCTGTGATGATGTATTACGACGACGGTATCTTGGTATGGGGCATCAAAGATGGTAGCTACCACATTTACCAGAGTCGTGATAATGGTATTATTTGGAAAAAGAACTCACACTATAAATTCCCTGCTATCTTTGATGTAGGCGGTGTTAAACCGTTTGCAGCCACTACTGATGGCAAAGACATCTGGCTTATCAAATGCGGTACTGGTGAAGTATGGCAAGGACATTTGAACAGGGTTGCCTGGGAACAGTGAAGATTATAAGAGGTAGATGTTGAAGCAGACTTTATTATCCGTTTTACTGCTTATGGCAGTATCACTCAGAGCACAGGAAGCCCCTGAATATCGCGCTGAGGTAGGCGGAGGAGTCGGTCTTGTTACTTATTTAGGAGACTACAATGGTAATCTCTTCAAGAATATGCAGCCGATGTTTACACTGTTGGGTCGTTATAAATTCAACCCACGGATGGCATTGGCACTGAACGTGAGCTATGGCAAAATCAAAGGCTCGTCAGAAAATGCAAAAACATTCTATCCAGATGTCCCCAAAACAGACTTTAATCACGGTCTGGTGGATGTCGGGGTGAGATATGAATATAATTTCTGGCCTTATGGTACAGGAAGAGAGTATCGGGGGGCGCAGCGCCTTACACCTTATATATTTTTAGGGTTGGGGGCTACTATTGCGAAACCTGAAAAGACGGAAGTCGCTCTCAACTTTCCTATAGGTGCAGGTGTGAAATATAAAGTAGGCGACCGTTGGAACCTGGCCCTTGAATGGGCCATGCATTTCACGACGAGTGATATGCTTGACGGAATAAAAGATCCCTACGGTGTCAAAAGCAGTGGTATGTTCAAGAATACCGACTGCTATAGCCATCTCAGAATGGCGGTGACCTACGATTTATGGACGAAGTGTAAAATTTGTAATAACGATAGAGACTGATTATATGGCGCAACAAATAGATATGACACGTATTCCTGCCCACATTGCCATCATTATGGACGGCAACGGGCGCTGGGCTATGGATCGTGGGCTGGACCGTACTTTCGGTCACAAAGCAGGTTTAGACAATCTGGAGACAGTCACCACCCTGTGCTCTAACTTGGGAGTGAAATATCTGACCGTCTATGCCTTCTCCATAGAGAATTTCAACCGTCCTGCCTATGAAGTGGAGGCTCTGATGGGACTGGTGCTCAGTTTCATTAAGATGGAACTCTTCCATAACAACAATGTGAGTTTCCACGTGGTGGGCGATCGTGAGCGACTTCCTAAAAGCGTGCAGGATAAACTCCGTTCTATGGAAGAAGAAACGGCCATGTATGATGGTATGGCATTGACTATCGCTATGGGCTATTCGTCCAAGCAGGAAATGGTGAATGCAGCCAAGGTGATTGCCCGGAAGGTGCAAAGTGGTGAAATGAGAATCGATGATATTAGTGAAGATACTATTCAGAAGAATCTATGGACATCTTGGATGCCCGATCCTGATTTGTTGATTCGAACTGGTGGCGAGGTGCGCATCTCTAACTACTTGCTCTGGCAGTGTGCCTATTCAGAGTTCTATTTCTGCGATACTTATTGGCCAGACTTCGGTGAAGCCGATTTGCATCAAGCCATCATTAGTTATCAAAGTCGTCAACGCCGTTTCGGTAAGACAGAACAACAAGTAGAAAACGAAGATAAGTTATGAAATACATCAAACAGGTAGTCATAATACTGACAGCCTTGCTCTCTGTGAGTTTGCACGGTCAAGCTCAGGATGTTATCAAGAATCCTGATATTTCGTATGCAGGAACCCCTCGTACGTGTGAGATTGGGGGTATTTCTGTGAAGGGAGTTGAAGGCTATGAAGACTATGTACTTATAGGACTGTCAGGCCTCTCTGTTGGTCAGATGATTACGGTTCCCGGCAGTGAGATAACGGATGCGATTAAGCGTTATTGGCGTCATGGCCTATTCTCTCAGGCAGCTATTACTGCCGACTCTATCGTTGGTTCCAAGATTTATCTTTGCATTCATCTTGCCACTCGTCCTCGTGTCAGCCGTATCAATTATAATGGTATCAAGAAGTCTGAGCGCGAGGATATGGAGGCTAAACTCGGTATCATGAAAGGCAGTCAGATTACACCTAACATGATTGACCGTGCCAAGATTCTGGCTAAGCGTTATTTCGATGACAAGGGTTACAAAAATGCAGAGATAGAAATCGTACAGCGCGATGATGTGACAGATAAGAATATGGTGATACTGGATGTCAATATCGACAAGAAGGACAAAATGAAGGTCCGCCATATCATCTTTGAAGGAAACCAGCAATTGAAGACCAGTAAGATCAAGGGCTCGCTGTTTAAGAAGGGTGCCTTCGGTAAGATTAATGAAGCTGGAAAACTGAAGAATATTTTCAAAGCCAAGAAGTTTACTCAGGAGCGTTATGAAGAGGCCAAGAAAGCTCTGATTGACAAGTATAACGAGTTAGGCTTCCGTGATGCTGTTATAGTTGAGGATTCTGTTTGGAATAACGACGAGAAGCATGTGAATGTCTATGTAAAGATAGACGAAGGTCAGAAATACTATATCCGCAATATCACCTGGGTTGGTAATACGGTGGTGACTACCGATTATCTGAATGCCGTTTTGGGTATGAGGAAAGGTGACGTCTATAATCAGAAGTTAATGAACAAGCGCTTGACTGAAGATGAGGATGCAGTAGGTAACTACTATTGGAATAATGGTTATCTATTCTATAACCTGCAACCTACTGAGGTCAATATTGTCGGTGACTCCATTGACCTCGAAATGCGTATTCAGGAGGGAACACAGGCTCATATCAGCAATGTGCGTATCTATGGTAACGACCGTCTGTATGAAGAGGTGGTTCGCCGTGAGTTGCGCACCAAGCCAGGCGACCTGTTCTCAAAGGAAGCTATTACGCGTTCGGCACGTGAAATTGCTTCTATGGGTTATTTCGATCCTGAGAAGGTGAACCCAGATATCAAGCCAAACTACGAGGATGGAACGGTAGATATTAACTGGGAATTGGAACAGAAGTCTAACGACCAGTTGGAGTTCTCGCTGGGTTGGGGTCAGACCGGTGTGATTGGCCGTGTGGGTATTAAGCTCAACAACTTCTCTATGCGTAACCTTTTCGGAAAGAATAAGATGCACCGTGGTATCATGCCTATTGGTGATGGTGAGCAGTTGTCACTCTCATTGCAAACCAATGGTCGCTACTATAGTTCTATCTCAGCAGGTTATAGCACGGGATGGTTTGGCGGCAAGCGCCCGAATGCTTTGAATGTCAGTGCCTTCTATTCTAAGCAGTCCGATATTTCAAGCAGTTATCGTAACAATGCACTCTACAATAACTATTGGAACTATATGGGCGGTATCGGTAATACAGGCTATGGCATGAACTATGATGCCATGCTCGATGATGACAAGTATATCAAGATGTTCGGTCTGTCCATCGGATGGGGTAAGCGCCTGCGTTGGCCTGACGACTATTTCCAGTTGTCTGTAGCTTTGTCATATACTCGTTATATGTTGCGTGACTGGAACTACTTTATCATCTCAAATGGTAATTGTAATAACATCAACTTAGGTATCACACTCTCGCGTACCTCAACTGACAACCAACTCTTCCCACGTCGTGGTTCTGAGTTCATGGCTTCTGTCACACTGACTCCGCCTTGGTCTTCCTTCGATAAGAAAGACTATAAGAATCTGGCTACCGATCGTACTTCAGCCACCTTCGAGTCAGAGCAGCAGGATAAGTATCGCTGGATTGAATACCACAAGTGGAAGTTTAAGTCACGTACCTTTACTTCTTTGACGAATGGTCAGAAGTGTCTGGTACTGATGACGCGTGTAGAATTTGGTCTGTTAGGCTCCTATAACCAGTATAAGAAGTCACCATTTGAAACCTTCTATGTCGGTGGTGACGGTATGAGTGGTTATTCTACAGGTTATGCAGAGGAGACCATCGGTCTGCGCGGTTACGATAATGGTTCTATCTCCAATACAGCAGCCTATGAGGCAGGTACCAGTTCTTATTACAATGCCTATGCCTACGACCGCTTCACCTTGGAGCTCCGTTATCCGTTTATGTTGGGCAACACCACCATCTATGGACTTGGATTCCTGGAGGGAGGTAATGCTTGGGTTGACACCAAGAAGTTCAATCCCTTCGATATGAAGCGTTCTGCTGGTCTTGGTGTGCGTATCTTCTTGCCAATGGTCGGTCTGATGGGTATCGACTGGGCCTATGGTTTCGACAAGGTATATAGTGGCAGCAACTATTCGAAAGGTGGTTCGCAGTTCCACTTCATCTTAGGTCAAGAGTTCTGATTTATATAAAACATTAGTAATTATGATTAGAAAAGTTCTCATGCTAATTGTGCTTTGTGCATCAACAATGACGATGCAGGCACAGAAGTTTGCATTGGTTGACATGGACTATATCCTTAAGAACATTCCTGCCTACGAGCGTGCCAATGAACAGTTGGCACAGGTTTCTAAGAAATGGCAGGCTGAGGTTGATGTCCTCCAAACCGAAGCTCAGACAATGTATAAGGATTATCAGAAAGAAGTGGTGTTCCTGTCTCAGGAACAGAAGAAAGCGCGCCAGGATGCTATCATGGAAAAGGAGCGTGAGGCTGCTGAACTCAAGAAGAAGTATTTCGGTCCTGAGGGAGAACTCTTTAAGAAGCGCACAGCCTTGATGTCACCTATTCAGGAAGAAATCTATACAGCAGTCAGTGAGATAGCCGACCTGCGTGGCTATCAGTTGGTTCTCGATCGTGCCAGTGATGCAGGTATCATCTTTGCTTCGCCCAAGGTGGATATTTCCAGTGAGGTGTTGTCAAGATTAGGCTATAGTAATTAATTCGAAACATCGAAATAACGTAATAACGAAAAAATAATTAAATCAAAAGAAAATGAAAAAAGTACTTTTTATGTTGTTGATGCTGGCTCCTATGGCAGCATTCGCACAGAAGTTTGGTCATGTAAATGCCCAGGAGATTATCCAGGCTATGCCTGAATTTACAAAAGCTCGCACTGATATCGAGGCTCTTACCAAGACCTACGAGGCTGACTTGAAGTCTATGCAGGACGAACTTCAGAAGAAGGCAGAGGCTTATGAAAAGGAGCAGGCAAATCTGCCAGCTAACATCAAGGAGCGTCGTGAGAAGGAACTGCAGGATATGTATCAGAAGATTCAGCAGACTTATCAGGACAACCAGCAGGCTCTTGCTAAGGAGCAGAGTGAAAAGATGCAGGCTATCCAGACTAAGGTCATCGATGCTATCAAGCAGGTAGGTCAGGCTGGCGGCTATGTTTATATCATGGATATTGCTGGTGGTGTACCTTATATCAGCTCAACCCTCTCTACTGATGTTACTGCAGAAGTTAAGAAAAAGCTTGGTTTATAAACAATAAAAGACTAAAGTTATGAAGCGGTTTTTATTGCTTTTAATAACCGTCATTTCTCTTTCAGCATCGGCTCAGACCTCTGAACCGGTGCTGAAGTTTGGTTTTCTGAGTTACGAGGCCGTACTGACTTCGATGCCTGAATATGCCACTGTCGAACAGGGAATGAAGGACTTGGAAGCCCAGTATGCGGCTGAGCAGAAACGTGTGGAGGATGAGTTCAATAAGAAGTATGAAGAGTTCCTCGACGGTCAGCGTGATTTCCCTCAGACAATTCTCCAGAAGCGTCAGAGCGAACTTCAAGAGTTGCTTGATAAGAATATCGCTTTCAAGAAGGAAGGTCAGCGCTTGTTAGCTGAGGCTCGCGAGAAGGCTTTACTACCTCTCAAGAATCGTCTGGCCAGTGCATTGGCAAGTGTGGGCAGTAGTAAGGGCCTGGCTTTCATTGTGAATACCGACCAGAATGCTCTTCCTTGGCTGAATATCACCATGGGCGAGGATGTAACAGACGCTGTCAACGCAGCATTGAAGTAATGACACTACCCAGTAAACCAGGTCCGATAGGAATCTTCGACAGCGGTTATGGCGGATTGACTATTCTGCATGGTATCCGCCAGTTATTGCCCCAGTATGATTATCTCTACTTGGGCGATAACGCCCGTGCCCCTTATGGCGGCCGTTCCTTCGATGTGGTTTATGAGTTTACTCGCCAAGCCGTTGTGCGCCTTTTCGAGATGGGTTGCCACCTTGTTATCTTAGGTTGTAATACGGCATCAGCTAAGGCTTTGCGCACCATCCAGCAAAATGATTTGCCCAATCTCGATCCTCAGCGCCGTGTGTTGGGTATTATTCGTCCTACGGCTGAGGTCATTGGTTCGCTCACCCATTCTCGTCATGTGGGTATTTTCGCTACCGAGGGAACCATCAAGAGCGAGAGCTACAACCTTGAAATCCATAAGTTCTTTCCTGATATCCACGTCAGCGGTGTTGCCTGTCCTTTCTGGGTTCCTTTGGTGGAATACAACGAGGCCGACTCACCTGGTGCCGATTATTTTGTCAAGAAGCGCATTGACCAGCTACTGCGCATGGATTCAGAAATTGATACCATTATCTTAGGTTGCACTCATTATCCTCTATTGTTGCCTAAGATTCATAAGTATATTCCACGAGGCATTCGTATTGTTTCACAAGGCGAATATGTAGCTGAGGCGCTACAGAAATATTTCCAACGCCATCCTGATATCAGGGAGCGTTGCACACAAGGTGGTGAAGTGCATTATCTCACCACAGAAAATCCAGAGAAATTCAAGGAACAAGCCCAACTCTTCCTACACGAACAGGTAGAGGTGGAAAATGTCAGTCTTGACAGGTAAAGCGGTCATAGTAGTCGCTTGGCAAAGTAGCGTACGGGGTACCATACGCTCAAGAACCCAGTCACGATGACGGTCAGTAAAATAGCCACAATATCCCAAGGATGTACGCTGACGGGGTAGGAATCGATAATGAATGCACCCTCCGTTTTTCCCAGTCTTACCAATCCGTATTCCTGTTGCAACCAGCAAAGCAACAGTCCTATGGCAATACCAATCAAGGCGCCAATGATGGAAATCATACGGCCTTCAAAGAGGAAAATTCGTATGATTTGCTTGTCTGAAGCCCCCAGATTGCGTAGTGTTACCACGTCATTCTTCTTGTCAATCATCAGCATTGATATACTGCCTATGATGTTGAAGCAGGCTATCACCAGAATAAAGGTCAGGAAGATGTAGGCCATCAGTTTTTCTATCTTCATGATGCGAAACGTACTGTCCTGCTGTTCAAAGCGGTCTTTCACGTCGAACTCATTGCCGGCAATCTCCTGCATCGTGGCTTTTACCTTATCGAAATTACTGCCCGGCTTCAGGCGCAGTTCCAGTGAAGAAAGCATACCCTGTTGGTCGAACAGCTGTCGTGTGAAAGCAATAGATGTAATGATATAGTGCTTGTCGTACTTCCCTTGTTTGATGCTGAAGAGCGCCCCAGGCGAATAAAGCTCATCTTCCACGAAACCCTCTTGCAGGTTAGCCATATTCAACTGCCCTTCACGGCGAGGCGCGTAGATTTTAAGTGGGTGGTCAAAGGTATAGCCAACCCCCAACTGATATGCCACGCCTAACCCCAGAATACCATAATTCATATCGGCAGCATGCAGTTCAAAATCACCGTCACCCTCCAACACCTCGCGGATGTGCGTCAGTTTATCATAGTTATCCTCTACGCCTTTCAATTTGATCATAGCCTGGCGTTCACCATATACAGCCAAAGCCTGGTCTTCCATGACCTCAGATACAACGTCCACCTCAGGTAACTGGCGTATTTTAGTCAGTACCGGGTTGTCGGCAGCTACCGTCTTTCCCTTGACAGGTGTGATTTTAATCTGAGGGTCCAGTTGGGTAAACAGCGATGCCACCATATCGTGGAAACCGTTGAATACACTCAGGGTCACCACCAATGCCATTGTAGCCACAGCAACCCCCACAACGGAGATGCCGCTAATTACATTAATAGCGTTGGTACTCTTCTTAGAGAACAGATAGCGACGGGCGATGTAAAATGGGAAGTTCATTCTTCACTCTTCACTTCTTCAGCAGTTCGTCAATATGGTCAATATAATCCAAACTGTCGTCAATAAAGAAGCGCAGTTCAGGTATGATGCGCAGTTGGTTTCTCACGCGCGTACCTAAATTATATCGTATGGCTTTTACATTGGCATTAATATTGTTCAGAATTTCCTCACCTCTTTCAGATGGGAATATGCTCAAGTGAGCCGTGCAAATACTCAAATCGGGACTGATGCGCACGTTCGTCACGCTGACCATCACCCCATGCATGCTGCGAGTCTGCTCTTGGAAGATAACGCTCAGTTCCTTCTGCAGCAGTCGTGAAATCTTATTCTGTCTTGTTTCTTGCATAATTTCGTATCTTTGTCGCTGCAAAGTTACGAAAAAAACTCTAAATTATCAACATTCAACGCTTAACTTTCCATTCTTACATCGAATAAAAGGCATCCATTAGGGATGAGCGATAGTTCTTGCTGATTTTCAATTCTTTTATTTCCTCGAGGGGTTCTGCTAAAATACAGGTGCTGTCCTGTATCTTTTTGATGTGGTTGATATTCACTATATAGCTTTTGTGTATTTGTACAAAGTCTGGCGAATAGTTGAGGATCACGTCTGATGTAGTGCGATGTCGCAGTATATAGCAGTTCTTGTCGGTGCAGATAACTTCCCACAATTTTCTGTCCTTGTTATATCGGAAGAAGGCGATGTCCTGCATTTGCTTGGCGAGATGTTCGCTTTTTGCATTCACCACCAGAATGATGGGCAGATGCTGGTTGACACGAGGAGTTGCTTGCGGAATACCAGCCAGTTTGTTTTCATAGTAACGCGTCATAATCTGGCTCAGCTCCTGTTCCGTAGCCGGCTTCATCAGATAGTCGAAAGCCTCTCTGCGTATAGCGTCTAACAGGTATTTCTCATGACCTGTGTAGAAGACGACTTTCGTTTCAGGCTTCACTTCGCTCCTGATCAGCGTACAGAAGTCGAGACCTGACATGGACGGCAGTTCCACATCTACGAAGATAATATCGGGCTCTTTGTCAATCACTTCATTGACAGCAGTTTCCGCATCGGTGGCTTTGCCCACCACCTCTACAGAGAAATTATTCTCCAGCATACGTGCCAAGACCTCGATAGCTTCACGGCTATCGTCTATAATATATGCGCTGACCAACTTCTGCTTGTACATGAATTACGTTGTTTTGTGCAAAATTACGAATAAAAAGCGAAAAACCTCCATTTGTTTTGTAAAAGATGTTGGCAGTTCAGAGGTCTGTTATTCCTTTTATGGCACTGAAAAGTGCTTTTAGTGTATGTTTTTAGCCTCTTATCGCAAAAATTAGTCATTTCCCTACGTGATAGTCAAAATGGTCTGGCAGTAGTATCCACGAGCGGCAACCTCTCTTTCCTTCCTCCGTCAGATTGTTCACCCCAAAGTCTATCTTCTCCTGATTTCGCTCGTTCAGCATCTGTATGGTTTGGCGCACCACCTTCATGCCCGTCTGTGCCTGACTCGTTGGTCCGTTTTTCAGTCCCTGTCCATTGTCTGTCACCTCCACCAGTGTGGCCTGCCCTTGTCTGCTGACGTGAATTGTCAGTTGGCGCATTTCTCCGTTTTCTGGTTTCATCGGGCGGAGCCCATGTTTGATGGCGTTTTCCACGAATATCTGAATGGTCATCGCAGGCAGCGACACCTGACTGATGTCTATACCCTCGTCAATCTCTTTGCTGTATCTGAAGTCGTCGCCTATCTGTTGTCCCTCGATGGTGGCATAATAATCTACAAAAGCCAGTTCGTCCTGTAGCGAAGTTTTCAGTGTGTCGGCCATCGCCAATCCTCTGCGCAGCAGTTGTGTCAGAGCGTTGAAATCTACCTGTCGTCCCTCCATCTGCGACAGCATCTCGTGGTTCAGTGCATTGTAGATAAAGTGGGGCGATAAGCGGTTGCGGGCATTACCGAGCCTGGTTTCTATCAGTTGCTGACGGAGTTCGAGTTCCTTCATGCGTCCACGGCGGCGGTGCCACTGGTAGAGTACCAGGAGCAGTACGGCAGCCAGCAGTGCCGCTACAAAGAGTGCCCAAGCCAGGAGTTCGTTCATTTCGCTGCGTTCTATCCGTTGTTGTTGTTCCAGCAGTCGCTTGTCGTGCTCGTATTCCATCATTCTCGCATTCATCTGCATCTTCAGATTCTGCGACTGTATAGAGTCGTTCAGTTGGTGATATTGCCGATGAGCCTCGTAAGCCTCCCGCATGTTACCAGCCTTACGCCAAGCCTGTTCCTCAGCTTTCAGCCGCATCACCACAGCAGCGGGAATCATACCTGCTGGCGTTTTGCTGTCTCTGACCATTTGTGTCGCGTCCGAATGGCGGCCCTCTAAGGTAGCCAGTTCTATCTCTGAGGTGCGGATGTAGTAGAGCAGTATGCCGAAATCCACTTTACGGAAGAAGCTATCCACTTCTTGCAGAATAGGCTTAGCCTTCTTTGCCTCTTTTAGGTTGATCAGTATTTCTGCGATATTGGTGCGTGCTGTATAATAGTCCCACGTCTTGTCAGGATCATCCTTCACCAGCGATGCCGCTTTCTCGAAATAGGGTAGTGCTTCGCGATACTTATCTTGCAGATAATAGTCGTTGCCCACATTATTATAATATATAAACTGGTCGGGCTTCTTCATCTTGGGCAACAGCGCCTTGCTCTTGGCCCACCATTTCCCACTGCTGGTGAAGTCACCCATATAAGTATATACCGTACTGATGCCCAGATTGATGGCAATCCGGCTGTCCTCACTCGTCTCGAACGAGTCAGCCACAGCCATCGCTCTCAAGTAGGCATCGGCACTGAGGTCGAACTGACCTGTCTGCGAGTAGAAATTACCCTTGTTCAGCATGGTGATGACGCACAGTTCAGGGTCCATCCGCAGTCGTTCCATCAGTCGGATGGCACTGTCCGTATAGACGATACCGGAATCGGGCCTGCCCAGAAGAGCCGTATAATACACGCCCTCAGCCTTCAGCCAGTGAGCCTTCAGCTGTAGATATTTCTCGTCCTTACGTCCCTTGTTGCGTATCAGATATTGGTGAATGCGCTTGTTGCAATCGGCAAACGAATCGACATTATAGGCTCGGTAGTACTCCACACCCTTATTAACCAACTTCTGGTAAAAATCGTCACTGTCCTTGGTCGCCATTGTCGGCTGCACCTTCCCTTCCTGCTGGCAGCCCATGAAGTTCGATACAACCAATAATGCTACTATGCAAAACGCAAATCTTCTCATATCTTCCTCAGGTTTTTAGTTCGATTACAAAGGTACGATTAAGTGAGAAGAAAACCA
>DEKX01000028.1:0-200454 GCA_002354095.1 Prevotella sp. UBA2711 | reverse complement strand
CAAAACTTTTTTGAGTTTTCTCGTGTTGAGTCCTTTTTCGGTTCCCTTTCTGTAAGGATTTATTACCCAATTATATGATCTGCAGCACTGGGAGGTAACTGGGAATAGGCTGGGAGTTAAGCGGGAATCATCGTTGTAAAGAAAAATGCACAAAGTTTTTCTCCATTCAACAACAAGTTTTGGCAGGTTGATTTTTTCTTCCCTCTTATCAGTAATTTTTGGCAGGTTGGAGGCGATTACGCCCTTTTGTCGGATTTGGAGAAAAATGCCAGTTGTGTAATTTATTTATAATGTGTATTTTTGTGGTATTAAGTACTAACTAAAAAGCAATAAAGACTATGAAAAAGTGTATAGAGATTATAGCTAAATTATTGTTGGCTTTTGCATTAATGCCATTGTTTATAGCTTGTGGTGGTGACGACGCTGGACCGTCAAAAGGTACTGATCCCGTGAATCCTGGTGGCAATGGTGGAGGTAACCAACCGACAGTGACGGTCATTACAGGCTCGTGGTATCTGCATATCACAAATTCCAAAGGTGAAGTGTATATCTTCCTCACATTTAATCAGGATGGCACAGGCAGGTATCAAGAGTTATCCAATGAGTCTGGTGTCTATCAATGGACTACAGATGGAACATTCCAGCATTCCTTTAAAGACAATGTTCTTACTATCACGACGGAAGGAGGTCATGTGGAGAGAATTGAAGTTATGACATATACTGCCGAATACCTCTTCCTGAAAAATTGGCCAGACAATGGTACAAACACCTTTGCTGCTATGACTCCGGCTATACAAAGCCAGATAGAGGAACTGATGAAGAGTTCTTTCGCGAATGTCAACTGTCCTGACAATAACCACCCGCATATGGTAGATCTTGGACTGCCAAGTGGCACTTTATGGGCATGTTGTCACGTAGGGGCTAATTATCCTGAAGAGTATGGAAGTGTCTTCTCATGGGGCAGAATTGATGCACTCCCAGTAGGCACAATTGATGATATTATGAATTATCCATTCACCACATGGCCTGAATCAACACTCGGTAATGACATAGCTCGTACCGAGTATGATATGGCATATGTAAATTGGGGTAGCTCATGGAATTTGCCTTCTAGAACTCAATGCGAAGAACTTGCTTATTTGACCACATCAGAGTGGGTGACGCAAAATGGTGTGAAAGGACAGTTATTCACAGGTGCAAATGGGAACAAAATTTTTATGCCTGCTGTTAGTGGAGTGTATAATGGTACCCCATTGGAGACTGGTGAAGGTGGAGCTTGTTGGTCGTCACACTATAGTTGGAATGGTTATTCTTCTGGAATTAGTTTTATGCCAGAAAGAGGTGCTTGGATTTTCATTGACTATGTTCAGAGATGTCACTCTGTGCGTCCTGTTAAAAATGGCCCGAAGGGTCCGTCTACGGAAATGATTCTTGCTGATATGATGAATTTGCCAATGGGAGACACTCAATATTTTTCTCAAGGTCTCTATTTGGATAATTCTTTTTCAGATGTGGTCAAAGCACTTGCCAACTCATATAAAATTATTGACTGGGGAACAGGCTTCCTATTATTAGCTAGCGAAAATCCCAGTTGTCAAAACTTGACGTATATGGGGTTACCGTTTGAAAGCATGTATGGTGCTAATTATGAGTCAGGAAACAATACAGATGGTTATTTCAAAAAACAGTATTCGTACTACTTTCGTGTTAATAAAGCAAATCTTTTAGACCCAATGCCTGTATTTGACTTACTTACAAAACAATTTTGGGATAATACAATGACTATTGAAAAGACATATTCACCTATCGCTGCTACAGGTAGCTATAGAAAAGATGATATAGAATATGTTGTCAACCTGTATGACGAAGATACAGCATGGTCATTCAGCATAGGAGTTAATTACTATTAGATTGCGTCATCATAACCACCCGCCTTCCACCCTTTATCCATCGGCCTTTGAGTCGTATCGGGTGGGTAGGTGGGTGGTTGTTCGAACAAGTGTGATCAGATTGGAACACACGCCTGTTTCATTGAACAATTATCATTTGATGAGGGATAGGTATCTAGACGAAACAGGGAGAGTCGGTATAAGACATTTTTAGGGCGCAAAATCTCTTTTCAAATCACGAATTAAGCAACAAGGCAAACAAAACCAAAATCAATGCTCATCACGAAGCTTGTCAAGAACTTCTTGATTAAGGGTTCCGTTGTCCCACAGACGCTGCATTTCTGCTTCAAGGCGCATTGCATAGAAATTCTGCAAAACGTCCATTAGCGCATTCACTTCTTGCTCGTCCTTTGCGCCAGCAAAAGACTCTAAGATCATCATCTGTGATTTGTTCAAAGTGGTTGCTTCCATAATCATACCTATTTACGTTTGATAGTGCAAAGATAGTGCAAAATTTCGAATAAGCGAAAAGAATACAAATAAATTTGCATTCGTATTAGGAGTCCTTTCTAATTTTGTTATAACAAAAAGAAAGCGCACAGCAGGAAAGTGACCCGCTGTGCGTTTATCATTAATTCTCCTGCTCCGACAACTTAAAACGCCAGATTTGCAGATTGCCATCAGTATTTCCGCGGTCAGAAACGAAATATAGGTAATTATCCTTTGTCCAATAAGGCTGTCCGTCATATGACTTATTGATTGTTACCTGTATTAAATTGTTTCCATCGGTATCAATGATATAAATATCAAAATCCTTTTTGTCCTTCTTTGAGGCTTCAAATACAATTTTTGTACCATCAGGGCTCCAACGTGGATGATAGGCATATCCTTTCTTGGCATCCGTAATCTGCACCTGCTCACTACCGTCAATATTCATCGTCCAGATACTGCAACTTTTAGCATCGGAAGAATATTTCACATAGGCAATTTTCTTTCCATCAGGAGAAAATACAGGCTGATACCCATTACCCAACAATGTTGTTTCGCCTGTTTTCAGGTTTTTAATCCATATCTCACTGTTCTCAACTATTACTGTTGAGCCACCAAGTCCAAAGAATGAACCCCAAAAATTGTATTTTTTATAATAGGAATACTGTACTTTACTATACACTAACAAGGTTCCATCCTCATTAAAGCTCGGATAGTCTTCATACGCATTTGAAGATTCTGTAACCTGGTTTAATGCCTTGCCCTTACCATCATTCATCATGAATATATCGGAAGTACTACTGCCTTCTAGCTGACAACGGAAAGCCAACTTGTCTGTAGCCGCACAATAAACAGGCGAATAATTAAAATTCTTACCGCTTGTTTTCTGTGTCATTGCTGCAGAGAAAGGATTCTCTTTTTTATAGATGTTATAGTATTTTTTATTCTCTCTTACAGCGAAAAATAGAGGACTTCCATTGTCTCCACCAAAAGGATACAAACAAGGCTCTTCATTATCAGTAACTTGCGTCAAAGCTAAAAGAGTTTCACCTGTTGTGGTAATAGCATACTTCTTTTTGCCATAGCTCGATATCGCTACGACAAATAACAGAGATGTAAATAATAACTTTTTCATTTTCTTAAATTTTTAGTGATATGTAATTTAGCAATAAAAGACATGAAGAACTATGCAAAGGTAATCAATATTTTGGAAACTTACAAGCAAAAGACAGAAAAAATAATAATATTGAGTCCACTTTTTAAAGTGGACTCAATAATAAATATTATTGAGAAGTTTTATTTCCTTATACGCTTGTTAGGCAAACGCACCTTATTCACTTTTATCTTTTTAGTCGTTGCACTTATCTTAGCCGACATTTTGCGTACAGAACCTGATTGGGTAGGAGTAAGTGTGGTAATGGTTGCTACCTCCCACCAACCTAAGTAGTTTGCATAGTCAGCGTCTAATGCATATACTCCAAAACTATCTGAAGTCAGGCTTCCGTCTTCGTTGATGGTAAAGGGTATCCAATCTGAATCTGTATCTTTCCAGTTCAAAGAAATGAAACCATATTCTTGCTTATTACCTACAAAATTACCAATTCTCTCCCAAGCTTCTACATACAACATGCCCTGATCAAGATCGTAATAGCCTGAAATGGCTGAACCCTCAAGATAGAGATCTTTGATAATTATAGCATTTTTCAAACTGGTATTGTCAGGATCCTCTATAATGGTGACAAAACCTCCATAATAGTCATAAGGAGTTTCATCATAATAAGACTGATATACGCAGCTAAATGTACCTAATACGGGATTGGTGGTTACAGGAGTGGAGCCACCACCTGTTTCGTCTCTGACGACATTGTAATTTCGCTTGCCATCGCTAATAATCACCGTGTTATCGTCAATGATTTGGATAATGGTCCACGTTATGACGTAATCACCATCCAACTTAACCTGAATGACATTGCCCGTCAGTGTCCAAGTAAGACTGATAGAATTATCGCTTCCATAGCCTACCTCCTCAATGACGCTGCCCGTATGGTCAGCATTGAATGTCACCAAATCATAGACTTGCCCGCGAGAAGGGGAATTACTCTGATAATAGGCACGCCATGTACCTATGATGTCAATAGTGACTGTAGGAGTATCACCGCCGCCTGTGCCATCTCTGTAGACCTTAATGTCCTTTTTGCCATCGTTCACAACAACTGTGTTGTTGTCAATGATTTGCTGAATGGTCCAGGTAATCGTCTCGCCTCCATAGCTGACTTGAATGATGTTGCCCGTCTGCTTCCAGATGAACGATACGGGATTGTCGCTGCCATAGCCTACCTCCTCAATGACGGTTCCCGTATAGTCGCTATTGAATGTCACCAGGTCGTAAACCTCGCCGCGCGAAGTATCCTTGCTTTGGTAATAGGCGCGCCACGTGCCAATGATGTTGAACGTAGCTGTAGGGGTACTGCCGCCACCACCCGTTCCGTCTCTGACCACATTGTAGGTTCGCTTGCCATCACTAATGGTTACGGTGTTGTCGTCGATAATTTGCTGAATTGTCCAGGTAATAGTAAAATTATCTTCTAGAATGACTTTGATGACGTTTCCATCCTGAGTCCATGTAAAGTTGGTGGGATTATCACTTCCATTGCCTACCTCCTCAATAACATAACCAGTGTGGTCTGCATTGAATTTCACCAAATCGTACAACTGAACACCATTACGTTGGTAATAGGCGCGCCAAGTACCTACAATAGAAATCGAAGTAGTACCACCGCTGTTACTACCTCCTTCGCCATTACCGCTACCATTACCTCCAGCAGAAGTTGAATCATCGCCACCACAGGCAAAGAAAGTGAACGTCATAATGCTTACTGCAAGCATCATTGCTAAATAAAAGAATCTTTTCATCGTAGTAATATTTGGTTGTTAGTAATCGATTTATTTCTTCACAAAGATACACATTATTATTAAGTTTTGCAACACGGAAAAGTCGGCTAATTCCAGCAAGAGGGAGTAATCGCCTCCAACCTGCCAAAATTTGCGGATAAGAGGGAAGAAAAAATAAAGGCGAAGAAAAGGGAAAACTGTTGCACCCAACTTTTTACAATCTTTTTTTGATAATTCCCAAATTATGCCTATCTTTGCGGTCTATGGACAATTTAATATTATATAACTATCGACGAAGAGGATTACGAGAGAATGAAGGATGAACTCACTCCTTTGGGGATGAGTGGAGTTTTCGAGGATGAGGATGGCAATATAGTAAATGTTGAGCCAAGCGACACACAAGAGGCGAAAAAACAGACATATATCTAACAATGAGATTGCAAATATAGATATTTATTTTGATACTGTCAAATTTATAGGTAAAAACGAATAGTACTCACCATACTCACCCAATTGCGGCCAAATGCCGATGTGCAGGGCGTTTGACGATGGTGAGGTTTCCCCTGTAACCTCAAGCTAACCTCAAGGTAACCTCAATATATCATGATGTCAAAATAACAAAGGTGAGTTCGAAATGTAAAGAAATTTGGTGTTGGCACTGAATAATTACTGAAATATGTGCCAAATGCCTGATAATGAGGGCGTTTTTACTGCCTCGCCTACAAAAAATTTTTCTCTCGCCTGCCAGTAAATTTTTCTATTAATGCTAACAATTTTTTCTCTTAATAGTAGCAATATTTTGAGTTAATAGTTGAGGCTCTTTTTGTATGCCTTGTAAAACAATTTCAATTCAGCTTTTGGTACATGTTTAAAAGCACGCTTACGGCATATTGGTGAGGTTACCTTGAGGTTACAGGGGAAATCTCACTATCGTCAGATGTCCTATACATCGGCATTTGGCCGCAATTGGGTGAGTATGGTGAGTGGTTGCCAAAATCCTCGTTTTCTAAAAAATGATGGATTTATTTTGCACTTCTCTAAACTTTTTGTACCTTTGGCTCCCAAATTGACATAAAAGGTTTGAATTATGAAAATTCTAATTGTTAATGGACCCAATCTTAATCTGCTGGGCACTCGCGAGCCAGGCATCTATGGCAGTTCGTCGTTCGAACAGTATCTGCCCAAGTTGCAGGCTAAATATCCTGATGTGGATATCGAATATTACCAAAGCAATATCGAGGGCGAACTCATCAACAAGATGCAGGAGGTAGGTTTTTCCTACGATGGTATCGTGCTGAACGCAGGAGCCTATACCCACACTTCAGTGGCTTTGCACGATTGCATCCGTTCGCTGAAGACTCCAGTCATCGAGGTCCACATCTCTAATGTCCACCAGCGCGAGGAGTTCCGCCACCACTCTTTCATCTCTGCTGCCTGCAAGGGTGTCATCTGTGGCTTCGGTCTTGATTCCTATCGTTTGGCTATTGAAGCGTTTGTTAGTTGTTAGTTGAGAGTTGAGAATTGAGAGTTGAGAGTTTAGAGGACTATATCCTCAGTCATATCGAGCCAGAGCCAGAATATCTTTACCGGCTTTGGCGCGCCACTAATATCCACATGCTGCACGGACGGATGGCATCTGGTCATCTGCAAGGCCGACTGCTCAAGATGCTGGTGCAGATGATTCGCCCGCGTAATATATTAGAGGTGGGCACCTTCAGCGGCTATTCAGCTCTCTGTATGGCTGAGGGATTGGAGGCAGACGGTCATCTCTATACCTTTGAGATCAACGACGAACAGGAGGATTTCACTCGCCCTTGGATTGAGCATTCGCCTGTAGCCGACAAAATCACCTTCATCATCGGCGATGCCATCACCGAAGCCCCCAAACTGGGCATCGAGTTTGATATGGCTTTTATCGATGGCGACAAGCGCACCTACCGAGAAACCTACGAAATGGCACTTTCCGTATTGCGGAAAGGCGGTTTCATCCTTGCCGATAACACCCTTTGGGACGGTCATGTCATCGATCCCGCATACCAGAAAGACCAGCAGACTCATGGCATTGTTGCCTTCAACGACTACATACAGCAAGACCCACGAGTGGAGCAGGTTATCCTTCCCCTGCGCGACGGCTTGACCTTGATTAGAAAAATCTGAAGAGGGAAAATCATTAAATTTCATGGAAACTGACAAGAAATCGCAGACAAATGTTGTGAGGAGCTATCAGCGCTACCTCAAACTGCAACGTGGTTTTTCACCGAATACGGTGGAGGCTTACCTGCGCGATTTGGAAAAACTGCTGCATTATCTTCAACGGGAAGAGAAAACCATCTACGATGTGCAGTTGGACGACTTGCAGCATTTTGCGGCTACACTTCACGAAATAGGCATCGGACCGAACTCGCAGTGCCGTATTCTGAGTGGCATACGTAGTTTCTATCGTTTTATGCAATTGGACGGATGGCGCGATGACGACCCTTCGGAACTGCTGGAGAATCCCGTGCTGGGACAGCATTTGCCAGAGGTGCTGTCGGCTACAGAAGTAGATATGCTGGAGGCCTCCATCGACCTCTCGAAATGGGAGGGACATCGCAATAAGGCAATCATCGAAGTGCTGTTCTCGTGCGGTCTGCGTGTGAGTGAACTGGTGAATCTGCGCCTTTCCAATCTCTATATTGATGAACAATATGTACGCGTGATAGGTAAGGGGTCGAAGGAACGTCTGGTCCCCATCTCGCCCAAGGCGCTGAGGGAACTGGACCTGTGGTTTATCGACCGTAATCAGATGAAAATCAAGCCAGGAGAGGAGGATTATGTGTTTCTGAATCGTCGCGGAGCCCATCTCACACGTGTCATGATACTCATCATGATCAAGCAACAGGCAGCACTTGCTGGCATCCAAAAGACCATTTCGCCCCATACGTTGCGCCACTCGTTTGCCACAGCCCTGTTGGAGGGTGGGGCAGATTTGCGAGCTATTCAGGTTCTATTGGGACACGAGTCGATAGGCACCACTGAGATTTATACCCATATCGACATGTCAACCCTCCGACAGGAAATTCTGGAGCATCATCCGCGAAATATGAAGGTGAAAGGTGCGTAGGTTGTTATAAAAAACTTTAATTTATGTAAGATTTTTAATGTCGAATGTAGTTTTTCATTACCTTTGTACGTCTTTAGTGTAAATCATATCATATTTTAACTATCATAAAAAGAACTATGAGACTTAGAAAACTTTTTGTAGCTGCACTGATGATGTTCAGTACGACAGCTATGGTGGCTCAGGAAATGCAGATGCCGCCTATCCCCGTTGACCCTGCCGTTCGTATCGGTAAGTTGGACAATGGATTGACTTATTACATTCGCCACAACGAGTATCCCGAGCATGTGGCAAACTTCTACATTGCCCAGCGAGTGGGCTCTATCAATGAGGACGAATCACAGCGCGGTCTGGCTCACTTCCTGGAGCACATGGCCTTCAATGGTTCTGAACATTTCAAGGGTAATGGCATTATCGAGTTCACCCGTTCACTGGGTGTTGAGTTCGGTAGCGACCTGAATGCTTATACCAGCATCGACCAGACCGTTTATCGTGTCTGCGATGTTCCCACCAAGCGTGCTACAGCTCTCGACTCTTGTCTGCTGATTCTGAAAGACTGGTCAAATGGCCTGTTGCTGGAAGCCGACGAGATTGACAAGGAGCGCGACGTAGTACATAACGAGTGGCGTCTGGGTGAGGGGCCTTCACAGCGTATGATTACACGCGCCCTGCCTAAGATGTATCCAGGTTCGAAGTATGGCGAGCGTATGCCTATCGGTTTGATGAGCGTCATCGACAGCTTCAAGCCCCAGACCCTCAAGGCTTACTACCACAAGTGGTACCGTCCTGACAATCAGGCTATCATCGTAGTAGGTGACGTGGATGTTGACCACATGGAAGCCAAGATCAAGGAACTCTTCGGCAGCATCAAGGTTGACCCCAATGCTCCTAAAGTAATTCCTGAGGAGGTGCCTGATAACAAGGAGGCTATCTATGTCTTCGAGAAGGATAAGGAGATGCAGATGAGCCAGATCATGATGATGATGAAGCACGATGCTACCAAACCCGAGGAGAAGGCCAATATGGATTATCTCATTCAGGACTATGCAGTCAGCGTGATTTCTCAGATGATGAACCAGCGTCTGACAGAGATGACACAGGAAGAGAGCTGTCCTTTCTTCCAGGCCTTTGCTGACGATGGCACTTATATGCTCTCTCGCACCAAGGATTGCTTCGAAGTGATTGGAATACCCAAGGAAGGTAAGGATATGGAAACACTGCAGGCTCTCTACCGCGAGACCCGTCGTGCCCGTGAGTTCGGTTTCACTGCTTCAGAGTATGACCGTGCACGTGCCGACTATCTAAGTGGACTGGAGAAGCGCTATACCAACCGTGACAAGCGCAAGAATGCCGAATATGGCAATGATTATCGTGACCACTATCTCGATAACGAGCCTATCCCACCATTGGATATCCTCTACCAGATTATGCAGCAGGTTACTCCCAATATTCCTGTGCAGGCCATCAATAAGATGGTGCCCGAGTTGATTTCTGCTACCGATAGCAACCTCGTTGTAATGGAGTGGGCTCAGGAGAAGGAAGGCAAGGTTTATCCTACAGAGAAGGATATGGCTGCCGCTATTGCTGCTGCCCGTGCTGATAAGATTGAGGCATACGTTGACAATGTAAAGAACGAGCCACTGGTTGATGTTACCAAGATCAAGGCTGGTAAGATTGTCAGCGAGACAGAGAACAAGACGCTTGGCTATAAGGAGCTGAAGCTGTCTAATGGTGCTACCGTTATTCTGAAGAAGACCGACTTCAAGGACGACGAAGTTCAGATGCAGGCCTTCTCGAAGGGTGGTAAGTCTATGTTCGGCGCTGCCGACTACACCAACCTGAAAGTGTTCGACCAGGTGATTGGTATCAGCGGTCTGGGCAATTTCTCCAGCAACGAGCTGACCAAGGCTCTGGCTGGTAAGGAGTGCAATGCCGACGCTACACTGGGTAATACCCGTCAGTATGTAACTGCACACTCTACTCCAAAGGACATCGAGACCATGATGCAGATGCAGTATCTCTACTTCACTGGTATCAATAAGGACGAGAAGCAGTTCCAGAACCTGATGACTCAGCTCGATATGGCTTTGAAGAACAAGAGCCTGTCGCCTGATGCCGTATTCTCTGACTCTCTGTCAGCAACGATGTATGCCCACAATCCTCGTTTCACCAATATCGACGTGAAGGATCTGAAGGACATCAACTACGACCGCATCCTCGCCATGGCTAAGGACCGCTTCAAGAATGCCGGTCAGTTCACCTTCATCTTCTGTGGTAACTTCGACGAGCAGACACTGCGTCCATTGATTGAGCAGTATGTAGCTTCTCTGCCATCTACTGGTGAGAAGGCTGAAGACTTCAACGAGATCCTGACACTGGCTAAGGGCAATGTGGTCAACAACTTCAAGGTGAAGACTGAGTCACCCAAGGCTACTGCCTTCATGATTTGGAGTGCAGAGGCTCCTTATACTTTGGAGAACTCCGTGAAACTGGATGCTGTCGGACAGGTGCTCTCAATGATTTATCTGAAGACCATCCGTGAGGATGAGAGTGCTGCTTATTCATGTGGAGCATACGGAACCTTCAATGGTTCTTCTCACAAGCCAGTTGCTTTGCTGCAGGCTTACTGCCCCATGAATCCTGACAAGCAGGAGATTGCTATCCGCCTGTTGCACGAGGGTATCGCCAATATGGCTAAAGCCGTTGATGCCGACCAGTTGCAGAAGGTGAAGGAGTACATGCTGAAGCAGATTGACGTTGATGCCAAGAAGAACAGCTACTGGGTGAACACCATCACCACCTTCAAGGATCACGGACTCGATTTCTATACAGACTATAAGAAGACCGTTGAGGCTCTGACTACAGATTCTGTACGTGACTTCCTGAACAATGTCATTCTGAAGAGTGGCAACCACGTTGAGGTGATTATGTTGCCTGAGACAAAGTAAAGTTTAAAAGGTAAAAAAGTAAAAAGTAAACGGCGGATTTGTACAATTCGCCGTTTATTTGTACCTTTGTACCCGAAAATAGGAAAGACAAAGGATTATGAGTTATTTTTTTTCATCAGAATCAGTCAGTGAAGGCCATCCCGACAAGGTGGCTGACCAGATAAGTGATGCCATTCTCGACCAGTTTCTGGCTTACGACGAACATGCCCGTGTGGCTTGCGAGACGTTTGTCACTACAGGTCAAGTGGTAATCATGGGTGAGGTGCGTAGCGAGGAATATATCGACCTGCAGACCATTGCCCGTAAAACGATTAAAAAGATAGGATATACCAAAGCGGAATATCAATTTGACGGCAATTCCTGTGGCATCCTGACAGCCATTCACGAGCAGAGTGAGGACATCAACCGTGGTGTCGATCGTGAGGATGATGAGGACCAGGGAGCCGGCGACCAGGGTATGATGTTCGGTTATGCCACCAACGAAACGGAGAGCCTGATGCCGGTATCGCTCGATTTGGCTCATCTGTTGATGCGTACCCTTGCCGAAATCCGTAAGGAAGGCAAAGAGATGACCTATCTGCGTCCTGATGCCAAGAGTCAGGTGACCATCCAGTATAGCGATGCAGGTATTCCTGAGCGTATCGACACGATAGTAGTGTCAACCCAGCACGACGAGTTTGATACCGATGATGAGCGTATGCTGGCACGTATCAAGGATGATGTCATCAATATCCTGATACCGCGTGTCAAGGCAAAAATCCATTCTCAGCGTGTGTTGTCATTATTTGGTAATGACATCAAATACTATGTGAATCCCACAGGTAAATTCGTCATTGGCGGTCCTCATGGTGATACGGGTCTGACAGGAAGAAAAATCATTGTTGATACTTACGGAGGTAAGGGCGCCCATGGAGGTGGTGCCTTCTCAGGTAAGGATTCCTCGAAAGTGGACCGTTCTGCCGCTTATGCTGCCCGTCATATTGCCAAGAACATGGTGGCAGCAGGTGTAGCTGACGAGATGTTGGTGCAAATCAGCTATGCTATCGGTGTGGCGAAACCCATGAATATCTATGTGAACACTTATGGACGTTCGAAGGTGAATATGACGGATGGTGAAATTGCCAAGAAGATAGAAGAACTCTTCGATCTTCGTCCGAAAGCTATTGAGCGCTCCTTGAAACTGCGCCAGCCGATGTATCTGGAGACAGCCGCCTATGGACACATGGGACGCCAGTCGGAAGTGGTGAAGAAAACATTCACCAGTCGCTATCATGAGACTAAGACCATCGATGTTGAACTCTTTACATGGGAGAAACTCGACAGGGTAGCAGATATTAAACAAGCATTTGGACTGTAATTGTTGCAACAAGACTCCATAGCACATACTGCGTCGGTAGCAGTAGAAGGAAGCGACTCCGTAGTCGTGCAGCACCGACCGTTGACACCAGCTCAGGTCTTGAGCTGGTTGCCGCGTGATGCTACCCCCGCCCAGCAGGACTCTGCTATCCAGTCGCGCTTCAAACCCTCTGAGATTCATTGGAGTGAGCATCCTGATACGCTGCATCTTCCTGGTCACCCCCCTGGTGTTGACCTGATGAATGCTGATCTTCCGCAATATTATAAGGAGAGCTATTTCTCCAAGGACACCTTGTTCCACCCGGAATTGCCTGGAGGACGTTATGGTGTACCTGGCGACCCTATACCTTATGCTGTCCATAACGACAATATTGTCACGTCGCTCTTGTTGGCGTGCTTTATCTTTGCCGTCATAGCCTTTGCCAATGCGCGTCAGTTTATCGTGCGACAGGCAAAACGCTTCTTCTATGTTCCCTATTCAGGAACTACAGAAGAGTCGGAAACGACTTACGAGATATACTTCCAGTTGTTATTGGTGTTGATTACCAGTCTGCTGATTTCATTGCTGTTCTATTTCCACACGCTGATTTTCATCGGTGATACTTTTGTGTTGCGATCCCAATACACGCTGATATCTATCTATCTGGGCATCACTGTGCTTTATTTCTTTCTCAAGATAGTGTGCTATACAATCGCTAACAATGTGTTTTTCGATGGTAAAAGAAACGAACAATGGATTAAATCCTTGCTCTTTATTATCTCCATGGAGGGTGTTTTGCTCTATCCAGGAGTTTTGCTCAGAGCATATTTCGAATTAGACATAAAATTCGTGATGATTTATGTCATTATATCACTTATTATTGTTAAATTACTAACATTTTATAAGAGCTATATCATTTTTTTTCGTCGGAATGTCGTTAAATTGCAAATTATTTTGTACTTTTGCACCCTCGAAATAGTACCCATGCTCGCCTTTTGGGGCGTGCTTGTCTTGACAGCGAATAGTTTAAAAATCAATTTTTAGGACACCAAATGATAAAGAAGATTCTGGTTTCTCAACCAAAGCCATCTAGCGAAAAGTCGCCTTATTATGACATCGCTGAGAAGTTCGGAGTGGAGTTGGTATTCCGTCCGTTTATTAAGGTAGAGGGAATGACAGCAAAGGAGTTCCGTGCACAGAGAATCAATATTCTCGACTACACGGCTATCGTGTTCACATCACGTCATGCTATTGATCATTTCTTCACGTTGGCTAAGGAGATGCGTATTGCAATTCCTGAGGATATGAAGTATTTCTGTGTAACAGAGACTATTTCTCTCTACATCCAAAAGTATGTGCAGTATCGCAAACGTAAGGTGTTCTTCGGAACTACAGGAAAGATTGATGATTTGCTGCCTACGATGGTTAAGCATAAGCAGGAGAAGTATCTGGTTCCTATGAGCGATGTTCATAACGATGCCGTTGCGAATATGTTGGATGCCAAGAAACTGAACCATCAGGAGTGCGTCATGTATCGTACGGTGAGCAATGATTTTACGGCCGATGAGGTGAAGAATTTCGACTATGATATGCTGATATTCTTCAGTCCTTCCGGTATTGAGTCGCTGACCAAGAATTTCCCTGACTTCAAGCAGGGAGACATTGCTATAGCCACCTTTGGTCCCTCTACAGCCAAGGCTGTCAAGGATGCTGGCTTGCGTCTCGATTTGGAGGCTCCCACAGTGAAGTGTCCGTCGATGACCGCAGCTCTGCAGGATTTTCTGCAGAAGAAGCAAGGGTAATATACATTATTATATATATGGCAACCCACACGCTCAGGAAGCGAGAACGGTTGTGTAGCATGAAACTCACCGACCGTCTCTTTGGCGGAGCAGGAAGCCAGTCGATGGCAGCCTTCCCCATCAGGGTAGTGTGGATGGAAATAGAACGTAACGACGAACAAGAATCGCCAGTACAGATACTGGTCAGTGTGTCGAAACGTCATTTCAAGCGGGCGATTAAGCGTAATCGTGTAAAGCGCCAGTTGCGCGAGGCTTATCGAGTGGCTAAACAGCCATTGTACAATCAGTTGGCTGCTACCCCTCAGCGGGCGTTGGTGATAGCCTTTATTTGGTTGGCTGACGATCTCTATCCCTCTCAGGAGATAGCAGAGCGAATGCGGAAGTTGATAGGAAGAATAGTGGAAAAGCTATGAAGCAGTTCTTGCAGTTCATTTCAAAGTGCTTGGTATGGGTGCTGTTGCTACCTATCCGTTTCTATCAGACAGCAATTTCACCATTGACTCCTCCTTCCTGCCGTTTTACACCGACTTGTAGTGAATACGCTCGTCAGGCATTGATAAAGCACGGTCCCTTCAAAGGACTGTATTTGGCAGTACGGCGCTTGCTAAGATGCCACCCTTGGGGAGGCAGTGGTTATGACCCAGTGCCCGATTAATCGGAGTAGTCAGAATAATCAGAATATTCAGAGTAATCAGAAAATAAAAAATAATAGAATATGAAAAACTTTGTTGAAGAACTGAAATGGCGCGGAATGCTGGCACAGATGATGCCTGGCACAGAAGAATTGCTCCAGAAAGAAATGGTGACAGCCTATCTCGGTACCGACCCTACGGCTGATTCTCTGCATATCGGCCATCTCTGTGGCATCATGATGCTGCGTCACTTGCAGCGTTGCGGGCATAAGCCCATTATTTTGGTGGGTGGTGCAACAGGTATGATTGGCGACCCCTCTGGTAAAAGTCAGGAGCGTAACCTCCTCAATGACGAGACACTCCGTCATAACCAGGAGTGCATCAAGCGTCAGGTTGCTAAGTTCCTGGATTTCGAGTCGAAGGATGCCAATGCGGCTGTGATGGTCAATAACTACGACTGGATGAAGGATTTTACCTTCCTTGATTTTGCACGTGAGGTGGGTAAGCATATCACCGTCAACTATATGATGGCAAAGGAGAGTGTACAACAGCGCCTGAACGGTACTGCCCGCGACGGTCTGTCGTTCACCGAGTTTACCTATCAGTTGTTGCAGGGCTATGATTTCCTCTACCTCTATCAGCACTATGGTGTGAAACTTCAGTTGGGTGGTAACGACCAGTGGGGTAACATGACTACTGGTACGGAACTGATTCGTCGCACGCTGGGTAACGACGTGGAGACCTTTGCGCTTACCTGTCCGCTGATTACCAAGAGTGATGGTAAGAAGTTCGGTAAGACCGAAAGTGGTAATATCTGGCTCGATCCTGCACGCACCACTCCTTATAAGTTCTACCAGTTCTGGCTCAATGTGAGCGACGAGGATGCTGAGCGCTATATCAAGATCTTCACATCGTTGGACAAGGAGACTATTGATGCCCTCGTCGAGGAACACCAGCAAGACCCAGGTCGCCGTGTTCTCCAGCGCCGTCTGGCTGAGGAAGTCACCGTAATGGTTCATTCTCAGGAAGCGCTCGACACTGCTATTGAGGCTTCTAACATCCTCTTCGGCAAGTCAACCAAAGAAGGATTAGAGAAACTGGATGAGCAGACATTCTTGGACGTCTTTGACGGAGTCCCCCAGTATGAGATTTCTAAGGACCAGTTGGGGCAGCCCGCTATTGAACTCCTGACGACAGCAGCTCCCGTTTTCCCCTCAAAAGGTGAGATGCGCAAAATGGTGCAAGGTGGTGGCGTAAGTCTCAATAAGGAGAAGCTGACAGACCAGAATCGACCTGTTACAGCAGATGACTTGATAGACGGAAAGTATCTCTTGGCTCAGAAAGGAAAGAAGAATTATTTCCTGCTGATAGTGAAATAATTGGCGAAAAATTTGGTAGTGGCCCGAAAAACCACTACCTTTGCATCCGCTTACAAGCATATGGGTGTCCAATGGTGTAATGGTAGCACAACAGGTTTTGGTTCTGTTTGTGGTGGTTCGAATCCGCCTTGGACAACATCTTAAAAATCATCCGCATGCTTCATGTGGATGATTTCACGATTAAATAGGTATACCGCAAGATGAAGATTGAATCACAGATTATGAATGCTGCCATCGAAGCTGTCAAAGCTTTGTATGGCCAGGAGGTACCTGAGAAGATGGTACAGTTGCAAAAGACGCGTAGTGAGTTTGAGGGTAACCTCACCTTGGTCGTTTTCCCATTCTTGAAGATTTCCAAGAAGAATCCGGAGCAGACTGCTCAGGAGATAGGTCAGTACCTTGTAGATCATTGCGAGGCTATTGCTTCGTTCAATGTTGTCAAGGGCTTTCTGAATCTCGTCATAGCTCCTGCTGCATGGTTGAATCTTCTGGCTGATATTGATGCCGATCCTCATTTTGGCGAGAAGACCGCTACAGAAGCATCGCCGCTCGTCATGATTGAATATTCATCGCCCAATACCAACAAACCACTTCATTTGGGACATGTGCGCAATAACCTCTTGGGTTGGTCGTTGGCACAAATCATGCAGGCCAATGGCAATCGGGTGGTGAAGACCAATATCGTCAATGACCGTGGTATTCATATCTGTAAGTCCATGCTTGCTTGGTTGAAGTGGGGTAATGGCGAGACACCTGAATCATCTGGCAAGAAGGGCGACCACCTGATAGGTGACTATTATGTGGCTTTTGACAAGCATTACCGTGAGGAAATCAAGGAACTCGTAGCTCAAGGCATGGACGAGGAAACTGCCAAGCAGGAGGCACCTCTTATCAAAGAGGCGCATGAGATGCTGGTGAAATGGGAGAATAACGATCCTGAAGTGCGTGCTTTGTGGGAGAAGATGAATGCTTGGGTATATGCTGGCTTCGACGAGACTTATCGGAAAATGGGTGTATCATTCGACAAGATATATTACGAGAGCCAGACCTATCTGAAGGGTAAGGCAAAGGTGGAAGAGGGGTTGGCTAAGGGACTCTTTGAGCGTCATGCCGACAATTCTGTATGGGCAGACCTCACCAACGAAGGACTGGACCAGAAACTTTTACTCCGTTCAGACGGTACCTCGGTATATATGACCCAAGACATCGGTACTGCTGAGATGCGTTTCCACGATTATCCCATTGACAAGATGATTTATGTGGTAGGTAACGAGCAGAATTATCACTTCCAAGTGCTCTCTATCTTGCTTGACCGTTTAGGTTTCAAATGGGGCAAGGAGTTGGTTCATTTTTCCTATGGTATGGTGGAACTGCCCAATGGTAAGATGAAGTCACGTGAGGGTACCGTTGTTGATGCTGACGACTTGATGGAACTGATGGTGGAAGATGCCTATAAGACTTCGATGGAACTGGGTAAGTTTGATGATATGACGGAAGAAGAGCGTCGTGAAGTAGCCCGTATCGTGGGTATGGGTGCCTTGAAGTATTTCATTCTCAAGGTCGATGCTCGCAAGAATATGCTTTTCAATCCAGAAGAGAGTATTGATTTTAATGGCAATACAGGTCCTTTCATCCAGTACACCTATGCTCGTATTCGCAGTATCTTAAGAAAATCTCAGAATACTCAGAATACTCCGGTTCCCCAGATTACTCTGAATTCCAAAGAGATTGAGCTTATTCAGAAGATGTCGGAATATGGGGCAGCTGTAGAGCAGGCTGGTAAGGATTATTCGCCTTCAGGTATTGCCAACTACTGCTATGAGTTGACCAAGGTGTTTAATCAGTTCTATCACGACTACTCTATTCTCAATGAGTCTGATGAAGCCAAGCGCCAGACGCGTATTGTCATAGCCCGTAATGTCGCTAAAGTGCTGAAGAATGGTATGGCCCTTCTGGGTATTGAAGTCCCTGAAAGAATGTGATGCAGAATCCTCCTGATTATCGCCACGATACGGTACTGCCAATTCCGCTGGAAGTGACAGCCGATGCCTGGGCAGTGGATGCTGCCTGTTCAGGTAATCCTGGACCAATGGAGTATCAGGCTATCGATTTGGCTACCGGTGCGCGTGTGTTCCATTTCGGACCGATGAAGGGCACCAATAATATCGGGGAATTTCTGGCTATTGTTCATGCTTTGGCATTGATGCAGCAACAAGGACTTCATGGTAAGACCATCTATTCCGATTCTTATAATGCGATCCTTTGGGTGAGTAAGCGGAAATGCAAGACCAAACTTGAACGTACACCTCAGACAGAACAGCTTTATCAGATCATTGCCCGTGCCGAGCATTGGTTGCAGACACACAACTTCAGAAACCCAATAATCAAGTGGGAAACCCAGAAATGGGGCGAGGTGCCTGCCGATTTTGGGCGCAAATAAGGCGGTTTAATTCTTTTTAACTCACTTTACAAGCTTGCAATCTGATTTTTTTAATATATTTGCAAGCAAAATTGCAATTTTAGACTTTGTGTTAGTGTTTTAATTAGGGAAATGACCGATATACTACTATCCAGTTTCCTTAGCTTGTTTGCCTTGTTTGGCAAGGAAGAAAGTGTCGATGAGGCATGGGCAAAAACCATGCTGGAGAATTACCTGCGTCATCATTTTGGAATCAGAAACATTGAATCTTACCTTGGTTTCTACAGTGATTTACGAAACGCCTATGAGATGTCCGATGTCACGGGCATGGACCCTCAGGCTACCGTTGACGGCATCTGCACAGAGCTGAAAAGTAAGATTTCACATATCGAGGCTTCGCTGTTGCTGTTGCGTCTGATGGAATTCTGCAGCTATCAGGAAGGACACACCGACTATCTGTTTACCACAATGGCCAAGAGCTTTCAGATATCCGATGTGCAATTCAAGGTTTTTGTGGATTTTGTCAACAACCGTCAGAATGAGCATGTGATGATTCATGAACTCAGTGACACCAAGGGACAGCTGAAGACATTGTTGAATCCTGAAACAGGTATGCTGCTCTTTACCTATACTGGTCCTGATACCGTTTTGCTCAATGATGTACCCGTACTGTCAGGAGCCTATCAGGTGTGGATCCAGAGTAGTGTGTTAAAGGGAGCCACTGGCAAACCCATCTACTATTCCACCATCCTCGATGCCTATAGAGCTGTCAAAGGACTGGCTGTAGATAAGACTGAAGAGGTGGAGTTCTGCGGACGAGACATCAACTTCCGTTTCCCGAACAGTGACAATGGTATGCACGACCTGAGCTTTACACTGCGCAACGGTGAGCTGTTGGCTATCATGGGTGGCTCAGGTACAGGTAAGACCACACTTCTCTCCCTGCTGAATGGTACGCTAAAGCCCCAAAGTGGTAGTATCACTATCAATGGACACGATATCTCTGAGCCTGACGCTAAGGCACTGATAGGTTTTGTGCCACAGGATGATTTGCTGATTGAGGAGTTGACCGTTTATCAGAACCTGTGGTTCACAGCCAAGCTATGCTTCGAGGGTATGAGCGAGGAAGATCTTGACAAGCGAGTGATGAAGACCTTAAAGGATTTGGGGCTCGATGCTGCCAAGAACCTGAAGGTAGGCTCTGCTATTAACAAATTCATCTCTGGTGGTCAGCGTAAACGTCTGAACATCGCCCTTGAGCTGATTCGAGAGCCAGCAGTCCTCTTCCTCGACGAACCTACATCAGGTCTCTCTTCTGCCGATACCGAAAAGGTGATCAACCTGTTGAAGGAGCAGACCCAGAAGGGAAAACTGATTATTGTAAACATCCATCAGCCTTCGAGTGATGTCTATAAGCTGTTCGATCGCCTCTGGTTACTTGACAAAGGCGGCTATCCTGTCTTCGACGGTAACCCCATTGACGCCATTACCTATTTTAAGACAGCAGCCGACTATGCGGATGCCGACACCAGCGCTTGTCCTACCTGTGGTAATGTGAACCCGGAGATTGTGCTGAATATCATCGATGAGAAGGCATTAAATAACAACGGTGAGATCTCTGATGAGCGCAAGATGAGTCCACAGGAGTGGCACGAGCTCTATCTGAAGAACAGAGCCGAGTTGCCAGCACCGGAAATCAAGGATGTGCCGCATTCAGACCAGAAGAAGCCCAATGCGTTCAAGCAGTTCCTGATTTTCTTGCGTCGTAACTTCCGTACTAAGATTACCAATGTCCAATACCTGTGTATCACATTGCTTGAAGCACCTCTGTTGGCTGTTGTCTGCGCCCTGCTGACACGCTATGCCCCACCAGAAGGTTACACAGTGATGGACAACAAGAATCTGGTAAGCTACTTCTTTATGGCCGTCATCGTTGCCACCTTTATCGGTATGAGTGGCAGTGCAGAGGAGATTATTAAGGATCGTGCGTTACTGAAACGTGAGAGTTTCCTGAATCTGTCATACGGCAGTTATATCTCTTCGAAGATTGTCTATATGGCAGGTGTGTCACTGTTGCAGACTTTGCTGTTTATCCTTATCGGTAACTATATCATGGGTCTTCACGGATTGTTCCTGACATGGTGGATTATCCTCTTTGTCACAGCCCTTCTGTCGAGCCTGATGGGTCTGTTGCTCTCTCAGTGTCTGAACTCTGTAGTAGCCATTTATATAACCATTCCTATTCTGCTGATTCCACAGATCCTGCTTTGCGGACTGGTGGTGAGCTTCTCAGACCTGGCACCTAAGAGCACCACAGGCAATGTGCCCCTGATCGGTGAGATTATCCCCACCCGCTGGGCTTACGAGGCATTGGCTGTTACCTCATACTCTGATAATGCCTATGAAGCACCGTTCTTTGAGACAGACAGGAAGAAATATGAGACCCAGTTCTATAACTTCGGATATGTCAATGAGTTGCAGTCGCAGCTGGAGACCATGAAGAATGAGGAGAAACAGGGCGAAGAGGTAAATCCTATTCATATGGAGACTATTCGTATCAACCTGCCTCTCGTAACAGCTTTCTGTGGTATGGAGCCATATAAGGGTGATTACAGCTACCCGTCGCTTCGCCAATATCTGAAGGATGCAGAGAATATCCTGGTAGATCGTAGCAACATCATTTCCATCAAGGCTGACAAGCAGATCTCCGCTATGGTACGTGAGATGGGTAAGGATGCCGTTCTGGAGTTGAAACGCGACAATTACAACATTAAACTTGAGGATTGTGTGGTTGGTGCAGACCAAAGAAACATGCTTGAGGTGATTGACGGCTACATCGTGCCTCGCATGCAGACCATCTTCCTCACCCCGCATAGCACCTGGGGACGCGCACCTTTCTATAGTAGCGTGAAGATTTTGGGCACTTGGCAGATTAAAACGCTTTGGTTCAACATATCCGTCTTGTTGCTGATGGGATTCATTCTCTCCATCTTCCTCTTCACCGATTGGCCAGGAAAGATTATCAGAAAGTAGAAATATTATTTAAATAATTTATTAATAACTATCAATTCAAAAAACAATGAAAAAGTTATCAATTCTCGCTGTAGCATTCGCAGCAATCGCATTTGCAGCATGCGGAAACAAAACTGCAAAAAGCACTGAATCAGAAGATTCAGTAGTTAAGAGTTTCGAACAGGAGCAGATTGAGGCAAGCATCAAGATGCATGTTGACAGTCTGGCAAGTGAAATCGGTAAAATGAAGCAGCTCCCATTCCTGCAGAGTGACAATGAAGGTTCTTTCAAGCTGACAAAGGAAGAGAAGCAGGTTAAGCCTAACTATCTGCTGAATCCTTCTGTAGCAGAGGAAGCTACTACACTCGCAGAGAAATATCGCGTGATGGCAGCACTTGAAGTTGATAAGAGCATTGCCAAGCTTTATGAGATGCCTTTGGAGGATTACGAGAAGGCTATCACCAAGCTGGCTGCCGACATCAACGATCCTTCTTTTAAGGTTCTTGAGAACACCAGCGCTGCTCAGACTCCTCAGGCTCTCTATGACGCCATGAACGAGAACGGCCGTATCAACTACTTCTGGCAGCTTGCCGCAGCTTCTCTCATCGAGCAGATGTACTGCGCAAGCAAAAACACAGACAAGTTCCTCGCTGCTTTCGACGATGACGCCGCTGCTAACACCACCTTCCGTATCGTGCTGATCCTCGATGCTCTGAACCGTCTCTCTGAGTACGATCCCGACATCAGACCAGTTGCTGAGGCACTTTCTACTCTCGACACTCTGAACGCCACTACCGTTAGCGAGCTGAAGTCTCAGCTGCAGGAGGCTAAGGAGCAGATCGACGCTGCCCGTAAGGCCCTCACCAAGTAAGCCTTTACACCTTTATTTATAATATACCCCCGGAAGAGATCAACTTTCGGGGGTTATTTTATGATAGCGCACCAACTGGTTCTCGCCGTCTCTGATGCTCTCTTCCACCATCGCCTCGGCAGGTATCAAAGGGGCTCTTGTACCGTCGTCAACTGTCATGCCTAAGTTCGTCTCCACACGAAGCTCATCCCAAAGCCCCTTGTCGAGAAACGACTGTAAGGTCTTGGCGCCGCCTTCCACTATCAACGACTGTATCTGGTGGGAATACAGGCTCTCTAAGTTCAGGGGATGCAAACGATCAATCACCAGTCGTTTCGGATGAGGACCACTCCACTCACGGACAGTCAACTGTGGATGATCACGCGTCTCTGTCACGCGCCCCACGAGGATAGCATCCTCCTCTGCACGGAGCTTATGCGATAACATCTTCGTAAAATCGTTGGATATCTGGACAGGCTTGAAATGGTCATCGATAAAGCCATTAGCCGTCTGAGCCCACTTCAGGATGATATAGGGGCGATGTTCACGATGAAAAGTGAAGAAACGACGGTTTAGCGCCTCACATTCCTTCTCAAGCACCCCCACTTCCACCTCGATACCGGCATCTCTCAGTTTACGGATACCCCGACCTTTCACCTCAGCAAAAGGATCCACACAACCCACAACGACATGTTTCACACCTTTCTTGATAATCAGATCAGCGCAAGGCGGTGTCTTGCCGTAATGCGAGCAGGGCTCCAGCGACACGTAGATGGTGGCATCCTTCAGCAGTGCTTCGTCCTCAGGGCGCACTGAAGCAAAGGCGTTAACCTCAGCATGTCCCTCTCCACAACGCACGTGATAGCCCTCGCCGATGATTCGGTCGTTTACCACAATCACAGCCCCTACCATGGGGTTAGGTCTTGCACCCTGTATTCCGTTAGCAGCCAGTTGCAGACAACGGCGCATGTATTTTTCGTCCATAGAAATTTGGTTCTTATCCATATTTTCCGTACTTTTGCATTCGATGAATTATCGTGATTTATGGCACCAGTTGGCACCGTCCTATGGTGAAGGCGAGGCGAAGGCCGTAGCCCGCATGGTGTATGAGGTTCGTTACGGCCTCTCACTGTCAGACCTTTATGCTGGCAAAGATACACAATTATCTGCAGACGACCAAGCGGAACTGCAAGAAATCGCTCGACGGCTGTCGAACCACGAGCCTGTCCAGTATATTCTTGGGCAGACCGACTTCTGCGGGCGCACTTTCTTGGTTAATGAGCATGTGCTGATCCCTCGTCCTGAAACTGCAGAACTGTGCCAGTGGATTCTTTCCTCTTCCATCTCCTTCCCGAGCCTTTCACCTATCACCATCCTCGACATCGGCACGGGTTCAGGCTGTATCGCCATTACCCTTGCCGCTTCATTCTCCGATGCAGAAGTCTATGCTTGGGATATTTCTCCTGAAGCTTTGGAGGTTGCGCGAACCAATGCGGTTCGCAATCGTGTGAATGTCCATTTTGAACCAGTTGATATGCTTTCACAAGCCCCCTTACGTTGGAAGCGGGTAGGGGATGTGTCCATCATTGTCAGCAATCCTCCCTATATATGCCGTCAGGAATCAACCGCCATGGACTCCAATGTGCTGGATTATGAACCGCATACAGCGCTTTTCGTGCCTGACAACGACCCGCTGTTGTTCTACCGTACTATCGCCCAGTATGGACTTTCAGCACTGCGCGATAGTGGTTGGCTCTATTTTGAAATCAACCCACTCTATGCCAGCGAGCTTCACGATTTGTTACGTACAATGTCGTACCACGACATCGAAATAAAGGAAGACCAATTTGGTAAACTACGATTCATACGAGCACAACGATGAAACAGAAAACCGAACAAGAAGCCTACCTCACTTTAGCTTCCCTCTGTGCCAATGCCGAACATTGTCAATGGGAGATGCGGGAGAAAATGCGCCGTTGGGAACTTTCAGAAGAGGCACAGACACGTATTCTCAATCGACTTGTCAGTGAACGATATATTGATGATGTGCGTTTTGCACGCGCCTTTGTCAAAGATAAGGTAAAGTACAATAAATGGGGACGTCGCAAAGTGGAGCAGGCTTTGTGGCAGAAACATATCGACGAAGACATCCGTCAGCAGGTTCTTGACGAGATTGCGGACGAGGATTATGTCCTCGTCTTGCGTCCAATGCTCCAACAGAAGCGGAAGAGTATCAAAGCCAATAGCGACTACGAGCTTAATGGCAAACTTATTCGCTTTGCCGTCAGCCGTGGTTTTACGATGGATATTATCAAACAGTGTATCAGTGTCAGTGATGAAGACGAGTTTATGGTCTAGAATCTTAGATGTTGTGTCACCTCGTCAATGTCCCGTTTGTGGACGGCGTCTAAGCGTTACAGAGCAAGGGCTCTGCTCAGTATGTCTGCTCCATATGCCCCGCACCACCTTTCAGTTTACCCCCTACGATAATCCCATGGCGCAACTTTTCTGGGGACTGGCTCCCATCAGTCGTGCAGCAGCCTGGTTTTATTATGAACCCCATAGTGAGCATGCCCAACTGATCTATAAGCTCAAATATGCTGACCGTCCGGATATTGGCGAATACTTGGGTGCGCTGATGGCTCAGGAAATGCTGATGGCAGGCTATTTCGATGGGGTCGATATCCTGATGCCTGTACCGCTCTCCCGGAAACGCAAGCGTCAACGTGGCTACAACCAGAGTGAGATGGTCTGTCGTGGGATCAATGCCGTTACTCAAATACCTATCAATACACGTGCCTTGTCCCGCCAACATTTTCACCGAAGTCAGACAACACTCATGCGCTTTCAGCGCCAAGAGAATGTTGCCAATATATTTGAACTCCGTCACTCACAAGATTTAGAAGGCAAACATATTCTGTTGGTAGATGACGTCTGTACTACAGGTTCCACCCTGATCGCATGTGCTACAGAATTAAATAAGATTCCAAGCACGCGCCTGAGTATTCTTACCCTTGGTTTCACCAAAGGTTGAATAGTTTTTGGTAAATGGCGAGTGGAAAATTCTTTCTTCTTCTTTCTTCCTTCTTACTTTTTTTTGTATCTTTGCATCCAAAATACGGAAATTCAATAAATTATGGACGCAATCAAGAAACTATTTGCACAGAAACTGATGGATATCAAAGCCATCAAGTTGCAGCCTAATGACCCATTCACATGGGCTTCTGGCTGGAAATCACCTATCTATACGGACAATCGAAAGACTTTGGGATTCCCTGAGGTTCGCTCGTTTGTGAAACTGGAACTCTGCCATGCCATTCAGGAGAATTTCCCTGAAGCTGAGGCTGTGGCTGGTGTGGCAACGGGTGCCATCGCACAGGGCGCATTAGTGGCCGACGAACTGGGATTGCCCTACGCATACGTTCGTCCGAAACCGAAAGACCACGGTATGGGCAACCAGGTGGAAGGTGAACTCAAGAAGGGTGCCAAGGTGATAGTAGTAGAAGATTTGATTTCTACAGGCGGCAGCAGTCTGAAGGCTGTTGAGGCTTTGCGCCAGTATGGTGTGGAGGTGATTGGTATGGTAGCATCGTTCACCTATGGTTTCCCTGTGGCTGAGGAGGCATTCAAGGAGGCTGGTGTGAAGTTGATTACGTTGAGTAACTATGCCGCTGTATTGGAGCAGGCTGCCGAAACAGGATATATCAGTGAGGAAGATAAGGCCGTATTGGCTGAATGGCGTAAATCACCAAGCACTTGGAAGCAATGACAAAGTTTGAAAGTAGTGTTAAGCAGATTGCATATCCTGTAGAGGATGTCTATCGTAATATCAGCGACTTGAGTAATCTGGAGCGTGTGCGTGACCGTGTGCCAGAGGATAAGTTGAACAGTTTCTCGTTCGATCGTGATACGGTGAGCGTGAATGTCGATCCTGTGGGCGACATCAAGTTACGCATCATCGAGCGTGAGGAGGGCAAGTGCGTGAAGTTCGAGACAGAACAGTCGCCCATGCCCTTCAACCTGTGGATTCAGGTGCTGCCAGTGACAGAAACGACCAGTAAGATGCGCGTGACGGTGCAGGCCGATATCCCTTTCATGTTGAAGGGTATGGTGAGTGGTCCCTTGCAGGACGGTGTGGAAAAAATAGCAGACGCTTTATCACAAATACCTTATGGCAAATAAACTGTGGGAAAAGAACTTCGAGGTGAATGCTGAGATTGAGCGATTCACGGTGGGGCGCGATAGGGAGATGGACCTCTATCTGGCACCATACGATGTGCTTGGCTCGATGGCTCATATCACCATGTTGGAGTCGATAGGACTGATAGGCAAGGACGAACTGCCTCAACTATTACAGGAATTGAAGAATATCTATGCTATCTGTCAGCGAGGCGAATTCCAGATAGAAGAAGGTGTGGAAGACGTTCACTCGCAGGTAGAACTGATGCTGACGCGTAAATTGGGCGATTTGGGTAAGAAGATTCACTCAGGACGCTCACGCAACGACCAGGTATTGGTAGATCTGAAACTCTTCACTCGCCATCAGTTGATGGAGATTGCCGACAGTGTGAAAGTACTCTTCGATGAATTAATTCAGAAGAGTGAACAGTATAAGCAGGTACTGATGCCGGGCTATACCCATTTGCAGGTGGCTATGCCTTCGTCTTTCGGTTTATGGTTCGGTGCGTATGCAGAATCGCTTTGTGACGATATGCTCTTCTTGCAAGCCGCCTATAAGATGACGAACCGCAATCCGTTAGGTTCGGCAGCTGGATATGGCAGCTCGTTCCCCTTGAAACGCCAGATGACGACCGACCTCTTGGGATTCGACTCGATGGACTACAACGTGGTCTATGCACAGATGGGGCGTGGCAAGATGGAGCGCAACGTGGGCTTCGCTATTGCTACTATTGCGGGAACATTGGCAAAAATGGCTTTTGACGCCTGTCTTTTCAACTCGCAAAACTTCTCTTTTGTAAAGTTGCCGAAAGAGTGTACCACAGGTTCGAGTATCATGCCGCATAAGAAGAATCCTGATGTCTTTGAACTGATTCGTGCTAAGTGCAACAAGTTGCAGGCATTGCCTCAGCAGGTGACATTGATTATGAACAACCTGCCTGTAGGTTATTTCCGCGACTTGCAAATCATCAAAGAGGTGTTTCTGCCTGCCTTTGACGAACTGAAAGACTGCCTGCAGATGGCTGCCTATATTATTAATAAGATAGAGGTACGCGAGGATATTCTCGATAATCCGATGTACGACCCGATGTTCAGTGTCGAGGAAGTGAACCGCTTGGCAGCTGAGGGCATGCCTTTCCGTGATGCCTACAAGAAGGTGGGGCTTGATATCGAGGCAGGAACATTCCGTCCCAATAAGGATATTCACCATACCCATGAGGGCTCGATAGGTAATCTCTGTAACGACAAGATTACCGACCTGATGAATACTGTTCTCGAAGGTTTTGCCTTCGAGCGTGTAAGAGAAGCAGAAAAGAATTTAGTAAAATGAAACGGAAAACAGGCTATTGGCTATTGGTTGTTGGCTGTTGGCTAATGACAGGGTGTGGTGCTGAAACTGAATTTACATCATGGCCTTGTAGGTTTGTGTATGATAATAGCATTCATCAGGAGCAGACACTGGCGACAGCAACCAATCCTATGGTAACAGGGATTTTCTGTAAGATAACAGAGGAGTCACGTGGAGGGGTGAAAGCATTGGTGTTTGAGAACAACCAAGGCTCCAGTACGCGAAAGAATGAAACGGCAGAAGACTTACGTAATAATCTCCGACTTGGTCTGAATAACGGTATCATCGTAGGGGTTCAGAGTCTGGGTGATTTTAAGTTCACTGCTTACGATTTGCAGTGTCCTAACTGTGTAAGACGGGAGAAAAACTATTCCTCGCCCAATTATCGGCTCACCTTGGACACCAAAGGTTCGGGATATGTTACTTGTTCGAAATGTGGAGACAAGTATGATATGAATAACGGAGGACTGTTGGTGGAAGGAAAAGAGGGAGACACAGGTCTTTCACGCTATAGGAATGCCTTTACCGCAGGCCCCTTAGGAGTGATAACCGTTTTCTCGGAATAGTAAAAAAGCAATAAAATATTTGGCTATTACACTGAATTGTCTTATCTTTGCACCCGCAAAGACGCAAATGTCTACTGCCGCGATGGTGGAATGGTAGACACGAGGGACTTAAAATCCCTTGGCCAGTAATGGCTGTGCGGGTTCGAGTCCCGCTCGCGGCACAAAAATCAGAGCCTGACGCTTCACAGCGCCAGGCTCTTCGCAAACTTCAAACAACCAAAAAAAGAAGTAGATTGTCTGAGTAATTAACCAATTTATCGGATAAACAGTAGTTCGCGGTATTTGGGTAATGGCCAGCAGGCATCATCCACAATGAGTTCCAATTTGTCTATCTGATAGCGGATGGTCTCCATCTTAGGTGCAACGGTATCATGATAGGCAATGGCCTTCTGGTGTTCATCCTCAATCTTGTTGGCTACCTTACGTGCATCGACCAGTTCTTCGACACCTTTCTCAATCGCACTGGTGCGCTCTGCAATTTCCTCAATGAGTTTGAGGTTTCGGGCAGACAGTTTTTCTGCCTTGTCGGCGGCGAATACTTCTGCCATGTTTTCCACATTGGTCAGCAACTGACTTTGATAGCGGGTGGCTACAGGGATAATGTGGTTCATTGAAAGGTCGCCCAATACACGCGCTTCAATCTGAATCTTTTTGGTGTAGGTTTCCCATTTCACTTCATTGCGTGCCTCCAGTTCTTTCTGTGTCATCACGCCCAGACTCTCGAACATCTTAATACTTTCAGCATCCAGATAGCGCTCGAAGATAACCGGACAAGACTTCTCGACATCAAGACCGCGTTTCGTAGCCTCTTCAACCCACTCGTCAGAATATCCATTGCCGTCGAAACGGATAGGCTTGCAAGTCTTGATATCTTCCCGGAGGACGTCGATGATGGCATGGAACTTGGCGGTATGGCCAGTGCCTTCCGAATACTCGGAGTACTCTGAGTATTCCGAAATTTTCTGATCGACACGCTTTTTGAAATCTACCAAGGCTTCAGCAACAGCACTGTTCAGGGCTATCATAGCGGAAGCACAGTTGGCCTCGCTGCCGACGGCACGGAACTCGAAGCGGTTGCCTGTGAAGGCGAAAGGTGACGTACGGTTACGGTCGGTATTGTCGATGAAGAGTTCGGGGATTTCAGGAATATCCATCTTCATGCCCTGCTTGCCTGCCATGGCGAGAATGTCATCTACGTCAGCTTTCTCGATGTGGTCGAGCAGTTCGGTAACTTGCTTGCCAAGGAATGATGAGATGATAGCAGGGGGCGCCTCGTTGGCTCCTAAACGATGTGCATTGGTAGCCGACATGATGCTGGCTTTCAGCAATCCGTTATGGCGATAGACACCCATCAGTGTTTCAACAATAAAGGTGGCGAAGCAAAGATTCTGCTCAGCCGTCTTGCCGGGGGCGTGCAACAGTACACCGGTATCAGTAGAAAGACTCCAGTTGTTGTGTTTACCTGAGCCGTTGATGCCGGCAAAAGGCTTTTCATGTAACAGTGCGCGGAAACCATGTTTACGGGCGACACGTTTCATGAGCGACATGAGCAGCATATTATGGTCAACAGCCAGATTCGTCTCTTCGAATATGGGCGCTACCTCAAACTGGTTAGGTGCTACCTCATTATGGCGTGTCTTGCAAGGAATACCCAGTTCCAAAGCCTGTATCTCCAAATCACGCATGAAAGCAGCTACCCGTTCAGGGATAGAACCGAAATAGTGGTCGTCCATCTGCTGGTTTTTGGCAGAATCGTGTCCCATCAGGGTGCGGCCGGTTAACATGAGGTCTGGGCGTGCGGAGTAGAGCCCTTCGTCAACCAGGAAATATTCCTGTTCCCATCCCAGATTGCTATTAACCTTTTTGACTTTAGGATCGAAGTAATGACACACTTCCGTGGCTGCTACATTGACGGCATGAAGGGCTCGCAGCAGCGGTGCTTTGTAGTCCAAGGCTTCGCCGGTATAAGAGATAAAGATCGTAGGGATGCAAAGTGTATCGTCGATGATGAAGACAGGCGATGTGGGGTCCCATGCAGAATAGCCGCGGGCTTCAAAGGTGGCACGGATACCGCCTGACGGGAACGAGGATGCATCGGGCTCCTGCTGAGCCAACAGCTTGCCACTGAATTCTTCAATCATACCGCCTTTCCCATCGTGCTCAATGAATGAGTCGTGTTTCTCGGCAGTACCTTCAGTGAGAGGCTGGAACCAGTGGGTATAATGGGTGACACCATTCTCTGTTGCCCATTGCTTCATACCGGCAGCCACGGAATCGGCTATCTGTCTATCTAATCTGGCACCGTTGTCCATCACGTCAATCATCTTTTCATAGACGTTCTTGGGCAGGTACTTATACATCTTCTCGCGGTTGAAGACTTTCTTACCGAAATAGTTGGCTGGTCTCTCTGCTGGTGCCTTTACGTCGAGCGGCTTCTTCTTGAAAGCCTCACCGACAACCTGAAATCTTAATGTTTCCATAACTGTTTGAATTTGTGTTGTTAATAACTTTATATTGTCCATTTCTCTATCCTGTCTAAGGCTTCGTCCGTCTGCTCATGACTGCCGAAAGCAGTGAATCGCACATAGCCCTCGCCGCTGGGACCGAAGCCTACACCAGGTGTGCACACCACATTCGCCCCATAGAGCAGTTGTTCGAAGAAGTTCCATGACGATGACCCGTCGGGCGTGCGCATCCAGATGTAAGGTGCATTCTCGCCTCCATAGCATTCAAAGCCCAAACGACGTAGCGTGGCTAACATTCGGTGAGCATTCTGCATGTAATAATCAATAGTCTGCTGTACTTGCTGACGACCTTCTGGCGAATAAATCGCCTCGGCAGCACGCTGACTGATGTAGTTGGTGCCATTGAACTTGGTAGATTGGCGGCGGTTCCATAGCTGATTCAGCGCAATTCGTTTCCCTTCGAGAGTGGCAGCAGTGAGCTCCTTCGGTACGATGGTGTAGCCACAGCGCACGCCCGTGAAGCCTGCCGTCTTGGAATACGAGTGGAACTCGATAGCACATTTTCTGGCACCCCGTATCTCGTAGATGGAGTGTGGAATACTCGGGTCGGTGATATATGCTTGATAGGCAGCGTCATAGAATATCAGCGTGTCATTCTTCAATGCATAGTTCACCCAACGGCGCAACTCCTGTTTCGAAATAACCGTACCCGTGGGGTTGTTGGGATAACAAAGATAGATGACATCCACATGACGGTCCTCTGGAATGGAGGGGATAAACCCATTTTCCGCTGTGCAGGGCATATAGATGACATTCGACCACCGCCCGTCTTCCAACACTCCGGCACGTCCTATCATCACATTCGAGTCAATATAGACGGGGTAGATGGGGTCGGTCACTCCGATGCTGTTGTCCCATCGTATCAGTTCTTGTATATTACCCGTATCCGATTTCGCTCCATCGTTGATGAATATCTCGTCGATGTCCAAATGGATTCCACGTGGCAGGAAATCGTTTTTCAGAATGGCTTCGCGCAGGAATTCATAGCCTTGCTCAGGACCGTAGCCTCGGAAACCTTCCGTCGTCCCCATCTCATCTACTGCCTTGTGCATGGCCTCAATGACGGCAGGGCAAAGCGGTTGGGTGACATCGCCAATGCCTAATGAGATAACGTCTGCTTTGGGATGCATCACCTTAAAGGCATTCACCTTCTTGGCAATGTCGGCAAACAGATAGTTGTTGGGCAGCTTGAGGAAATGTTCGTTTACTAATGCCATAAATTATTGCTTTATTACGTTATTCAGTTATTTCGCCGTCGAAGACGAATTCGGCAGGCCCCGTCATATAGACATGATTGTCGCTTTCGCGCCATTCTATCTGCAGCGTGCCACCATCCATGACGATGTTTGACTGGCGGCTGGTGCGCCCGGTGATAACAGCGGCAACAGCCGTAGCACAGGCTCCAGTGCCGCATGCCTGAGTGACACCGCTTCCACGTTCCCATACACGGGTGCGGATGCTGCCATCATCCATGACTTGGGCGAACTCGATATTGCAGCGCTGAGGGAATGCAGGGTGATGTTCTAAGGCCCGTCCAGTTGTCTCCACCAAATCAACATCGTCTGTGAAGATGACGTAGTGCGGGTTTCCCATTGAGACGAAAGTTCCCTCATTGAGTCCACGCGTTGGGATAAACAGCCGTTCGTCCTCTAAGGTGGGCTCCTGCATGTCAACGGTAACGCTCTGAACCGTTCCGTCCGCAACATGCAGGGTGAGTATCTTGATGCCCGACAACGTCAGTAGTTGGATTTTGGTTTTTGTGGTCAATCCTCTTTCGTAGAGGTATTTGCCAATGCAACGCGATGCATTGCCACACATCATTGCTTCAGAACCGTCGGCATTGAAGATGCGCATGGAGAAGTCGGCTTCTGGGACGGGCGATGCTCCTATCAGCACTAGTCCGTCAGAACCAATCCCATTGTGGCGGTCGCTCCAGCGGATGGCAGCCTTCGAAGGGTTCTGTATGGGATATTGCATGGTGTTGACATAGATATAGTCGTTACCGGCTCCCTGCATTTTAGTGAATTTAATCTTCATGATTCTTTCGTTATTTCGTTAGGAACTCATGAACACGCTGTGCAATGTTCTTACCACTTGCCATGGCGCGGACTACGAGGGAGGCTCCATTTGCGGCGTCACCACACACGAACACGTTGTCAGGATATTGCGGATGTTCAGGGCGGAGAAATCCCATAGCAAGGAGCACAAGCTCTGCCTTGATGATCTCTGGCTCCCGTCCTTTTTCCTGCACCTTCACACCGGTCAGCCGACCGTCCTTGCCAAGGAATTCAAGTGTATTGATGTTCCAGCGCCGCACACATCCCTCCTCATGGCTGCTGGTGGTCTTTAAGGTTCGTGGGAAGTTCGGCCAGGGATTATTGGGATCGACAGGTCCCTCAACAGGCTTGGGCATAATCTCAATCTGCGTCACGCTCTTGCAGCCCTGTCGATGTGCCGTACCGATACAGTCGGAGCCCGTGTCGCCACCACCGATAACCAAGACATCCTTGCCCTTGGCAGTGATCCTCTCGTCTTTCGAGAATTCCATGCCAGCTAACACGCGGTTCTGCTGGGCCAGCAGTTCGAGGGCAAAGTGTACACCTTTCAACTCCCTGCCAGGCACTTTCAGGTCGCGGGCTGTGGGAGTGCCTGTGGCAATGACGATGGCATCGTAATCGGAGTAATCCGTGTAATCAGAAAATGCTGAGTTAAACCTAAACTCGATGCCCTCCTCCTCCAACAGGTGGAGGCGGCGGTCGATAATCGCCTTGTTGAGTTTAAAGTTAGGAATACCATAGCGCAGGAGTCCGCCGGCAGCCTCATACTTCTCATAGACGGTCACTTGATAACCCATCAGATTAAGGTCGTTAGCAGCAGCAAGTCCGGCAGGCCCACTGCCAATGACAGCCACATTCTTGCCGTTACGTTCAGGGTGGTGCAGCGTGATGTAACCCTCACGGAAAGCAGCCTCTGTAATGGCGCATTCATCCTCGCGGTTGGTGGTGGGCTCGTGCTCGATGAGGTTCAGCACACAAGCCTTCTCGCAGAGGGCAGGACAGATGCGGCCTGTAAACTCGGGGAAGGGATTGGTGGCGTTCAGCAACTGATAGGCCAGTTCCCAGTCTCCCTGATACAATGCGTCGTTCCACTCAGGTGGCTTATTACCTAAAGGGCATGCCCAGTGGCAGAAGGGCACACCGCAGTCCATACAGCGACTTGCCTGTAATTTGCGCTCACGCGTGTTGAGCGTCTGTTCCACTTCTCCAAAGTCGTGGATTCTATCGTGAATAGGACGATAACCTGCCTCCTGGCGGTGTATGTCTAAAAAAGCTTTCGGATTTCCCATAATCAATACTCTCTTTGCATGTCTGCGATTTTCTGTTTCAGTTTGTTCATCTGCTCTTCTTGCAGCACTCGTTTGTACTCAATAGGAACCACTTGAATGAAGTCCTCCACGTAGCGGTTCCATTCGTCTAACATTGTGCGTGCCAGTTTCGAGCCGGTATAGAGGTAGTGCTGGCGAATCAACTCGTGCAGTTCTTTCCGGCTGACGCTGTCCTCCACGAGGTTAATCTCCACCATATCCATGTTGCAGAAATAGTCGAAGTTGTGGTGCTTATCCCATACGTAAGCGACACCGCCCGACATACCTGCGGCAAAGTTGCGGCCTGTCTCGCCCAACACAACGACACGTCCGCCAGTCATGTATTCGCAGCAGTGGTCGCCAGCACCCTCCATAACGGCTATGGCTCCTGAGTTACGCACGCCGAAACGCTCACCGACTTTACCGTTGATGTATATCTCACCTGCGGTAGCACCATAAAGTCCGGTGTTGCCGGCTATGATATTCTCTTCGGCAGCGAAATTGGTTCGCGATGGTGGCAGGATGGCTATTCGTCCGCCACTGAGTCCCTTGGCGAAATAATCGTTAGTCTCACCCTCCAGTTTGAAGGAGATACCATGTGTCAGGAAAGCACCGAACGATTGGCCTGCAGAACCTTTGAACTTGACATTGACAGTTCCTTCCGGCAGTCCTTGTTCTCCGTATTTCTTGGCGATGACGCCCGACAGCATCGTGCCCACAGCGCGGTCGGTGTTTTTGATGGTGTAATCCAGATTTACCTCTTCCTGATGTTCGATGGCTTTCCCTGCTGCGGCAATCATCTGTTCGTCGATAATCGTTTCTTGCATACCGAGTGGCACACTTGGCTGATGAAAATCTCCTGTGAAATGGAGCATTCCTTCCTCTTTATTCAGAAGACGCTCAAAATCCAGAATCGACGGCTTGGTCTCTATCAGTTCTGTATGTCCCACGATGTCGTTCAGATGCTTGATTCCCATTTCTGCCAAATATTCACGAACCTCCTGTGCAAGGAATGTGAAGAAGTGGACCAGATATTCATAGCGCCCGATGAAATGCTTGCGGAGCGCAGGGTTCTGTGTCGCCACGCCCATTGGACAAGTGTTGAGGTTGCATTTTCGCATCATTACACAGCCCAGGACAATCAGTGCGGCAGTTCCAAAGCCATACTCCTCGGCTCCCAACAGTGCCATGAGGATGATGTCACGTCCGGTCTTGAGCTGCCCGTCAACCTGTAGTCTCACCTGCGAACGGAGTCCGTTCTTGACCAGCGTCTGTTGCGCCTCGCTCAATCCGATTTCAGGCGAGATACCTGCAAAGCGCATACTGGAGGCAGGACTGGCTCCTGTACCGCCCTCAGCGCCTGAGATGATGATGAGGTCGGCTTTGGCCTTTGCCACACCTGCGGCGATGGTGCCCACGCCGCTCTCAGCTACCAATTTAACAGAGATGGCCGCTGTGGGGTTCACGTTCTTCAGGTCGAATATCAACTGAGCCAGGTCTTCAATACTATAGATGTCGTGGTGGGGAGGAGGACTGATGAGACTGATGCCAGGTATGCTATGACGCGTCTTGGCGATGACTTCGTTCACCTTGAATCCTGGCAGCTGTCCGCCCTCACCGGGCTTAGCGCCCTGTGCCACTTTGATTTGTATCTCCTCGGCATTTACCAGATATTCCGTTGTCACACCGAAGCGTCCGCTGGCCACCTGTTTCGTCTTACTGCTCAGACTGATGCCGTCAACGGTAGCGTGGAAACGCTCTGCGTCTTCACCACCTTCGCCCGTATTCGAGCGGCCCCCCAGTTTGTTCATTGCCAGGCAGATGGCTTCGTGAGCCTCTTTCGAGAGTGCGCCAAACGACATGGCACCGGCTACAAAGTGCTTGACTATCTCCTCTACCGGCTCTACCTCATCGATGCTGATTGGTGATTTCTTCCAACCGAAGAAGTCACGGATAAAGATGGGCGACTCTTTCTGATCGACCAGACGTGTGTACTCCTTGAATTTCTCGTAATCGCCTGTGCGGGTGGCGAGTTGCAGGGTGGCAATCGTCTCAGGATTCCAGGCGTGCTTGATACCGTCCTTGCGCCAGTGGAACTGTCCGAGATTGGGAAGGAAAGCAGCGATGGCCCCGTATGCCTTTTGGTGGAACGCGATGGCATCACTGGCTATTTTCTCCAAGCCTATGCCGCCAATCGTACTGATCTCTGTCCCGAAATAGGCCTTTAGCAGGCTCTCACTCAGTCCGATACTCTCGAAAATCTTGGCACCTCGATAGCTGCGGATGGTGGAAATGCCCATCTTTGCCATAATCTTAAAGAGTCCTTTCTTCACTGCTTTAATATAGTTGGTCTCGGCAGTGATATAGTCTTCTTGTATCTTATGACGCTTCACCAGGTCGTCGAGGACGGCAAAAGCCATATACGGGCAAAGTGCAGATGCACCATAGCCCAACAGAAGGGCTGCATGCATGGTCTCGCGAATCTCACCACTCTCCACTATCAGTGCCGTCTGCACGCGCTTGCCTACACTGATCAGATAGTGATGGACGGCTGAGACGGCAAGGAGCGAGGGAATGGCAACATGCTGTTCGTCAACATCTCTGTCCGTAAGGATGATGTAGTTGTAACCTTCATCGACCGATTTCTCTGCCTGATGACAGAGCGCTTCCAGTGCGTCGTGCAGTCCGTCGGCACCTTTCTTGCCGTCGAAGAGTATTGGCAACTTGATGGTGTTGAATCCCTTGTATCGGATATTGCAGAGCAAGTCGAGTTGGGTGTTGTTCAAGATAGGGTGGGGCAGGCGCACCATCTTGCAGTTGGTCTCGTCGGGGGTCAGAATGCCCGAACCTACACGTCCGATATATTCAGTCAGCGACATCACCAGTTCCTCGCGGATGGAGTCGATGGCAGGGTTGGTCACCTGTGCAAACTGCTGACGGAAATAGTTGAAGAAAACCTGCGGTTGACTCGACAGGACGGCAAGAGGGGTGTCGTTGCCCATCGAGGCGGTAGGCTCTTGTCCGTTGACTGCCATTGGGACAATGGTGTTGGTAACATCCTCTTCTCCGTAGCCAAACATGATTTCCTTCTGCAGCAGGTTGCCGACGGCGTTATCTATATGCCGGCCGGATTTCAGTTTTTCCAACTGGATGCGATTAGTGTTCAGCCATTGGCGATAGGGATGTTCATGCGCCAGTTGCTGTTTGATTTCTCCGTCGTAGTAAATCTTGCCCTCCTGGGTGTCTATCAGCAATATTTTTCCTGGTTGCAGACGTCCCTTCTCGGCAATCTCCGTTGGGTCGAAATCCATCACGCCCACCTCGCTGGCCACGACCATGGTGTCGTTCTTGGTGATGGTGTAACGGGCCGGGCGCAGTCCGTTGCGGTCCAGCATTCCTCCGGCGAACCGGCCGTCGCTGAACAGTAAGGCTGCAGGACCGTCCCACGGCTCCATCAGGATGGAATGGTATTCGTAGAAAGCCTTCAAGTCTTCGGATATCGGATTCTTGTCGTTAAAGCTCTCGGGAACCAGCACACTCATGGCATGTGGCAGAGACAGTCCTGACATGACGAAGAACTCCAGGACATTGTCGAGACTTGCTGAGTCGGACATGCCCGATTGAACAATCGGCGAAATGTCTTTGACATCGCCTAATGCCTCACTGCTCAGTACGCTCTCTCTGGCCTGCATCCATCCGCGGTTGCCGCGGATGGTGTTGATCTCGCCGTTGTGGGCTAACAAGCGGAAAGGCTGGGCCAGTGACCACGTGGGGAATGTGTTTGTGCTGAATCGCGAGTGCACCAGTGCCAGTCCGCTTGTGAAATAGGGATTTGTAAGATCGGGATAATACTGACGAACCTGCATGGACGACAGCATGCCCTTGTATATAATGTTTGTGTTGCTCAGTGAACAGATATAGAAGTCCGGGTGGCTGATGCGACGCTCTATCTTCTTGCGTATGATATATAAAGTTCGCTGGAAGGTGCTCACTTTGTCGTCGCTCACGCCAGTTATGAAAATCTGCTTGATGGCAGGCTCCGTGGTTAGCGCCGAGTCGCCTAAACAGTCAGGGTTGGTGGGCACGTTGCGGAGGTGCATCAGTTGCAGCCCCTCACGCTCAGTCTCCTCAATGATGATACTGAGAATCTCGCGCTGCGCATTCTCTTCCTTTGGCAGGAATACCAGACCAGTGCCATACTTGCCCTTCTCCGGTACGGGAATGCCCTGCAGCAGGATGAACTCGTGCGGAATCTGGACCATGATGCCTGCGCCGTCGCCGTCCTTTCCCACCTCTGCACCGCGATGGCGCATGTTCTCCAGCACTCGCAGAGCCTGGTCAACCAGTTCGTGACTCTTGTTGCCGTGTATGTTGACAATCATCCCCACACCGCAAGCGTCATGCTCATATTGGTTTTGATAAAGTCCTCTTTTTTCGTTTTGAAGTTTACATTTTGTCATACGATCCTTGTTTAGTCTTGCTTTTGCTTCTTTTTCGGTGCAAAGATAATACAAAATGAAAGAAAAACAATTAATTTACTGACTTTTTTATGTTTAATTTCAAAAAATACTTTCGATTTGATACAAAATCGGTTAATTTTGCTTCTAAAACGTAACTTGCGAAGGGGGATAATCTTTCTATTTGATAGTTGGGGGCGATTTTTTGTGTAAAAACGATACGAAAAAGTAAGATTATTAGCATAAATGCTTACTTTTGCATAAGGAAATCCACAAGTGTAACGTACGTACACATTATTTATTAATTTAAAACTGTTGGTTTATGAAAAAGATTGAGGCAATTATCCGTAAGACCAAATTTGAAGATGTCAAACGGGCATTGTTGAGTTCTGACATCGACTGGTTCGAGTATCATGATGTGCATGGCATCGGTCAGAGCCGTCAGGAGCGAATTTACCGTGGTGTCCAGTACAGTACGGACGTGATAGAGCGTGTGGCACTGACCATCGTCTGCCGTGACGTCATCCTGGAGCCCACTGTTCAGGTTATATTGAGAGTAGCCCATACGGGTGAGATTGGCGACGGACGCATCTTCGTCAGCGATGTGATTGACACCTGGTCCATCCGCACGGGCGAACACGGCGACACCGTACTGAGAGATAAGAAATAGGACAACAACACAAACACAACTTAAACACAAAGGATTATGGAAACTATAGGACTTTCACTCGATACTGTATGGATGTTATTGGCTGCCATGTTGGTATTCTGGATGCAGCCGGGTTTTGCCCTCTGCGAGGCTGGTTTTACGCGCAGTAAGAACACGGCGAACATACTGATGAAGAACTTTGTCGATTTCATGGTCGGCTCGCTGCTGTTCTTCTTCTTGGGTTTTGGATTCATGTTCGGCTCCGACGGAGCAGGATTCATCGGAGCGCCCAACTGGGGCGATCTCTCCTTCTACAAGGGCGACCTTCCCACGGAGGGCTTCCTGATTTTCGAGACCGTGTTCTGTGCCACCTCTGCCACCATCGTCAGCGGTGCCATGGCTGAGCGCACGAAGTTTTCGATGTACGTCATTTACAGTGCTTTCATCTCGCTCTTTATCTATCCCGTCGAGGGTCACTGGACGTGGGGAGGCGGCTGGCTTTGCAACAGTGCTGCCGACAGCTTCATGATGACGACCTTCGGCGATGTGTTCCACGATTTCGCAGGTTCGGCCATCGTCCATAGCGTAGGTGGTGTGCTGGCCTTGGTAGGCGCTTTAGCATTAGGACCGCGCATCGGGAAATATGATGCAGACCGCAAGAGCCGAGCCATCCCCGGTCATTCGCTTACCTTGGCTGCCCTGGGTGTTTTTATTCTCTGGATGGGGTGGTTCGGTTTCAATCCGGGCAGCCAGCTGGCAGCCAGCGGCGAAGTAAACCGCATAGCCATCTCCCATGTGTTCCTGACCACCAATCTGGCGGCTGCGGCAGGCGGTACGGCAACGATGTTTGTCACTTGGCTGAAATACGGCAAGCCCTCCCTCTCATTGACCCTCAACGGCGTGTTGGCTGGTCTGGTGGGCATCACGGCGGGGTGCGACCTCGTTGACCCCCTGGGCGCTATCATCATCGGACTGGTGTGTGGCGTGGTGCTGGTATTTGCCATCGAGTTTATCGACCATGTCCTGCATATCGACGACCCCGTTGGTGCTTCGTCGGTGCATGGCGTCTGCGGAATACTCGGAACCCTCATGACGGGATTGTTCTCCACCAGCAACGGTGCTTTCTATGGTCATGGCTGGGGCTTCTTCGGTGCGGAGTGCTTCGGCATACTCGTCATCGACCTCTGGGCAGCCGCCTGTGGCATCATCCTGTTCTTCGGCATCAGAAAACTGCACGGCCTGCGTGTCGAGGCGCGTGTCGAGGAAGAGGGTCTGGATGTCTATGAGCATGGAGAAAGCTGTTATAACTAAAAAAAAACCATTATTAGCGTTATTATAAGGTATGAAAAAGATTGTAATCATCGCAATGGGCCTGGTGGCAAGTGCCACCGCCCTTGCACAGGACAAGGTGGAGGCTACGATAGCTGCCGATTTCGTGAGCCAGTACGTCTGGCGTGGACTTGACTGTGGTAACGTCAGCGTGCAGCCCACGCTGGGCGTGGCCTACAAGGGTTTCTGCCTCTCGGCATGGGGCTCCGTCGGCTTCAAGTCGGAAGACACCAAGGAGTTCGACCTGACGGCATCATACACCACCGGCGGACTGACCGTCGCCGTCACCGACTATTGGTTCGACGACCCTGAGCCCCGCTATTTCTATTATAATGCCCACAGCACCAGCCATGTCTTCGAGGCTTCCGTGGCTTACGACTTCGGACTGCTCTCGGCTGCCTGGTACACCAACTTTGCCGGCAACGAGGGATGGACCGCATCGGGCAAACGCCCTTATTCGTCATACGTCGAAGTGAACGCCCCCTTCCGCTTAGCCACGTGCGAATGGACGGGAACCGTCGGCGCAGTGCCCTACACCTCTCCGTACTACGATACCTCCGGTTTCGCCGTGACGAACATTGCCCTGAAGGCTTCGAAGGACATCAAGATTACCGACACCTTCGCCATCCCTCTCTTCGCCCAGGTCATAGCCAACCCCAGTTCGCAGAAAGCCTACTTCGTAGTCGGCTTCACGCTGCAACCTTAAAGTCTTCGCAAAGAAAATCCCCCCTCTTTTGTTGCTGATAGCGAAAGAGGGGGATTCGTCTTTTCTCCGAGATATTCTATAAAATACTTGCAAATCTCCTAAGAATATCATACCTTTGTAGCATCAATCTCCAATTCAAGCATACTCTACCTTCGGTTCTCCCAAGGCTTAATGCCGACTTTTGTGCGATTGAAGTGCGTTTGATGTACGTCTGTTGTCCGTTTGTTAATCGGACAACAATCGGACAACAATCGAACAACAATCGAACAACAATCGGAGAACAATGGGAGAAAGAGCGGAGAAGGGGCTTGGATAGAACGGAGAAAGAGCGGACTGGGATTAGAGAACTTTCGGAGAACGGTTAGAGAACAATTAGTGTATAACTAAAGGAGAATATGCGATGAAAAGAAAAGGAACAGGAAAAGGTTTGATGGTGATAGGCAGTCTGCGAACAGACGGCATTACAACCTACATGAAACAGGGGCGACTGATTATCAGGTCGGCCAACTCGATGGAGCGACGCAGCAACACACTTCCGCAGTTTATCCAACGTCAGAAGATGCGTCATTCCGTGGCGCTGTGGAGACTGCTGAAGTATTGCAAGCCAATGTTTACCGAGGGGGCGACGGCTTATAACAATTTCATGTCACTTGCCAATCGGTTGCCTGCAGTTTATGTGGAAAAGGTGTTGATGGAGCAGACATCGTTTTTAATGCCGGGCATACCTGTGAGTGACGGCAGCTTACCGGAGATCAAACAGCAGTTGGGCGAGGTAGATGGAATGCCGGCACTCATCACTGACCTCTTGCCGGAGGAATGGGAACCTTGGACGAAGTTGTGGCTCTATACGGCGGTCCAGACAGGTAGCGACAGGGACGCGTTGGTGAGGTTCAGCAAGCGTGAGGTGTCTTGGGAAGAGATGACACTGGCGGATGGTCATTATGTGCTGAAGGGAGAAGAGTTCGCTGATGTGCTGAAGGGCTGGGCACTGGTGATGGTAAAAGGTGAGCGTTGCTCACCGCAGACGATAGTCACCCGCTGCACCCTATACCAGAAGTACACCACCAAAGAAGCCTTGGAGTCAGCTGCCAAAAGCTATGGTGGACTGACCGATCAAGGCTTCCTGTAGTAATGGCCAACAATATACAATGGTTGTAATAGCCTGTTGTTTGAGGGGGAGGTCTTTCAATTCGTTATGAAATAAAGTCTTTTTCTTTCAAAAGAGAATGAAATTTGATTGTTTTGCTTTCAAATTGACAGTTTCTTGAAATATATAGAAACAAAATGAAAGCGGATGGGAGGGTTTTCTTTCCAAATGATTTATCTTTGCAGCATAAAAAGTGCAAAGTGTGACATCCACACGAAAGTAAACTTCAAAACAATCAAGATATGGAAACAAAGTATATCTTCGTTACAGGCGGCGTGGTTTCATCCCTCGGAAAGGGAATCATCGCCGCCAGTATCGGCAAACTGCTCCAGGCACGCGGCTATAAGGTGACGATTCAGAAATTCGACCCTTATATCAATATCGACCCTGGGACGCTGAACCCTTACGAACATGGGGAATGCTACGTCACGGTAGATGGGATGGAGACCGACCTGGATCTGGGGCATTATGAACGGTTTACGGGTATTGAGACTACCCGCGACAACTCCATCACCACAGGGCGTATCTATAAGACGGTGATAGACCGCGAGCGCCGTGGCGACTATCTGGGTAAGACGATTCAGGTGGTGCCTCACATCACCGATGAAATCAAGCGGCGGATGCTGCGGGAAAGTGAAGATTTTGACTTCGTCATCACGGAGGTGGGCGGTACTATCGGTGACATCGAGAGTGCCCCGTTTATGGAGGCCATCCGACAGCTGCGCTGGCAACTGGGACGTAATGCGGTATGTGTGCATCTCACCTACGTGCCCTATCTGAAGGCTGCCGATGAGTTGAAGACCAAGCCGACGCAACATTCCGTGAAGGAATTGCAGGGAATGGGTATCCAGCCCGACATTCTGGTGTTGCGCACCGAGCGCCATCTGGATGACTCGCTGCGCATGAAGGTAGCCTCGTTCTGTAATGTCGATTTGGAATGTGTGGTGCAGAGCGAGGATATGCCCAGCATCTATGAGGTGCCGGTCAGTATGCAGCGACAGGGACTTGATGCTGCCATCATGCGGAAGATTGGTATTCCTGTGGGTGAGACTCCTGCTATGAAGCCTTGGCATGACTTCCTCGACAAGCAGCGCCGTGCCACCCGTGAGGTGCACGTCGGACTGGTGGGTAAATACGACTTGCAGGATGCGTATAAGAGTATTCGGGAGAGCCTGAACCTGGCAGGTATATATAATAATGTGAAAGTGCGACTGCATTTCATCAACAGCGAAGGAGTGACGGCGGACAATGTAGCCGCGCAGTTGGAGGGAATGGCAGGCATCATCATCTGTCCCGGTTTCGGTCAGCGGGGCATTGAGGGAAAACTGATAGCCGCACAATACACCAGGACGCACGATATTCCTACCTTTGGCATCTGTCTGGGCATGCAGATGATGGCGATAGAGTTTGCCCGGAATGTGCTGGGCTATGCAGATGCCAACAGCAGTGAGATGTCGGCAGACACGGCGCACCCCGTCATCGACCTGATGGAGGAACAGAAAAGCATCACCCAGATGGGCGGAACGATGCGTCTGGGGGCATACGATTGCGAACTGCGGGAGGGCAGCCGCGCCATGGAAGCATACGCGGCGGCAGCCAACTCTCAGCTCATTAAGGAGCGCCATCGCCACCGCTACGAGTTCAACAACGCATATAAAGAGGAATACGAGGCGGCAGGCATGAAATGTGTGGGTATCAACCCTGCTGCTGATTTGGTGGAGATTGTAGAGATACCTACCTTGCGTTGGTATATCGGAACTCAGTTCCATCCAGAATATTCCTCTACGGTGCTTCATCCGCACCCATTGTTTATGTCGTTCCTTAAAGAATTGAAGGATTGAAGAATTGAAGAATTGAAGAATTGAAGGATTGAAGAATTGAAGGATTGAAGAATTGAAGTATGGAAGAACTGAAGCATGAGTGTGGGGTGGCGATGATTCGCCTGTTGAAACCGCTGGACTATTACCAACGGAAATACGGAACACGGCGGTATGGGCTTGACAAGCTCTATCTGCTGATGGAGAAACAGCACAACCGCGGACAGGAGGGTGCGGGTATTGCCTGTGTCAATCTGGATGCTCCAACTGGCAGTGAATATATGTTTCGCGAGCGTGCGGAAGGCAAGGATGCCATCACCGAGATTTTCAGAAAAATAGAAGGATTGAAGAATGGAAGAAAGGAAGAGGATGAAGACAGTTGCAATTCTTCAGCTTTTCAACTTTTCAATTCTCAATTATTGATGGGGCATTTGCGCTATTCTACGACAGGCAAGAGTGGTTTGCAATATGTGCATCCTTTCCTGCGTCGCAATAACTGGCGCGCCAAGAATCTCTGTCTGTGTGGCAATTTCAATATGACGAACATCAGTGAGGTCTTTGAGTTCCTGACCAGTCGGGGGCAGTCGCCCCGTATCTATAGTGACTCCTATATCCTGTTGGAACTGATGGGGCATCGACTCGACAGGGAGTCGGAACGCCTCTTTGCCGAGGCGAGGGAAAAACAGATGACGGGAACTGATGTCACGCAGTATATAGAGGACCATATCCGGATGGAGAATGTTCTAAAGAAGACGATGCAGCATTTCGACGGCGGCTACGTGATGTGTGGCATGACGGGCAGCGGCGAGATGTTTGCCATGCGCGACCCTTGGGGCATCCGTCCGGCATTCTACTATCAGGACGATGAGGTGGTGGTGATTGCCAGCGAGCGCCCAGTGATACAGACAACATTTGATTTGCCGACAGAAGCCGTCCGAGAATTGCGACCTGGTCAGTCGCTGTTGGTTCGCAAGAGTGGGGAACTGTGTCTGGAACAGATACTGCCCGCCCGTCAGTATAGCGCCTGCTGTTTCGAGCGTATCTATTTCAGCAGGGGTTCCGACCGTGATATCTATCAGGAGCGCAAGCAGTTGGGCGAACAACTGATTCCCGCCATTACGAAAGCAGTTAATGGGGATGTGAGTCATACGGTGTTCTCCTATATTCCCAATACCGCAGAAGTGGCTTTCTATGGTATTACTGACGGGTTCCGCCGGTTAGCCCATCAGGTGCGTATTGAGAAGGTGGTGTGGAAGGACATCAAGTTGCGAACGTTTATCACGGAAGGTGCTGAGCGTAATGATCTGGCAGCCCATGTCTATGATATCACATACGGCAGTCTGGTGGCATACGAAGATTATCTGGTCATCATCGACGACAGCATCGTGAGAGGTACCACTCTCCGTGAGAGCATTTTTAAGATTCTTGACCGGTTGCATCCTAAAAAGATCGTGATGGTGTCGAGCGCTCCGCAGATTCGTTATCCCGACTATTACGGTATCGACATGTCACGTCTGGAGGAACTTTGTGCCTTCCGTGCCGCTATAGCCCTCATTCAGGAACGGGGGATGCAGCAACTGATAGCCGATGTCTATCAGGATTGTAAGGGGAAACCGGACAATGGCAATCACGTGAAGCGGATTTACGAACCCTTCACCATTGAAGAGCTGAATCAGAAAATTGTAGAGATGTTGCGCCCCGAGGGGATGCAGACGCCTGTGGAGTTAGTGTTCCAAAGCATTGGCGGACTGCATCGCGCGTGCCCTCATCATCCAGGCGACTGGTATTTTACGGGTGATTATCCCACAAAGGGCGGTGTACGTCTTGTCAACCGTGCTTTTGTAGATTATGTAGAGCAAGTATTGAAGTTACAGTTATAAAAGAGGAGAGAGTTATGTGTGGAATTGTTGCTATATTGAATGTGAAAGAGCAGACGCAGCAGTTGCGTCAGAAAGCGTTGGGAATGAGTCATAAGATTCGCCATCGCGGACCGGACTGGAGTGGTATCTATTGCGGCGGGTCGGCTATCCTTGCCCACGAGCGTTTGAGTATTGTTGATCCGGAGTCGGGCGGACAGCCTTTGTTTTCTCCAGACCGTCAACAGATTCTTGCCGTCAATGGCGAGATATACAATCATCAGGAGATTCGCCAGCGGTATGAAGGGAAGTATGAATTCCAGACGGGGAGTGACTGCGAAGTTATCCTTGCGTTGTATCAGGACAAAGGGATTGATTTCTTAGAGGAACTGAATGGCATTTTCGCTTTTGTGCTCTATGATGAAAAGCGGGACGAATTTCTGATAGCCCGTGATCCGATAGGGGTCATTCCCCTCTATATCGGTTATGATGCCGACGGCACGGTCTATGTCGCTTCCGAGTTGAAGGCGTTGGAGGGACAGTGCCAGCGTTATGAACCCTTCCTGCCAGGTCACTATCTGTGGAGCGGAGATCTTAACTCTCAACTCACAACTCTCAACTCTCAACTAAAAAAATACTATCAGCGTGATTGGTTTGATTACGATGCCGTCAAGGATAATGATGCCAGTTCTGAGGATATTCGTCAGGCTTTGCGCGAAGCGGTGCGCCGTCAGTTGATGTCTGATGTTCCGTATGGTGTGCTGCTGAGCGGTGGACTGGATAGCAGTGTGATTTCTGCTATTGCTGAACGATATTCTGAAATGCGTATAGAAGATAATTCTCAGACAAAGGCTTATTGGCCCCGTCTGCATTCCTTTGCCGTAGGACTCAAAGGCGCTCCCGACTTGGCAAAAGCCCGGATGGTAGCAGAGCACATCGGCACCGTGCATCATGAAATCAATTATACCATCCAGGAGGGACTGGATGCCATCCGTGATGTCATCTATTTCATTGAGACGTATGATGTCACCACCGTGCGTGCCTCTACTCCAATGTATCTGCTGGCACGTGTCATCAAGTCGATGGGTATCAAGATGGTGCTTTCGGGTGAGGGTGCGGACGAGATATTCGGCGGTTATCTCTATTTCCATAAAGCCCCCGATGCCAGGGCTTTTCATGAAGAGACGGTGCGTAAACTCTCCAAGTTGCATCTGTACGATTGTCTGAGAGCTAATAAGAGCTTGTCGGCATGGGGCGTAGAAGGACGGGTCCCTTTCCTCGATAAAGAATTCTTGGACGTTGCCATGCGAACGAATCCTAAGGCGAAGATGTGTCCTGGTACAACCATGGAGAAACGCATAGTGCGTGAAGCCTTTGCAGATATGCTGCCCGACGAGATAGTATGGCGTCAGAAGGAGCAGTTCAGTGACGGCGTGGGCTATTCGTGGATTGACACTTTGAAGCAAATCACCGCTGAGGCAGTCAGTGATGAACAGATGGCTCATGCTGCGGAACGGTTCCCCATCAATCCGCCAAAGAATAAAGAAGAGTATTACTACCGTAGTATCTTTGCAGAGCATTTCCCCTCAGAGAGTGCGGCAAAGAGTGTTCCAAGTGAAGCCAGTGTTGCCTGCTCTACTGCTATAGCTCTTGAATGGGACGCTTCTTTCAAAGGAAAGAATGACCCCAGCGGACGGGCTGTCGCTGGAGTCCACGAACAAGCTTATGAATAAGTAGCAAAAAAGAGGCACCCCGTTGAAAGGATGCCTCTTTAAATTATTTCTTGACAAAATTACTTGTCAACAGCCTTTGCCAGCTCAGCACCAGCCTTGAACTTTGCAACCTTCTTGGCAGCAATCTTAATCTTCTGCTTTGTAGCAGGGTTGATACCCTCACGAGCAGGCTTCTTTGTTACGGCGAATGTACCGAAACCTACGAGCTGTACCTTGTCACCCTTCTTCAGAGCTGCGGTGATAGCCTCAATAGTTGCATCTAATGCTTTCTTTGAATCAGCCTTAGTCAGTTTTGCAGAGGCTGCGATCTTCTCGATTAATTCTGTCTTGTTCATAATTGATGGTTTTAAAAATGAATTATTAATAGTTTAAATCGGTTTAATTTTCACAAATCTGACGCAAATATAGAATAAAGTATTTAGAAAACAAACAAAAAAGCGAAAAAAATTAGATTTTTTTTGAAAAAAAGTGTATATCAGTACTTTTTTGTGCCTAAAAACAGATATTTTTAGTAATTTTGCGCTCAAAATAAGATAATTAAGAAAGATAATCGTTTTAAAGCAAAGAATCAAAGATGAACAATATACCTACAATGACCAAGAACCTGCTCATCGTTAATTTTTTAGCGTTTGTAGCAACTTGGGTTTTGGAACTTCGGGGGATTGACCTGACTTCGTTGTTAGGTCTCCATTTTTTCATGGCACAGGACTTTCGGGTTTACCAATTCATCACCTACATGTTCCTGCATGGCGGATTCACCCACATATTCTTCAATATGTTCGCCTTGTGGATGTTTGGTGCCGTGATAGAAAGAGTGTGGGGACCGAAAAAATTCCTTTTTTATTACATTTCGTGCGGTATTGGAGCCGGTATGACGCAAGAGTTGGCACAGTATGTCAACTATCTGTCATTGGGACTTAGCGAGTTTGACCAAGTGAATGTAGGTGGGACACTGATGCTGACCAGTGATTATCTGAATCTATGGACAACAATCGGTGCCTCGGGTGCCGTTTATGCTATTCTGTTGGCATTCGGTATGATATTCCCGAACGAACGGCTTTTCATCATTCCCTTCCCCTTTCCCATTAAGGCTAAGTGGTTGGTGGTAGGCTATATCGCCATAGAATTGTTCTCTGCCCTTAGCGGTCCTGGTGATGGGGTCGCCCATACAGCCCATTTAGGCGGTATGCTTTTTGGCTTTTTCATGATTCGTTATTGGAAAAAGCATCCGGAAAACGGTTCTGGGTTCGGACGAAATAGGGGAAAGGAGTTCTTCGACGATATGAAACGTCGCTTCGACGAACGGCAGCGCTCCTCTAATCGGCGCCGTTGGGTGGATGAACCGGAAGAATCGCAGGAGCCTCCGAAGAAGCCCAAGCGCCAGAATCAAGAAGAGATAGACGCCATCCTTGATAAGATTCGAAAGAGTGGTTACGACAGTCTAACCAAGGAAGAGAAGAAGAAGTTGTTTGACCAAAGCCAGCAAAATTGATAAAGCAGCTGAAGAAATTCACGGTACAGATGGTGGCAGGTGCCAATATCGCTACCATTATTGTCATGTGGCTTGTCGGTTATTCCGACAGGCTGAATCCCGTGGAGCATCCCGTGCTTTCATGTATTGGCATGGCTTTCCCGATATTCCTTTTGGTAAACTTAGCTTTCTTATGCTTCTGGGTGATATTTAAGTTCCGCATGATATGGATTCCTATTGTGGGCTATGCCATGTCATACGTACCTATAAGTATATACATGCCCCTCAATTTGAAGCTGTCTGAGACTCCCGATGATGCTATCAAAGTCATCAGTTACAATGTATGTGGCTACGGGGGAAACTATAAGTACGAGCAGGGGTTTGAAAAGGTGCGTGACTATTTGTTTGAGCAGGAAGCCGATATCGTCTGTCTGCAAGAAGATGTTGACACTTGGCGGCGTTATTGCTTCCAGCATTATGAGAAAAAGTTTGCCTATAATGATACGGTTCATTTCAATAGTTATGGGATTATCAATGGAGTAGGTATTCATACCCGCTTCCCCATCATTCGCAAGGAACGTATTCCATACCGTTCTGAAGGTAATGGAAGTGTGGCATGGTATTTACAGGTGGATAAGGATACGCTTTTGGTCATCAACAATCATTTTGAAGGTACTCACCTGACAACTGAGGACCGACAGGTTTATCGTGATCTTATTAAGGGAGAAGTGAAAGGAGATACAGCGCGTCGGGAGTCACGAAAATTATTGGTGACCCTGGCAGAATCATCTACTAAACGGGCTCCGCAGATAGATGCCGTTTGCCGTTATATAGAAGCCCATCAACAATATCCTATTATTCTTTGTGGCGATTTCAACGATAATCCTATTTCTTATTCGCATTATCGGATAGCACAGGTGCTTCATGACTGTTTTGCCGAAACGGGACGAGGACTCGGTTTGTCATATAATCAGAATGGATTTCATTTTAGGATTGATCATGTATTTTGTTCTGACCATATCCAACCTTATAATTGCAAGATAGATAGTGAAATGGATGCCAGCGACCATTTTCCAGTGCTTTGTTGGCTAAAAATAGTTGGAAAAGATTGAAAAAAGAACGAATTTCCTTGATAAATTTCCGTAAGTGGAGAAAAATAAGTATATTTGCAGGCTAAAATAGCAGAATCATAAATTAAAATAATATAACAAACAAAATGCAAAACAAAGGAATTGTAAAGTTTATTGCACTCGTCCTGATTCTCGTGTGCTGCTTCTATCTCTCCTTCTCATTTGTGACTCGCTACCATGAGAACAAGGCAGCAGCCATGACAGAGGAGGCAGGACAGGAGTACCTCGATTCGATTATGAACGAGAAAGTGTACTGCGGAATTTATTCTTTCAAGCAGTGCCGCGAAATGGAGATCGGTCTTGGACTTGACCTAAAAGGCGGTATGAATGTGATTCTTGAGGTTTCAGTACCCGACGTAGTTGACGTATTGGCCGACCACAAGACAGATGCCGCTTACAAGAAGTCAATGGAAGAGGCCAAGAAGGAAGAGGAGACCAGTCAGAACGACTTCATCTCCCTGTTTATCAAGTATTGGAAGCAGAATTCTAACGGTCGCCCCTTGGCAGCTGTCTTTGCTACCCAGCAGATGAAGGGTAAGGTCAGCACCAATAGCACCGATGCTGAGGTGGAGCGTGCGCTCCGTGCAGAGGTTCAGTCGGCTGTTGACAACTCTTTCAATGTTGTTCGTAATCGTATCGATAAGTTCGGTGTTGTTCAGCCGAATATCCAGAAGCTCGAAGGTCAGAGCGGCCGTATCATGGTGGAAATGCCTGGTATCAAGGAGCCTGAGCGTGTTCGTAAGCTGTTGCAGGGAAGCGCTAACCTGGAGTTCTGGGAGACTTACAATTCACAGGAGATTTATCCTCTTCTGGCTCAGTTGAACCAGAAATATGCTGCTACAGAAGCAGGCACAGACAATACTGTGGGTAGCGATTCTGTCGCTACAGACACAACCACAGTAGCTGCCAACGACCTTGCTGCTAAGTTGGCTAAGAAGAACGACAAGGTGGTAGATGCCAAAGCGAAAGCTGAGGCTTTGAAGCAGAACCCACTGTTTGCCGTTTTCCAGCCCGTTCCACAGGGACTGGCTATTGTCGGTTATGCGAATGCACGTGATACTGCAGACGTCAATAAAGTTATTTATTCTGATGTTGCCCGCCAGGTGCTTCCTGCTGAGTGCAAGCTCCGTTGGGGTGCTAAGGCAGAAGACTTTGGAGAGAATACAAAGGGTGACGTCTTCGCCCTCTATGCATTGAAAATCACCGAGCCTAATGGACGTGCTCCGCTGGAGGGTGATGTGATCACCAATGCCAAGGACGAGTTCGACCAGATGGGTCATCCTTCTGTGTCTATGCAGATGAATTCAGACGGTGCTCGCCGTTGGAGTCAGATAACGAAGCAGAATATCGGTCGTGGCGTTGCCATTGTACTGGATGATGCTGTTTACAGTGCTCCACGTATCCTCACACAGATTGACGGAGGTAACTCTTCTATCACAGGTAACTTCACCATCGAGGACACCAAAGACTTGGCTAACACGCTGAACTCTGGTAAGATGCCAGCTCCAACCCGTATCGTGCAGGAAGAAGTGGTTGGTCCTTCACTGGGTGCACAGTCTATCAAGCAGGGTATTATTTCATTCGTTGTAGCCTTCGTGCTGCTGATGATTTACATGGTGATGCTGTATGGCTTCATCCCAGGTATGCTGGCCAACATCGCACTGCTGTTCAACCTGTTCTTTACATTGGGTATTCTGACATCGTTCCAAGCCGCACTGACCATGCCTGGTATTGCCGGTATCGTGCTGACTTTGGGTACTGCCGTGGATGCTAATGTGCTGATTTATGAACGTACCAAGGAAGAACTCCGCAAGGGCCACACCGTCAAGGAGGCTCTGGGTCTGGGTTACTCGAATGCCTTCTCTGCTATCTTCGACTCTAACTTCACGTCGTTGATAACCGGTATCATCCTGTATGTCTTCGGAACAGGACCTATCCGTGGCTTCGCTACTACATTGATGATCGGTATCTGTGTATCGTTCTTCACTGCCGTATTCATGACACGTCTGATTTACGATGCTAAGATGAAGAAAGACAAGTGGCAGCATCTGACCTTCTCGACAGCATACTCTCGCAATATGATGCAGAACACCAAGTTCAACTTCATGGGTATGTACAAGAAGTCGTTCACTATCTGGGGCGTAGCTGCAATCCTGTTCTGCGTCAGCTTTGCTGTTCGTGGTTTGAGCCAGAGTATCGACTTCACCGGTGGTCGTAACTATGTAGTGACTCTCGATAAGGAAGCGCCCGTTGAGCAAGTTCGTACGGCTTTGGCAGGTGCCTTTGTCAATACGATTGGTGAGAACGCTGGTAAAGAGGCTAATACAAGTGTCATCGCCCTCGGAACCGATGGCAAGACCGTACGTATCTCTACCAACTGGGATATCGAGTCTAACAATCCTCAGGTTGACGATAAGGCAGAGACCATTCTCTACAATACTCTGAAGAAGGCAGGTTTCGTAAACCAGGCCAATGTGGATGCCTTTAAGAATCCTGATGTCCGTGAAGGTGGTTCTATCATCAGTTCTTCGAAGGTAGGCCCTTCGGTAGCTAAGGATATCACTTACGGTGCTATCATCAGTGTGATTATCGCTCTTGTGGCAATCTTCCTCTACATCCTGTTGCGCTTCCGCAATGTGGCATACTCAGTAGGATCTATTGTTGCATTGGCACTTGATGCCCTTATCGTAATAGGTTTCTATTCTGTATTGTGGGGATGGGTTCCCATGTCACTCGAAATCGACCAGACATTCATTGGTGCTATCCTGACCGTTATCGGTTACTCTATCAATGATAAGGTGGTAGTATTCGACCGTGTCCGTGAGAACTTCAACCTGTATGCAAAGCGCGACCGTCAGAGTCTCTTCAACGGTTCTCTGAACCAGACGCTGGCTCGTACCATCAATACCTCTGTCACGACGTTGATAGTATTGCTGTGTATCTTCATCCTCGGTGGTGATTCTATCCGCAGCTTCTCATTCGCCATGATTCTCGGTGTTATCTTCGGTACACTGTCGTCTATCTTCATCGCTGCTCCTACAGCATTCCTCGTGATGGGTCGCACCATCCGCGAGAGTGAAGAAGAAGGTAAAGCATAAGGCTACACCTTATTATATAATATAAGAGGCGCTTCCGTTTGGGGAGCGCCTCTTTTTTTTCTTACTCAAAATAGTAGAGGAAAGCCGCTATGCCTTCAAGGGCAGGTTTCCGTTGTCCCTCGATTTCTATCTTGAATTTGATTTCTGCTTTGCAGATGCCTCGCAGATTCTGGATAGCATGCAGTTGAGTGACCAGTCGTACCCGACTTCCAGTAATGACAGGCTGTCCGAATCGCATATCGTTCATGCCGTAGTTGACCAGCATCTTGATGTTGTGTACCTCGATAATCTGATCCCACATATAAGGCAACAGACTCAGTGTCAGGTAGCCGTGGGCAATGGTACTCTTATAAGGACTCTCTTCCTTGGCACGAGCCACATCCACATGAATCCACTGGTGGTCAAGCGTGGCATCAGCAAAAAGATTGATACGGTCCTGATCTACTTCGAGCCATTCCGAGGCTCCTAATTCTTCGCCCAGATGGGCAGCGAACTCGTCATACGAGTTGATGACTAATTTTCCCATAGTTTAAAATTTTTAAAATATAATGCAAAGGTAATCAAAAACTTTAAACTTTAAACTCTAAACTCTAAACTTTTTACTATCTTTGCAATCACAAAGATGATGCCCTGATAGTTAAATGGATATAACAAGGCTCTCCTAAAGCTTAGTTCCGAGTTCGATTCTCGGTCGGGGTACTATGAAAATGGTTGAAATTAGGGAAGTTAAGAACATGGGGGACTTGAAAAGGTTTATTCAATTCCACTATGATTTATATCGCGATTGTCAGCAAGCGGTACCATTTCTTTATTCTGAAGAGATGAATACCTTACGGCACGATCGTAATGCTTGCTTTGATTTTTGCGAGTCTGTCTATTTCATGGCCTTTAGAGGTGATGAGATGGTAGGGCGTGTGGCAGCCATTATCAATCACCGCGCCAATGAACGATGGCAGCGAAAGGATGTTCGCTTCGGTTGGCTTGATTTTATCGACGATCCGGAAGTGAGCCGTGCACTCTTAGAAGCTGTAGAAGAATGGGGCAGAAAGAAAGGAATGAAAGATATTGCCGGTCCATTAGGATTTACCGACATGGATCGTGAAGGATTGCTGATTGAAGGCTTCGATCAGGATGCCACCATGTATATCAATTACAATTATCCCTACTATCAGCAGCATATTGAGCAGATGGGTGGTTTTGCTAAGGACAATGATTACATGGAGTATCGTGTAAAAGTTCCTGAGCAGGTGCCCGATAAGTTTCATAAGATTGCAGAGATGATCCGTAAACGGTATAACCTTCAGGTTCGTAAGTTTACCCGCAAAGAATTGCTGGAAGGCGGTAAAGGTAAGGAAATCTTTGATATCATCAATGCTACCTATAAGGATCTTTACGGTTATTCCCAACTCTCGGAGAAACAAATCAACCAACTGGTTGATCAATATATCAAGGTAGCCGACTTGAATCTGGTGACTGCGATAGAAGACTGGAACACTCCAGAACATAAAATGGTGGGCTTCGGCATCACCTTCCCATCCTTTAATCAGGCACTTCGGAAGTCAAAAGACGGAAAGCTGTTTCCTTTCGGGTGGTGGCACATCCTGAAAGTGTTGAAATGGCATAAGACGGATGTCGTTGACCTTCTGCTTATTGGAGTCTTGCCCGAATATCGTGCCAAGGGTGCAAATTCGCTGATTTTCGACGACCTGATCCAATGGTTCCAGCGATATGGATTCAAGTGGGCTGAAGCCATGCCTCAGATGGAGTCGAATGAACACATGCGTGGGCAGTGGCAATATCTGGAGGCTACACAGCATCGTCGGCATCGTTGCTATCGGAAACCATTATAAGTATAAATATAAAATGTTAATCTATGATACAAACTGTTGTAAAGCGCGACGGGCGCATTGTTGGCTTTAACGAGCAGAAAATCATGGCTGCCATCCGCAAAGCCATGCTAAGTACGGAAAAAGGGGAGGACGAACGTTTGCTTCAGACGATCACCGACCGCATCGCTGCCAAGGGAAATCCTCAGATGACCGTGGAGGAGATCCAGGACTCGGTAGAGATGGAGTTGATGAAATCCAGTCGTAAGGATGTAGCTCAGCGCTATATCGCTTATCGTAACCAACGTTCTATAGCCCGCAAAGCAAAGACACGTGATGTTTTTCTCGATATTGTGAACATTAAGAACAATGATGTTACTCGTGAGAATGCCAATATGAATGCCGACACGCCAGCCGGTATGATGATGAAGTTTGCCTCTGAAAGCACCAAGCCCTTTGTTGACGACTACCTCTTGTCGCCTGAAAGCCGTGATGCCGTGGAGCATAACTACATTCACATCCACGACAAGGATTATTATCCCACCAAGTCACTGACCTGTGTGCAACATCCCCTCGATAATATTCTGACGCAAGGTTTCATTGCGGGTCATGGTGCCAGTCGTCCGGCAAAGCGCATTGAGACGGCTGCCGTTCTGGCATGTATTTCGTTGGAATGTGCCCAGAACGAGATGCATGGTGGACAGGCTATCCCTGCTTTCGATTTCTATCTTGCTCCTTATGTACGTCTTTCATATATTGAGGAACTGAAGGCGCTCGAGGATCTCAATGGCGAGAATTACAGTGCCCTTTACGACGAAACGCTCATGGACTATATCAAGCAGCCTCTCGACAAGTTGACGGGAATAGACCGTGTGCGTCAGCATGCAATTAATAAGACGGTAGGGCGTGTGCACCAGGCTATGGAGGCTTTCATCCATAATATGAACACCATCCATTCACGCGGTGGTAATCAGGTGGTGTTCTCTTCTATCAACTATGGTACTGATACTTCTGCCGAAGGGCGTTGCGTTATGCGAGAAATTCTGCTCACCACCTATCAGGGAGTGGGTAATGGTGAGACAGCCATTTTCCCCATTCAGATATGGAAGAAAAAGAGAGGCGTTAATTATCTGCCTGAGGATCCTAATTACGACCTCTATCAGTTGGCCTGTAAGGTAACTGCTCGTCGTTTCTTCCCCAATTTCCTGAATCTTGATGCCACGTATAATCAGGACAGTGAGTGGCGTGCCGACGACCCCAAGCGCTATATTCATGAAGTAGCTACTATGGGATGTCGCACACGTGTGTTCGAAAACCGTTTCGGTCCAAAGACCTCCATTGGTCGTGGTAATCTTTCTTTCACCACTATCAATATTGTGCGTCTGGCTATTGAATGCATGGATGTAAAAGATAAAGAAGCACGTATCGCTAAGTTCTTTGCCAAACTCGATGAGATGCTGGAAGTGGCAGCTAAACAATTGGATGAACGCTTCCAATTCCAGAAAACAGCTTTTGTCAAGCAGTTCCCATTGTTGATGCGCAGTCTGTGGATAGGCGCCGATAAACTCAACCCCGACGATACCATTGAGAGTGTTATTAATCAGGGAACTTTGGGCATCGGTTTCATCGGACTGGCAGAATGCTTGGTAGCACTGATTGGGAAGCATCATGGAGAAAGCGAGGAGGCTCAGGAATTAGGATTGAAGATAGTGGAGTATATGCGTCAGCGCGTTAACGATTTCAGCGAGCGTTATCAGCATAACTACTCAGTATTGGCTACCCCTGCTGAAGGCTTGAGTGGTAAGTTCACCAAGAAAGACCGTAAGGAGTTTGGTGTCATTCCCGGTGTTACCGACCGTGATTACTATACGAACTCCAATCACGTGCCTGTGTATTACAAGTGCTCAGCCCGCCATAAGGCAGAAATTGAGGCGCCGTATCATGAGAAGACCCGTGGCGGTCATATCTTCTACGTAGAGATTGATGGTGATGCTACCCACAACCCACAGGTTATTATGAGTGTTGTTGACATGATGGATAAGTTGAATATGGGTTACGGCTCAGTCAATCATAACCGCAATCGCTGTATGGATTGTGGCTATGAGAATGCTGCCCCTCATCTGGAAAAATGTCCTAAGTGCGGCAGTACCCATATTGATAAGCTACAGCGTATCACGGGCTATCTTGTAGGAACCACCGACCGTTGGAACCATGGTAAACTCTGCGAACTCAACGATCGTGTCACCCACATTGAGGGCTCCCAGCAACAGGAACTTTTTTAAAGGTAGAAAAGTAAAAAAGTGATATCTGTCTTAGACATCATAGAAGATACAATGGTAGATGGTCCGGGTTTCCGGACCTCTATCTATTGTGCTGGATGCCGTCATGCCTGTCCTGGCTGCCATAATCCGCAGTCGTGGGATTTTAGCGGTGGTCATCCGATGTCAACCGAGGAGATTATGCGTATCATCGAGGCTGACCCATACGCTAATGTTACGTTTACGGGAGGCGACCCGATGTATCAGCCTGAGGGATTTGCTGAGTTGGCACGAGCCATCCGTCAGCGTACAACAAAAGATATCTGGTGCTTTACAGGTTTCACCTATGAAACACTCTTGCACAATCCCCGGCATCGCCAACTGTTGGAATTGATAGATGTTTTGGTAGATGGTCCGTTTATCAAGTCATTGCGTGATGAGACATTGCTCTTCCGTGGAAGCAGTAATCAGCGTCTCATAGATGTTCCGCAATCACTGAAAGCGGGTAGGGTGGTGCTTTTCCAACCAGACGTTTAAAACTATTTCAGCAGTTTCCCGATTTCCTCTTCTACCTTGTTAGCTTCAATGTCTTGAGCCACAATCTTTCCTTGCTTGTTGGTCACTATCATGGCAGGTACCACAAACAGGCCCAACTGCTGGACCATGGGAGTCTGGAACAATAAACCGTCGCATACTACAGGCCATTGTAGCGAGTCACGTTCTACGCGTTTTTTACATTCCTGCTTGTTGCCGTCCAGACAGATACTGATCAAAGATAAATCCTGTGGATATTTCTTCTGCAGCTTTTGCAGTTTGCGTTGGATATCCATACTGGGATAGTTCCATGTAGCCCATGTAGAGATAACACCGACTTTTCCTTTCAGTTGTGCGGTTGTTATCTTCTGTCCTTTCAAATCGGTTGCCGTGATAATAGGTAACATAGCTTGTAGCCTATTGTTCTTCAAACCGTCAATCTGTTTCTTCAGTTTGCGTATTTGTCCATTGTCTGGATTCGCCTTCAACATCAGGGCAGCTAAGCGTTGTGCTTCTGTATAGTCAGGTGTCTTTGTGGAAACGAAATACCTGTCGAGCAAGTGGATACTGACTATCGAAGTAGGGTTCTCTTCTATAAACTTAGCTACCTCGCCTGCTACCTCTGGTGGAGTCAGTTTATTGAGGCGGATGCGCAGTTTGGTCAGTTCGTCGTTCTCATCGGTGCCGTAGATGGTCATCTCACGAAGATGGGTAGCGTCACCTTTGATTTCCACCTCTTCACCAGGGCTGGCAAATACTGCCTGTTCACTGAAGTTAGGGAATACCAGCATGAGAGTGAAGTCCTTACGCATCTCTTTCTCATAGCTGAATCTACCATTGCGCACCTTGATAGTGTCAATACCAACAAAGGCACCATCGGTGCTGTAAACAAAGAAGTCGCCTTGGTTGATATTACGCAAACGACCCGACAGGCGGAATTTGTCACCTTCAGGACCGCAACTGCTTAATAAAAGCAAACAGCCCAACGCCAACCCCCAATAGCTAATCCCCCAGTGCTTCATTACTTTCTGATATTCTTGAGTTCCAAATCCTTGTCGGCATACTGCTTCAGCGTAGGATCTTTCTGTAAAGCACTGCGCAGGAATGAAGCGGCAGCCTCTTGGTTGCCCTGACGAGCTTGTACAATAGCAGCCAGATAATCGGTCATGCCATTAGCCTCCTTCACGTTCTTCAAGGTCTGCTGCGCACGGGCATAGTCTTTGTTTAACAACTGAGCCAGTGCAGCACTGTTGCTGGGGCGATAGCCGAAGTCCTGCTGTGCAAGCGCATAGTTGCCTTGTGCCAGATGCAGGTTACCCAGAGCCTCCGACAGACCGTAAGCTCCTGCCGATTTGGCAATCAGGTTCTCTGCCTCCTGCGTATGTCCCTCCTGCAGGGAAATCAGTCCCAGGTTTGCACTGGCTTCCGGCAATTCTCCTGCTTGCTTGAAATATTGGATAGCTTCTTCCTTTTTGCCCTGTTGTAATGCCAGTACCCCCAGGTTGTTAGATGCTCTGTTATCCTGAGGATACAGGCGGGCTGTCGTTTTCAGTATTTGTTCTTTTTCGCTATCTGTAGGAGCAATAGAAGCGGCATAAATCAGTTCCTCCACGCTCAGTTTCGATGCATCTTGTTTTAGTTGTGCAAAAATCTGGTCGTCATCACGTCCTATCACCTCATAGTTGATGGTCATACGGGCACGACGCAACTCAGGCAGTACGCCCTCAGCCAGTTCCTTGAAGCCCTGACTCATATTCTTGATTTGCTGTTCTCGCTCCTGTGGGTCTTCATACATCGAGAGCACGCGCAGTATCACGTCCTTATCAGGAATATCGCTGGCCTTCACCAATTCCTGGAATCCCTCCCAGTCTTGAGCGGTATATTCCGAACTGATGCCACCTTCCAAATTGGCATCCTTCAGCTGTTGGCGCACATAACTCTCCGTGTTCTGCTGACGCTTGTTGGCTAACTGCTCGTTCAACTTCAGTCCACCGTCAGGCGAAGCGTAGGCTGAAATCTCTACGTCCGACAGGTTGAGTCCCTCTTGGTCGCGGGCTATTTGCTGCAACATCTTTACGAAGTCCTGTACGGAATTCGACTGCAGCTCACTTTTACGCAGTTCTGCCTGCTGGATTAGGAACTTGATATTGGCTTCCTGTTTCTGTTCGGTAATGCGTTGGAAAGCATCCTGTGCCACACAAGGCTGTGCAGTCTTGATGCTCTGATGATACAGTTCACTCGTGGCAATCACGCCATCGGCAATCTTCACGGCTGGTACTTTCACTGCCTTGTTGCCCACCTTGGCATCAAACGTCAGATAGAGTTCGCTCTGCTGCATGGCTGGTTCGTAGGGGAAGGCGGTCTTCATGGTATAATGACCTCCCAGCAGGTACGAGATAGTCTGGTCGTTGCCCATCACCTTCTCACCTTGGAATGAAGCCGATTGCCCTTTGGCAGTTTGCTGCACACCATTTTTTGTGTATCGTAGTTCTGGTATGACGGTCACTACAGCCTTGCGGTTCATGTATTGTTCAGGAAACATGCCGTTGATAGTAGCCTGTACCTGTCCACCCTCAGTTTCCAAAGGATTAGGATTCACCTTGAAATTATCGGCAGAAAGCGATTTCAGTCCTCCGCCACACGAAGTCAGCAGTGCCATAGCACCAACCAGTAACATTAGTTTTCTTTTCATATTCTTTCAATTCAATGGCACAAAGGTAGTAATAAATGCGAGAAAATGCAAATTTATTGGCAAATATATTCCTTACGGCTTATGAATATCAGATAATACCCGTTGGCGTGGATGGTGAAGGAATTTCCCAATGCCTCGTTCAGAGTGCCCTGCCACCATTCTGTGGTGGGATAACACTGCCATTTCAGTCCTTCGGATGATAATTCAGTACATCCGAAATTGAAGATGCTGACCTGTTGGCCTGCCTGCACATCGAACGTGTTGTCCCCTTGCGCTGCTATGAAGTAGCCATGGTCTGTGTACATCACCCCTCTCACATGATATTCCCTGAAATAGCGCATCAGCAGTGAGATATTGCCGAGGGTATGGTCCTCCCGTTTCCCTGTGCATCCAAGATATGCAATTTTCCGCCAGCCTTGTGCTAAGCAATAGCGGGTGGCTTTAGTCAGGTCATTATCCTCCTGCTCATCCACTTGTATCAGTCTGTCGTGGTATTCCTGAGGCACCGAGTCGCCGTCGCCTATCACCACATCCGCTTTTGGATAATCGGCAATAGCACCATCGCAGCATACGACATGTTTTGCCGCATGCAGCACCTTCAGGGGAATCTCGTGAGTTGGGAAATCCCCGTTGGCTAAGATAACTGCGTCGAAATTTTTTTCCATTTGAAATATCCAGCTATAGCAATGATGACATAAAGTCCGTAAAGTCCTGCTTTAAAAGGAATGTCTTTTTGTATATAAAGTATGCAGCAAACTACATCCACCACAATCCAGAAGAACCATTGCTCGATGTATTTACGAGCCAGTGCCCATAGCCCCACAAACGAGAGGGCATTAGTAAAGGCGTCGAGTAGGGGCACGGTGGAGTTCGTCCACGTAATCAGTATATAATAGGTGACAGCCCATGCAGCGAAGAAGAAAATAGCAGCTGGTAAATAGTTTTTCATGGGCATATGAGTGATGGGCAACTCTTTCTTTTCTGTTGTTCCCCATTTCCATGCTATAAAACCATAGATGGCAGCCAGGGTATAATAGCACGCCATACCCGAGTCGCCATAGAGTCCGTGCTTCCAATAGAGTACAATATCAAGGGCTGGCATCACAACTCCCACCAGCCATAGCCAGATGCTGGCCCGATACTCGAGCCAGATATATATCAGCCCGAGTATCGTTGTGAGTATGTCTAACCAGTCGAACATAATTTCAATGTATTCCCCTCAACAGGGGGAGTTAGAGAGGGTCTAGAAATTCACAGATAAATGAGCCATGAAGTTAAACGGTGCTGAGGGGGCGAAACCTGCCTCATACTGGTCGGACTCACTCCAACCAGTGGCTATCACCTTGCCATTCTCCTTGGTATAGGCGGGTGCAGCCCATCCGTTATTGTCGTATTTTGCCGAGAAAAGGTTATAGAGGGTCACACCGATGGTGGCATCCTTTATCCCCATCTTGGGAAGGCGGAAGTTGTAGGACAAGTCGAGATTTGTGTTGAAGTGTCCTTCTAACATCATCCCCACATCAACCGGTTTGCCGTTGTCATCCAGCGTCTGATAGCTCTTGAAACCGGTGTTGGTAAGATACTGGTCGCTGACATATTGGCTCTGTACAGCAGCCTTGAAACCGCAGTAGGAGAAAGTCAGGACGTTGTTTAACAAGAAATCGGGTGAGAATGCCAGTGGCTGAGTGCCCAGGTCTGCCACACTGCCGTCTGTCAGTTGGACAGTGATGTCCTTCACACGGTTTTTTGAAAGGGTGGCATTAGCATCCCAGCGGAACCAGTCAACTGGTTTCCATGCAGCTTCCAGTTCCACGCCGATGCGGTAGCTTTTGGGCATATTTCTGGTGATAGCCTCACCAATCTTGTCAATCTCGCCTGTCAGCACAAACTGGTCCTTGTAGTTCATCCAGTAAAGATTGACTCCCGCAGAGAAAAGCTTTGACTGGAACTTATAGCCTGCCTCCAGGTCGTTCAGTCTTTCTGCCTTAGGCATTTCGAGTCCGGCATTATTGTTGTTCTCAAAATTGTTACGGGTCGGTTCCTTATGGGCAATGGCATACGAAGCATAAACCTTATGGTTCTGTGTGATGTCGTAGTTCAGTCCGAACTTCGGGTTGAAGAAGTCGTACGACTTTTGGATGTCATAGACAATACGTTTATTCGTTGTCCAGTCTATCTCGTCCGTCGGACCGTTCATCTTGATGCCTATATGGCGGTACTGCAGGTCTATGAAGGCATTCAGGCCAGGTAGCAGGTCGTAGATTACTTTACCATAAATGTTGAAGTCAGTCTTCTTCGTATTATTGTCATAGTAGCGGTGGTCAGGCATCAGCTCGTCCACGGGTTTCTTCACCCAGGGAATGAGTCCGTAATGGTCGCCATCATATTTGTTCCATCCTCCACCTATGATGGCCTGCAGGTTTTTCTTGTTATCATAGGTCAGCGACGCTACGACTCCGTAGAAGTCGTTGTCCATCGTCTTCTTGCGTATCAGGTCGCTCTCTGCCCATGTCATAGTCTTATCCAAATCATATTCGAAGAGGGAACGGTTCGTTTTGTATTCATTATAGTAGCCGTGACCTTTGGTGTAGTGTAGGGCAGCATTCAACTTCAGCTCATTCGTGAGGCGCTGGTTCCAGATGAGTTGGTAGTTCTGTTGGTGGTAGTTGTCTGTCTGATCGTCATAATAGTGACGGTTACCCTGTTCGTCGTAGTATTCACCACACGAGTTATAGGTACGACCATAGAGCGATTGCTCGTATTTCGATGTGTAGTTCCAAGCATGGTATGTCTCCTCGATACCATTCCATGTGATGAACTTCACCACCGTGTTGTCGCCAAACCATCCTGCCTGCAGGAAATAGCTGTTCAGCTTGGTGGATGCACGGTCCAGATAGCCCTTCGAACCGATGTTTGACAAGCGTCCCTGAATGCCCCAGTGACCACCCAGCAAACCTGTTCCGAAGCGCAGTGTCTCTTTATGGCTATAGTAAGAACCAGCACTCAGGTCAACACCGATAAACGGATTGATTCCGATATTCTCGGTCTGCATGTTGATGGTAGCACCGAAGGCACCGGCACCATTGGTAGAGGTACCCACACCGCGTTGTATCTGCATGGACTGTACACTGCTGGCGAAATCACCCATATTCACCCAGTAAAGTCCTGCACTCTCGGCATCATTCATCGGGATTCCGTTGGCTGTGATGTTGATACGGGTAGGGTCTGTTCCACGCACACGGATCGAGGTATAGCCGATACCGTTACCAGCGTCACTCGTCATAGTTACAGAAGGAGTCAGTGACAGCAGGTAAGGAACATCCTGACCATAGTTGACGGCCTTCAACTGTTCTTTGTCCATGTTAACAAATGCGACAGGTGTTTTCTTTGTCGCACGTGTAGACACTACCTGTACGTTTTGTAACTCCACACTCTTCAGTGTGTCCACTTCTGCTGCCTGCATGTTCATTGTCATGCCCAGCAGACCTAAAAGAAACAATCTTTTCATCTTTTCTTTTCCTTTAATTTTAAATTCATAAAAATAAAGGGGCTCTCTGTTGTTGATTTTTGCTCTATCATCCCTACGTCGGTATTGCCCGCATCAGGTTTAGAGGGTATCATCTCAGCCGTCAAACCGACGGCACCCCTTGATAATTCAGCTGCAAAGGTACGAAATTGTATGAAAAAAGCCAAAGAAAAAATCAATTTTCTTTGGCTTTTCTTTTAATCCTCTCCACCAGACTGCTGGTATCCTTGGTTTTGCTGTGGCTGTTCTTGCTGCTGTTGCTCATTGCCTGGTTGCAGTTCCTCGCGATTGAATCGCTTCTGGTTGTTCATGTTTCCGAAGTTCCATGTGACCTGAATGTTGACCATCGGGTCACGCCAGTTCTTCTGGTAGCGCCAGAAGGTTTCACTCTCTGTATAGTTCTGCCACTTGCGGGTATTGAACACGTCGCGCCAGTTGAAGGCTACGGAGAATTTCTTGTTGAAGAAGTTCTTGCGGATACCCAGGTCGAGCGAAGCGTTTGGCTTGCGATAACCCTGTGTGATGACACCACGGGAACGGTAGTTACCTGTCAACTGCACGGAAATGTCGTAGGGCAGGATGAGGGAGGCTAACATACGGGCGTCCCATGAGAAACTGTTGTCACCCTCACCCGTTACTGTCTGTCCGTCTATGACATAGGTAAACCCATCCAGTTTGTTCCAATATCCATTAACGGTAGTGGTCAGGTCGAGAATGCGCCACAGTTTATTTTTCCCGATAATCTCTACACCCAGACTCTGACGTTTGGTGAGGTTCATCGTGGTCATATACATCATACCATCGTCTGCGTTCTGATAGCGAATACGCTGCATGACATCAGTCGTAGGACGGTAGTAAGTAGAAATACTCAGTGTGTGTTGCTCCCATGTCTTCAGGAAATTAAGCGATATGGCATGGGTGTATTCCGGTGTCAGTTCTGGATTACCGAACGACACCATCGAAGCATCGCTGGTGTTGCGGAAGGAATTAAGCTGTCCGCCCCATGGACGACGCAGGCGATAGGTGTAGTTGAGTTGTAACTGAGCCGTTTCTGTCAATGAATAGTTTAGAAAGAGTGATGGGAAGAGCTTGAAGAAATCCTTTTTATAAGGTTCGTCCTTGGTTGCCGTCCCATGTTCCTGGGCGTAGTCATAACTCTCGGTATTCACCTTCCAGTATTCACCTCGTAAACCAGCCATGATACCCAGTTTTCCCACCTTGGCGTTAAGGGTTGCATAGAGGGCATGGGTGTCCATGGAATAGATGAAACGGTTATAATAAAGTTCGTCCTCCACTTGGTTATTACCTTCCCAGTTGTTGGCAAACCATGATTCCTGCGGTGTGTTCTCATGCGAGAAGCGACCGTTATAGCCAGCCTCCAGTTTGAAGTCCTTGGTAATCTGGTTCTCATAGTCGAGTTTCACCTCCCATGACCGGTTGCGAACATGCATGGGGCGCAACTGGTAACTGTACACTGTGGGTTGCGATTTGGTCGCAACAAACGAAGTGCTATCCCGATAGACATTGTCGTTGTCGCTCATCCAGCGATTGAACTCCACATTAGCCGTCAGTTTATGGGTGTCGCTCCACCGGTGCTCGTAGCCCATATCAGCATGATAGAAGTGCATATCACCATCGCCATTGTTCTGTCGGAACATCAGGTAGGTGTCTTCTGCAGCACCGATAGTGCCGTAATGATAGGGCGTAGTGCTGCTATTATGTCCTTTGCCGTGCATCATCATGCCGCCGATGGAGAGGTCGTCCTTCTTGGTAAAATGCCAAGTAAGCCCCATACGGGTAAAGAGGTTATGTCCCCTGTTTTTGCTCTCGCTATTATAGCGCTGATACTGATTGGTCTGCTTGTAGTGCTGGTCGCTCTCGCTGCCTCCTTGGTTCTTGCGCTGGCGGAACCCCACATTGGCATAAGCATCGAGTACGCCACTGGAGTAATTGATGTTGCCACTCGTGTTCCATCCGCCGTAGATATTAGCACCAGCACGTAGTGAACCGTAATAACCAGCCTTGCGATCGCGTTTCAGTACGATATTGATGATGCCAGCAGAACCCTCGGGGGAATATTTGGCAGAAGGATTGTCAATCACCTCAATGCGCTCAATACTCTCAGCAGGAATCTGTTGCAGAATCTCAGCACGGTTGTCGGTAGTCAATCCACTGGCTTTACCATTGATCCATACTTCTACACTTGAATTTCCTCGGAGCGAAATCTCACCGTCGGTAGTCACTTCCACACTGGGAATGTTCTCCAATAGGTCGCTGGCTGAACCGCCTGCCGCAGCCAATATCTGGTCGACAGAGAAAACCTTGCGATCAACCTCCAATTTCATCTGTGAGCGTTGACCTGTAACCTGTACTTCGCCCAGAACCTTGGCATCCTCTGACATGTATAAAGCTTTAAAGTGCTCTTGCTTCTTTTGGGAAGAGAGGGTGAATTTTCGGGTTAAGGTCTTGTAGCCGACAAAGGTGACTTGCAACTGATACGAGCCGTCATTGAGTCCTGTGATGTTAAATCGTCCGTCAACATCTGTAATAGCTCCTTTCACCAGTTTCCCAGCCGGTGTCTCTACTACTACATTAACAAACTCCATCGGTTCATCGGTTTGCTTATCTAAGACCTTTCCCCTTACTGAGCCTTGTGCAAAGGCTGCAATCGTACTTATTATTATAAATAAGGTAAATACTATATTTCTTTTCATATAATTCATTTGACGATGAGCCAACTTAAAAGTTTAATGGTTCCGAAATAATATTCTCTTTTTCTTGTGGCTTCAACGAAAATGTCGTACTTTTGCAGCTGATTATGGGAATAATAAGGTTTTTGAAGGATTGGACACTGCCTGTTGCGATTGCTACGGGTACTGTATGCTATCTGCTTTTCTATTATGTTCCTGCTCTTGATGAGGTTGGTAGCGCGTTGAGCCCTATCTTTGATGTGCTCTTCCCTGTCACCGTATTTATGACGTTGTTTGTCACTTTCTGTAAGGTGGACTTTCATCAGATGCGTCCCCATCGCTGGCATACTGGCATATTAATAGCTCAATTGCTGTTGGTGGCAGTTGTTGTGGGCGTTATCCTTACGTTCCGACAATCAACATCCAAACTTTTCTGGGAAGCCTTGCTGACCTGTATTATAGGTCCATCGGCTTCAGCTGCGCCAGTGGTTGTGGGCAAACTGGGGGGTAATATATCTACCATGACAACTTATACCCTCATCTCATCGCTGGCTTCTGCATTACTGATTCCTGTAGTATTTCCCATATTGGAACCTACCGCAAATGTTGCTTTCTTGGAAGCTTTTCTGATTATTCTGGAGAAGGTTTCGTACGTGTTACTTCTACCTTTGGTATTAGGCTGGATCATGCAGCATTATGTGAAGGGTGTTTGCGCGCGAATTGCCGCTATGCCCAATCTGAGTTTCTACTGTTGGGCAGTTTCGCTCTCCATTACTACAGGTATTACGGTGAAGAATATCGTACACAGTTCGGCATCCATCATTTTGTTGCTCATGATTGCGTTGGGCACTTTCTTGCTTTGTTGGGTACAGTTCGGTATTGGAAGGGGCATAGGCAGATTGTTAGGCGAAGAAATTAATAGCGGGCAAGCGCTCTTCCAGAAGAATACCGCATTGAGTATCTGGGTGGCCTATATGTATCTGAATCCCGTTTCATCTATCGGAGCAGGTTGCTACGTACTTTGGCAGAATATCATCAATTCGTTTGAACTATGGCACTACAGAAAGAAATCAAGGTAATTGCGTTTGATGCAGACGACACCCTATGGGATTGCCAGTCATGGTTTGACGAGGTGGAACGTCGATGCTGTCAGTTGCTCAGTCCATGGGCTACTGCCCGCGAGGTGAGTGAGGGTCTTTTTGCTACCGAACACCGAAACCTGCCTCTGACGGGTTATGGCACCAAAGCTTTCACACTGTCGTTAATAGAGAATGCTGTTCGTGTTACCAATGGACAATTGTCGGGGCAAGATGTAATGCAACTGATTGATATGGGTAAAGAACTGTTGCGCTTCCCAACTACTCCGCTGCCTGAAGTGCGGGAGACACTCGAATTGTTGTCGCAGACGCGCCGTTACCGATTGGTGGTATTTACGAAAGGTGAACTGATGGATCAGGAAGACAAATTGAGACGGTCTGGCTTGGAGGAGTATTTTTCCTACATGGAGACCGTCTCAAATAAGACTGAAACAGAATATCGCCAACTATGTGAAAACTTGAGTGTCGCTCCGGAACAGACGCTGATGGTGGGTAATTCCTTCCGTAGTGATATCGTACCAGCCCTTAACTGCGGTGCATGGGCCATTCATATCCCTTACCATGTGGTATGGGCATTAGAGAAGTCGGACGAATATCCTCACGACCGACTTTTTAATATCGAACACTTCGGTGAGATTCTTCAATACGTCTGACATCAGGGCTGTTTTCCAATGTAGGCAAGGATACCACCATCTACATAAAGGATGTGACCATTCACGGCATCGGAAGCATGAGAGGCCAGGAATACTGCTGGACCGCCCAGCTCTTCTGGATTAAGCCAACGGCCTGCCGGGGTCTTGGCACAGATGAATGAGTCAAATGGATGACGGCTGCCGTCCGGCTGACGCTCACGCAGAGGTGCTGTCTGTGGGGTAGCGATATAACCCGGACCAATGGCATTACACTGGATGTTGTATCCGCCATACTCTGAACAGATGTTACGGGTCAGCATCTTCAGACCGCCTTTGGCAGCAGCATAGGCACTGACAGTTTCACGTCCCAATTCAGACATCATCGAGCAGATATTGATAATCTTGCCTTCACGGCGCTCCATCATCTCAGGAACAACAGCTGCAGCACAGATGTATGGACCCACAAGGTCGATATCAATGACCTGTTGGAATTCTGAGCGTTTCATCTCATGCATGGGGATGCGCTTGATGATACCGGCATTGTTGACAAGGATATCAATCTGACCAACTTCCTGATGGATTTTGTCAACCAAAGCTTTGACAGCTACCTCGTCGGTTACATCGCAGACATAGCCTTTAACATTGGTAATACCTGCCTCGCGGTAGCTGGCTAATGCTTTCTGCAAAGCTTCCTCACCACGCACGTTGAAAATAATGGTTTTGGCACCAGCCTCAACAAAGGCCTGTGCGATACTGAAACCGATACCGTAAGCAGCTCCAGTAATCCAGGCATTCTTGCCCTCTAATGAAAAAATGTTTGCCATAAAACTAACTTTTATTTGTTTTAGTAATATTCGTAAATGCAAAGGTAGCAATTTTTTTGAAAACTGCCACCTTCTAATATACGTTTTAAGTTTGATTAATACTTAATAATCGAGAACAAGCGACTGGCGTGGACGTAGTTTCATGTCTTGTGAGAGGTCGTAATAACGACCTGTCAGTACGTCTTTAGCCCGTTTTGTATCACCAATCACTTCGGCATAGCGCTTCACGTCGAGCGTAGCTTCCTTGCTGGTACCGTTGAGGATGGTCAGAACTGTACGTCCCTTATACTGGCGGGCAATAACGTAGATACCGTTGAAGGGGATGAATTGAGTCTGACGTCCCTTGGTGATTACTTCATTCCCCTGTCGCCAGTGAAGCAGACGGCTGGTCCATTGAAACATCGCCTGCTCTGCCTTAGTTCGTCCTTCCTTGGTAAAGGCGTTATGCTGGTCACCAGGGAATCCACCTGGGAAATCCTTACGCACGTTTCCGTCAGTCACCTCCTTGGTACCATTCATCAGAATCTCCGTACCGTAATAGATTTGGGGAATGCGGTTGACTGTCAGCAATAAAGCCAGTGCCTGTTTCAGTGCCAGCGTATCGTGACCGTTACCCAGAAAACGGTCTGTGTCATGATTGTCGATGAAAGCCATCACTGATGATGGGTTGGGGTATAGGTAGTCATACACAAACGAGTTGTAGATGCGGTTGAGCCCACTCCACCACGGGTCGGTCTCCTCATGCTTTGCCTGATTAATCTTGTCGTAGAACGAGAAGTCCATGACGGTTTTCAGATAACTGTTCTCCTTATTCAGTTTGCTGTCTTTCTGCCAAGTGGCAGTATAGGCAGGTTCTGTCACCCATGTCTCACCTACGGTGTTAAAGTGAGGGTATTCCTCATCGAGTTCCTTCATCCAACGCGCCATTCCCTTCGCATCGGCATAGGGATAGGTGTCCATGCGGATACCGTCGATGCCTACTGTCTCAATCCACCAGATAGAGTTCTGAATCAGATAGGTCATCACGTGAGGGTTACGTTGGTTCAGATCGGGCATGGTAGGTACGAACCATCCGTCAACTGTTTCGTGGAGATCAATCTTAGAGGCATACGGGTCAACCACAGGCGTCAGTTTATAACTGGTCTGGAGATAGCTCTTGGTAGGGTCTGATGTGCCATTCGACTCTTTCAACCATTCTGGTGCATTGAACCAGTCTTTACTGGGCATATCAGCTACCCATGGATGTTCAAAACCGCAGTGGTTGAATATCATGTCCATGACGATTTTCAGTCCTTTGGCATGCGCTTCATCGGCCAGTTTTCTATAGTCGGCATTGCTGCCGAAACGGGGATCTACACGATAATAGTTGGTGGTGGCATAGCCGTGGTAGGTGCTATAGCCATTGCGATTGTCAGGTGAGTTGTTTTCCAATACGGGTGTGAACCACAGGGCAGTCACTCCTAAGTCTTTAAAATAATCGAGGTGCTCGCGGATTCCCTCTAAATCTCCGCCATGACGCAGTGACGGTTGGGTGCGATCTTCCTTATAGCTATTGAGGCCTTTCACCTGTTGAGGATGATGTGACCCTTGAGCAAAGCGGTCGGGCATCAGCATGTACAGCACGTCGGCATTGGTAAATCCCATCCGTTCACTGCCTTTTTTCTCGCGTTGTTTTAAGGTGTATTTGGCTTTTAGCTGTTGGCTTTTAGCTTTCAACTTAAGTGTCATTTCTCCAGGTTTAGCATCTTGCAGGTTCAGATAAACCAAAAGGTAATTGGGAGAATCAAGGTGTACCACACTGTCAACCCGTACGCCAGGATAGTCGGTAGTAACCTCTTCGACAGATGCTACCTCTTTACCGTAAAGCATCAACTGCACTTGTGGGTTTTTCATGCCCACATACCAGTCGGTCGGTTCAATCTTGTCAATTTTAACAGCTGCTTTCATACCAATTAATTGCCATGCAAGGATTCCTAAAAAAAATATCCGTTTCATGTTATTCTACATTTTTTGCGTTTTGTTCGTTCATATATTCTCGTGGCGACATACCATAGAATTTCTTGAAGATAGTAGAGAAGGAGCCAAGGTTGTTAAAACCGCAGGCATACATCACTTCAGTGATATTCATATTTTGGCTGGCCAGTAGATTGGCAGCCTGTTTCAGGCGGATGTTACGGATGAAGTCGTGCGGAGTCTGTCCGGTAATCTCTTTCATCTTCCGGTGCAGGTGTACACGACTGATGCCCACTTGTTCCGCAATATAATCTACACTCAGTTCGGCATTGCTGATGTTCTTGTTGATAACCAGCATCACACGCTCCATGAGTTTATCATCGGGCGATTTTACCTGTACGTCATCCACCTTTTGCTCCAGAATGTCATTCCTGCCGTATTTCAGGCGCAACATGCGGTGGGTGTGGATAAGATTGATGATGGTTCGGCGCAGAATGTCCATGTTGAAGGGTTTCACGATATAGGCATCGGCACCCGTCTCCAAACCTTCCAGTTGGTCTTCATCACGGTTCTTGGCAGTTAGCAGAATGACGGGTACGTGACTGGTCAAAGGGTTGGTCTTCACTTTTGAGCAGAGTGTGTTGCCATCCATCTCAGGCATCATGATGTCCGATATCAACAGGTCGGGCGTATTCTTCAAGATCTCGGTTAGTGCCACCTTACCGTTCTCACAACCTATCACCTTATAGTCGGCTGACAGTTCCTGAATGAGATAATCGCGAATCTCACTGTCGTCTTCCGCTATGACAATCAGTTGTTGCTGGTTGCTCTTAGGACGTTCTATTTCGTCGGGCACACCGATTGCCATTTCTTCATCAAAGAGACTGGTGGAATGGGCCACCGTCTGTTTTTCAGTCAACATTTCCTCAGGTTTCAGATGTTCGTTACCCAATGGAATGGTAACGATAAATTCACAACCTTGTCCGTCTGCATTGTTATGGGCAGTAATCGTTCCATGATGCAGTTCCACCAGCGAGCGGGTCAAGTCGAGCCCGATACCCGTACCCATATTGCGGTCATTGATGCTGGAAGGTGCCTGATAGAAACGCTCGAAGATGCGCTCCAACTTGTCCTCAGGAATCTTCTCGCCATTATCATAGACACTGATAGTCGCTTGTTTCTCGTCGTGCGTAATGCGGATACGGATAGTACCACCTGTGGGTGTGAATTTAAAGGCATTCGACAGGATGTTTACTATTACCTTGTCGAAGTTATCACGGTCAATCCATACGGGCAGCATTTGGGTATCGTGCTCATAACTGAATTGGATATTCTTCGACTTGGCCTGTTGAGTAAACAGGGTGTGAATATCGCCTACGAAGTTGATGAGATCGGTTTCACACATTCGCATTTGCATCTGACCTTTGTCAATCTTACGCAGGTCCATCATCTGGTTGATCAGTCCCAGAATACGTTCGGCATTGCGACGGATTGTCTCGTAAATGCTCCGACGATGCGGGTCATCATCCTGTTTCATGAGTGTGAGCAGCGGAGATACAATCAGTGTCATAGGTGTTCGTATCTCATGACTGATATTCATGAAGAAACGCAATTTGGCTTCCCCCATCTCTTCAGCATGGATATGCTCCTGGAGTCGCAGATGGTTCTGTTCCTGATGACGGCGGTATTGCAGGTATTTCCATACTGCCAGAGCTGTTATTAACAGATAGATGAGATAAGCCCAGATGGTACGGTACCAAGGCGCATGAATCAATACGGTAAAGCAACGTTCCTCCGTCACCTGATTGTTGAGATGGGCTACCACGCAGAAATCGTATTTACCTGGCGACATGTGGCTGAAAGTAATCTCGTTGACACCAGGTTGCAGCTGCACCCATTCCTCGTTGTTGATGCGATAGCTGTAATAAATATGTTCGGGATTGTCGTAAGTGAGTGTTGACATTTGTATGGCAAACGAGTTGTCGCTATAGCTCAGTACGAACTTATCAGAGGCTATGACGGTTGTGTCGGTCACATGATACCAGCCGGATTTGGTTTGGGGAGTCACCCGTTCGCCATTAATAGAAAAAGCAGTGAGTTTTACACTGGCCTTCCACTCGCTCTGTTTGATGGTGGAGGGGTTGAACCAAGTGATACCGCCTACACCGCCCATCAGGATATTGCCCTGTGGCGAGAAGCATGCAGCGCCATCGCTGAACTCGTTGCTCTGCAAGCCATTGTCCACGAAGAAACTTTGTGTGAGGCGCGTCTTGGGATTATAATGGTAGAGTCCGTCGTCAGTGCCTACCCATAACGTTCCTTCTTTGTCAAACTCTATAGCGGCAATACCGTTGTGAGCTAATCCTTTATCTGAAGTGATATGTTCCAGATTCTTATTAGTTATGTCATAGCAATAGAGGCCGTCATTGGTTCCAATCCACACCTTATGGTCTCTTTCCTTGGCTTCTCTGACGGCAGTACCGTAATTCAGCGTATTCACACCTCCGAAAGTGTTAGTCCAATTTTCTGTGGCAATGTCCATGCAGCAGATACCCATCGTGGTAGCTGCATATACGCGTTTGCCATCTGGCGAGATGGACATGCCGGAAATGTAATTGTTTACCAGATGATTGACCTTGCGGTCAGTATCTGAATTTTCTTTGGCTGTATAGGCTTTCTGTTCACCCGTTAGCGGGTTGAGCTTCAGAAGTCCATCGCCCATGGTGGCAAGCCAAAGATTACCCTGCGGGTCGCAGCCCATTCCAAACACACTGGTGTCGTCACCTTGTGGCAGATGCTGACGGTGGAATGTCTTGCTCTTAGCGTCAATCCAGCCGCACCCTTCGCGGAATGTTCCAATCCAGATGCGTCCCTGATGGTCTTCAGTGATAGAAAGGATGGTACTGGGGAAATTTTCTTTGTAGTGATGCACCAAGTGATGCTTGTCGTCAAAACAATAGAGCCCGTCTTTATCTGTGCCTAACCATGCCCATCCTTTGCTGTCGGCAAAAACACTGGAGATACAAGCCTCACCGATACTGTTCAAAGCTCCCAGTTTATAGCCCATATATCTGAAAGTGTTCTCTGAGCGAGGTTGCATATATACACCCTTTTGTAAGAGTCCCAGCCAGACATTGCCAGTCTTGTCTTCTACGATACTATAGCATTTACTTTTTGACAGATTGATTTCCTGACAGTCATAGGGATTGTCTTGCAATACGCCTGTCTTCGGATTGAAGACGCCCACTCCCTTGCCGTCATAACCTAATAGCAGTTCACCTTTACTGTTGCGGTAGATTTCAACAATAGATACATTGCCCGTAACAGGTACGTGTTCGAAATGCCCGTCCTCGGTTTGTACAAAGAGACCGCTATGCGATGTACCGACATAGATTTTGCCGTCTAAGCCCTCACAGACACTACGCAGATGGCTATGGAATGACTCGTCTTCAAAATAGCGGGTGCTTTTATTGCCGTCATAGCAGACGAGACCTCGTTCTTCCGTCACCAGCCACATGCGTTGTCTGCTGTCTTCTATCATTTTATGAACGCCGATGAGGTCCTTCAACGGTCCACCGACTTGGTGGGCATTCTCTTTGTCAGTCAGTCGCAACAGACCGTGTCCGGAAGTTCCAATCATGATATCACCGTTCTGGCGTTCCCACAGACAGGTGACGTAGGGTGGGAGCACATGCCCCTGCAGGTCGTGTACCTTGATGTCCTTGAACTGGTAGTTGTTGTACGATTGCAGGGCTCCATACATACCGATATAGAACAGTCCGTTGCGGTCCTGCAGAATACAGTTCACATAGTTGCTGGCCATGCCCTGGTGGACAGTGGCTTCTTTCTTGATAACCTGAAATTGGTAGCCGTCATACTTGTTCAATCCGTTACGGGTAGCTACCCAAATAAAGCCGTCACGGTCTTGATAGACCTGACTGGTAAAACTGCTCGACAATTGTTTGTCGGCATCATACAATTTACCCACTTGTGCTTGCAAAGTCAAAGTGAGTAGTAGTGCGGTTATGGTTAGTAGACGTCTCATCTTATCTTTGCTTTCGCTTGCAAAGATAGAAATAATATTGATAATAACCAAATTTGTTTTGATTTTTTATTTTACCTCAGGAACGGTCACCCCGACGTAGTCAGGATAGATAGCAGGCTGCTCGGTTGCCATAGTCACATCCTTCGGCTTGGAAGAACAAGCTGTCAACAGCCAACACGCAATGGCTAACAGCCAATAGCCAAATTTATTCCTCATTGTCCTGTGAATTTTTGCAGTAATTTGACATAGTGAATGGCTCAAACGAACGATAAACTCAATTGTACATCAAATTTATAAGTTAGATTGTGTATTTGCTCAATTATTCCGCTAAGATACACTAGTAATTGATATCTGATAATAAGGTTCGCGCGCGCAGAAGTACAAAGAAAGCATCCCCTTCGGTTTTCTTTCGACCTATTGCCATCTGTTGTCCGTTTGTTGTTCGATTGCTGTCCGTTTGTTGTTCGATTTCTAAACGGACATCAAACGAACATGAAACGGTGTTCAATCGAACAAAAATGGAGGATAGACAGAAGGTAAACCTTGGATAAAGCGAAGGAGGCTATAAAAAAAGAAGACGCTGGATTATGTACTCGGAAAATGGACACATACAAATTTTTACTACAATGGGGATAAAGTGGAATGAAAACAGGGCTAAAAATCTGATAATGTCCGTTTTACACTCACTTCGCCTTGCAAACGTTTACGTTAATGAATGTAAACGAACCAAAAATATTAAAAATTTTCGCAAAAATAGCAATAGTTTTTAATGTCAATTAGCAAAAATTCATTAGTTTTGCATCCAGAAACTGCAAATATGCGGTGATTGTCGAAATGTCTATTAACAAAACTTTATAATAACAACTAAAAACTATGCCATAAGAGAAAGGAATACATCACCATTGCGGGTCCCAGGGGCTTGGCGTGGACGGGGCAATACCCCAACTAACTTATTTTTACAACGTAAATATACAACGTCTAAGAAAAATACTTAAGTCTATTTATATAATTATCTTTAAATCACTAAGGTATGAATCGAAAAATTAATTCAATCCAAAAGCCATTAGTTCTTCTATTCCTGCTTTGTTTGTTCCCAATGGGAGCTTTGGCTCAAAGCATTGTGAAGGGAATTGTAAGTGACGAAGCTGGCGAACCCGTTATCGGCGCCACCGTCAAAGTGCAAGGAAGTAATGAAGGTGCTATTACCGATTTCGACGGTAATTACAGCGTAAAAGCTGCCTCCAACGCTACCTTGAGTTTCTCCTACGTGGGTTATGTAACCCAGACCGTAAACGTAGGCGGACGTTCAACCATTAACATTACTCTTAAGGAAGACAACACCACACTGAACGACGTGGTTGTTATCGGTTACGGTACGATGAAGAAGAGCGACATCTCCGGATCTGTTGCAACAATCAACAAGGAGCAGATGGAACGCAAGGTTCCCGTTAACATCGCTCAGGCCCTGCAAGGTGCTGCTGCCGGTGTGATGGTAACCAATCAGGACGGTGCTCCTGGAACCAAGTCAGCCATCCGTATCCGTGGTATTGGTACCATCAATGGTGACGCCCAGCCGCTGTATGTTGTGGACGGTGTGCAGGTTGGTAACAATGCCGATTTCGTAAACCCCTCAGACATCGAGAGCATTGAGATTCTGAAAGATGCCTCTGCTACCGCTATTTATGGTTCTGCAGGTGCCAACGGTGTCATCATGATTACTACCAAGCACGGTCAGAAGGGTAAGATGAACATCAACATTTCTGCCGACTTCGGCATTCAAACATTGCCTTGGAAGCTTAATACCCTGCAGGGCGATGAGTATGCTCGCTCTATCCGTGAGTCAAAAGCCAATGACGGTGCAACTTTGAACAACCAGATATGGGCTGAGGCTTATGATGGCAAGCGCAACTATATAGACTGGCAGGACCAGATGTATCGCACTGGTTTCCGCCAGCAGTATGGTATCTCTGCCAGTGGTGGTACAGACAAGACCCAGTACAACTTCTCAATCGGATACCTCAATAATAAAGGTATCATTGTCAATACCAATTATGACCGTCTGACCGCCCGTGCCGGTGTGAAATCAAAGGTGAACGACTACATTGAGTTCGGTGGTGACATCAATTACATGTATTCTACTGTTAAAGGTAATAACATCGGTTTGGGTAACAATGCCAACCTGTCTTCACAGCGTGATATCGCTCAGATGGCTCCGTCACTGGATTATATTGATGATGCGACTGGTGAGCACATCAAGGTGAATGTAGTAAATCCCGATGGCACCTATGGTGCTAGTAAAGCTCCAACACCTGACGGTTGGGAAGGTATGACAGCCGGTGCTCAGAACCCTTACGCTTCTCAGATGGAAATCGGCCGTGAGACTCGTAACTCCCGTATCTCTATCAACCCATACATTGACATCACTCTGTTGAAGTTGAAGGAGCACAAGTTGAACTTGCACTCTATCGCTTCATGGACACAGACAAACTCTGATAACGATGAGTTCTCTGGTATGTACAAGCGCTACAACAATGTTGGCGGAAAGATGACTGCGGTAAACTATGAAGGTCGAGATAAGCAGTACTACAGTTTCGGTCTTGGCCATAGCAAAGGGCTCTCCAAGAGCATCGAAACTTATCTGACCTATAACTGGAACACAGACTTCCACAACCTGACTTTCATGATTGGTAATACCGTCAGCAAATACGAAGGTTCTTGGGTAAGTGCCAGTGCGCATTCCTTCCCATTTGCAACCAACCGTCTGATTTCTCTAACCGAAGATAAGGAATCTATTAACGGTAACGGTGGCTTCAACGCTGAGGTGAAGACCATTTCTTACTATGGACGTCTGGTTTACAGCCTCTTCGACCGTTACATTCTGACAACTACCTTACGTCGTGACGGTTCTTCAAACTTTGGTTCCAAGAACCGTTGGGGAACCTTCCCATCAGTAGCCGGTGCATGGCGTATCTCTGAGGAGCCATTCATGAAGAATGTTAAATGGCTCAACAACGCTAAGTTGCGCATTGGTTGGGGTCAGACAGGTAATGCTGGTAATATTGCAGGGCGTGCAGACTACGCTCTTGCTACAGCTGAAACTACTTACCAGTTCTACAAAGAAGGACAAGGTGGTGGTACCACAGGTAGTTTCAATCGTTATATAGGTGCTTATGCTCCTCTGGTTGATAACAATCTGAAGTGGGAGACCAACGAGCAGTTGAACTTCGGTCTTGATCTCGGTTTCCTGAACGGCGACCTGAATGTTACTTTGGATTACTTTGTACGTAAGACTAAAGACTTGCTGTTGGAGCGTCAGATTCGTCCTTCTGCAGGTTACTCTTCTATCTACACCAACTTCGGTCAGATTAACAACTACGGTTTCGAGTTCTCTGTGAACTATAACAAGCGCCTCAACAAGGACTGGACTATCAACGTTGCCTTCAACGGTTCTACGCTGAAAAACGAAATCAAGAAGATGGGTGTTGACTATACCTCAACCTGTGCCGGCGGTAACAGCACTTACTCTGCTGACGATATTGACGGTTCAAACATCGGTGCAATCAGTGGTACTGGTTTCGTTTGGAACGACCACTCAATCTGCCGCGAGGGCGAGGCCGTAGGTTCTTATTATGGTTATCGTGTTGAAGGCGTTATCACCAATGATGAAATGCTGGCTAAAGCCAAAGCTCAGGGACAAGATAAAGCAAAGATGGGTGACTACCTCTTCGTTGATACCGACAAAAACGGAACTTTGAACGATGCTGACCGTGTTATTCTTGGAAACGGTCTGCCTTCATTCAACTATGGTTTGAACATCAGCGCTTCTTATAAGAACTGGGACTTCAGCATCTATACTCATGGTGTGTTCGGCATGGACATCCTGTCATACTCTAAGATGCGTATGAGCATCATGAATCCATCTGATGACTCTTGGACACCTGCTCTGTTGAAGGACAGTTACGCTGCTATGTGGAGCGAACAGAATCCTGGTGGCACGATGGCTCGTCTGACCCGTCTTGACGACAATAAGAACAGCCGTATCAGTGACGCTTGGATTGAGAACGGTAACTTCTTGAAGATTTCGAATCTTCAGATTGGTTACACCCTGCCTCGTGACTTCGTTAAGAAACTGATGATTCAGAACGCCCGTGTTTACTTTGCTGTTCAGAACCTCGCAACGATTTCTCCATACACCAAGTATGGTGATCCTGAGGTAGGTCAGGGCAACGTAATCTACACAGGTCTGGATACTGGTCGCTATGCATCTCCACGCACCTTCCAGTTCGGTCTTAACGTAACCTTCTAAACATTATATTATAATAAAGAAATAGAAGCAATAATAATAAAAGACTTTATTATGAAAAGAAAATCAATATATAGTTTGATTGCAGGGGCACTGGTCTTAGCAGGCTTTTCTTCCTGTAACAACGAAAAATTCTTAGACGTAACACGATATGATGTTGCAGACCTTAAGTATCAATTTGAGAGCGATCATGCAGCACGTGTCAGTTTGAATGGTATTTATGTATACAACAATGTAAGTAAGCAGGACAATAGCTGGGGCTTCAAGCCAAATCTGTTTACTGGTAGTCACCCTACAATGGATACTCAGTGTACGGGTTGGGACGTAAAGTTCCTCGACCAGACATGGGATGCCAACGTAGGTGAACTTGGTGAAGGTTGGGCCCACGCCTATGCTGCTATCTGCCGTGCTAACATTTATTTGGAGGGTCTGGAAAAAGCTGAAGACATCACAGAGGGAGCTAAGAGGCTTTGTGGAGGTGAGGCTCGTGCGCTTCGTGGTTATTTCTACTCTTGGTTGGCAACAACCTTTGGACGCGTACCTATGCTGAACACTGGTGAGGATTTCAACAACACGCCTAACAAGGCTGCCGCTGAAACTTACGAGGAGATGTGGGATTTCATCATCGAAGACTTTAAAGCCGCTTCCGAGGCACTTGACTGGAAACCTTACAATAATGAATATGGCCGCTGCACCAAGGGAATGGCAAAAGCATATCTGGCTGATGCCTATATGTGGAAGGCATACCGTTGCCCCGACAAGGCTGCCGACTGTTATGCCAAGGCTAAGGCTGAACTGAAGGATATTATCGAGAGCAAAACATATGAGCTCTCTACCAACTTTGCTACCAACTGGGATCCTGCTGGATTCTGGAACAAGGAGTGTGTATGGGCTATGTGCTCTGACGAAGGTAACCAATGGAGTAGCTGGGGCGGTGACCGTACCATTACCTTCTGTAATCCTAATATGTTCAAATGGTTCTGTGCTTGTCCTGAAAATGGTGGATGGGGAGCCGAGTACCTCTCTTGGGAATGGTATGCTTGTTATGAGCCAGGCGACACCCGTCGTGACGCATCTTGTGTAACAGGTGCAGTGCCTGAGGACCAGATGAAGAAGTATGGTATTGAGAAGTCAGAGAAGGTTTGGGGATATCATCCTTACCTGAAAGATTCTGTCGGAACTAAGTATGGCGATGCTGCTGCTGCCAACTATAGCCGAGTTGTTAAACCATTTATTAATGATAAAGGAGTTCTATCTGGTACAAAGACTATGCAGTTCCACTTCACCAATGGTGAGTTCGCTCCTGCTATCTGGACCACTAAGATCTGGCGTAATGCATATGCTGACGGTAACTCTTGGGGTACTCAGATGTGGTCTCCGACCATCATCTACGGCAAACGCTATGCTAACGTACTGCTTGACTATGCAGAGTGCTGTTTCCGTACTGGTGATGCGGACACAGGTTGGGCTACACTTGATGAACTCCGTAATCGTGCTTGGGGTAACTTGACAGTAGGTCAGGACTACAGCAAGTACTATGCTCATTTCAATAATGTTTATAATGCTTACCCCTGGACTGGTGATAACGACCATCCTCATCCAGAACTTAAGCCTGCTGACATGACAAAGTATCCTATCGGTGTGCTGGATGCCCCTGTTACAGTACCTTCAGCTAAGGAATACTACACCAAGTTGGCTTCTACTCCTAACCGTGTAGGTTATGTTCACAAGTCTGAGGCTTGGAAGGTAGCTGTCAATGAGGAACGTCGTAAGGAATTCAACTCTGAGTGGTGTCTCTGCCCAGATATGATCAAGTCTGGCTATATGGAGGATCACATCAACTACAACTATCCAAAGGATGACGGTGGTGACGACTATGCTAACTATCCTTGGTCAAAGCGTACATTTGATTTCGATATCAACAAGATGGATATGCCTATTCCTGCTGCTGAAATTATGAAGAATACGCTGCTGAAGCAGAACCCAGGTTATTAAGTCTAAGTAGTCGAAAACTATACCGACGCAAATGATACTACACTCGACAGAATAACTGAAAAGTTCTTCTTTCTCAAGAAGTACTTTAGTTATAAGGGTAAAATTTCAATGGAAGGGCGTTGCAGTGATTGCAACGCCCTTCGCATTTTTGGTCAAAAATTTGGAAGTTATTGAAGATTTTTATATCTTTGCAAGCGAGAAATAGCAAATAAATACAGAATATGAATACAACAGCATCTATATCTGCGACCAATAATTATTGGAATTTATTAAAGAACTTAAGTGATGATATCAAAATTGATCTCATTACTTTATTGTCAAGTTCCCTAAAGAAAAAGGAAAAGAAGTCCACCTCTGCAAGGAAGTTTTATGGTATATGGGGGAATGACGGTATGACCACAGAAGAGTTTATAGATGAAATACGATCATCACGCAAGTTTAATCATGATATTGTCGATTTGTAGTCATGAAAAAGTACTTGCTTGACACCAATATCTGTGTCTTTCTATTAAGAGGAATGTACGAGATTGATCAAAAGATAGACAATGTTGGACTGAATAATTGTTATATTTCTGAAATAACTGCTTTGGAGTTAAAATATGGTGCAGAACTTTCTAAACAGAAAAATGGTATAGATAGAGATAAACAACTTCAAGACTTTTTGGATGAGATATCAATAGTTCCCATAACAAGTGCTTTAAATTTTTGTGCAGTTGAAAAAACTCGTTTACGTTTAGCTGGAACTCCTGCTGATGACGATTTCGATTTGTTGATTGGATGTACTGCAGTGGTTGAGGAAATGGTAGTTGTTACAGACAACATTCGACACTTCAAAAATATTAAAGGTATTCATTATGAGAATTGGGTGAATCGTTAAAAGGTCATGTATATACCTTTCTAGAATGTTTTTATTTCTTAAGAAAGATTTGGAAGTTATTGTTTTATTTCCTATCTTTGCATTCGGATTATATATGACATGAAAGTAAAGAATTTATTTTCTTCTTTTGGACAACAGATACTCTTACTCCTAATAACAATTGGAGTCTTCTGCTTTTGGTATTTCTGTTTCCCTTATGTGCTGGTCATGAGGGAATCAATGCAATTGTTCTTATGGAATAGTCAGTATTTCATGGAGCGTGTAGCTGTTCCTGGAGGACTGGCACAGTACATAGGAGAATTTCTGGCGCAATATTTTATGAATCCGATGAGTGGAGCTGCAATCTACGCAGTGCTATTTGTTGTTGAACAATGGTTGTCTGCCCAATTGCTGCAACGAGCCTTTCCAACCCTGAAAAACGCTTATCGTTTTGTCCTTTCCCTGCTGGTTCCACTGGCATTAGTGCGTCTGGCGATGATTCCCGAAGTGCCACTCACACCAACTATCGCTGTCATTTTGGTAATGGCAGTCATGGTGCTGATGCCATCGAACAAGAACATACGAGTAATCACCAGTTGCATGATGATACCCGTGATGTATTGGTTAGTCGGTCCTGCAGCCATTCTGTTGGTGCTTTGCTGTATCCGTTGGGTACCACTGACTGCTACGTTATTTGCAGCATGCTTATTAGGCAGTTCGTGGGTGACGCCCTATCCGCTTCAACGAATTGCCAGAGGTGTTGACTATTACTGGGGTACAGAACGGAACATAGGGAGCTACGAGCAAATGGAATGCGATATGCTGATGCGCTTAGGGGCGTGGAGTGATATGATAGAGAAATACCGTTATCCGAATTCCGTAACAGTAGCCAGTGCCGTTAAGGTAGCCAGTTACGAGACGGGACAGATGGATCGTACGGAATTGTTTGCCAGTATGGTGGTACCTGAAGAACTGCAGACACCTGCTATCTTCAGTTCGAACGGGTTGCACATGAGGGTCAATTTCGAAAGTCTGGTAGCGGCATTCATGGTGAGCGACATCGCCATGCTGATGAATATGCCTACTGTAGCGCAACGCTCTGCCTTTGAAGCGATGGAGTTCATACCAAACTACAACAAAAGCGGAAGGGCTCTCAAACGACTGGTGGAGACCAATCTCATTACTGGCAATTACCGGGTGGCATTGAAATATTTGGCTATTCTGGAAGAGACTGCCAACTATAGTAAATGGGCTCAGGAGATGCGCCCTCTGGCTGAGCACCCTGAACGCCTGCAACAGCATCCTTTCTTCCAGAAGGCGCAAGAGTCATTCCAGAAAGCGGAAGATATGTTCTTTATATAAATAAGGTATGAGAAACGAATTACGTTATATATTGCCCCTGCTACTGATTCTTTTGACAGGATGCCACTCTCGGCCCCAAAATGCCGTGAAGGAGAATCAGCTGCCTGCTATTTATCCCGACTACACTGGAGTGACCATTCCTACGGATATTGCACCCTTGGATTTCGCTATGAGTGACGACGAAGTGACGAGGATTGACGTGACGGTGAAAGGTGAAAAGGGGGGAGAACTGCATGCGAATGGCACCTATGCCGACTTTGATATTGACGAATGGCACCAGTTGCTGCAAAATAATAAGGGTGGAAAACTCCTGGTGCAGGTCTTTGCCGAGAAAGATGGGCAGTGGACTGCTTATCAGGAATTTCCCATCTATGTCAGCAACGAGCCGTTGGATGAATGGGGAATTACCTATCGGCGCATCCCTCCCAGCTATCAGATATATAGTAAAATGGGCATCTATCAGCGTAATCTTTCAAATTTCGATGAGGAGCCTTTGCTGGTGAATACACATATCGGCGGAATGTGCATCAACTGTCACACGCCCAATCGTACCAACCCTGATCAGTATGTGTTTCATGCGCGTGGTGCCAATGGTGCTACTATTATACACCGAAAGGGTAAGGACGAACTGTTGCAGGCCAAGAACGAATTTCTGGGTGGCTCGATGGTCTATCCCTATTGGCATCCAGGAGGCCGCTATTGTGCTTTCTCGACCAATGTCACCAGTCAGATGTTCCATTTTGCTCATCAAAAACGCATTGAAGTGTATGACTCCAAATCCGATGTGTTCGTCTATGACGCTGAAACCCAGACAGTTTTGAGAGATACACTGACTATGAAACTGCTGTGGGCAGAAAACTGTCCCGTTTTTTCGCCTGACGGGAAATGGCTCTACTACCTCACTGCTAAGCGGCAACTTTATCCTACCGACTACGATCAAGAACGATATAACCTCTGCCGGGTGGCTTTTGACGAGCAGACAGGAAGATTCGGACAACAGGTGGATACCCTGATATATGCCGACCAGATGGGCAAGAGTGTTACCTGGCCCCGTCCGTCTTACGATGGCAAATACATCATGTACACGTTGGCTGACTATGGCTATTTCTCCATCTGGCACTCGGAAGCCGACCTCTGGTTGCTCGACTTGCAGACAGGCGCGACACAACCAATCAACGAGGTGAACAGTGCGGAATCAGAGAGTTTCCATAACTGGACCGATAATAGCCGCTGGTTCCTGTTTACCAGCAGGCGCGACGATGGTCTTTACTCGCGTATCTATCTTTCGTCCGTTGTTAACGGAAAGGCTACCAAACCCTTTATGCTGCCGCAACGTGACCCTAAGCGTTACTATCGTGGCTTGTTGGACTCCTATAATACGCCCGACTTTACCAAGCGCAAAGTGGATGCTCATGCACGTCGGGTAGCAGCTGACATTATGAGCGACAGGCGCATAGTGACCAAAGTTTATTTAGAAAAACAAAACGAGTAGGAAGAAAACTACTCTGTTTTCCTTCTACTCGATTATAATAGAAAGTATTGTATTATTTTTGGATGATTTTTTTACCGTTTTTAATCACGATACCCTTGTAGTTCTCATTCACCCTCTGCCCCTTTATGTTATAGAAGGTGTTATTAGCAGGACGGTTAATTATCAGAGGAGAAATGCCTGTGATAATGGTACCTTTTAACATGGCTTTGGTAATGGTTACATTACTACCTTGGATTATCAATCCGCTTTGACACAGTTTGTCATAAACCGTCTGAGGGAAAGTAACTGTAATATTATAGGTATTTCCAACTGTACCCTGGGGGTTGTAAGTGCCGCCTTTCGCTGTCCCGTCAATAAAGATAGAGGTAAAGGTGTTCCACTCGCCATCGTTAAATTGAATGTTCTGTCCACTATTACTCGTTACGGTATATGACAATTCAAGTTTAACCGTATTCTCAAAGGTAGAGAATGCGCTTTTGATAATGCTTATTCCATTACCCCAATCTATCGTTTTCTCTTTTTGAAGGCAATTTAAGCTGCCGTTTAGATTTGCTATTGTTGGGAATTCAAAAGAACTGGTGCTACCATGATAGGCCTTGATGATTGTTTCCGCAAGATCAGGCTGATTAAAAACTGGCTGAATGCGGAATACACCGTCGGTGAGTCCCATCCAATAGAAGGTAGCGACATTATACTCCTTACATTTCTTGACCATGTAATCTGCAAATTCAAGCATCACGTCACGACGGACATCATAGTCGGTCTTGCCGTCACCTTTATCCACATTGGCACTGCCCCATTCACCAAGAATCATAGGGATACCTTTTGAGATGAAATATGTATTCCATGCACTTACCATATCATCAATTTCCTTTTTCACGTTGCTGATGCCATTCTCAATGTTAGGATAGTCATGTACCTGTACCATTATATGACCAGTTGCCGGGTCGGTAGGAACGGTCAGTTGTGACAACGGATCTTTCAGATGCGTATTCCATGTTCCACTTCCACAACATGCTGCATAAGTGTTCACCACCAAATTACGCTGAGCGTTATTACCTCCTGATTTACGTACAACATCAACAAAACTTTGAGCATAGGCATTGATTGCCTTATATGCATCGGCGGCATCTGTTGCATTATATCCGCCATCACTGTTGTATGAAGCAAAGCACCATGAGCTGTATTTGTCAAGCATCTCGTTATAGCTCTCAAAAAGAAGCTTCTGGTCGTAGTCTTTAAAAGCTGTAGCTATCTGCTGCCAGATTTTTTCATACTTAGCTTTATTGGTTGTATAGTTCGCGTATTCAGCCTTAATCCAATGATAGGATTTCCCACTTTCATCAGCACCAGTATCATGGTGAACATTAATAATACAGTACATGCCTTGGTCGAGGACGTAGCCCACAACCTCTTTAACTCGTGCCATCCACTCTTCTTTTATGTTTCCATCAGCGTCCAAGTGGTTATACCAAGTTACTGGCACACGAATGGCTCCGAAACCAGCTTTTTTCATCATTTGGAGTAATTCCGGAGTGGCATAGGCCTGTCCCCAGCATGTCTCAGACTCAAGTCCTTGCTGTCCCCAATAGTTACTCTTTGTTGGGTCAAGGTTTTCTTTATTTTGGGCATTTGCCTCTAAGGTGTTTCCCAGATTCCATCCTACTCCCATGTTCTTCACAGCTTCAGTGGCTGTCTCAAAGTCTGCTGCATTACTATGGAGACTTGCTGTAAAAAGCAGGCATAAAACTACAGTAAAAAGTTTTTTCATACAATTTCCATTAATCGTTATCGTTTTTTAAGTTAAAAAAGAGGGTCCGCTATACAAACGGACTCCCTTTTTTAAGAATAATCTTCTTATAGCATCACCTAAAGTATAAATCGAAAAACTTAAGGTACAATTACAATCTTGGTAACAGTCAGTCCGTCACCCTGCAGAATCAATGCTGTGTTACTCCATCCATCGGATATTTCACCATTAATACACTTCAGCATGTCCTCTGTAATAGGCACTTCAATTGTTTCTTTATCACCAGCCCAGTCATTACATCCTGCGTTAAGGTCGCCCCAATTAGGATTGTTAAACTGAATCTGTCCTTTTGTCCCAACTTCCTTGTAAACAACGAACTTAGAGCTGGTTGTCAGACCAAGATTTTCGAGAGATGGATCACCCATGCCACGCATGATACGAATCTTACCACTATCATCACTCCAAGATGGTTTATATGGATATTCTAGTGTTGGCTCTGTATTTCCACCTTGGTTCTGATACACTGTAAACAGCTTAATATCATACTCTGATGGTCCACCTTCACCTTCTTCTACCCAAACATCACGAACAACGGTAATCTTAACTATCTTACATCCCTCACCATGGAGTATCAAAGCGTCACCATGCCCCCAACTGTCACCATTGAGTAGCCAAGGAAGAATTGCGTCATCAATTTCGAACTCCCAATAGCCTTCTGGCGACAAATCTGCTTTACGGAAAATCTGATCTGCTGGTAATCCTGCAATAGGAGGAGCTGACCATTCTCCAGACTCTACTTTTACTTGTGCATTGTCAGCATAAACATCGAGATAAATACGAATCTTTTCACCTACTGCGACATTTTGGTCGGCAAACCACTGAGCCTTGACAGACCAGTTATTACCCCAACCAGCCATATCTTCTTCACCCTTCCAGATGTCGATTTCCTGAGACTCCCAGTGACCAGTTGCAGCTGGTTCATAAGACAATTCTGGCATTGGGATCTTCTGTCCGTCGAAAGTATAAATATACCCAACAAACGTTCCCTTGTAGATATTAAACTTTGGAAGAGTGAATATGAGGTTGCTGGTGCCTTTACGATAGAAATCCTTATGGTCAATCAACAAGGTATTACCCTCTGCATCTAGCAACTCTACAGCATTGACGAACTCTAAGTCAGAGCCGAATACTGTAATTTGTTCACCACCGTTAGCAGTCTCGCCGGGCTGCTTAGAGAATCCCGTCACATTGGTATGCCCTATTGTTAAAGGCAAACGAGACTCAGTCTCCTCCGAAGCGGTGCGTACGATTATCTTACCGCCCTCAGCAGAAATGCCAGATGGCGCATTTACCCTGATCATGTCATCACTGACAATCTCGAAATTAGAAACTTTCACACCACCAGGAAATTCTATTTCTGTAGCGGCAGAGAAACCTGATCCATTGATGGTCATTGGCTGGTTAGTGACAACCTTCGTAGGAGAGAACACCTTGATGCCCAGTCCAACGTTAGCCGAACCATTGTCGTCGTTTTCAGAGCAGGCTGTAAAAGTGGCACTTATAAGAACCACTGCAAGCAGCGTACCCAAATAATTGATTATATGCTTCATAATTTTCAATTTTTCAATTATCAATTCAACTTACCATCCAGTATTCTGAGTCAAATTAGGATTCTTCTTTATTTCCGACTGTGGAATAGGATAGAAATTAAACTTGTCATCCCATTGACGGTTAACAGTAGAGCGTGTGAGCATCAGGCTGCTGTTGATGTTTGCCACTTGAATGGTCTTAAAGTACTGGGCTCCCTTCTTCCAGCGACGTACATCCCAGAAACGATGGTTCTCGAAAGCCAGCTCTACCAGACGTTCACGCTCATAGCGCTTTACCCATGCTTCGCCATCCTCTGTGAATTCCGGCATCTGGATGTCAGCACGATTGCGCAGCACGTTGATAGCTTCATTAGCAGTCATACCGTAAGTAGCATCATTAGCACTGCCTGTAGCATTAAATACAGCCTCTGCATAGTCAAGGTAGAACTCACCCAAACGGAACACAATCCAAGAGTGACGACGAGTGGTTTGGTTATCTGCTGTCGTCACACAGGAGCCATCTACGAATTTCTTGAGGTAATAGCTCGTGGGAGTTGCACCATACTTGGGAGCTGCATTGAAACCACCGACAAATGTCTCGATAGCCTTCTTTTGAGCACCATTGCTTGGCCACTCATCACCGTTCTTCACAACAGTGAGGGCGAAGCGTGGGTCGAGACCCTCGTAAGGATCAACACTGCTGAGGTCAATACTACCAGGATAACGCTCGGCAAAGGTTTCACCATTGTCAGCATACTCGTACTGGTCAACCAGACTCTGAGTAGGACAGTTACCAGAAGAGCCATTCTCCACTCCGATCGGATAGTTAGCCTTCTCGAATGCATTGCTATCACCACGTCCGATAGCGAAGATCATTTCTGGATTGAAGAAGGCGTCATGCCCCCACAAGGAGCCATAAGCACTAAGTTTCAAGCCCCATGCAGTGGCATTGTCAAGGATGTACTTACATGCCTCTGCTGCCTTTGCCCACTTCGTCTTATCACCTGTCGGGTTGTGAAGCGGTGAAGCGGCATACAGTAATGTACGTGCTTTGAGAGCAGCTACGGCAGCACGTGTTGCACGTCCAATCTCGGCACCGTTTTCTGTTGAATATGTAACAGGCAAATAGGGTGCGACGGCATCACACTCGTCCACGATGAACTTTACAATCTCATCGGCTGGGGTACGCTTAACATTATTAGCCTGAGCGTTGGTCAAAGTTGTTGTTACCAAAGGAACGTCGCCATAAGCCCTGAACAACTGGAAGTAGAAGTAGGCTCTCAGGAAGCGCAACTCATAGGGGAATTTCTCCATCTGATCCTTCCAGTCTTGATAAGAAGAATTGTATTCCCATTCAGAGATATCTGTCTGGTCAATCTTTTCCAGATACATGTTAACATCAGCAATTGCGGTATATGACTGAGTCCAAGCTCTATCAAAAGGATTGGCAGGACTCCAACCACCATTCACATAACTATTAATGTCTCCTGTCTCAAGGGCATACTGAGCCTCGTCGGTAGCACCAGCAAGGAAGTAGGCGCTATTATTCTCAAACTCATTATTGTATACCTGTGCATATACACCAGATACCAAGCCCTTTATACCCTCGTTGAAGTATGTGAAGGTCCATTTCTCGTCACGACTGTTCTCTTCTGTGTACTCCAGATCGACACATGAAGTTAAAAGGAACGAGGCAAGGGGTAAGAGGAATGTGAATATTCCTATCGCAACCTTATTATATTTATTTGTAATCATATTCTTAATACATTATGAATTATTCAAAATTCTACAGAAAGACCAATATTCACAGCCTTCATGACTGGATAACCCGTATTGAGATTCTCTGCATCCAATGCGTCGATATTAGTTGAAGACAAGAGATTCTGTCCCTGTACAAATATCTTAGCGCAGGTAATCTTCAATGGCTCAATGGCTTTAGCAGGTAACTTGTAGTAGATCTCACAATCGCGCATCTTAAACCAACTGGCGTTACGGTACCAGATGGTTGAGTTCTGGGCATTGTTAGCCACATTCTCTGTTGACAGACGTGGATAGAGTGCATTGGCTCCGGCTACGTCGAAACAGTTATTGTAGTATTCCTGAGAGAGGTTACGGCTGTCTGAGAGAGCTCCCCACACACCGTCCACGTAGCGCAGATTCTTCACCTGATGTGCTGCGCCCTGGAATGTGGCATTAATACCAAATCCCTTATACTCTGCTCCAATTGTGAAAGCATAGTTCACTGTTGGGAAAGCATTGCCATAGTCCTGAGCTACAAAGTCGTTCTGATTGATGACACCGTCTTCGTTGACATCCTTATACTTGATGTCGCCCACTTTCACCTGACCAAACTGTTGAACAGGACTATTATCGATTTCCTCCTGGCTCTGGAAGAAGCCCAAAGCGATAAGACCACGCTCATAATCAGCACGACCGTCAACTAAAGAGAGGTTGGGGTATGCAGGATTCTCAATCCACTCTAAGATTTTGTTCTTCACTGTTGAGAAAGTGAAACCGGCATTGACATTCAAACCATTGTTGAAGGTCTTGGCATAACGCAGCCCCAGTTCCATACCCCAACTTGCAACTCGACCCTTATCATCGTATGATGACTGGATACCTACAACACTTGAGTTAAGTGAGCCAGCACTTACCAGAATGTTACGACGTTGCTGGTAGAACAGATCTAATGTTACGTCCAATGAATTGAACAATCTCAGGTCGGTACCTAAGTTGGTCTTGTACGCAACTTCTTGGGCAAAATTATCAGTGGGGAACTGAGTTAGGAATGCACCCCATGAACTTGTGAAATTCTGACCATACCAGAAATTGCCATGACCATTATTCCAACGAGCAAGCCAAAGTCCGGCTGCGGGTACGTAGTCCGTGTGCTGGATACCACCTGAAAGGCGAACCTTACCATAGTTAATAATCTTGCCATCAGGCTTGTTGGCATAGATGTAGCCTAAACCCATTGTGGGTGAGAAGGCCCATTTGGCAGGGTAACTGCGGTTTGAACCATTGGCAGCCAAAACAACATCAGCCATGAACTTGTTAGCGTGGTCATAGTGCAAAGCTAACTGCCAGTTGGTGCGATAGAACGTATTGTTCTGCCCATCGCGGATTTCACCTTTCACATTGTAGTTGGCATTAGCTGCGAGGTTATCACCATTATTCAACTGTGTGGCATACTTGAAACCGGCATTGAAGGTTGCGATACGCCATTGCGAATCAACCCAGTGTTTGAATAATAGTTTGTCCTCTACCGTACCCATCACAGTCTCCTGTAAAGCACCAGCGGTATCATAGTAATTCCAACCGTACTGATAACCCTTTGAGCGGGTCTCAATGGTATTAGAAGAGTTGTCATACGAAGCACCCACGTAGAATTTCAAGCCCTTAGTGATAACATCAAGGTCTTGCTCCAATGTCATGTTAGCCCAAATCTGACGCTGATGCGTCTTCATAAAACCTGCACCCTGTGACTTCGCCAAGAGGTTGTTGTTGCCGTAAGTTTGGCTACCGCCCCATACACCACCAGCCGTCTTAACAGGGAATGCAAGGGCTGGCACCTTATAGAGATGCCACCATGCATCATTGGAATTGATATTTGGAACACCATTAGTCTCCATCAAAATACCCAGTACGTTCGCACTTATTCTAGTGGTTTTGCTGACATGAAAATCTACGTTTGCACGGATATTCAGTTTGGAGTACTTCAACTGTGAATTAAAGTCGCCCTGATCGGGGTTCTTATATAATCCACGAGCATCTGTATAATTAAGTTGTGCATAATACTGCACCTTTTCCGTACCACCGAAGAAAGACAAGTAGGCATTCGACTCATGTGCCGTGTTCTTGAACACTTGGTCCTTCCAATTGACGTTAGGATAAACATAGGGGTCACTGCCATCCTTAAACTTCTCCAACTCATCGTTTGTATAGGCAGGCGTACCTCCATCGTTCAGACGAGCCTGGTTTAGTGCGTTTGCATAGTCATAAGCATTTACCATATCTGCTGTCTTGGGGTCAAATTGGAATTTGTGAGAGAGTCCCACTTTGAAATGGTATTTGCCATCTTTTCCGCCATGCTTTGTCTTAACTAGCAGTACTCCATTGATACCCTCATGGCCGTAAAGTGCTACGGCAGCTGCGTCTTTCAGTACGGTAACACTCTCCACCTCCTCGACAGAGAGGCGATCAATAGGACGTTCCACACCATCGACAAGAATTAGGATGTCTCGTTCACCAGTCGTCTGGACACCACGGATATTAAACGTAGCACCTCGACCCTCCTCACCTTTGAATCCTGTGTTTTGGTAGGCATTCAGACCAAGAAGCTTTCCATATAGGGCATCTGCCAGGCTAATTGCAGATGTACGACTTAACTCTTCTGCGGTAATCGTTGTTACTGCCGCTGTTGTGAGAAACTCTGTCTGCTCAACGCCATAGCCTAAATCTACCTTTTGCGACTGTTTGTCGCTTAGTGTAACTTGGGCATTCGCCGAAATTGGAGCACCGCAGAGTCCCACTAAGGTATATATAAAAATGTTTCTTATTTTCATAATATTTTCAATTTTCAAATTTTCAATTGGAAAAATTACCAGCCAGGATTCTGGGTAAGTCCATATCCCTTCTGAACCTCATTACGAGAAACTGGGTCAAGATACCATTTATTGGTCCAGTAGCCTGGATCCCACCAGCGACGGGCACCATTAATAATCTGAGGCTTTTCGTATTCAAACTTAGGCCATGGTGTAGATGGATCCCACTGCGTGTCACCATCAGTGATACGATTGCCTGCATCATCCAGACGATAAATCCTAATCTCATGAAGTGGTTTAGTAAACAAATCCTGACACTTGCGGCGAATCATATCGTAAACGCGGTCACCACACTCAGCACCAATTTCGCAGTTACGCTCACGGAGAATCTCTTTAATCAGATTCTCTTTGTTAGAGGTCAGATTCAGACTTGGATTCATGGTTTCAAGACGACCTAATCCCACACGGCTACGAACAACATGCAAGTCGTCAAGCGCACCACGGAGATCACCAGTCTCAGCCTTTGCCTCTGCACGTATTAGGTAAACCTCTGCAAGACGGATATATGAAACGCCGATATAGTCATCATTCATTCTATCGTTCGTATAATCAAGCATCCACTTAAACTTTCTGTAACCTGATGCGCAGTCATCACTGCTATAGTCTCCGAATTTATCCTTATTATTATACATTGCACCTCCGACCCATGTGTCAGCGTAACTTTGACCAGCATAGTCTAAGCCTGCTGGCAGGGACTGTCTAGGAACTAGCATCGTCTCATACAAACGTGGGTCACGATCAGCAAAGATATCGATACCTGTAGGATTCTTGCCAGGTCCATAGATATCCGAATAGGGGAAGTCACGACCATCCTGCATACCAAAGCATTCCATCAACTCGTTGGTAGGAACACACCCCCCCTGGCGAAGACCGTCAAGACAGAAACCGTCCCAACCCCATCCCCAGTGATTTTCTCTGGAGCCATTTACGACATCATCGGACAGATATATCGAAGGATGGGCATCAAAGAGCTTCTCATGACGGGTCTCGTTGTTACGATAACGATAAGCACGGCGATAAGCCATACGATAACCTGCCTCATCCTGGGTTTCTGGTTGAACCAACTGGTAATAGTTGCCATTGGCTGCATTATCATCAAAGAAATCATTGCAATACTGCAAGCATCTGTTCCACAACGTTGGGTCTTCTTTGCCGAACCATACATGTTCCTCTGTTTCTAAACCAGTTGGCTTTTTATCATAAGTAATATAGGGGGCTGCACTATTGAAAAGAGGAGATGCGGCATGCATCCACAACTTAGCACGAAGTGCACGAGCAGAAGCACGTGTCAGACGCCCAGACCACTGACCGATATCACTATTAGGAACATTCCAGATGAATCCTGGCTCCTTGATAGCACAATCAAGTAGCGAGTCGATGAACTCGACAGTCTTGAAGGCTGTAGCACGTCCCTCTTCGAAACCCTCTCCTACGGCATACGCCTTTTTTACGAGACAGAGTCCACCGAAATTACGGAAGGCATCGAAGTAACGGCTAGCCATAATCGTATAGGCTTCACCACGCAGACGACTTTTCTCTGCATCAGACATGTCGGGAACTTTCTCAAGATTCTCAATCAACTGCCAGCATTTGCGTACGGTCTCATAAATAGAAATACGACCATCACCGTCTGGGTTACCTGTCTTATAGGCAAATTTTCCCTGATAGTTACCATTTGGATTATCTTGACTATCCTCTGTCAAGTTTCCTGTGTAGTAGGTCTGCTTAGGACCGCCCCATCCGCAATAACAATGATAAGAGTCTGAAAGGGCATCAATAGGCGTACCATTCATCGTGTTTCCTGTTGTGTAGATGCAGTAAATCTGGCCATAAGCACTCCACAGGAAATTGCGAGCATATTCTGCCTTAGAGAACACCGTGTCGACATTTACATCGACACCTGGAGATTTCTCCAAGAAAGCATTACCCACATTGATATCGTCGACGCACGCAGTGAAGATGCTAATCGACATCGCCAATGTTAATATGTAATTAAATATCTTTTTCATAATTTTCTAATCTTCTTGTCATTCAATTTATCAGAAGTTAATTTGCATTCCGAAATTATATACACGTGTCATCGGATAACGCATACCGAGATCAAGTCCTGTACCTGGAGCTTCAGGGTCATTACCCTTGAAGTCTGCAAATGTTAACAAGTTCTGTCCAGATACATAGAATCTTACGTAGTTAAGCAGGGGTAACCACTTTGGCTTGTTAATAGTATAGCCAAGTTCCAAGTTCTTCAGACGCACATATTTTGAGTTAACCATCCAAGCACGTGAGTCACGGTTGTTATGAACACGGTTAGTAAACGAAATACGAGGAAGGATTGCATTTGGATTATCCTCCGTCCAAGAGTTTTCTGCAACCCACTGTACCAAAGCAGAAGTATTGGTAGAACCAAACTGGTCACGGAAGTATCCGTTCAGTGTTCGGCTGGTGTTATCGGCACCTACCCACAGCATAGAGAAGTCAATTCCCTTCCAGTTCAGACTTGCATTGATGGACCATGTGATTTCTGGGTTAGTTGTATAACCAAGAGGCTTCTGGTCATTTTGGTCAACGACACCGTCACCATTCAAGTCAACATATACAGCATCACCATGTTTCAATTCAATATTTTGGTCAGGCATGTCAACACCATATTGTGCCTTATAGCGATCCTCGGTCCCTTCCTGATAGAATTCAAAGAGTTCATAGCCGAAAGGTTGTCCTACGGGCAGTCCGGTATGACTCAGATAGTCATACATAGGTGGTACCTCAAGCATCTCGATCACCTTATTTCTAGCAAAGGCAATACTTGGGCTGATGCTATAGCGGAAATCGCCAATCTGGTCTGCCCATCTCAACGTCAACTCATAACCGTGGTTCTTTACACGACCCTCGTTTACATAGCTTACAGGCAGACTAGTCACAGCAGGAAGCAGAGAGGCATTTGATACCAAGATGTCCTTACGATCTTCCCAGAACATATCGAAGTTCACCGTCAGGCGGTCATTTATGAATGCGGCATCCAAACCAATATTAAACTTAGAAGCAGTCTCCCAAGTGACATTTGGATTACCTGCAGTCAGCTCTTTTACAGCCTGTAGCCAACCACCACTCGTTCCGAAGTTTGTACCGCGATTCTGTGGATTTCCTGTCATTGTTCCTGAATAGAACTGCCATGCACCTGGCAGATAGAGGAAGCGGGCTCCATTGGTGTTATCATTACCTACCTTACCCCAAGATCCACGCAGTTTAAGATAACCGATATACTTTTTAATAGGTTCCCAGAATTTCTCGCTGGATGGTATCCAACCTACAGAGAATGATGGGAATGTACCATAACGCTTTCCCTCGGCAAAATTCTCAGAACCGTTGTAACCGATATTGAAATCAATCATATAACGAGTATCATAGTCGTAAGTGATACGCCCCACTAATCCTACATAGCCTTTAGGTATAGATTCATACAAGCTACCATCTGAGTCCCAGGGATAATAAGTCTTGCTCTGGTTGTAAAGCAACAAAGCACCTACATTATGCTTTCCGAACTTACGGGCATAGTTGAAGCTCGCCTCAGCATACCAGTTACGACTACCCCATTTTGCTTCTCTATATGGGATAGGCCAAGTGATGCCTTCTTTGCGGAGCACTTCTTTCCCGTCCACAAGTGTTGCCACATAGGTGACACCTGTACCAAATCCGTTTTGACGGTCCTTTCGGGCAGTGTACTCAGTATTGTATGACCCCTTGATCTTGAAATCCAAGCCTGGGGTTATGAAACTCAAATCCAATTTGTACTGAAGGTCAAGGTTCAGCGCATTAGTACTCTCGTTTTGATAACCCAAGTCATAATAGTTGGAGAGGGCATCACGATCGTAAGTTCCTACAATGTTTTTATCTGCAATAATATGACGACCTTCACTGTCAACACCAATACCAGCGTATGGAGTTGCACCTTGTAAATAGCGGAAGATGAATCCCTCACCGCTACCCATTGTGGTGCGGTTCTGAACACGTCCACCTAAGGTGAGCGCTAACTGGCTATATTTAGATACATCGATATCCAAGTTGGCACGATAGTTGAATCGATTGAACTTAAAGGTCTCATCGTCATTCTTAGAAAAGGTCTTGAAGAGGGAGTTCTGGTTTAGGAAACCGGCAGAAATAAAGTATCTTACTTTCTCCGTACCACCGCTTACATTGACATTCACCTGTTCCTGCCATGCAGCATCTTTCATCATATATTTAATCCAGTCTGTATTGGGGAAGGTGGTAGGCATGTCGCCTTTGCGGAAATGGTCCATCACCTCCTGACTGAACTTAATACCTGTATTGGCATATGGGGTATAGTCGGTAATATTGGTGGTACCTGGCCACTGACTCATGGGCAGTGCATCCGTGATAGCGGTATAGTTCCACAACTTTCCATAAGTGTAGGAGTCAGCAAAATCAACGAATTGGGAAATCTGCTGAATAGCTGCACTGGCAGAAACGGTCACAGAGGCCTTTCCTGGTGTACCACGCTTGGTAGTAACCAAGATAACACCGTTAGCACCACGTACACCGAATACTGCTGTTGCCGAAGCGTCCTTCAAAATAGAAATATCCTGAATTTCATTCGGATCCAATTGGCTGAACGGACGTTCTACACCATCGACAAGCACCAACGGGGTTGCATCGTTTAGAGAACCAGTACCACGAACGCGGATGGTTGGAGCATCGTCACCTGGCATACCAGAAGGTTGAACTACCGTGATACCTGGCAGCTTACCTTGTAAGGCATTTGCGACGTTGGCAACAGGTGCTTTAAGCAACTCTTCACCACCTACAGCAGAAACGGCCCCCGTAATAGTTACCTTCTTCTGCTGTCCATAGGCAATCACCACTACTTCGTCCAAACTCTGCATGTCTGGCTGCATCGTAATGGTCATACTGCGACTGGGCTTCTGCTGCTTAGTAAGATAGCCGATGTAGGAAAACTCCAAAGTCGCTTTTTGTGAAACAGAGGGCAACACAAAATTGCCATCGAGATCAGTGACAACACCTGTTCCCGTGCCAACTACAACAACGGAAACACCAATCATGGGCTCACCTTTCTCATCTTTCACCTGACCTTCTACCCGGAGATTCTGGGCAAAAGACACACTGGGCAAAAGGCACCATAGTGCCAATAACCCCAAGAGATAAGATTTACACTTAATTTTCATACTAAAAGGTTTAAATGATATGTTAGTATTAATTATTTATACGTTGTTTAAATCAATCTAAGAGGACATTATTCCCCTATCCATGTCAAGCTCCTTGGGCTCACAATGGCTGTTTCTGCAATTTTACTTCCTATGGCATGGTTCTTGTTAATTGGTTTAATATTCGTTAATAGTTATTTTAGCGTTTTTTTTGTGGACGCATACATTCACTTTGCAAAGATAATACAATTTTACGAAACAGCGCATTTTTTTCTTGACATTTTTTATATTTTCTTGTTTTTTTTATTGTTTTTCGAATGTTTTTCAACAAATCCCTATATACCTTATATATAATAATTAGGTAGGGTTAACTTGATTTATAACAGAAAAAAACCAGAAAAGCTAATGCAGATACAAAATTATTTCGTATCTTTGCAGTATTATCTTAAATTCAATCAAGAATGACAAAAATGAATCTTATATTAATGGCAATAGCATCTTGGATGATGCTTGGATGCGGTGGAGGTGATGACGCAGGCAGTTCGGCAGGTGGTAGTGGAGGTGGTAATCCAACACCAACGACTTCTGCCCCTGTCGTGTCGTCTGTAACGCCTGCTAATGGAGCTACGGATATAGCTATCGGTGATGTCGCTATTACGGTGACCTACGACCAGACAGTTCAACTGGCTTCTACTGATAAATCAAAAATTCAGATTTCTGGCGGTACTATAACTGCATTGTCTGCTTCTGGCAAGGAGGTAAAGATGACGGCAAATTGTCCGGAGAATAGCAAGACGGTAGCCATCACGATTCCTAAGGATTTGGTGACCAATGCTAACTCGCAAGGTGCAGGTGCCTATAGTTTCAGTTTTACAACGGTGGCAGCTGCTGCTCCTGTGAATACTGATATAGCTTCTACTCCAGTTGTGGCAACAACAGAATCTGCCAAGAAACTTTATTCTTATTTTGTAGAACAGTATGGACAGAAGGTTATCTCCAGTGTGATGGCAGAAGTAAACTGGAACCACAAGATAGCCGACAATATTAAGTCAGCAACAGGAAAATACCCTGCCATGAACTGTTATGACTTTATCCATATCTACGTTCCCGAAAACAACTGGATAAACTATAACGATATTACTCCTGTTAAGGAGTGGGCGGATGCCGGTGGTATCGTACAGCTGATGTGGCACTTCAATGTCCCCGTCAATGCAAGTACTACGCCTGGAGTTGACGGCTCTGGTGTGACCTGTACGCCCAGCGAGACATCGTTCCGTGCGACGAATGTGTTTACTGAGGGCTCTTGGGAGAACAAGTGGTTCTATCAGCAAATGGATAAGGTGGTAGCTGTGCTTTTGAAGTTACAGGATGCCGGTATCGCTGCTACGTGGCGCCCATTCCATGAAGCTGCCGGTAATGCTACTTACAAGCAACAGGCTGCTTGGACAAAATCCTGGTTCTGGTGGGGCTATGATGGTGCTGATATATGTAAGAAGCTCTGGATTACCATGTTCGACTATTTCAAGAGTAAGGGCGTGAACAACCTGATATGGATATGGACTACGCAGAACTATAATGGTGATGCCAACCAGTATAATGCCGATTCTGATTGGTATCCCGGAGACCAGTATGTGGATATAGTCGGTCGTGATCTTTACGGCTATACAGCAGCGAAGAACGAACAAGAGTTCCGTGAGATACAGGCTCGTTATCCCAATAAGATGGTAGTGCTTTCCGAGTGTGGCATTGATAATAGCACGAACACTCCATACGCTAATATCAGCGACTGTTGGAATACGGGTGCTAAGTGGGGACACTTTATGGTGTGGTATGGTGCCAATCTGTGCAGTAATAGTTGGTGGAGTGATGCATTAAAGAATAGCAATGTCATTACCCGTGACCAATTGCCAAGTTTGAAATAAGATCATAAATTAAGAATATATTAAAAAGGTGATTCGTTTTTTGACAGTCTTCACGCTGTTGTTTGCTGCATTTGGTTGTGGTGGAGATGATGCTGGCAGTTCTGCTGGCGGTGGTGGAGGAACCAGTGGCGGAGGTGGTACTTCTACAGGTTCCGTTCCCAAAGTAACTTCTACGACTCCTGCTAATGGAGCAACAGGTGTTGAAGTAGGTGAGATAGATGTTACGTTGGCTATCGACCAGGCTTTCACGGTTTCTGGTACTATTGCTGAAAAAGTAACATCCTCAGGTGCTACTATTAGTAATGTCGCAAAATCTGGTAATAATGTGACTTTCAAGGCTACTTGTAATGAATACAGTAAAACGGTGGCTATTACCATTGCTGCAGGTGCAATAAAAAGTGCAGACGGCATAGAGAACGAGGCATATAGTTTTAGTTATACGACTAAAGAAGAGCCGAAGGCTGCCACTTATGACAACGATGCCACAGCCCTGACCAAGAAATTAGGATGGGGATGGAATCTCGGTAACCACTTTGATACTAGTTCTGGCGTAGATGGACAGCACCCACAGTATGGCTATTGGGATAAGGCTACTCCTACGGCTCAGCTTTACGAGAGACTTAAGGCTGCTGGTGCCAGCACAGTGCGCATCGGTGTGACATGGGGTAACTATCAGAATACCACGAATTGGGATATAGAGTCCGCATATATGGCAGAAGTAAAACAAAATGTGGATTGGGCTGAGGCTGCCGGTCTGAATGTCATCATCAATATGCACCATGACGAGTATTGGCTCGATATTAAGACGGCTGCTCTCAATTGTACGGTAAATGACAATATCAAGACGCGTATCGCTGCCACTTGGAAGCAGATTGCTACAACCTTCAAAGATAAAGGTGACTTCCTGTTCTTCGAGACCTTCAACGAAATTCAGGATGGCAATTGGGGTTGGGGGGCTAACCTTACTGATGGAGGCAAACAATATAATGTACTGAACGAATGGAATCAGACTGCTGTGGATGCCATCCGTGAGACTGGCGGCAATAATGCAACTCGTTGGATTGGTGTTCCTGCCTATGCTTCAAGCCCCTCTTTCGCTTTAGAGAATTCCTTTAAATTGCCTACAGATGCTGCTAATCACATCATGGTCAGCGTACACTTCTATGACCCCAATACCTTTACACTGACACCAGAAGATAATGGCGGAAAATCAGAGTGGGGGCATACCGCAGTTTCTGGTAAATATCAAGACGGTAGCAACGAAGAGCACGTAGTAGATGTGTTCAGTAAGTTGCAGGCTAAATATATTGCCAACAATATTCCTGTGTATATTGGCGAGTATGGTTGTGTGATGCACACTTCAAACCGTTCGAACCAGTTCCGTGAGTATTATCTGGAGTATGTCTGCCGTGCTGCACATGAGTATGGTATGCCACTCTGCATCTGGGACAACAACTCGACTGGTGGCGGTAATGAGCGTCATGGATATTTCAACCACAATAACGGATTATATCTGAATAGTCTTGAGTCGCTGGTGCAGACCATGATTAAAGCTGCAACGAGTGATGATGCCAGTTACACGCTGGAGTCAATATATAACAAAGCACCGAAATGATGCTTTGCAAAGTTACAACCTTGATAGTCTTACTATTAATTAAAGTATATAAGACTTAAGTTGATTATTGCACTCGCCCCGCATTGTGATAATGCGGGGCGAGTTTTGGTAGTTTTGTACTAAATTTTAAGAATATTGTTTTTTTTGCCATTTTCTTGATAATTAAAATGAAATTAAAATGTTATTTAGGGACTATCGGCTCGTGAGAGTAGATGAGTCTATCAAAAACGCAAGGCTCGCTTATCCAGAGACTTTTCGATTATCTTAGTATCGAATGCTTACAAAAGTAATGACAGTGAATTTCGGTCTCGAGTGATTCGATGATTTGGCTCGAGCCAAATCATGTTTTCTCTCGAGCCAATGCATCGATTGGCTCGAGCCCCCGTTTTTAGCCTCTCTTAGCACTTTCTGGCCGATTGGTAAAAATACACGACAAGTCTCGCACATCCTCACCTGCACCAAAGGCAATTGTTGGCCATGGGCGCATAGCCCATAGCCAACAAGGAATATAGAGGAAAACAGATATTTCAGCATAAATCTTATTTAAAAAGTAACTGTGCCATCTGGTAGAGGCTGCGGCGCCAGGTAAGGAATTCATGGGCGGTGCCTTCTGATATGTAACCATGAGCATCAAAACCTGCTTCCTTCAGACGGGCGGTAGATTCCTTGATGGCATCAGGACGTTCCTTGGAACCGCAGCTCTGGAAAATCACCTTTACCTGCTTCTTGTCCTTGATGTCCTTGGGCTCATACTGTCCACCACTCAGCAGACCGTAATAGCCGAATACCTCAGGACGACGCAAAGTGATGAGCTTGGTCTCGAAACCACCCATTGACAGACCTGCCATGGCACGGTTCCACTTGTCTGCCTTTGTCTGGAAGTTGGCATCGATATAAGGAACGAGCTCGTCAACGAGAACCGTCTCAAACTCCTTGGCAGTGAACTCATGCAGACCACCGAACTTGACATCATTGGTCATACCGTATGTCATCACGATGATGAAGGGTTTGATTTTACCATCGGCAATCAGGTTGTCCATGATGAGGTTGGCATGTCCCTGTGTGCTCCAGGCAGTCTCGTCCTCACCCCAACCGTGCTGCAAATAGAGTACGGGGAACTTCTCTTTTGGATTCTTACCATACGTTGGAGGGGTATAAACGAAGGCACGGCGAACAGTGTTGGTGCTTTTAGATGGGAACAGCACCTGCTGAACGTTTCCATGAGGAACATCCATGCGGCAGGCATAAAAAGCTTGGTCGTGGGCGGGAATCTCAATACCACTCTCCCAACGGCATGAACCGAAATAATTATTGGTGCCCGGGTCGTTGACAATACCACCGTCAACAGTCAGATGATAATAGTGGAATCCTTCGTCCATCGGACCTTCTGTCTGGCCCACAAAAGAACCGTCGTAGGTCTTGTGGAGTTTCGTACCGCCGCGTCCGCCTAAACCGAGGCTGACCACAATCTCTTTGGCATCAGGCATATCGACACGGAAACGAACGTAACCCTGAGAGTTTACCTGTGGGAACTGCTGTCCTGGTTGGTTCATGACAGAAGGTACAAAGTCTTCCTTGACACCTTCCGACTCAGGGAATGCCAGTTCGGGCTTGAAAGGAGGCTTTTGGGCTTGTCCACCCTGGCGGGGCTTGCGGGCTGGGCGCTTAGGCATCTGCCAAAGCGGGGCCTTCATGTCGTGGATGTATTCGTAAGACAGTTTAGGCTTGTATTCGGTGTCGAAGGGCAATGGATAGTTCGCTACCCCCACCCATGAGTCTTTGTCGCCAAGATTCCAGAAAGTGACACAGTCAATGACATCCTTGTGCTTGCGGAAAGCACGGAACACACGGGCATACTGGTCGGCAGAATGCTGTTTTACAGAATCGGTAACATTCACACCATCGCGGCTGAACTGCAACTGTCCGCCCATTTCCTCGTTGGCACGGATGTCAAGTTCGGTTATGTGAATGTGTTTCACCACTGACTTATAGAGGGTAATAGCATCGTCAATTTCCTTCTCTGTAGGGCCATAGATGTTGTAGTGCCCCTGCATACCGATACCATCGATAGGCACACCGGCATCCTTCATCTTCTTCACCATAGCCGCAATGCGCTTACTCTTCACGGGGTCGCACTCGTTATAGTCATTGTAGAACAGCAAGGCATTGGGGTCGGCTTCATGGGCAAACTCGAAAGCCTTGGCAATGAACTCATCGCCATAGAGCTTATACATGGGGCTTTGGCGATAAGGGTCTTCTGCCTTTACATCATCGGTGATGGCCTCGTTGACTACATCCCAGCAGTAAACAATATCCTTATAACGGTTGACAATGGCGAAGATATGCTTCTTCATGCGGGCATAGAATACCTCTTTCGAAGGGTTGTCCTCATACATCCATTTCCCGATTTGATTATGCCACATCAAACAGTGACCACGCATCTTGATGCCGTTCTGGCGACAGAAATTGGCAATACGGTCGGCATCGTCCCAATTGAACTGTCCCTCGGAAGGCTCTGTGGGCTCCGGCTTCATATCGTTTTCAGCCGTTACGCTGTTAAACTCCTGTTTGACAAGAGCCTGTTGCTGAGCATTTGTTACATTACGCTGATTAACGGCGACTCCGATTTTGAAATAGTCCTTGTAGGCATCTTTCAGTCCTTGGGCATTGGCAATGCCACCCATCATGGCAAGCACTGCCGTCATAAGAATAGTTCTTCTCATAAGTTTTTTATATGATTTAATAATAATAGTTTCAAATTAGTGGTTGCAAAGGTAAGAAAAAAAAGTGAGATTTTTCTTGCCTTTTGTATCATATTATGTCGTAAATGTAACAAACAGTTGCTATTATCAGATAAAAAGGTTAACTTTGCAACCATAATAACTAAAAAACTGCTAGCAATGAGAAAACTATTATTGGGCTTTATGGTGTTGACGGCACAGTTGCTGGCGGCACAGTCTTTCCAAATGTTACCTGAGGGATATTTCCGTCAGGGCGGTGTGGATGTTATGGCATTCAGCGATTTCTATCCGGAGGGTCATCAGGGTGGTGTCTGTGTGATCATGAACGGGCATCGTATAGCTACTAATGGTGATATCCGTATGGAGGCTACACCAGGGCAGTGGCAGCCGGTTCCTAAGCAACTGAGCAGGAAGGTAGAGGGGAATCGCATCGTGACCACGCTGTGCTATCCAGACTCCTCACGTCATCTGACAGGTTTCAATCCGATGGTTTATCCTGATTACGTCGTGACCTATCAGGTCAATGTTGAGAGTCAGGGTAAGAACATTGTTGTGACTGTTGACTTGGACAAGCCTGTTCCTGATTTCCTGTTGGGCAAAGTAGGCTTCAATATAGAGTTCTTCCCAGGCTGGCTGTTTGGTAAGCCTTGGCTGATGGACGGGCTGACGGGTATTTATCCGCAGCAGCCTAATTCGCCACTACTGACTACAGCGGAGAATAATCTGCACATCGGTGATTTCTATACTGGAAAGGGGCAGAAGGCGGATATTGACCATTTGAATGCGACGGGCTATAGTCCTTATACTGCTGACAGACTGATTGCTGAGCCGTATGCCGTAGGACGGAAGTTTACCTCGCGTCCCGACGACCCTTATAGTAAGTTGACCATCGAGTCGCTGACGGAACCATTGAAACTCTATGACGGGCGTATGAACCATAACAACGGTTGGTTCGTGCTGCGCAGTGAGATAAAGGCTGGTGCCACGAAGGGTGCTGTGAAGTGGATCATCACCCCGAACGTGGTCAGTGACTGGCACTATCAGCCAGTCGTGCAGATTTCGCAGATTGGCTATCACCCGACAGGGCAGAAGCAGGCTGTCATTGAGACAGATGCCCGTGATACTTCGACCGCCGAGGTGCAGTTGATACGTATCGACAGTGAAGGTGAGACCGTTGCTAAGACCATGCAACCTCAGGTATGGGGTAAATTCTTGCGTTACCGTTATCTGAAGGCTGATTTCAGTGATGTAGTGCAGCCGGGCTTATATAAAATAAAGTATGGGCAGTCGGAATCTTCCGTGTTCCGTATAGCTACGGATATCTATGAGCGGGGTGTCTGGCAGCCTGTCATCGAATATTTTCTGCCTGTTCAGATGTGTCACATGCGTGTCAGTGAGAAATATCGCATATGGCATGATGCCTGTCACATGGATGATGCTCTGATGGCAGCAGTAGGTAATCATATTGACGGTTACGACCAACGCCCAGGACTTTCCAAATATGAAGCTGGTGCCATTGTGCCAGGAGTGAATGTCGGTGGCTGGCATGATGCCGGTGATTTTGATTTGCGAGTAGAGTCGCAGGCAGGAGAAGCCTATATCCTGACACTGGCTTACGAGGCTTTCCGTCCCGAGATTGACGTGACTGCTATAGACCAGCAAAAACACTGCGTGGAGATTCATGAGTCCGACGGGAAGAATGACATTCTGCAGCAGATAGAAAACGGTGCGCTGACGGTGGTCCGTAGTTATCAGGCATTGGGCAGACTTTATCGCGGCATTATCTGTAATAACTTGCGACAATATGTATTGTTGGGCGATGCCTCTGCTATGACCGATGGTATCATTGGCAATGATGACGACCGCTGGATATTCACGGAGGAGAATCCTTTCCGTGCCATTTCAACAGCTGCTCAACTGGCTGCCGTCAGTCGGGCACTGCGGGGCTATAACGATGCTCTTAGCAAGGAATGTCTGGACATCGCATTGAAGATTTACAACGGTGCTGACAGCAAGATGAAATTGCAGGCAGCCGTTGAGCTTTATCTGACTACTGGCGAACAGTCCTATCTTGACTACATTATCGGGCAACAGGAAATGGTGTGTAAGAGTATCCGTCATACAGGTTGGCTGTTGACACGTGTGGTGAAGAAGATGGAAACGATGAAAGACAAGCGTGCCAAGGCTTTTGCAGCAGCCTATCGGCAGGCATTGACATCTTATCGTGCCGATTTGGAGAAACTGGCAGCAGAGACACCTTACGGTGTACCTTACCGCCCGTCCATCTGGGGAGCTGGTTGGGATATCCAACGCTTCGGTTTCGAATATTATTACCTGACAAGTGCATATCCAGATATTTTCCCCAAAGAGACTGTTTTTAATGCTTTGAACTTTATCTTAGGATGCCATCCTGGCAGTAATACGGCATCCTTTGCCTCTGGAGTAGGGGCGAAGTCGGCGACAGTAGCATACGGACTGAACCGAGCCGACTGGTCGTATATCCCCGGAGGTGTAGTATCAGGAACGGCACTGATACGTCCCGACTTCCCAGAACTGTTGGAATTCCCATTCCTTTGGCAGCAAGTGGAGTATGTCTTAGGGGGCGGCTCGTCGCACTATATGTTCTTGGTATTGGCAGCGCGTCATCTCTTGTAGTCGAAGGCATCAATATCCACGTATCCGCCAGTTTTCTTTGTGGCATAGCAGAAAATGCCGAATTTTGTTCCCATAAAGAAGCGGCGCCAATCGAAACTGAGATGGTAGTCTGTTGTGCCGACCTGGGTCCACTCTCTGCCGTCAAGGCTATAGTAGAAGTTAGCGACATCCCGACCTCTCTTTCCTTCCACAGGGTGGAAATCGGCATCGATGCGGAGGAATAGTTGGGAGTTGAGGATTGAGAGTTGAGGGTTGAGGGAAATGCATTCCACAACCTTCTCCTTGTAATCGGTAACTTCCTTATCCTTGTCAGTCAGTGCTACTGACATTTCCACCATCTCTAAAAAGAGTTTCTTTCCTTTTTTCTTGATGACGAGGGCGCCTGTGTCACTATTGAATGCGGCCAGTCCGGCGCAGTCACCGTCTTTCATATTTGCAATATCTATGGTGATGCTGCCACTGCATGCCGGACCTTCCATGCGTTGCGTCAGGGTGTTGGGAGCCAGATAGAGATTGCTTACAATCCGATTGGTCTTTAGTCGCAGGTAGCCAGGGCGCTCGTTGAGCGACCATGCCTCAGAGACGGGGTTGTGGTTCCACTGCCAATGCAGTCCCAGCTTGGATGCAGAGAAATCATCAGACTTCACGATATGGCAGTTTCTTTGTCCTGCTATAAGAGGGCGTACTGTTTCCGGGACTTTTCCGTTTTCGTCCCCCAGCATAGGCCAACCGTTAATCCAGCGACAGGGCATGACTGTCAGCACCCTGCCTACACCGCCGCGATCCTGGAAGATAATGCCGTACCAGTCGCCGTCAGGGGTATCTACAATTGTACCCTGTGCCTCATAGGAGAATCCGCCGAATTCGCTTTCCAGTATCACCTGCTTCTCATAGGGACCGTGGATGTCGTCAGCGCGGTAGCAAACCTCTCTGCGGTGTTTCCCAGGGGCATATACGTGGGATATCATCAATAGGTAGTATTTACCATTGTGCTTAATCATGCGACTGCCCTCCAGGATTCCCTTTTCGTCTTCCTCACGCTGGAAAATCTGTCTGTGCGTACCTTCTATGACATCAGAAAGGTCAGGCTTCAGTTCCATCATCTCGCCAGTGCCGTAGATAACATAGACTCTGTTGTCATCATCGAAAAACAAAGAACAGTCGTGGAAATGGCGCATGCGCGACACGATAGTCCAAGGGCCTTCTGCTTTCTCGGCAGTGAAGATATAAGTGTCACCCATGGCTCCTTGCTCGTTGGGAGCCAACAAGGCATAGAACTTGCCATTATGATATTTCAGGGATGTTGCCCATTGTCCTCGTCCGTAGACGGTACCGTTCTGGAGGTCGTACTTCGGCGAGTCGGTGAGTCGGTCGAAGATGTATCCCACGGTCTCCCAGTTCTTCAGGTCCTTGGAAGCCATGATGGGGGCTCCAGGCATCAGGTGCATGGTGGTAGACACTAAATAATAGGTGTCGCCGACACGGATGACATCGGGGTCGGGAACATCAGCCCAAAGCATCGGGTTCTGAATCTTCTCCATGTGCAGCGTCTCGTAGTCGTCTGCACGGACACTTGCTGCCTGCATAAGCAGGATGCAGGCGAGGATAAAATAAATCCTTTTCATCATTCAAAGGGATTTAGTGTAGCTTGTCAAACTTTGCATTCTTTTCCAGCGTCCAGTCCTTACGCTTTAAGAGTCCGGGGTCCTTGCCGGTAAACATTTTGCCAGCTTCCTTGTCGCCCTTCAGTTGCCACTGCAACCAAGCCAATGCCGGAATGGTGAATTCGCCACCGTGAGGTTGGCGATAGGTGCCACCATGACCTACGGGATAGTTGATGACACAGGCAGGTACATGCTGGATGCGACGGAAATCGTCCATACCATTGCCATAGGCAATATCGGTCTCACCTCCCAGCATATACATCACGGGGGTGTGAATCTCCTTCAGTTTCTCCTTAGGAGGCATGGGCATACCGCCTACTGCCTGTCCTGCATTCTGCTGGTTAAACAGACCACTATTGCATATCATCAGTGTGGTGATGCGTGGATCAGCACAATTGAAAAGTGTCTGCAGACCGCCGCATGACATACCAGCGACACAGATGTTCTTTGTGTCTATCTTCTGATAGTAGGGCGATTGTGGGTCGGCGTTCTGAGCGAAAGCCCAGTCGATGCTCTCTATCTGCTGTTGAGTGGTTGACATAGGGCCTTTGTAGGGTTCTTCCACCATGGGAATATAGCCCGTAGCCAATACGATAAAGCCATGGGAAGCTATCTCGTTGAGGAACTTGAAGTGTTCCCATGGCGAGTCAGTACAGGCACCATTGCCCCATACCAGAACGGGGAGGGGGTTAGTGGCATTGAAGGCCGACAGGTCCTGTGGTACGAAAACGGTGTGAGCAGGCAGTGAAGCTTCTTCTTTCATGATAGACTTATAGCGTCCGGTTCCACCTTCCTCAACAATTAATTCTTTACTTTGGCTACTGGCTGTGTCAATCATCATGAAACAGCCAAGCATGAATAATATTATTTTCTTTGTCATAATCTTAATAGTTTTATTGGTTCATTCTGATGAAAATGGGGATGTGGGTTTTATCCACAGGGGTAGTCACGGTTTGCCCACCCTCGTAATGCTGTCCTGTCAGTTTGTCTTTCCATCCTCCTTTGTTTTTCGGAAGGTATGTCTGCCATTCGGTAACACCGGGTTCGGTGACAGGACTGATGAGATAAGTGGGGCCAAACATGTATTCGTATTTTTGTTTCAATGCCTCAGGGTCGTCCGCAAAGTCGAAAAGGAGCGGGCGCATGATGGTATATCCTTCCTCTGCAACACGTTTGGCACAGTGCTGGATATAGGGCAACATGCTTTCACGTTCTTTCAGACAGTTGGTAATGATGGTTTGTGCCTCAGGACCATAGTTCCAGGGTTCCGTATTGCTCATATAACCGTGTACGCGCATCAGTGGCAGATAAACGCTGGTCTCAATCCATCGAAGCATACGTTCTATATAGGCACTGTCAGTGTATTGGTTATAGGGACGGAAGAAACCTCCGGCATCGTATGTCCACCATGGAATACCTGCTGCCTGAACGCCCAGTCCTGCTGTGATCTGCCGGCGGAAGGTCTCCCAGTCATTACCCACATCACCACTCCACAGGGCTGATCCGTAACGCTGGATGCCAGGGAATCCACAACGGGTGAGAATCATCGGTTGGCGGCCCGCAGCCACCAGTCCTTCATAGACGGTCTTATTAACCAGTAGGGGATAGACATTGCGAACCTGTTCTCCAGCCCATCGCCCATGATTGACGCGCCGCCCGACGAGGTCGTCATTCTCTGGTTCTGTAGCATCTTGCCACCAGGCATCAATACCTAATGGTAAGAGACGCTCACGGAAGTGCTTCCAATACGCCTGGGCTGCTTCTGGGTTGAAAAAGTCAATCCAGTCAGTGCCTGGAATGTAGTGATCACCCATCAGCATCTCCTTACCCACTTCTGAGTTCTTGTCAATCTTCGACCATACGGAGAGCATCAGACGGATGTCCAGCTGGTGAAGACTGTCAGTCAGTGCCTTCGGGTCGGGATAATAGTCCTCGTCAAACTGCATGGAGTTCCAACCATGTTTCCCCCAATATTGCCAGTCTTGCACAATCATACTGATAGGCATTCCCTCAGCACGGAACCGCTTGGCTGTCTGTAGAATCTCTTCCGAAGAATGAAACCGCTCGCGGCAGTGGATATAACCCAATGCCCAGTCTGGCATCAGTGGAGCATGGCCGGTAAGGTCACGATAAGTGGCGATTATTTCATCGGCAGAACCGATGAATACGGTATAATCGACTGCTGAGGCGATGGGAGAGTGAAAGACGGTTTCATCTTTTACCTTATTATAATATAAAACGGGTTGGTCATCACGTGTCAGTTCTGCAGTCAGGTGGTGACGGCCTGCTTTTAACCGAACGATTTTTGAGGTAGTGGGCGGAAGCCATACATTCTGCATCTCAATGACGGTTTTGCCATCAATCGTGAGATGGTGGCGACGAGCCATTTTCTGACCTACATCCAGCAATAGACTGTAATCGCCGGTTTCGGGAATCAGGAAATCAGCCTCAAAGATGTGGCGTTCACGAACTTCCTGCTTTCCACCCTCTGTTGAGGTGACGTTGACAATTTCCTGCTGGGCAGCTCCTTCACGCTTGGTGAGCTTGATACTGTGCTGGCAGGGGTTAAACTCCGTCAGTCCGTAGTTGTTCCAAAGAATACCATAGCCCTTACTCGACAGGAGCATGGGCAGACTGATTTGTGTATTCACCTGTGTCAGTCGGCGGGAGAGTCCTCGAACATTGCTATATCCATCCTGGAACTGACCGAGTCCGAAGAGACTCTCGTCCTTGGGAGATTCGAAAGTCAGGGTAGCTCCGTCTTGAGACAGTTCATGGCGGACAGCATGAAACAGCGTTTCCCCGTTTCGGTCTTTGAGTATCAGTGTTTGGTTGGCATCGTTCTTTTCAACGATGATATCACATTGTTCCACCTCATCGTGCTTCACATATAACCAGTCAGGCATGGTGTCAGGAGTTTCAGATTCCTGATATTGTATTCTGACAGCATTGCGAGCTACTTTCTTAACCGTCAGCATGCCCTTTCCCTGAGCGTAGGTCAAGGAGAAAAGTAAGAAAAGTGATAGAAGTACTTTTTTCATCATTCGAATTTCCACCAGTCTAAACGTGTGTCGCCTTTGTTATTGTTGAAACAGATGTATAAGTCATGAACACCAGCAGCATTCTTCACTTTTGCAGTGAAAGAACGGTATTTCTCTATGGTACCGGTGTTGCTGATAACAGCCGTTCCAATGACGGGACCGTCTGTACTGTCTAAATGGAGTGTGATGGTGCAACTGCCTGTGGAGGAAGCTGTGATATGGAATTTCTTGGCACCGCCGGCAAAATCAACACCACGCAAGCGAATATATTCGCCGTCATTTATATCATAGATATACATATTCTTCTTACCTGTTGAAGCGGGCATATCGGCAATAACCCCCGTATTGGCAATGCCCATCTTGGCACTTTTCAGTCCAAAGCCCCAAGACATCGTCTCTGCTTCCACTCGCTGGTATGGATTGAGCCATTGGAGTTGTTTGATAGGTTGCTGATCGAGCCAATAGGGAACTTCCCCGATAGTGCCATCAGCGAGGTATTTGATTTCAGTAGCTGAAACACTGCGGCGCTCATGATGGATGAAGGTCTCCATGTGCATCAGGTCGTAGTTTTGTCCAAAGATGTAGGAGTGGCCTTTGAAATCGCAGATACCAGGATGATTTCCGCGGTCACGCTCTGTAGGTTTCATAATATACCCCTTCCACTCCCAAGGTCCTGTGGGAGAATCGCTCATCGCATAGCCCAAAGCTTCAGGACAACAGGTGGTAGCGTATGCCAGATAATATTGTCCATTTCGTTTATAAAACCAAGGTCCTTCCTGATAATTATCAAGATGATAATCTAGTTTGACAATATCTCCTTTCAAGGATATCATATCGTCATTCAGTTTGGCATAATAAGTGTGAGGATTTCCCCAATACATATAGGCCTGCCCATCATCATCCACAAAAACCGTGGGGTCAATGTCGTCCCAGTGTTCCTGTTGCCAAACCAATGGCTTGCCAAGCGGGTCTTTGAACGGGCCATAAGGAGAATCAGCTACTAATACCCCGATGCCGTGTCCGTGGAGTGGGGCATAGAGATAGTATTTGCCATTACGTTCAATGGTCTGGATGGCCCAGGCACCATTTTCGCGACTGCGCCATGGGAATTCCTTTAAAGAGGCTACGGCACCGTGCTCCGTCCAGTTCACCATATCTGTGGTTGACCATAAGAGCCAATCGTACATGAAGAAACCTGCCGAACTCTTTTCATTGGGATCGGGGATGTCCTCAGGAGAGGCATCATGAGAGGTATATAGGAATAGGGTATCGCCGATGACTAATGGCGAGGGGTCTGCCGTAAATTTCGTTTGGAACAAAGGCATGTTCACCTGTTCCAAACCACGCATCTCCCACCAATCGAAATTGAAGAGCTGAGGCCCTTTACGACCTGTAAATACTAAATAGAGATCGTGTGTACCCGTGGCAATCGCGGTCAGATCGGTTGTCAATGTCTGCCATTCTTCCCATCCACCTGTTGCAGGAACGGCTATGCGACCTAATAGCTGTCCACCGATACTGTCAATACGGATTTCGATGGCTCCGCCACGTAATCCACTGGCCACACGTGCAGTAAACGTTCGAGGAGTCTTGTTTCCGAAATCTACTTGTCGTAGTTTGATGTAATCGCCATGGTGGATACTGGTTACATAGACTCCGATTTTGTCGTTTTGTTCCGTCTTGATACCCTTTGAGAAAGCCATTGTCTCAGCTTCGACTTTGCGATAAGGGTTGAAAGAGGACAAAGGCTTCACACCTTGGTCAGTCGGCATAATCTTCGGGAAACTGCCATCGGCATTGTATTTGAATTCCTCAACAGCAACACTACGTCCAAATCCGCCGCCCTGCGGAAGTTTTCCTGTATGGTAGAAGAAATAACTGTGTCCCTTATAATCAATCACACCGCAGTGGTTGGTAAATGAGTTGGTATCACATAGGGGCATGATTTCGCCAGCGTATTTCCATGGTCCGGCAGGCGAAGAAGCTGTACTGTATGAAATATGTTCTGGTACGCCACCGGCAGCATACAATAATTGGTAGGTGCCATTGCGCTTAGTCAGCCAGGGTCCCTCTACATAACTGTCTTTGTACTGCTTTCCTTTTTCGCGTTTACTCATCATCGGACCACCAAAGGCTTCCTCTGTCATGTCAAGCAATCCCAGCTCTCCCTTGTATGATACCATGTCCTCGTTCAGCTTCAGGTAATAACACTGGGGATTGCCCCACATCAGCCATGCCTGTCCGTCATCATCTATGAGAACGGTGGGGTCGATATGATCCCAACTGCCATTGTCAAACAGGGGTTTGCCGATAGCATCTCGGAAAGGACCAGTGGGAGTATCACCGACAGCCACACCAATAGCCATACCATTCGTCAGTTTGGAGTGTGCACAGATATACCAGTAGAATTTGCCGTTGCGCTCTACACACTGGCTCGCCCAGGCACGGTCGTCAGCCCATGAGAAACTTTCTAAAGCCAAAGGAGAACCGTGGTCTGTCCAATTGACCATGTCCTCTGTGCTATACACGCGCCATTCCTGCATCCAGAAGAAATCGGCACCGTCTTCATCATGACCCGTATAGACATAGAGTGTTCCGTTGTGTTCCATAGGAGCAGGGTCACTGGTAAACCATGTCTGTACAAAAGGATTTTGGGCATGACAACTCATGCCCAATAATGTGAATATGAATGTTTTGAAAAATCTCATATAGTCTTAGTGGTTTCTAAAGTTCCATTTTGAATTATCTGAATTGAAATCGTACTCAGCCAGTGTGGGTGTACTGTCGCCTGCAGAATATAGGACGTAGCGCTTGTTATCTCCTGCCATTCCAGGAATCGCCTTCGGCATGATGCGGAAAGTCCCGTCAGTCAATTGTTCTATGCGCCACAGTTGGTTGTCCTCCCCCGTAAAGGCAGGTACCGTTGATACTTCTTTGTCGGCAGAAGCAGCCAGTGCTCTGTCTGTACCGGCTATCGTGATTTTGAAATAGGGGTTACTGAGATAACCGCCTTTTTCAGGAACGGCAGTAACTGTCCAACGCTGATGTGGACGGAACATATAGTCGCTGGTGCGCACGGGAATCTCCCCTTTCGGCCAGTTGCCAATAACCTCCGCTAGGGTCTGGTCGGCAATCGGCTTTGTCGGTTCATTGGGGTCGATACGCCAAAATGCCTGTCTGTCCTGTTGGATGCGCACAAAATCGACCATCAGTTCCAGTGCATATCCACGGCGCTCCGACTCTATCTCGTAAGTTCCCTCTTTGAAACGGTCACCGGCTATTGGCCAGCCATTCTTCCAAAGTAACGGACGGATGCCCAATACGGAACGACCGCTGCGCTCGAAATCGGCTTCATAGTGGCACGACATAATCTCTACACCTTCGTCAATAATGGTACGGCCAAAGTGTCCAGGACCACAAACGCGGTCACCTGCGGCAATCACCATTTTACCACCGCCATGAAACATGTCACGGCCCACATTGTCTAAATAAGGGCCCTCCACGTTTTTAGAACGACCAACTACAATATTATAGGTGGAATTGACACCATCGCAACAGGTGCCATGGGTACCCAACAGATAATACCAACCGTCGCGATAAATCAAGTCCGTGGCTTCGCAGTCAATGGCGATATCTTTCTCTTTGTTGCCCTTCACGCGTTCACCCGTTGTGGGGTCAAGTTCTATAAGACGGATAGTACCGAAATAGGTGCCATAGCTTACCCAGAGACGCCCCGTGGTCGGGTCAAGTAACATACCTGGGTCAATAGCATCCTGGTCCTCCATACCGTCGGAGGCGCATACCTCAATGGCATTGGTATATTTGAAATCTGGACTCTTCGGGTCTAAGGTCTTGTTCCACATGGTCAGAATCCTGCCGTTATGCCCACCGCCTAATCCGCCGCCAGTAGCCCCATAGATGACCAAGAAACGGTCGCCGATTTTCAGGACATCGGGAGCAGCACCTCCTCCAGGACGCTCAGCACCACCGTGCCAGCTCCAGCCGTCATCAGAAATAAGACCTCCGCCACCAGTTCCGAAGGTGTAGTATTTTCCATCACATTCAGCAATGGTGGAAGGGTCATGGATATATGGAGCTCCAATCTGTGCTTGGGCGGCAGTTGTCATGAAGACAGTAGCCAGGATACTATATAGTTTTCTCATATTCATTTTACGTTAATAGTAAAGTTTGTAATAGGTTGTGCTTTCTCGTCAAGGAAACGAACACAGAAATCACTCAGTCCAGGTCCGTTAATAACAGCACTGCGCAGGATATTCCGGCCTTTCTTCAGTGTGATTCGTTTCGACATGCCATCGTCTTCCACCATGCGGCGGTCGCCTTCCAATAGCAGGATTTCTTCACCATTGAGCCACCACATGGAGGCACCGTTGCTGCCTGCTGCCAGGCGCACGTTCTGATATTCTTCAGGACAGTCAATATACGTCACCATCCAAAACAGCGAACCGTAAGTCTGCTGTCCCCATTTTTCTGCAAAGCGGAAGAGTTTCACATTGTAGTTTTCACTGTCTAACGCGTGCCATTTCAGTGTCTGCTGACCGACTTTCACTTTCTGTCCGTCTGTGGGCATGATATTCATCTGATTCTCAAAATACTTCTTCGCAAACACTTCTCTTAACCAAGATGTGGTGAATATGGTATTCGAACGGATATCTTGTTTGATAGGTTCTAAGAGCATCCAACGGCGGATAAAACCATCTTTGTCAGGTTGAATAGCTCCTGCCCCTGATGCTACACTGGAGAAGTATTTCGGACGGTTTTTGAACTGAACCCAGTCAATGCTGCACGCTTTGTCTTCACAGGTAATGCAAAGGTCTGTCGTCCCCTTTGGTAGATACTCTATGGGTGCGGTCAGGGTAATCCACTGTTTACTCATATCACGGCGGAATGGGCCGTTCTCGCTCTTGACAATCATGGAGAATTTGGCTATGATTTTCCCATCGGCATTTTTCTCACGAACATAGAATTCCGTATTCTCGTCGGTCTTTGCACGGACCATCACATAGCTGTCGCCTGAAAGATGGTTGAAATTGACATCATTATAACGCACCCAACTGCCCTTAGCAGGGAGATTCACTTGCCAGCCGCGGAAGCGGTTCAGCGTGTCAAGATATTCAAAGGTAACTCCTTCGCTGGCAGTACTATATCGGTCTATTTGAATCTGATCCGTTGCTTGGTTGATACCCACGCCGCGGAGGGTAGGTTTCACTTCCTGGATTGTTCCATCGGCATTGAAATTGATTTTCTCAATACGGGCAGAGCGACGTTTGTCCATCCATGGCGAGTAATCGTTGTGGTGATAGAAGATATACCATTGTCCTTTGTATTCCAGAATACTGTGATGATTCGTCCAACAGCCATTGGCATGTTCTGCCATGATAATACCTTTGAAGTCCCAAGGCCCTAATGGATTTTTCGACATGGCATAGGCCAGTGTCTCGGTGGGGTTCTTGCCCTCGCCCGTCTCGCCGCGCACCCACGGAAATGTCAGGTAGTACCAACCATTACGCTTGAAAGCAAAGGGACCTTCCTTGAATCCTTCAGGTAGTCCTTTCATCTCTACACCACCGATTTTCATAGGTGGCATGTCGGGCATGCCTTCACGCTTAGGCAGTTTAACCTCTTGCAACTCTCCATCCAGTTCGAGCATATTACTCTTTAACTTTCCGCCACGTATGCCCATACCGCTCCAATAAATATAAGCGGTGCCGTCATCGTCGATGAGCACACAGGGATCGATGCCAAACACTCCTTTGATGGGTTCTTTTTCACATGTGAATGGCCCTTCTGGCGCGTTGGCAGTAGCTACACCTACGGCAAAGCCGCGTCCATCTTTCGGAGCATTGGGAAAGTAGAAGTAATACTTTCCGTTTTTATAGACGCAGTCAGGTGCCCACATGGAGTAAGCATCAGGCTTTCCCCATGGCACGTTCTCTTGCGAAATGATGACTCCATGGTCGGTCCAGTCAATCAGGTTCTCTGAGGAAAACACGTGATAGTCGGCCATACAGAACCAGTCTTGGCGCTGGCCTTCCGGTGCAGGAATATCGTGCGAAGGATATACGTAAACCTTGTTGTTAAAGACACGTGCAGTAGGATCAGCGGCAAACTGGTCACGGATGACCGGATTTTGCGCTGATACCACTATTGCACACAGTAATGAAAATGTTGATATGGTTAATCTCATGTTGTCACATTTATTTAAAAAGGTGGGGAACAAACTGACGGAAGCACCGACGCCATGTCAGCCATTCGTGATGAGTGCCGGGAGAAACGTAGAAATCAGTTTTGATACCGGCTTCCCGCAGATTCTTGACTAATGCTTCAGTGCCGAAATTCTCTTCACTGCCGCAACTTAAATACAGATAGTGAATCTTTTTGTTGAACTCGTCAGGCCGTGTAAAGATACCATTATAAGCAGTCTTAACATCCAGTCCGAAGATAGCTCCGCTGAATGCGCCCATCCAAGCGAACTTATCCATGTTGTTTAATACAAGGTCAAAGGTCTGATGCCCTCCCCATGACAGACCGGCCATTGCGCGATGGTCGCGGTCTGTCAGAGTTCGGAACCTCGAGTCTATAGTTGATATCAAGTCGTTTATCATTACTTTGTAGAAACTGGCACCGTATTCACTGAATCCCTGGCGGTTATCTCCACCACGGAAAGGTGCTTTCACGTCCCCACTTTCCATGACCACAATCATAGGTTTGGCTTCGCCACTGGCTATCAGATTGTCCATGATGTGCTGCATGTGTCCTTGTTTGCTCCATCCTGTCTCATCTTCTCCCATACCATGTTGCAGGTAGAGCACAGGATAGCGCTTCTTGCCCTTCTCATATTCAGCGGGCGTGTAAACCATGGCATGGCGCCATTCTTTCGTTGAGTTGGCATAATAGTATATCGAGCGCACTTGTCCTTGTGCCACTCCCAACTGTGGGCGGTAATAGTTGCCTTCATCGCCCTCAGGTATTTCGATACCGCCTGCTTCGCGGTTGCAACCGAAGAATGTCTCGGTGGCAGGGTCAATGACATTGACTCCACCTATATTTATAAAGTAATAGTGGAATCCAACTACCAAAGGGTCGGTGACAGCACACCAAACTCCCTGTTGGTCGCGACGCATATCATATTTCTTTCCGCAGATGTCCAAAATGACGGAGTTGGCTGTTGGTGCTACCACTCTGAAATAAGCACGACGCTCTTTATCTATCTTGGGGAATTCATTCCCTGGAACAGTTGTTTCAGCTGTGAAGGCATCCTCAGGGACGGTGAAAGGTGAACGAACATGGTAGCCCATCAATTCCAACATTTTCTCACCATAGCGACGACCTAATTCTCTGTAGCCCGCAGCATCGAAATGAAGTTTGTCCGGACCGTTCGAACAGCCAGTTGAGGAAATAACCTGTGATGTATGGAGCGTCTTGGGTAATTCGTTAATCTGTTTGTTCATGGCAATGCACTGTCCTTCACCATTGGCCTGAACAACTTCGCCTGCTAACAATGGAACTTCTTCGGGTTTGAGTTGCAGGTCACCCAGCAAATGGTCATACACATTCTGTACTTTATTGGCCCATTCGGGATCCCCCGTGTTGGATTCGCCCTGATGCATCAAGATACCCTTGATGACTCCATCTTTCTGGGCTTTCTTGGCAAGTGTTACCAAGCGCTCGTAAGGATTGTCGTTGTAGGCTTTCAGCATACCGATCATCCAACCTGGTGCATTCTTAACATAGTTCTTTATCTCATCGGGCATAAAACCTTCAATGCGGATACCACCGATGGCTACGTGGATAACACCAACACGGATGTTTTCAGGAAGATTTTCTGTCAGTGTGCGTCCGAAGTAGTCAACAGGTGTCAATCCTGTATTGGGACGGCAAAGAGGTGGCAAAGCCTGACACCATTCGCCCATTTTGCGATTGCGTGAGGGATCATCGACTGCCGGCATCAGAAGGAATCGTGGACTGACGCCTTCCTTGTCCTGTGCTTCAGGTTGGGCAGCCCCCTCCATGTTCGACTGTCCGAAACAGAGGAAAATGTAAAAATTCGGATCTTGGGCGTGAATAGCCAGTGCCGCTATACAACAGATAAAGAGTGTCGCTATTTTTTTCATAACCTATATAAAAATTGTTTGGTTCTTAATTCTGGTGCAAATTTACCTATTTTTTATTACAATGGGGATGAAGAAATGAAACATTTACTTTGTCTTATGTAACATATGTGGACATTACAATTGCTATGTTACACAAAATAATCTTCGTGTTACTAATTTGCTTGCATGTTATAAAAAGATGTGTTACCTTTGCAGTGCATTAAAAAAGAAGCATTAATCAGCTTAGGTTAGATTTGAAATATTTGATTAGTAGTTATGCTAGTTATGGTTTAGTTGAGGGGCTGACGTGAGTCACCCCCTCTTTTTTTTGTGTCAAAAGATTATTCGTGCAGGATGAGTGCAGAACAAGGGGGGACGGTGGTGGACGTGCCACGGAAGGTGCCTAAGCCTTTCTCATTGATTTGTCCGTCTTTGCATACGATGGTGTAACTCCCCTTGGGAATCGCGACTCGCTGTGCTCGCTTAGAGGCATTGAGGATGACGATGATGGACTGCCACTCGTCTATGCCGTTAAGGTCTTTTAAGCGGAAGGCAACAACAGATTCGGGAGTGTCGAGGAACTCCAAGTGCTTCCTAACTAGTCCGGCACTGCCTAAACGGAAAGCCGGGTGATGCTTGCGGAGTGCAATCAGATTTTTGTAATAGGTAAAAACCTCCGGGTAACGCTTTAGATTAGCCCAATCCAAACGGTTGATGCTGTCGGGTGACTCAAATGAATTGTGTACCCCTTTCTTGTCTCGTAGCAGTTCTTCACCGCTCAGCATGAACGGCACGCCTTGTGAGGTGAATACGGCTGTCTGAGCGAGAAGGTCCAGTTTGGTGAGTAGGGAGTGGTTGGTGGTGAGTGAGGGTATGCTTGTGCGCAGACGGTCAACCAGACACATGTCATCATGGCAACTGACGTAACTAATCATCTGAGTGGGTTCCAATGCCCAAGGCTCTTTGGAATAGTTCACCTTGGTCATGTCGATTTGGGGATGCTGAACCGCACCGGCGATGCCGAATTTCAGACTCTCTTTACAATCAGGCGCACCCCCTAACCAACCACATTTGCTGTCGTCAGAGAAGGGCCCGCGCAGCGCATCACGTATCTCATCGCTAAATGCTGCTATGCGGGACATCTGTGGAATGTTTGCCTTCATGCCTAATTGTTCGTTGGGCAGAGCACAGGCTCCTGCACTCCATCCTTCACCGTAGATGAAGATGTCGGGGTTGATGGCATCCACCTCCTTGCGGATAGCATTCATGGTCTCTATGTCGTGAACTCCCATGAGATCGAAGCGGAAACCGTCGATATGATATTCGTTTATCCAGTATTTCACACTTTCTATCATAAAGCGACGCATCATCGGCTGCTCGGAAGCTGTTTCATTGCCACACCCCGAGCCATTGCTATACGAACCATCAGCAGTCTTGCGGTAATAATAGTCAGGATAGGTACGCTGGAAATTGGAGTGTTCAATGTCGTAAGTGTGGTTATAGACCACATCGAGGATGACGGAGATACCAGCCTTATGAAGTGACTGTACCATCTGCTTGAACTCTCGGATGCGGCACAGCGGGTCGTAAGGGTCAGTAGAATATCCGCCTTCAGGCACATTATAGTTTACAGGGTCGTAACCCCAGTTGTACTTGTTGTCGCTTAGCTGAGTCTCATCAATTGAGCCATAATCGTAACTGGGTAGGATATGGACAGCATTAATGCCTAATTCCTTCAGGTGCTGAATAGCCCACGGCTCCGTCAGTGCGATGAATTTGCCAGGGTGTTTCGCATCAGGACGCGCTATGGAGAAATCGCGATGATGCATCTCGTAGATGATATTGTCCTGGAACGGGCGCAATACGTGCCGGTCGAACTGCCAACCATCAGGATTCGTGTCCTGCAGGTCGATGACAACTCCTTTCCCACCATTCACGGTGACAGCTTTTGCAAACACGCCGGGTGATGCCTGTCCATTGACTACAAACTGGTATGTCTTGCCCTTCAGGTCGCCCTTCATACAGACTTTCCAGATGCCTTCATACTGGGTCATGGGAATGGAGTCTCTACCAACGACCATCATACAGGTAGCATCTTTAGGAGCGAAGAGCTGGAAGGTAGTAGCCTCAGGAGTGTATTCGACTTCATTGAAGCGAAAGTCTTGCGCTTGAACTGTTGTTGCTGCCATGGTGAGCAGTGAGATTAAGAGTTGTTTCATCTGTATTTGCTAATTATTGTGCAATCAATGATATGGCGAAGCCACCACCAGGTGCCTCTTTCACTTTGAGGGTGTCGCCAGCTTTTACCACTTTCTTAGTGATAGTGTAAGCCTTTGGATTTTTCTCGTAGTGAGCATCCTTGGCATCTGCATAGATGGTGCACTGATATTTCCTGCCTTTGTCGAGGAAATCGAGCTTGATAGTGCTCTCATGACCATTCTCATCACATTTGCCGCCCACGAACCAGTTGTCAGTACCCTTGGCTTTACGGGCAACTGTGATGTAGTCGGCAGGCTCAGCCTCCAGATAGCGCGAGTCATCCCAGTCGCAAGCTACGTCACGGATGAACTGGAAGGCATCGTCGTACTTCTCATAGTGCTCAGGCAGGTCGGCTGCCATCTGCAGTGGAGAATACATGGTCAGATAGAGTGCCAGTGAACCGGCTATCGTGATGCGAGCCCATGAGGTATTATTACTCCAGTTAGAGAGTTTTGTTTCAAATATACCAGGGGTATAGTCCATCGGACCGCCTTGCAAGCGTGTGAAAGGCAGAATACATGTATGGTCAGGACGATTGCCGCCGAACGCCTCATATTCCGTGCCACGAGCCGACTCACCGCCAACGAGGTTAGGGTAGGTGCGACAGAGACCTGTGGGGCGCGTAGCTTCATGTGAATTCACCATGATATGGTGCTTGGCAGCTTCCTGAATGACATACAGATAATGGTTATTCATGGACTGCGAATAGTGATGGTCGCCACGGGGAATGATATCGCCTACGTAACCAGTCTTTACTGCATCATAACCATATTTGTTCATCAGTTCAAAAGCCTCTTTGATATGGCGCTCATAATTTTGGGTCGATGATGATGTTTCGTGGTGCATCAGCAGTTTTACACCCTTGGAGTGCGCATACTCATTGAGCATCTTGATGTCGAAGTCAGGATAGGGGGTCACGAAATCAAAGACATCGCGCTTCCACATATTCGCCCAGTCTTCCCAACCGACATTCCAGCCCTCCACCAAAACTTGGTCGAGACCGTTCTTGGCAGCAAAATCGATATAGCGCTTCACTTTTTCGTTGTTGGCACCATGCCGGCCGTTGGGCTTTGCCTTTGTCCAGTCAATCTCATCGAGTTTGATGCTGGGGAACTCGTCCGTATAGTTCCATGACGACTTGCCCACAATCATTTCCCACCATACACCGCAATATTTGGTAGGATGAATCCATGAGGTGTCCTCAATTTTGCAAGGCTCGTTGAGATTCAGAATCAAGTTGCTCGACAGCATGTCGCGGGCATCATCGCTCACAATGATGGTGCGCCATGGCGTGTTACAAGGTGTTTGCATGGCTCCCTTCAGTCCTGTGGCGTCAGGTGTCAAGTGACTGACGAACGTGAATGGTTGGGGGAGTTCGTAATTCGACGGTGTAGGATTTGGAGTATATTTATTACTGCTACCCTCCAGTTTGGTGGTGAGTGCCTTTGTCTTTGTGTCAACCAGTTCGAGGTGCATGGTTGCATAATCCAGACAGGCTGCTTCATGGATATTGATATAAAGTCCGTCGTCTGTCTTCATTTGTAATGAGGTCTGGACACCCGTTGGTGAGAACGTAGCTACCGACGAGTTTCCCCAGTTGACAGCCTGACGATAGCGACCGCGAATTTCCGACAGTCGGCTCTCAATGGTCATCTGCTCTTGGGTGTCGTAATCGCCGGGCAGCCACCATGCCAGGTGGTCGCCTGTCATGGAAAACTCGGTATGCTCCTCTTTGATCAGGAAATAGCTCATGGAGCGTTGCTGAGGAAATTCATAGCGGAAACCGATACCATCATTATAGACGCGGAAGCGGATGATCATGGTGCGGGTATGTGTGACGGGACGTTCATGAATACCAGGAGTTGCAGGACCTCTGCGGACGGGCATCACCTCTTGGTCCAGTGTGACACAGAGCTCGTTATAGTGGTTGCGAATGGTCGCTGTTTCTCCCCATACGGGTTTCCAGGTTTCATCAAACTCCTTGGTCTCTTCTTTCATGACCATAAAACCATCCATCAGGTCGCGATGGCGCATCTCGGGTGAGGTGTGCTTGTCCTCAGCCAGTTCGAAACCCATTCGCGAAGGTTTCACCACTTCCTTCCCCTTGTAGGTGAGGGAATATTTGGGTATTCCATTCGAAGCATCGAACGTGAGTACCAGATTGCCGTTAGGCGATTTGACACTTCCTGCCAATGCCGCCAGAGGCATTGCTGTTAAAAGCAAAAAAAGTAACTTTTTCATTTCTATCATTATTTGCGTCCACTTTGTACAATCAGAGTGCGAATCTCTTCGTTATAGTCGTCGGCAGCTAACAGCTGTTCGATCGTGAGATGCATGCGGTAGCGCCAATAGTGGCGAGGGTTGGCAGGGATGTTGATACGCTCGGCGTTCTGGTCGGGCAAGCGAAGACGTTCATCAATAGAGAGCCAGTCTTGAAGTGACAATAGGCAGAGCATCGAAGGTGAGGTGAGATGACGGCTCACGATGTCTTTAGCCAACCAACCGGGCAGGGGGTGAGGTGCTGCGCCACTGCGGTAGAGCATCGAGTTGAAGTAGTCCTGCGTTCGCTCTTCGTCTTCGTCCCACCATTGGCGCAGTGTTGCCATATCATGGGTTGATATCGTGCAAACCGAACGATAGGGGTTGCGTGACAAATGCCCGAATCTTACCTTGTCATCCTTTGGCATTGATTGAATCTCGAGCGAGAGAATGCGCAACTCGTTCATCACCCAGGGAACACAATCGGGTACCATACCCAAATCCTCCGCACACACTAACATACGCGTTGCCTGTGTCAGGCGAGGCAGCTTCTTCATAGCCTCCTGATACCAGAAGTGGTTGTTGCGACGGTAGAAATAGTCATTATAGAGTTGGTTGAAGTGATATTTCTCGTCATCGTTCAGGTCTGCATAAGCCTGCTGATACTGTACGGCGATACGTGGGTGCCAACGGTCATTGCGCTTGTGGTCAATGAGGAAAAGTCCCTCACGGAAAGGTACTCCGTAGGCAGCAATCTCCTCTTTGCTAAGTCCAAGGGCGGGCGAAAACTGTCCCATCAGTCCCGATTTCTCAGGAACAGGAATTTCCCAAATACGGAAGAATCCTAATACGTGGTCTATGCGGTATGCATCGAAATACTGTGCCATCTTTTTGAAGCGGCGTACCCACCAGGCACAGCCATCCTTCAACATCTCGTCCCAGTTGTAGGTGGGGAATCCCCAGTTCTGTCCATCTGCGGAGAATGGATCGGGCGGCGCACCGGCCTGTCCATTCAAGTTGAAGTATTTTGGTTCTACCCATGCCTCTACGCCATCACGAGAGATACCGATGGGGATATCACCCTTGAGGATGACACGATGCTGACGGGCATATTCATGAGCCTCACGCATCTGCTTATCGAGGTTGTATTGCACATAGCACCAGAAGTTAATCACTTTCTTATCGGGCTTAGCCAATGGTACAGGCCACTCACTGAAGGTTGCAGTGCCATATAGGTCGCGATAGAAACAAAACTCAGCATAAGGCTTCAGCCACTGCTCGTTCTCCTTGTAAAAAGCCTTGTAGGCAGCACTGCGACTCACCGAAGTCCACTCCTGTTGGAAGAGTGCCTGCAGATAGTCCATTTTGGCCGTAAACATTCGTTCGTAGTCAATCTGTGGCAGTGCATTGAGCTCCTGACGCAGTTGTTCGAAGTGTGCCTTCTTCTCTTTGTCTTTCAGTGCAGGCAACTGACGGAAGTCTGTGTATTGTGGGTGTAGCGCATAGATGCTGATACTGTTATATGGATAACTGTCCTGCCATGTATGGGTCATATTGGTATCATTGATTGGCAACACCTGAATCACACGCTGGTTGGTCTTGTCTGCCCAGTCAACCATCATTTTCAAATCGCCGAAGTCGCCCACACCAAAGCTACCCTCACTGCGCAGCGAGAAAATAGGAATCACCGTTCCTGCACCTTTCCATGGATAAATGGGGAAATAAGCTTGCGACAGTTCATAGACCATCACCTCATCGGCACCGATGGCAGGCAGGTCAATGCTGCGGTTGGCATCCTGTTCCCAAATGGGAGTGAAATCTTGTTCGCTATCACAGATGATAAACTTGAACTCGAAGTGTTGTGGCAGTTGTGTGGCATCCAAGCTAACTACCCATTCGTGGTATTCATGTTCCGTCATATTGATAGCACGCTTGGGGTCCCAGGCTCCTAAACATTCCGGTGCACCCACAATGGCAAGCCATTCGTCGGGCCTCAGTTGTGGGGCACGCACCTTCAGACGTACCGTTGAGGCGAATTCCGTCTTGGCACTCAGTGCACGCTTGCGCAGGGCTACACACTCGGTGAATGCAGAAGAATACATATAGGCATCCTCAGGGATGTCAATCCAGTGGTCATAAACGGTATAGTGCTTAGCTTTCTGAGCAGCAAACTCCAGTCGGTGCGGCTCTATCAGCCATTCTTTACGAGCCTCATCATCACCACGCATCACACTATAGTAATAGTCGATGTATGTTTCCGATTCTGCCTTCATAGAGATTTCGCTGAACCAGTGCAGGCCATCGAGTGTACTCATCTGATGACGTATGGCCTCCTGGGCATCATCTTTCGGTAGGATGTTCAATACCAAAGACTCTCCAAAAGTAGTCTGGTATTCTACATTAATTAGCAGTTTCATAAGCGTTGAATTTATAGTTTCTATGGCAAAGTTACAAAAAATCCCTGTGAGCGCCATTCTCACAGGGCATGTTTTGAAAGTTATGGAGTGCAAACGTTTGCATTTAGGCCTTCTGGCGGATGACGGTGACGCAGGCTGCGCCTACACAAAGCAGGACGCCCGAGACAATCATCATGGTTGACTGGTGACTGCCCACCAATGAGAGTACCAGTCCACCGCAAAGGGCTGCAACTATCTGTGGAATACAAATAGTGCCATTGAAAAGTCCGAGGTAAGCACCCATGTGGCCATAGCCCTGCAGGGCATTGGTGACAAAGGTGAAAGGCATCGCCAGCATAGCAGCCCAGGCACAACCTGTCATGAGAAATGGAATGAACTGCAAGTATGGGTCATGGATGAAAGGAACCATCGCAAAACCGATACCACCGATTACCAGACTGACCGCATAGGCCATCTTGGTATTCTTAAATTGTGGGAGGATGGCTGCCCAAACCACGGATCCTATGGCTTGAACGGCAAACAAGACACCCACCCAGTTGCCTGCTGCCTGAAAGTCTTCGCTGGCAGGGTCGGTGGAGTTCCATACAGTCTCGGCAATAGCCCCCGTAGAGTAGTTCCACATATAAAGGAAGGCAGACCAGCAGAAGAACTGAACCAGTCCCACTTTCCAGAAGGTGGCAGGTGCTTTCTTCAAAAGGGTAATCCAGTTGCCGGAATCCTCTGACTTCTCTGATTTCTCAGAGCCTCCGTTGTACTCGGCATACTCCTCAGGATTCCACTCCTTCACCTTCAGTGTGGTGTATATTACACATAGGATAAGGATAGCTGCACCCACATAGAACGACCAGATGACACTATTGGGAATCACACCTTTCTCAGCCACATTGCTGATGCCGATGAAAGTGAAAATGAAGGGAAAGAGAAAGCCCACCACACTACCGGCATTACACAGGAACGACTGAATGCTGTAGGCTTTGGCTTTCTGTTCCTCGTTCACCATATCGCCCACCAGCATTTTGAAAGGCTGCATAGCCATGTTGATACTGGTGTCGAGAAACATGAGGGCGATCAATCCGAACATCATGGCCGCACTCAACGTCAGACCCAGTGAACCGGCATTAGGCAACAGACACATCACCAAGACAGCAACAGCGGCTCCTATAAATAAATAAGGTATGCGCCGGCCCCAGCGTGTCCATGTCTTGTCACTCAGTGTACCTACAATCGGTTGCACCAGAATACCCATCAGTGGCGGCAATATCCAGAAATAACTCAGATTGTGCGGATCAGCTCCCAGTGTGGCGAAGATACGCGAAATGTTGGCACTCTGCAGTGCGTATGCAATCTGCACTCCAAAGAATCCGAAGCTCAGATTCCATAAACTCCAAAAAGGTAAATTCGGTTTTGTTTTCATACTATCTTGTTGTTCCTCTTATGATTAATCTTGTTCTGACGATGCGCTTTTCTGCTTTGTCTAAGGGAATGGTGCCCTCTACATGTCCTATCAGAATATCGACAGCCTCTTCGCCTACTTTGATGCCACGCTGTTCTACGGTGGTCAGCATGGGATCGCAGGCTACAGCACGTTGTCCGTTGGTGAACCCGCAGATGGAAATGTCCTCAGGCACACGGAATCCCATACGCTTGGCGGTATAAAGAATACCAATGGCCGTATCATCATTGACCGCAAAAAATCCGTTGGGCGGATTATCGGTTGATAATATTTCTGGGGTAATGGCTTCCGCACCCGTCCTGTTGTCACAGAACCGTATCAATTCCTGATTCGGTTGAATACCGTGTTTTAAAAGAGCGTCCTTATAACCATTGTAACGGTTCTTTGAGATTTCCAATGTCATAGCCGAGCCGTAGAACGCAATGCGTGTACACCCCGTCTCTATCAGATGCGTCACGGCATTGAAGGCTCCCATATAGTCATCCACCACCACACGGCTGGCATTCACGCCCGTACAGATACGGTCGTAGAACACAAGGGGTACACCACTGTCGATTAATCGCTGAAAATGGTCGTACTGGTGGGTGTCTTTAGCCTGCGACACGATGATGCCGCAAACCTTGTTCTCATAGAACGACTGACAGATTTTTACCTCGCGCTCATACTGCTCATTGCTCTGTGCCACCATGATGCGGTAGCCTCTGGCTGAGGCCTCTTCCTCAATGCCCGAGAGGATGGATGAGAAATAGTAATGGGCAAACTCAGGGATAATGACTCCGATGACCTTTAACGGTTGTACCCGAGAGTGGCGCAACGATTCAGCAATCATGTTGGGGGTAAAGTTATGTTCTCGGGCATACTGTTGGATAGCCGCACGTCGCTCAGCGGAAATGCGGGGCGAGTTCTTCAGAGCTCGTGATACGGTTGCCACGCTGATACCAAACTCGCGGGCTATATCCTTCATTGTCAGTGTTGTCTTCTCTGCCATCTGGTTCTTAGTTTTGACGTTGCAAAGTTATTGAAAAGAATTTTCTGTTGTTCTTTTACCTTATTTATTTTTAAATGCCGGAATGTGCAAACGTTTGCATTATAGTAATAACGCTTTTAACTTAAAAAAAGTATTAACGAAACAAAACAATTTCTATTTTTGCACTGTCGAATATTTCGAATCAGAGAACTTAAAACATATATTAACTTAAAAAATTAAATTGATGAAGCAGGTAAACATTAAAACTCCGTTGAGGATGCTTGTCCTTTTGTTAGGACTCTTCCTTTCGGTAGGTGCCTTTGCACAGATTGATGTCAAAGGTCATGTTCAAGATGCTCAAGGCGAACCGATTATCGGTGCCACAGTACGTGTAGTAGGTACTCAGACCGCTACCGTATCAGACTTCGATGGTAACTTCGTCTTGAAGGCTAATCAAGGTGCTGACATTAGCGTGTCGTATGTAGGTTATCAGACCCAGACCGTGAAAGCAGCAGGTAATCTCAGCATCATCCTTCAGGAGGATGCAGCAGTACTCGACAACGTGGTTGTTATCGGATACGGCCGTGCAAAGAAGACAGACCTCACAGGATCTGTTACAGCCATCAAGCCAGACGACATGAACCATGGATTGCAGACAAATGCGCAAGACATGATTTCTGGTAAGATAGCAGGTGTAAGTGTTATCTCTGATGGTGGTACTCCTGGTGGTGGTGCCCAAATTCGTATCCGTGGTGGCTCGTCACTGAATGCTTCTAACGATCCTCTTATCGTTATTGATGGTCTGGCTATGGACAATTATGGTGTTCAAGGTCTTGCCAACCCTCTCTCAATGGTTAACCCGAATGATATTGAGTCATTCACTGTACTGAAGGATGCTTCAGCTACTGCTATTTATGGTAGCCGTGCTTCTAATGGTGTGATTATTATTACAACCAAAAAAGGCCGTGCAGGAACAGCACCAAAGATTAGCTACAACGGTAACGTATCTATCTCGTCTAAGAAGAAAACGATTGACGTGATGGACGGCAACCAATATCGCGAGTTCATCAAGAATCTCTATGGTGAAGATAGCAAGGCTTACAAAGCCTTAGGATGGTACCCCATCAGTGGCGAGACTGTAACACCCAAATACGACAAGGATGGCAACCTTTCTACTTTTGTAGGTGCTTATCAAACTGGTGAACAACAGTTTGCCAACACAGACTGGCAAGACCAGATTTATCGTACTGCTGTTTCTACCGACCACAACATTACAATTGCCGGTGGTTTCAAGAATATGCCATATCGCGTATCTCTTGGCTATACCAACAATCAAGGTATCGTTAAGACATCAAAATTTGAGCGTTATACGGCAAGCGTCAACCTTTCTCCTTCATTCCTACAAGATCATCTGAAATTCAACATCAATGGTAAGGGAATGATTGCAAAGAACCGTTATGCTGATGGTGGTGCCATTGGCGCAGCTCGTTACATGGATCCCACCAAGCCTGTTACAGCAACAGACAATCAAATTTACAACAAGTATTTTGGTGGTTATACTCAGTGGTATACCGCAGCAACTTATTTGGATCCAACATGGATACAAACAAACAACCGTAATGCGACATCCAACCCTGTTGCACTACTTGACCTCAAGGACGATCGCGCTACTTCTAAGTCTTTCGTAGGCAATATCGAAGTTGACTATGCTATTCATGGCTTTGAGGACCTGCACATTCATGCTAATGGTGGTGCCGACTTCTCAACTGGTAAGCAAACCACTACCATCAGTCCATATTCTGTAAGCAATAACTACTACGGATATGATGGCTGGAGCAAGAAAGATTCTTATAACCTGTCGTTTAATGCCTATGCTCAATATATGAAGGACTTTAATGAAAAGCACCATTTTGATGTAATGGCAGGTTACGAGTGGCAGCATTTCCATGTAAAGTCAGACTATAATGGATGGGGAATGTATCCTGAAACCAGCCAGGCTACTCTTGAAGTAGTAAGTGAGGATGGTCAGACAAAGACTTATGAACCTCTTGCTGGAACTAAATATGATGCTCCTACAACAGAGACTCAGTACAAGAGCGAAAACTATCTGGTTTCTTTCTTCGGACGTCTGAACTATTCATTGATGGATCGTTACCTTCTGACCTTTACTATGCGTGCTGACGGTTCTTCACGTTTCCACAAGGACAAGCGTTGGGGTTACTTCCCTTCAGTTGCTTTGGCATGGAAAATGAAAGAGGAGAGTTTCCTAAAGAACATTGAATTCTTAAGCGATGCCAAATTGCGTTTAGGATGGGGTATAACAGGTCAGCAGGAAGGTATTGGCGACTACACCTATATCTCTACGTATACTCCTAACCTCGCCCATGCATATTACAATATTGGTTTGAACAATGGTTTGACATATCGTCCTGACGCTTACAATCCTGATCTTACATGGGAGAAGACGACAACATGGAACGCAGGTATTGATCTTTCATTCCTGAACAACCGTTTGGAGTTCAACCTCGACTGGTACTATCGTAAGACAAAGGATTTGATTAACTCTGTATATGTTCCTGCTGGTTCAAACTTCCGCAACAAGGTGACCAGCAATATTGGTTCATTGCATAACACCGGTTTTGAATTCGCAACCATCGCTCGACCCATCCAGACAAAGGATTGGCGCTGGGAAGTTAACTACAACTTCACTTACAACCACAATGAGATTGACGAACTAGTAAGTGGAAGCGGTGACAACTACTATGTTGAGACTGGTGGCATCAGTGCAGGTACTGGTGGTAACATTCAAGCTCATGCCGTAGGACATGCTGCAAGTTCGTTCTACGTTTATCAGCAGGCTTACGACAAGGACGGCAAGATTATTCCCAACACCTATGTTGACCGCAATGGTAATGGCTATATCGACAGTGGAGACCGCTACTTCTACTATAAGCCAGCCGCTGATGTGACAATGGGCTTTGGTTCAAAGCTTATCTATAAGAGCTGGGACTTCAGCTTCTCTGCACGCGCAAGTTTTGGCAACTATGTTTACAACGACAATCTTGCAGGTTCGCTGAACGTTGGCGAAGGAGCTATTTACACCCTTGGCTATGTAGGCAACCGTCCTGTAGAGGCTGTTAATCTGAATCTTACGAATCCGCTCACAGAGCAGTTCTTCTCTGACTACTTTGTACAGAACGCTTCATTCCTTAAGATGGACAACATCACATTAGGATATAGCTTTGATGGTCTCTTCAAAGGCGGAAAATACAATGGAATCAGCGGTCGCATATATGCTACTGTCCAGAATGTATTTACTATAACAAAGTATGACGGCATTGACCCAGAAATCTCCAGCGGTATTGACAACTCTCTGTATCCACGTCCGTTTACAACGGTTCTTGGTCTTAGTCTGAACTTCTAAATTTTAAAGACAGAAAGAATTATGAAATTTTTAGATATAAAACATATTGTATCGGCTGCAGCACTGGCTATTGTTGCATTTGGTTTCACAGCCTGCACCAAAGACCTTGATGTAGAAAACATCAATCCGCAGCAGGTTCCTGATGTTAACGAGGATGCCTTGTTCACAAAGATCTATTCGAACATGGTGACTACTGGCCAGACCGGTCCTAACGGAAATGGCGACATTGACGATATCGATGAGGGCACATCTAGCCTTATCCGTCAGTTGTGGAATGCCAATGAGTTGACAACAGATGAGTCACACTGTATTTGGGGTGACGCAGGTATTCCTGAGTTCAATCATAATTCATGGAGTGACACACATCCTATGATGCAGGCTCTCTACTATCGTCTGTATTTCGGTATTACAGTTGCAAACTATTTCTTACAGCAGACTGAAGGTGCCACAGATGACAAAGTGCTGACTCAGCGTGCCGAGGCTCGCTTCCTGAGAGCATTCTACTATTCTTTTATTGTTGATTTATATGGTGGCGGCCCATTCGTGACAACCGTATCAAGCGAGGCTGCTCCATATGCAAGCCGCACAGAGCTCTTCAACTATGTAGAAAAAGAACTCCTGTCAATTATCGGAGAGGGTGATGGAAATGAGATTTTGAAAGATCCCGCTCAGCGTGTAGCATATGGCCGTGCAGACAAGGCTGCTGCTTGGCTGTTGCTCTCTCGTATGTATTTGAATGCAGAGGTTTACACTGGTACCGCTCAGTGGGCAAAGGCTCAGTCTTATGCTGAGAAGGTGCTGGCTGATGGCACCTATGACATTCTGACCTCTACCTCATACAGCTATACCCCGTTCCAACTGCTCTTCATGGGTGATAACGACTCAAATGGTGCTCAGAAGGAAATTATTCTGCCTGCCATTCACGATGGAATCTCTACTCAGACATGGGGTGGATGCCTCTTTGTCATCGCTTCTACTTGCAGCGAGGCTATCAATAAGGCTTATTATTATGGTACTTCAGAGAACTGGGGCGGTAATCATTGCCGTAAACAGTTTGTTGAGAAATTCTTCCCCAGCGGTGGCTATGCGACAGGCACTCCTGATGTAGTAGCAGCATCGGCTAACGATGATCGTGCTTTGTTCTATAATGAGGGTCATACTGTTTCCATCACCAAGGAGAGTGACTTTACAAAAGGCTTTGCTTACGTAAAATTCATCAACCTGCATGCAGATGGCTCACAGCCTAAGCACAAGCAGTTTGTAGATACCGACTATCCTATGATGCGTGCCGCTGAGGCTTACCTGAACATTGCAGAAGCTGATGCCCGTCAGAACAATGGTCAGTGTACTACTGTTGGTTTGAACATGATTAAAGCTTTGCGCACTCGTGCTCATGCCAACGCCAACATCACCAGTTTCTCACTCGACCAGATTTGTGATGAATGGAGTCGTGAGTTCGGTTACGAAGGCCGTCGCCGTATGGATCTGATTCGTCACAACAAGTTTGGCGGTCAGGGTAAATATAAGTGGGAATGGATGGGTGGTACCATCAAAGGCACTCCTTTCGACAAGCATTTCAATATCTTCCCTATCCCTAATAGTGATATCAATGCTAATCCCAACCTGAAGGGTCATCAGAATCCTGGCTATTAATAACTTAAATGACAACAAAAATGAAAAAGTTTAATATATTGACAATTGCACTGATGGGTATGGCCGCCTTCTCGTCATGTTCTACAGACAGAGACCACAACCCAACACTTACAGTGCCACAGTCTTTTGAACTTCTAGTTCCTGAGATTGGTACCAATGTCATCAATCTAGAAAATAGTGAATCAGTACAATTCAAGGCAAAGGCTGCTCCCAACTATGGTTTCCCGACAGAGACATCCTATTGGATTGAGATTACCGAGGAAGCTGATTTCAGCAACCCCGACAAAGTGGTATCTACTGACACTAAGGGTAATAGCACAGTGTATGATGCACCAGCCAATGAGATAGACTATGCCATCATGCAACTTCGTGGCTATGAGGAAGAAAGCCAAGTGGATAAAAATGAAGTGATTACACTGAATATCCGTATGGCAGCCACCATTTCACACGATACTGACGGCTCAACAACGGTATACTCTAACTCGCAAAGTATTAAAGTGACTCCATATTTCCTGAAGGAGAGTCTGCCTGAGATTTGGTATCTCACTGGTGGTGCTATCGCTGATGGTTCATGGGGATGTGACAAAGCAGTTATTGGTACAAGGATGATTCCTATGTATGTTAAGAGCGGTGAAGAATACAACAAGTTCACTGGTAAGGGTACTATTGAATATGTTGGTTTCTTCTTGGAAGGCCAAGGCTTCAAGATTATCGAACCTAAAGGCTTGGGTAACTGGATGTATGGTATGTGCGGTGATGGTCATGATATTGCTGACGGTTCTGGATATACCTATCGTGGGGACGACGATGATTCCGAGAAAGGCGACATTAGTGTTGCAAAATCAGGATATTATCGATTGATTCTTGACACTAAGGAGCATGAACTGAAAACTGAGGCATATGAGCCTGATGATCCTGTAGTCAACTATTCTTCCATGAAGATTGGCGACTTTGACATGAGTGCCATGTCGACAGTTGGCGGAGTTCCTAACCACGACTGGTATGCTGTGATTACACTGGATGCTGATGCAAACATTCTGTTCACTGCAAATGATGGAACACAATGGGGTACCGATAACTTCCCATATGGTATTGGAACAATTGACGGAAACAAAATTCCTGCAAAGAAGGCTACATATATCGTATATTTCAACGACATTACTGGTGCCTATATGTTTACAGAACAAGAAGATGAATAATCTAAAAAGCAAACAATTATGAAACTGAAATCATATTTTTTATTTGGCCTTGTCACCCTCTTCATGGCTGCTTGCAGCAACGACTATGAAGACTGGAAACAGCAGGCAATCAATGAGCAGGGCTCTGCAATTACCTTTGGTAATGGTTCTGTAGCTGAGGTGCCATATATTGACTTTGCTACGATTCCTGATACTCAGGACTCTGTGCAGGTTTGTAAAATTACAGCGCCAACCTCTTCCTACGAGGAGACAGAGAACACCTATACTATAACATTGGGTGACAAAACCTTCAAATTGGATGAAGAAGGACGTATGCTCTATAGCGACTTCAAAGCATATGTGGAGGGTACTTATGGCAAAAACCCGAATTACATTCGTGAGATTGCTGCAGTAGTCACAGCCTATACTGGTGATGGAAAGACAGCCATTAAGCAAACTCTGGCTACCTCTGGCACATTTACAGTTAAAGCAAAAACGGTTGCCCCGTTCATTGATAAGAGTTACTACCTAGTTGGTAATATTGATGGATGGACATGTAAACGTGTAGAAAGTTATAAGTTGGTCAACAATGGTGGTGATGTCTACGACAATCCAGAGTTCTCTGTAGAATTGGAGCCTGTTGCTGATGTTGAGAGCGGAGACGGTATCTACAATATCAAGATTATCCCTGTTTCTGCATTTAATGATGAAGGAGGAATAGCCAATTGGAATATTGCACTTTCTGCATTAAAAGGTGTGACAGAGCCAGCCTACGAAGGCAATTTCTCATACGACAACTCTGGTGATAATATCCGCTTCAAGGCTGAATCTGGTACAAAAACCTATAAGATTACTGTTAATCTGATGGCAGGTACTTATAAGGTAAAGCCTCAAAGTGAGCCCGAACTTTATATGACTGGTAGTGCTCTCGGATGGGGTGCATCCACAGAGAACTGGCTCAAACTCATCAAAGTTAACTCTAACAGGGATGATACAGGCATGATTAACGAAGTATTCTGGACTATCCGTTATTTCGTTGCCGATGAAGAATTCAAGTTTGCTCCGCAAGCAGGATGGATTGACGACTTTGGTGGTGAACAGTTGACTGTTACAGATTATGCCAATGCCGGTTATGAGAATAATGGTAACAACAGCAAAATAAAGAATGCAGGTTGGTACAAGATTAGAGTATACCGTGATCAAAAGATACTTGTAATCGACAAACCTGAGGTTTACCTTATTGGTGATGTCGTTGGAAGTTGGGATGTAGATAAAGCAGAAAACATGTTTACAGTTCCATCTACCCCCGATGGAGAATTCGTTTCACCAGCCTTCCCCAATGATGGTAATATCCGTATGTACGCTCATATTGTAGGAGATTGGTGGCGTAGTGAATTCAACGTCTATGGATCAAGTATTGTGATTCGTACAGAGGGTGACCAGGATGCAGTAAAAGTTAAAGCTGGACAAAAAGCATATCTTAAATTCCCAGAACTCACGGGACGTATAGAATAAGATTTGTATTTTCCAATAACACTCAGGCGGACACCACAACAGGTGCCCGCCTGTTTTTGTCTTTATAAGTTTTCCCACAAATATTTGGAACTTTCGAGGATTATGCTTAACTTTGCAGAAAGAAATAAAGGAAACAGCTCTATGCCAGAAATTACTATCAAAGACGGCATTGTTACTGGATCATTACCTAGACGTGCCCTTCGTCTCGTCTATGAATGGCTTGATTTGCATAGGGATGAATTGATGGACAATTGGGAGCGACTTTCTAACAGCGAAGCTCCTGTTAAAATAGAACCTTTAAAATAAAATGGGAGGGAAGAGAAATGAATAATGCACTTCTTTGTATCACATCTGCAGAATATGTAAAAGACTATATCCTTCGTCTGACATTCAATACAGGGGAGGTGTTGTTAGTCGATTTTACACCATTAATGCAAAAAGGAATCTGCCGTAAGCTTCAAGATATTGACTACTTTAAGTCTTTTCGTCTTGATCCATTTACTGTTGATTGGAATAATGAAATAGGATTTGCGCCAGAGCGACTTTATGAATTAGGGGAGGTTGCGTAACCCTTAAACAATAACCATTGTCAGGCGGACAGGCATTAACCTGCTCCGCCTGATTTTTTTGTCTTTATTGTTTGGCGAATACAAAAATAATAAGTACTTTTGCATTACGAATAATGATTGACGGACTTAGCCAGACATGGATTATAGTTGCCGCAACGTTGGTGCTTGTGTTATGCTTGATATTCGGAACAATTCTGATGCGTCGTGGTAAAGAGGAAGAAGACCGTAAAGAACGGAATCGAGAACGTCATAGGAATAAAGTTAAAAATGGGAGGTAAAACATGGGAGCAATTATTGCATTAATTACAGTAGCATTATTTGGTATGGGATTATTGATTTATTTTCATAAAACCGATAGTACTAATGCAGAGAGTGCTTATTAGCAATCATTCAGGCGGACAGGCATTAACATGCTCCGCCTGATTTCGTTTTAGAAAAGCTGAAAGCATAGCTTGCTCATGTTTCTCCGTTATACAAAAAAATAAAAGCCCCCACACCCTACACCCAAATTGGCGTTCAGCCCTTTGTGCATAAGGGCTTGACGAGGGTGTACACCTTTGAAAAGTGTACACCCACCCCACACCCTCGCGCAAGGACCCTACACCCTCGAAAAGTGCCGAGTTTGAATTTGCGTATAGGGAAATAATCGTTTGCGCCTACGCACGCGATGATTTGCGTAGGCGCAAACGGTCGTGGGAACGGCTTCTATTCCCTGTTAGAACGGCATTTAATCCCTGCGCGAATACTGTCTAACCCCTCTAAAGTCCTATTCGGATCAGCGATAGAAGGTATTCGGATTATTGACCCGCTGTCCCTTTCGGGCTACTTCGAGTCAGTTGCAAACTGATACGAATAATTTTCGAAGTCACAAAGAATTTGGAAGAAAAATTGCGCCACCTAACCTCCTACCGTCAGGTGGCTGAAATGCCGATGTGTAAAGGGCAGGGAGTTTTTTTACAGTTCGTACAAATCGTCCAGTTGTATCTCTGCCTGAATATCTCCCCAATATTCATTCCGAGTTAGGCCATCGGTGGTAATCATGATGGAATGAATGGCTTTCTTAGTGCCAGTTACAGTCTGGAACACATTTCGTTTGCGGGCAAGTTCTTCTGAATAATCAGAAGTGATGGTGTATGAATCCTTCGAGTATTTCATTTCGCACACATCAATAATTCCATCGCTACGGTCTATAAGCAGGTCAATCTGAACACCAGATCTACCGATGCTCTCATCTGGCAAGCAACGCCATGCATATTCGTTTGTCTGGATTCCGCTGATACCAAGTTTCTTCTTAATCTGGTCAACATGCCATAGGCAAGTGCGCTCAAATGCCAAGCCGCACCAAGTGTTATACTTCGGTGTGCCCAACATTGATCTCCAATAATTTGAACCTTGACGTACTCCGTCTATGTATTCGTAATAAAATAATGTATAATGGTCTATCAATTGGAAGATGTCAGATTTTGTCCGATACCCCATCATAGTGTAACTACGAATAAAGCCACACCACTCCAAATCTTTCAGAATGTCAGAGAATGCTCCGTTGTCTTCAAATTTTCCTGCCGCCAACAACTCTTGTCGAGTCATGCCCATTTTTTTCCTGGCCAACAACTCAATAACACGAACGTATGGTTCAGGCTTTTTGAACAGGGAAGCATACAGCATCTCGAATTCGTCATGCAGTTCTCCGTCAGGCGAGAAAACAAGTCTGTCAATCTCGGCAGTTATGCTTGTACCTTTTTGCAACAAACTCCAATAATATGGTACACCGCCAAATATCATATAGGCTTCCAATATCTGCTTGCGGTTCAATACGAGACCTCTTGACTGAGCTAACTTCTCGCATAATCCCAGCGGGAAAGGATTGAGGGAGATACGATGATTCAAGCGATTGTGCAGACCACCTTTGTTCTTAATGATTTTCTTCACCATCCATGAGGTACTGCTACCGCAAACCACAAAAACAATATCTTTTTGTGCGGATGCCCATCCATTCCAAAAAGACTCCAGCTCTGATAAAAAGCCAGAGCGTGGAGCATCCATCCATGGAAGCTCGTCAAGGAAAACGATCTTTTTGCCTTCAGGCAGATTCATAATAAATCGTTTGAGCTCACTGAAAGCATCGCCCCAGTTGGTTAGTTCTGGAGTATCTTTCTGCCCGTGTTCTTTGAGGGCACGTCGGAAACGTACCAACTGTTTTCTTGCAGTCAAGTTTGCAGCACCGGTAAATTGGAAATCGAATCGGTTTTCAAAGGTTTCTCTGATTAGAAAAGTCTTGCCAACACGACGTCTCCCATACACTGCAATAAACTGAGAGTACTCTTCGTAGAGAGCATTCTGTAATACTTGTTTTTCTTTTTCTCGACCAATCAGCATGGCATCCATTAATTTTGAATTACGCCACAAAGATAATACTTTTTCGTAAGAAAACAAGCGGAAAGGTGAGGAAAAACAAAGATTCCGCTGATTTATTAACGAAATCCAACATTGGCATGTGATTTCTGATTAATCGCTGTGGTATTGATGGTAGGAGGGTAGGAGTTGTACAAAATGTGCTGCATCTTTCTTTGTCAATATCTTGGCAAAATCAAAAATACTTCGTATCTTTGCAATATGAAGATAAGAAATTATTTGTTATGGACAGTTTTGTTCATGCCATTGACTGCAATGGCTCAACAACGTTATCTGGGTGGTGATATTTCGATGCTGCCGTCGTATGAGAAGGCAGGAACGGTGTATCGTGATTCAACGGGCAAGAAGGTGAAACCCTTGAAGTTTCTGAAAAAGGAAGGATGGAACGCCATTCGTGTGCGCCTGTTTGTTGACCCCAAGAATGCTCCAGTGCAACATCAGGGAGAGGGTGTGTGCCAGGACTTGGACTACGTCATCCGACTTTCGAAGCAGGTTAAGAAGGCTGGCTTCGATTTGATGCTCGACTTCCATTATAGTGACACGTGGGCTGACCCAGCTAAGCAGTTTATGCCTAAGCGTTGGACAGATGCCGCCCCTGCGACTTTACCCGATTCCGTCTATCAGTACACGCGTCGTTGCCTGCAACGGATGGTGGCTGAAGGGTGTACGCCTGATATGATACAGGTGGGCAACGAGATTACAAATGGTATGATGTGGCCTGTGGGACGTGTTGACCCTTCGAAGGAGGACAATTTCGATGTCCTTTCGAGATTGATTAGCAGTGGTGCGCGCGCCTGTCGTGAGGTGTGTCCCAAGGCACGCTTGATAGTTCATACGGAGAAGGCCGGTGTATGGTCAGTTACCAAGAATTACTACGAGCAGATGCGGCGCTATCAGGTGGACTACGACATCATCGGCTTGTCCTACTATCCCATGTGGCACGACCGTCTGCCCGTGCTCCGCAATACCCTCGATTCGCTGGCGATATTGTTTCCAGAGAAGGAAGTCATGATCGTAGAGACGGCAGCCTATTATTCCCATGAGAATGATAAATGGGCAAAAGGTCCCGATCAGTATAGTGAGTTCTATCCCATCACGAAGGAAGGACAGCGCCAGTTCACCCAGGAGCTGATGGCAGAACTGCGTCGCCACAAGCATGTGACAGGTGTCTTCTGGTGGTTTCCTGAGGAGAACGAGAGTGGTCGGCAGATTACCAACTACTGGGTGAACCGTGGCCTCTTTGACAATCGCACAGGCCGTGCCCTTCCTGCATTTTATGAATTTAAGTAGTCAGTCATGATTTTAGCCACTACTTGACTTGGCTCGAGCCAGAACGGGTTTTGGCTCGAGTCAAACCCCGATTTGGCTCGAGACCCCCTATTTTGTTACCACCAGAGTATAGTGGTGCTGACACCGGCAATATGCCGGACAGGTGCATGAGCGGTGCAATCGGTTGCATTCGTTAGGGCGTCAGTTTTAGGTGTTGAGAATAAGAACGTTAGGGAAAAAGTTCTAATTTTGCAGTCAAAAGAACTAAAACCTCTAAACGCTTATGAAGAAGATTTTTACCTCACTTTTATTGTTTGTTGCTTCGCTGACGCTCTCAGCACAGGGCTGGCCGGCTAATTATGATGGCGTAATGCTGCAAGGATTCTATTGGGATTCTTATTCGGATTCTAAATGGAGCCAGTTAACTGGTCAGGCAGAAGAACTGAGCCAGTACTTCAAACTGATATGGGTGCCTAACTCTGGCAAGACGGATGCATATTATAGCAGTAAGTCTAACACGATGGGCTACGACCCTTGCTTCTGGCTTGACCATGAGTCGTGCTGGGGTACAGAAGCTCAACTGAAAGAGATGATAACGACTTTCAAAGATAAAGGTACAGATATCATCGAAGACGTGGTTATCAATCACAAAAACGGACGTGGCTCATGGGTGCATTTCCCTGATGAGACGAATGGCGCGTATAGCGTTACTTGGGATAATACAAACTATTCCGGTATCTGCAAGACGGACGAGTGTAATCAGAATGGTTATACGACCACGGGTGCTGACGATACGGGCGACGACTTTCCAGGGTATCGTGACCTTGACCATACGAATGCTACCGTTCAGCAAAACGTGAAGACATATCTTAAATATTTGTTGAATGAGTTGAGGTACGCTGGTTTTCGCTATGATATGGTAAAAGGCTATAAGGCCGAATATACAGGTCTTTATAATAAGGATGCTCAGCCTACTTATTCTGTTGGCGAGTATTGGGATGGCGATGTGTCGAAAGTGAAAGCATGGATTGACGGGACGAAGCAGGATGGTTTCATTCAGAGTGCTGCCTTCGATTTCCCCTTGAAATATAAACTGAATGCGGCATTGGGCGGAAAGCAGTGGAGCCAACTGAAGGAGGCTGTGCTTGCCAACACTGTTGACTATGCCCGCTATGCCGTGACCTTTGTGGATAATCATGACACCTATCGTGAGAATAGTCGGCTGTTCTACAATGTATGTGCTGCCAATGCGCTCATCCTCTCGATGCCTGGCACCCCTTGCCTGTTCCTTCCCCACTGGCAGGCGTATAAAGGCTCGCTGAAAAAGCTCATCCTGGCTCGTAAGGCTGTTGGCATCACCAATCAGAGCACTATCGATGAGGCTACTGCTTCTGCCGACGGCTTTGTGCTGAAGGTGACTGGAACGGCAGGCAAACTGATGCTCGTCTTGGGCGAGGCTACAGCCACTACGACAGGCTACCAATTGGCGACAGAGGGTGTTAATTACAAGCTTTATGTCAGCGATGGTGTTGATATTTCTGCCGTCAGCGCTGTTACTGATACTGACGCGAAGCAGGAGGTGAACAAAGTACCATCGTTCTGCACAGTTGCTGATGGCGAGATGTGTGCATTCTTCGAAGTGCCTGCATCATGGGATATGTCGGCATCGCAGGTGGTAAAATGCTGGTGTTGGGATAAGCAGTATAACTACACTACAGGCGCTTGGCCTGGCTCAGCCTGTGTGAAGGTTGGTACAGCAGACAATGGTAATGCCGTATGGAAGTGGACATTCAAAGAGTCGGAAAAGAAAACAGCAACAGGCAATACCGACGAAGGAATTATCTTTAACGATGGCAAGAGTTCAGATGCCATACAGACAGACAATCTTGTCTTCGAGAATGCCGGCTATTATACCGTGAACGGCGCATGGCGTAATGCCAAGACCGATGCAACAGCCATCAACACCATTCGTCATACACCTGTAGTCGCCACTTCTCAAGCCTACGATATGCTGGGTCGCAAGGTGGAGCCTACGACGCAGCGCAAGGGTACTATCTACATCCAGAACGGAAAGAAGTACTTGAAGAATTAAGAAATACTTAATACCCTACAACATTCCAGAGGTCACGGATGTGGGCCTCTGGATTCCATTTTCTGTCAAATGTCCAAAGGGCATTGATGGTATGGAACGCTGGCTGGCCAGCAGCCTCCTGCAGATTGTCGGCGAGCCAACCGCTATGACCGCCCTCGCGCTTGCAGGCGTAATAGTAGGCACGTAATCCCCAAGGACAGGGGTCGAGCACTTTGTCCTTATAGGCATAATGGATGTTCTCGTCAAGGATATTCTTCGACAGCTGACAATGGATGAGGAAAAACTGCGAGTCATGATGGAATCGGCCTAAGGTGGTGGGGCGCAGGGCATCAAATTTTGAATCGACAATAACCAGTTTCTTCGTGGGGTCACCTCGCCCGTCGTGCCACAGAATGGCATGCCCATCGCCCTCGAAACGGCAACGGGTGGCATAGCACCAGCCTCGTGGACAGAGGAAGTCAACCCCTGAACAGCGCAGGTAGAGGTCGGCATGATAGTACATGCCCTGTCCCTCTGGAGCCCAAAGCGATAGGGCATCGTTGCCGTCCGACCAGATGTTGCTGTTGATGATGATGGTGCGTGTGGCACGTCCATATACGGCAAACTGGTGTTTGGTGGTTTTCTCCACCGTTGTACCGTAGTTGTTATAGATGGTCAGTCCGCTAATGACGCAGTCGTCAGCCCCCTCCAGCAGTTCTACTACTCCGTGTTTTACCTCGCGTCCGTTGTACTCTGTAATAATGGGCTTGCTACTCAACTCAGCCAACTGGATAATGGTACTGTCACGATCTTCGCCTACCAATACGATATTGGGGCGGTCAATGACGACTTTCTGGTTGTATGTACCCTTGCGGATGAGAATCTTATAAGGCTTGTCGGATTGTTGTGGAGCCCACTCTATAGCACATTGGATACATTCGCCGGGGGAGACAATTTTGTCAAAGGCAGCATAGTTGATTTCCGGTTGACGAAACATCTCGATGGTGCCGTTCTCATTGGCTCCTTTGGTCTCCAGACTAACAGGAACTTTATGCTCAGGATCATACTTGTCGGCCCATTGTTCATAGAGAGGGAAGAGGGAGGCAATGCGGTCTATAAACCACGCATAACCATTGCGACGCTCGTGCCCTATCTGTTCCAGTCGGCGGCGAGGGATGCCATCCCTGTCGCATACAAAAGGCTCAGTGCGCTGCAAGTCGTAATAGCGTGCCCAAATGGGAGGAGCCGTTGAGTCTGCTTCGAGCCATGTCTCACTATCAGCTTTTGCCCATCCTCCCGTACGACGAATGCGCAAGCCTGTCAGTTTATATTTGTCAAACCACCGCATAGCAGCATGAACAGCGCGTTTTACCCGTTCGTCGGGACGAGGCAGGCTCATCAGCAGGCGTGTGATGCCGGCACTCTCGGACGAGGCAAATGATTCCAGTTCGAAAGCGCGAGCTGGGGCAGGCAGATAGGTGTCGCGATCGTGTTGCTGACACCAAACCGTCAACCCTTCATCATCGATAATCTGGGTAGTCAGAATGCAATCGATACCCTTATAAAAGGCTTTCTGCAAACGCTTTTTGAGTGCTTTGTCCACCAAGTCGCTATCATAAGGAGGACGTTCTTCTGCCACATTACGAATCATCTCCAGCGTGTTCACCATCGCATCATCATTGAAGGTGATGTGAATCTGATACCCCTGAGGGTTGGGCCAGAACTGGGGCCACCCGCCGTTCTCATACTGTCCGCTGAGCAGATAGTCAATACCCTTGCGGAAAGCGTCGCGGTAACGCTTATCGCCGGTGCCCTTATAGAGTCGGGCCAGGAAAGTTAACTGCATGTTGGTTGCCCCATTGTCAGTCGTAGAATCGTCAGTACGCAGTTTGTCATTCAGCACGGCTGTACGCTCTTCTTCACTTAACGGACGTGCCATGTCAATGTTCTTGGGCCATCCTCCTGTGGTGCGCTGGTAGAGTAAGACTTGTTCGCCAATGCGCTGGGCCTCTGCAGTCTGATAGAAAGCTGCGTCTTTGTTAGTCAGTCCGTTTGTTCGCTGGGCACTTGATGGCATCACCGTCAGAAGTGCCAATAATATAAATAAGGTACGCATAAGAAACCAAATATGTAAGAAAAATGTTTGAACGCTGCCGTAGTGATGGCACATCACCCGATAGCGCTCCTTTAGTGAAGCCCGATGATTTTGTGTGGTATTGCCTCCTTCCATGAAGTCGGCTAAAACAGTATTGGTATTGACAAGGGACAGATGTTGCTGTTCGGCACGTTTCATCACACGGATGCACCAATCGACATCTGCAGAATGACGATAATGCAGGTCGTATTCTTCCTGTTGTGCAATGTCGGTTCGCACGTAGAAAGACTGGTGGCACACCAACATACCCTGTCGGAACGAACGCCAAGTGAGCGTATGGGGAGGACGAAGGCGACGGAGGTGAAGAAACTGACCTTCCTGGTCAACAATGGCAGTATCTCCGTAGATTACTGCGGCTAACTGGCTGTTGGCTGTTGCCTGTTGGCTGTTGGCTACAATCTCTAACGTCTTTTCGTCGTGTAGCGTATCGCCTGCATTGAGGAACACCAGATATTGCCCAGTGGCCCTGTGCAGTCCTTTGTTCATGGCATCGTATAGTCCGCTGTCAGGTTCTGACTGGATGATGACGGGATAGCGGCTCTCTTTCTGATAAGCTGAGGCAATGGCTACGGTGCGGTCTTTTGATACACCGTCTATGATCAGGTGCTCAATATCCTGATGCGTCTGCCGGCTCACGCTGTCGAGGGTTCGCTGCAACACAGAGGCTGCATTATATGTTACTGTGATGATGGATATTTTCATAGACATCTATATATTTTTTGGCAACTGCCTGTTGTGAGTAGTTGCGTGTCACTTTCCTCAAACATGCCTTACTGACAGCCTCATGGTCAGCCTCAAAGAGAACCCAGTGAATGCCACGTGCCAAATCAGCTGCATCACGATAAGCAGCCACGTAACCATTCTCTAAATGGTCTATTTCCTCGGGTATGCCTCCGATTTGAAAACCAATGCTGGGAATACCGCAAGCCATAGCCTCCATGATGGTGTTAGGCAGGTTTTCAGAGAGAGAAGGCAGTACAAACACATTGGCAGCATTATAGACTCTTACGATGTGCTGTTCATTGTTGATATAGCCTAAAGGATAACTCTTGAAAGGAAGTTGACTGGTGACTTCCTCAGCATGCCCGCCTAATACTACTACCGATGTCTCGTCCTTCATCTCAGGATACTGACTGGCCAGTAACTGACAGGCTTCGGTGAGATATTGCATTCCTTTATAAGGATTAGTGGCGCGTTGTGACACAAAGAGTATCAGTTGTCCTTCCGTGGGGAGCCCTAATTCCTGTCGTGCCTGTTTCCGGTCCAGTGGATGGTAGACATGTGTGTCAATGGGGTTGGGAATACTGAAAACGGGAAGGGAACGAAGCAGTGCGCTCTTTCTTGCCTCACCAGCCAACCATTCGCTACAGGCAACCATACTCACCCGTTGTCCGTCGAGCATCTGGAGCTTCTTGCGCCAGATTTTGCTGGCAAGGTCGTTTGCAGACCCACCGCCAGGCAATAGCCGGCACTGGCAACAAGCTTTCTCATATTGGCGGCAATCGAGCGTCAGGTGACAGATAGCCGTGGCGGGCCAGATGTCGTGCATGGTCCATACAACTCTTTTGCCGCTTTGCAGTATTTTGCGAATATCCCTGAGTGACAGCATGCCTTGATTAATCCAATGCAAGTGGATGATGTTGGCCTCACGGAACTCTGGTAGTGAAGTGATATCCGTACCGGCATTGGCGATGTCAATGTCGAACAAGTGCTGCCGACGCAGTCTCAGGTGCATCCATATGCAGAAACGTTCCCATAGAAAATTCCAGTTTTGTCGCCATGACGGGGGAAGTCCCACAACAGTCAGTTTCTGGGTTTCCTTGTCACGAACCAGCATTTTGGCCTTAACACCATTATTATTTAATGCGTCTAACAAACGTTGTGCAGCTACAGCAGCACCTCCCGCTCTTTCACTTGTGTTGACTATCAGTACTCGCATATTGCAAAGGTACGAATAAGAGAAGAGAAAACCATGCTTTTTGTCTCTTTTTTCATTGTTTGCGCACACAATCCGTTGATTTAGGTCAAGAATGATGCATTTTTAGCGAATAAATGCTCAAAAAGTATTGTGGGTTTAGAAAATCGTCGTACCTTTGCATTGTCAAAAGGAACAAGCGGTTCCGATAAGACATTCGGTTAATAGATTGTTTTAGGTTAGTAGTAATATTTATAGTTTTAGGTTTTTAGTTATTGGTAATTAAGAAAGTTTTAAATGTGTTAGGATAACAGTGGGCACCGTGAGGCGGTCATAACTTTCTTTTTTAAATGAAAAGGTTAGTATGAGTTTAGATAACTCACCGAAAGGTGAGACCCTCCAGCCCCCAAAAAGGCTGGAATTATTTTAAGAAAAGGATTTTTAGTTAAACATAGGCTTTGGATGTCGCTGCTCGTGGTGAGTAGCGGCATTTTTTGTTCATCCTCTTCTTAGTCGCTCAGAGGGGGATGCTATTTTTCGATGAGAGCTACAGCGTAGGCAGAGATACCTTCCTGACGACCTGTGAAGCCAAGCTTCTCAGTAGTGGTGGCTTTGATGGAGATAGCATCCACGTCACATCCGATAACATCAGCCATACACTGTTGCATAGCAGGGATATGTGGATTCATCTTAGGGCGTTCGGCACAGATGGTAGCGTCAATATTCACAAGGTGATAGCCCTTGGTAGCTATCAGTTCTATGGTCTTCTTCAGAATGATCTTGCTGTCCATTCCGTCAGTTTCAGCCGATGTATCAGGAAAATGATAGCCAATGTCGCGCATGTTGGCTGCACCCAGTATGGCATCGCAAATAGCATGTATCAACACGTCGGCATCGCTATGGCCCAGCAATCCTAATTCATGTTCCAACTTAATACCGCCCATCCACAGTTCTCTTCCTGTCACCAGTTGATGGACGTCGTATCCCATTCCTACTCGTATCATATTTTTACTTTTTAAACAGATCTTTGATGCCATCCATGTCGAAGGCAAGGGTGAAGCGCAGGGTCTGGTCAAGCGGATTACTCTTGGCGGTAGCAATGACATAGCCAACATCCAACGAGAAGACACTCATGCGGAAACCGCCACCGACGGTGAAGTACTTCAGATTACCCTTGTTCTCGCTCTGATGGTGATAACCGGCACGCAGCGAGAACTGGTCGTGATAGGTGTATTCGGCTCCCAAACTCCATTGAATCTCCTGCAACTCTTCCTTGAAACCGCCAGGGGCATCGTGGAAACTCTTGAAAATACCGGCTATCGAACCAATATCATTGTATTCTTCTATCACGCGGCGCTCATAGTCCTCCTTCGACTCGCCGTCGTTCTGCTTAGGCACCGTGGGCACCAGCAGTTTATTGGCATCGGCAGCGATGGTGAAACGGTTGTATTCGTTGATAGGCACCATCAGCGACGCACCTATGCGAAGATTGGCAGGCAGGAAATTAGAACGGTCGTCACCGAAATATTTAATTTTACTACCGACATTCGAAATGTTCATACCAATACCTAACTGACATTCGCGTGGTCCGATATTGATATAGTTATTATAGTACATGGCTAAGTCGGCAGCAAAGGCTGAGGCAGGCGAAGCGTTTTCAGAATAATCGAATCGCAAATCGCTATATATCCAACGGATGGCAGCAGCCAGGGAGAATTTCTCGCTCAGCATGAGTGAATAGGCTACATCGATAGACATTTCGTAGGGTTTTACCGTCATGGCATTCTCCTCCATCGAAGTCATGACTTCGCCCAAGGAGAAATAACGAAGAGAACCGGAAATAGCTGAATAATCACCTATACGATAGTAGCCGGCTACATAGGCCAAACTGATATCATTGACTAACTGGCGTAGCCAAGGGGTATAGTTCAGAGCGATACCCGCACGACTGATGCAGAAAGGATATTTGGCTGGGTTCCAGTACTGTGAATTGACATCAGGGTCGGTGGCAACACCCACATCACCCATACCAGCAGCGCGGGCATCTGGCGCAATGGTCTGCGAAACCACAGCATGTTCAATAGGATTGAACTGGCTCTTGGTGTCCTGTGCATGAAGTGTTGTAGCAAGCAACAGGAAAGCGACGGTAGTGAATATCTTATTTGCTTTCATCAATATAGTAAACGCAATAGCAACTTATTTATTGCTTATAATGATGATTTTCTTAGCTTTGGAAGTTTGACTGGAACCATTGCTGCTGATGCGGACACGATAGAGATAGACACCGGTATGCAGCCGGCGGCCGCCATCAACACACAAATCCCAGTTAATAAGATAGGTGTTGTCATAGGGCGTTCCATGTTCACGATGCTGCCAGAGATGATGGCCTGCCATGTCAAAAATATCCAGAACTACATCCATATTGGCTCCGACACGGTCATGGATGATGCGAATCCCCGTAGTGGTAGTGGCTGGATTATGCGTGCATTCCACATCAAAGAAATTGGGTGATGCGCTCTTGGATACGTTAAAGTTCAGTTCGCTGGTAGTAGAGTTGTTCAATACATCCCAGGCACGGAATTGCAAGCGGTGTGGTCCTTCATTGAGTTCAGGTATACTGAAGCCTACAGTTCCCTTCGTATAGGTACCAAAATCGTATTGGAAATAATCATTGAGCGTATAAGTACGAGCCAGTTCACCGTCAATAATCAACTGCAGGTCATGTCCGATGCCGTTGCCTGTAGAGTTGATGCCACTGGGATCGGCAATTTCGGCTATGAAATAAGGAGTGGGGTTGACTGTTCCGCCATCTGTAAAGGAACTGCTGTTCAGATAGCAGAAGACAGAAGGGCCTTCCTTGTCAGGATTATCACAACCCGATCCTCCAAAAATGATGTTTTCGATATAGCCATTAGCCTCTTTGTCTTTTGTCTCATTGACGGCATATACATTGATGAGGCCGGTCGCATTGGTATAGCTGATATCACGGGGAACAACAAATGTAAATGAGAATTTGCCTTGATTCACATTGTTGCTTCCATTGAAGAGGGTCTTGTTGCGATCGGTATAAGTAAACGCCTCTTCAGCCTCGGTAGCATCATTGAGCCGGCATACCACCTCTTCTGCTGCATCTCGTACAATGGCTGTCATCTTCCCATTGAAGGCTTCGTCAACTTGTCCATCGGCATTAGAGATATGCCCTGCTATATGGACTGTTGACCCTGCACCGATTTTTAGTGGCTCAGAAAGAGAAGTGATTAGCTGATGGTTGATGGAGTCAATAACAATGGGTGATGTCGGTATAGCCAGTTGTAGGGCAGGGTCTCCCAGAAGAGTATATTGAAGTTTATTGGCTGTCTGGTCACTGCCTGTTTGGATTAATTCATTCTTCGCCAGTCTGACAGCTTCGCCAATAGGGATACGTTGACTGCCACTACCAAGAAGGTTGCGTATAAAGGCAAGGTTCATCAACCGGTTATAAGATTGGTAAACCGTGCGGGTGGTGCCGAAGAAGGCTATGGCTCCACCTTTGTCATTGAGGATGGCCGTTTCACCGATATTCTCTTCTTGTCCGTCAAATGGCATGATGTCGCAGGAAGCGGTGACCCACAGAGGTAGGTGTGAAGATACGGTGGTTTGGAAGTCTTGCAAAGTCAGTACATATTCATGTGAAAAACTGGACGGCGCTCCGTGTCCAGAGTAGTTCATGAGGAGGGAGCCATTAGTCATCTGTTGCTTTAACAGGCGGTTGATGTCGGGATACCTGTTGCCTGTGGCTGTCGATACACGGGGGTACGCATCCCACATCACGCGCTTTACCTGTATGGCTGGTTGCAATTGCTCAACAAGTGAAGCGACAGCATGGGCATCTTTCATGTGTTGGTTCTCATTACCATCATCCCCCAAGGTGCATATAACATTCTGCCAGGCACCTGCTTGCTCATTCTGTATGTATTTCTCAATTTTGTCAACCATGACAGCCGCTTGTTCTGCGGTGCGAACAGGGAAACGGCCTACGGCAATATCCGGTTTGTCGGTACGTAGAAGATTGTCTCCTTCGTTATCATCCAACAGGCAGAAGTAGTCATCGGTGACGTAACAATCGGTTTTACTAAAAGAATTTTCGCTTTCGTAGCAAAGCAGGAAATCGTCAGTCTTTTCATTTTGCCATGCGGGTGATTTCATGCGATTGTCCCATGCACCATCACCAAACAATATGAGGTATTTAGGCATGTCGGCTTCTGTCGCAGCACGGTCATAAAGCATCTTCATATAGCGTCGATAAGCATTGGCATCAGGAGTGCCACTGCTGAACTCATTATAAAGTTCATCAGCGGGGATAATCCGTACGCGAAGATTGCCTTTCGTTTCATGAATGGATTTTAATCGCTCAGCCTGCAGAGCAAGTTTTCCACTGGTAGGAATGATGATGACCATGTCTGTAGCTTCGTCGGCATGATGATCTTGATTGGCTATCATTCCTATGTATTCAGGAACTGGAAAGTTGTCTGATGACAGGTTTGGAGCAGGCCGAGGCGTCTCGGAGTAAAGGGAAATATAGTCGAGCCGAACAGTCGCAGTACTATTAGCCGAATGTAAACTGATTTTGTTGTTTGCTTGAAGATGGTCAACAGCAAAGGTTTGACTGGCTGTTCGCATAGCATCATAATTGCCACGAGCGGGAACTGACAGGGTTCCTATCGGTGTATCATTAAGATTGACGGAAACAGTAGTTGCCTGGTCAGCAGAAACCACGATACTAACAGAACCTTTTTCCGCATCATCTGGAGCCTTGAGGGTATAGTCCCGGCTCGTCAGTCGAGTGGCATCATAGAGATTCCGACCTCCTTGGTACCAAGCGAAGTCGTCAACCTCATACAGTGTATTATAATCGTCGGCTAATGGGTAATAAGTGCTTTGAAATGCCTCTTCGCTGACGGTTAAGGGTTCACTGTCGCTCTCTGTTAGGAAGTAGTAACCGTAGTCTGAGTAAGGATTACGAATACGTTGGTGATTTTCATCCCATGTGACGGGGCCTATCGCATAAAACAATCGTCGCCCTCCAACAATGCAAGTAGGTACCTCTTGTAGGTCATCCGTGGAAAAAAGGTAGTCGGCAGTTAATTTCTCTGGCTGTAGCCCACCCCCATAGCCGTATATTTTAACATGGTCAGTATCAGAGAACCCTGCTTTTTTAAGGAAGTCGCTACTCAGCTGATGGATTCCTGTCTGCGAAACACGTATTTTGACCCAAGTTCCTTCTTGTAATACTGAGTGAGAGGCATAAGTGATATTCTCTGCAGCCCGTCTGCTGGCGTTTCTCTTAGAAATAGACTTCGATTTTACTTTAAGCATGAAACTTACCAGTTTTTGGTATTTCTTATTCCGATATACCAAAGGAACCAGTGAGACTTCTAAGACGCCTTTCTTACGTGAAACACTGATTTGCTGGTTGATTTTAGGAAGTCGGGGCAATGGCTCTTTCGTAATACGCTGATAGTTGATGATATCAGTATCACTCATTGGAATGAACTCTGGATATTCGATACTGAGGGTATAGGTGGAATCAGCGTAATGATCAAAGAGGGGAATGGCATAAGTCACTACAGGTAATACCGAGTCAATCTTGACTTGTGGTGCCGTCAAGTTGAAAAAGCGTTGTGCTGCTATCGGAAGACAACAGCATAACAACCCTAAACTCAGTATTATTTTCCTCATGCTACTTACAATTAAATTCTAATACTTTACGTTCTTCCAGCCAACCCTCCAAGTGGTCGTCAATATGAACTGGTCCGACTCCGACAGGGGTGCCAGTATAGAGCAAATCGCCTGTCTTCAAGGTAAAGAACTGGGAGATATAGGCTATCAGTTCGTCAACCTTGTAGAGCATATCGCTCGTACAGCCTTCCTGCACCGTCTTGCCGTTGATGTCTAAGTGGAAGTGAATCGCTTGGATATCGCGAAACTTTTCTTTCTCCACCCAGTCACCAATTACTGCCGATCCGTCGAAACCCTTGCAAATCTCCCAGGGATGTCCCTTCTGTCGGGCCTCCTGTTGCCAGTCGCGGGCAGTGAAATCAATGCCTACCGTCACAGCATCGTAGTATCGGTGGGCAAAACGCTCGGGAATCGACTTCCCCAATCGGCAGATGCGCACCACCAGTTCTGTCTCATAGTCCACCCTCTCACTCCAGTCGGGAATGAAGAAGGGCTTATGGTCCTTCAACAGGGCTGAGTCGGCCTTTGTGAAAATCACGGGTCTCTCTGGTTTATATAACGCTCCATCCAGCTCTTTATTGTGCTGGACATAGTTCATACCTACTGCAAATATCTTCATAACATAAGAGATTTATTTTGCAAAGATAATGAATTTTTCTTTAAAATGATTATCTTTGCACCTAGTATGATAAGAAAGTTGTTTTTTCTGTTAGTGTTTTCCTTACCTTTCGTCGAGGTTCAGGCACAAGGGGACACCCGATGTATGGATTTCATGGGCATTCCATTGGAAGGTCCTATAGACTCTTTTGTAGTGGCTCTGAAAGAGAAGGGCTTTACGGAGTGGGGCGGCTCTGCTGATCAGGAAGATCTCTATTTCCGTGGCAACTACTATGGCATACGTGCCAAGGTGATGGTTAATGTTCAGTTAACCACTCGCTTAGTTCAGTCTGTCTATGTGACTATAGGTCCTTATCGTACGAAAGATATGCTCTCGCGTAATCATACCTATTTCCTGAATAAGCTGGAGAAGGAGTATGGTGAATACGTTTCCCGGGGTAATGCAGAATACTTCTTTGGCACCTATGGCGATATTAAGGTATCGGAAGCGCCCAACAATAACGGGACTACGGATTTGAATTTTTTCTATATGCCCTCTGCACCTTACTATAAAGATGCTGTCATGTTAGGATTGAAGGGCCATGTGCAAGAAGTTATTACTGAGAATCCCGTAGCTGAGAACCCCATGGAGCGCTTTGCAAAAAATGGGAAAATGGAAAATCCTGATATTACGGATCGGGTCTATGATGTTTATGGATATCTTAAACAGGGAAAGATGCTGGAAAAAGCAGGGATGAGTGTGATAGAATATGAGTACGACGCAAAAAACAGGCTGGTAAAACGTACACTGACTAATAAGGCTGTCAATATCACTTATGTTAATGAGTATATCTATAATGAACAAGACGAAATTCTTAATCTGAGTCAGAAGGTCTATGACGAAAAGAATGAGTGTGTGATGTCTGTCAATATGCGTAATAATTATGAGGACCATGACGATATGGGCAACTGGACTCGTAATGCTTTGAACATTGTTTATTGGGAGAAAGGTGCACAAAGTCAGTCAACCAATGTCACTCAGACTCGGAAAATAAGATATTGGGAGGAATAAAAAAACGCTGACTCCATCAAAAGTCAGCGTTTTTCTATTTAGTCAATTGATATTACTCTGCAACGAGCGTGAAACGCTTGAAGTCAACAATCTTCAATTCTTTGTCCTGCTGAGCGAGCCACTGAGATACAGTAGCCTTATCGCCATCACCGAACTGGAATTCCTGATCAACCAAGCAGTTCTCTTTCAAGAACTTATTAACGCGACCCTTAGCGATGTTCTCAATCATAGGCATCTTCAACTGTGCCTCACCCTCTGCTTTAGAAGCCTCAATCAGTTTGCGAGCCTCGTCAGCCTGTTCCTGAGTGAGCCATCCCTTAGCCATGTTCGACTCGATGTGATCCTCAGAGTCAACGAGGTTAGGATTGATACCAGCCTTCTTCAGCTTCATTTCTACGTACTTCTCAACCTGCTCGAGCTTCGTCTTCTCAACGGCAGTCTTGTACTCCTCGTCAAGAATCTTCTGGTCAACACTCTCTGCATTCAGAGCAACAGGCTTCATAGCAGCTACCTGCATAGCCAATTTGTGGCCAATCTCGGCAGCATTCTTGTTGAGCTGTACCATTGTTGCAAGGGTGTGCTTGCCCATGTGGTCATATACCTCAATGTTCTCACCTTCGAGAACGTTGTAGCCGTCAAGCTCCATCTTCTCACCAGTGATACCAGAACGCTGTGTAACAGCATCCTGAACCTTCTGACCGTCAGCCAGAGTCAACTCCTTCACAGCCTCAATATCTTTAGCCTTGGCAGCAATGGCTGCGTCAAGGATAGCTTGAGTCAGTGCAATGAAGTCAGCACCATTGGCTACGAAGTCAGTCTCACACTTGAGGGCGATAGTAGCGGCAAAGCCGTCAACAGCCTTAGCAAGTACACAACCATTAGATGTCTCACGGTCGCTACGCTTAGCAGCGATGGCAAGTCCACGCTCACGGAGCAGTTCCTTTGCCTTGTCGAAGTCGCCCTCGGCCTCGGTCAGAGCCTTCTTTACGTCAGCCAGACCAGCACCTGTCATTGCGCGAAGCTTCTTGATATCGTCTATTGAAATAGCCATATTCTTAATTCTTTTTTTCGTTATTATTTTCGTTATTCCGATATTCCGACATACCGAATATTACTCAGCAGCGGGTGCCTCCTCTGCAGCGGGAGCAGCCTCTTCAGCCTTGGGGGCTTCCTCTGCCTTCTCAGCTGCCTTACGTGGCTTGCGGGTAGCGCGCTTTGGCTTAGCCTCTTCAGCATCTGCCTCGGCCTGAGCATCAGCAGCCTTCTCGTCTGCCTTTTCTACCTTGCGCTCCTCCAGACCTTCATTGATAGCATCGCAGCAGGCGTTGAGGATAACCTCTACACTCTCCTTTGCATCATCGTTGGCAGGAATTACAAAGTCGATGTTGTTAGGATCAGAGTTGGTATCTACAATACCGAATACAGGGATACCCAGACGGTTAGCCTCGCGAACAGCAATCTGCTCTTTCAATACATCAACCACGAAGAGTGCAGATGGCAGGCGGGTAAGGTCAGCAATAGAACCAAGGTTCTTCTCCAACTTAGCACGCTGACGGGTAATCTGCAACAACTCACGCTTTGACAGGTTAGCAAACGTACCATCCTGCATCAATTTATCGATGTTCGCCATTTTCTTAACGGCCTTGCGGATAGTCGGGAAGTTGGTCAACATACCACCCGGCCAGCGCTCAATAACGTAAGGCATATTCACGCTGGTAGCTTTCTCAGCGATGATTTCCTTCGTCTGTTTTTTAGTAGCGACGAACAGGATTTTCTTGCCACTCTTGGCAATTTGCTTCAAAGCGTCTGCAGCTTCGTCAATCTTAACTACAGTCTTGTGGAGATCAATAATATGGATACCATTGCGCTCGGTATAGATGAACTGTGCCATAGCGGGGTTCCACTTACGCTTCAGGTGACCGAAATGACAGCCAGCCTGCAGCAACATATCAAAATTTGTTCTTGACATTGTCTTTAATGTTTTAATTTGTTGTTTACTTTCCTTTTAATTCTGTTTTGTTAGAATCAGCCAGTGGGTAATCATGAAGAGTCCCACCAGTTTAGATACTAAACATAGTCCAGTATTAACGCTTACTGAACTGGAAGCGACGACGAGCCTTTGGCTGACCTGGCTTCTTACGCTCAACCTCACGAGAATCGCGGGTGAGGAAACCCTGTACCTTCAGAGTCTTCTTGTCCTCTGCATTAACCTTTACCAATGCACGGGCAATGGCAAGGCGAAGTGCCTGACTCTGGCCAGTGAAACCGCCACCGTCCAAATTAGCCTTGATGTCATATTTCTCAGCCACTTCGAGCAGGTTCAGCGGCTGCTTAACCACGTACTGCAGGATAGCTGAAGGGAAATACTCGGTTAAATCCTTCTTGTTGATCGTGATCTTGCCTGTGCCTTCGCTCAGGTAAACGCGAGCTACAGAGCTCTTACGACGACCGATTGCATTAATTACTTCCATCTTCTATCTTATTATTTATACTGGTTAATATCAATTGCTTTTGGCTTCTGGGCCTCGTGTTTGTGCTCAGTACCATTGTAAATGTAGAGGTTGTTCAGCAGGCTGCGTCCCAGAGGACCTTTTGGCAGCATGCCTTTAACAGCGTGCTTCAGGAAGCGCTCTACGCCATAAGGAGCTTTACGGAGCTGGGCGGGAGTGCTGAAGCGCTGACCACCGGGATAACCAGTATAACGGGTATATACCTTGTCAGTTTCCTTCTTGCCAGTGAAAATCACTTTGTCGGCATTAATAATGATAACGTTGTCTCCACAATCCTGGTTAGGAGTGAAGTTTGGCTTGTACTTTCCGCGAATCAGCTTAGCAACCTTAGAGGCGAGGCGGCCTACCACCTGATCGGTAGCATCGATAACCACCCATTCCTTCTGTGCCTTGGCAGCTTCCTTTGATACGGAAATGGTCTTGTAACTTAAAGTGTCCATTTTAACTTTTAATTTTACTACTAAAAAACATTTAAATTTCTTTTTCTCTTATGCACAAACAACACCACGGCAGAGAGTCTAATGCTCTGCAGCAGTCTAACGTCTGTGCCTTTCGGCTGAACCATGATTCACAAACCGCAATGTCCGGCCAAAGACACCACTATTTACACACGGTTCACGGGGATTCTAAGTCTCTCCCCAATAATCGGACTGCAAAGGTACGGTTTTTCTGCTAAATGCGGAAAATGAAGAACTGGATAAATTAAATATTTAATATTATTTAACTTACCCAGTCCTTTATCGCGCGTACATTAATATATTATAGATACCCCAACCATCGGAGAATGTCGTTGAGGTTGGCTACCAGCATGAGCAGTATAAGGATGCCAAAACCAACATATTCGGCTCGAATCATAAATGTTTCCGAAGGCTTGCGACGGGTAATGATTTCGTATATCAGGAACAAGACATGTCCTCCGTCAAGTGCAGGGATTGGCAGAATGTTCATGAAGGCAAGAATGATACTGAGGAATGCTGTCATTTTCCAGAACATATACCAGTCCCATACCGGCGGGAACAGACTGCCAATGGCGCCAAAACCTCCCAGTGACTTTGCACCATCTGCCGTAAACACATATTTCATATCATTCACATAACCTGCCAGCACATCCCAACCGTATTTAATACCAGCGGGGATACTTTCAAGGAAACCATACTCTTTGGTGATGGGCTGATAGAGCCCGGCAAAGCTGCTTACTACAAACCCAAGTTTCAAATCGGGTGTCAGCTGGGTGATGGCTGTGTCTCTTCTGCTCTCGTTGCCAAATACAATCGTCACGGTGCGTGCTTTCAGACTATCGGCAGAATTAGTAGCCGTATCTAACAAGTCCTGCCTGCGCCCTAATAAATCTACAAATTCATTGTAGGAGTCAACAGGACTGCCGTTTAGTGCCAAAATCTTGTCGCCAGCCTTGATGCCGATTTTCTCAGCAGGTGTGTTAGGAATCACACTATCTACTTTTGCTGGAATAAGTGGACGGACGAATGAAGGCTCTGCCTTTAACATGCCCAGTAGGTTCAGGTCGCCGGGCAGACTGATACTCATCTTCTTGCCCTGACGGATGATGTCCACGCGTTTTGCTTCAGAAAGGTCGCGATAGAGATCAGCCGAGAAGTCTTTGAAGGCACCGTTCTCAGTACCTACAAGGATGTCGCCGTCCTTGAATCCGTAAGATTTGGCTTCTTGGTTGAATTTCATACCCAGTGTCATGTCCTTCACGGGGATATAGGTATCGCCCCAATAGAAGAGTATCATCGAATAGATAAACAGAGCCAACAGGAAGTTTACCAAAACACCACCAATCATGATCAGCAGTCGCTGCCATGCAGGTTTAGCACGAAACTCCCATGGTTGCACGGGTTGTTTCATCTGTTCTGTATCAAAACTCTCGTCTATCATACCGGCAATCTTGCAATAGCCACCCAGAGGTAGCCAGCCGATACCGTATTCTGTGTCACTGTTTTTGGGCTTAAATTTGAACAGGCTGAATTTCCAGTCAAAGAAAACGTAGAATTTCTCCACCCTTACTCCAAAGAGTTTGGAGAAGAAGAAATGGCCTCCTTCGTGGAGTAATACCAGCAGAGAGATGGCGAGGATAAATTGTAAAACTCTAATTAAAAAAACTTCCATTATTATATTGATTGATTCATTAATTCATTTGCAATTCGTCGTGCCTCAGCGTCTGTGGCGACGTATGTGTCGTATGTGGGATTGGCATCGAAGGTGCATTTTGTCATCGTCTCGGCTATGATGTCGCTCATCTGAAGGAAATGGCATTTGTCTTCCAGGAAGCCGCGATTGACAATTTCGTTGGCGGCATTCACGATACAAGGCATGTTGCCACCTTTCTGTATAGCCTCAAATGCCAGTGCCAGGCAACGGAATTTCTTCAAATCCGGCTCGAAGAACTCCAGTTTCTGTGCTGCAAAGAGGTCAAGACGTTCACTGGAAAGGGTAAGACGTCTTGGGAAAGAAAATGCGTACTGGATAGGCAGTCGCATATCCGGCACTCCGAGTTGTGCTTTGACCGCACCATCTTGGAACTGAACGGCACTGTGCACAATGCTCTGCGGGTGTACCAATACCTGAATCTGCGAAGCCTTCACACCGAAGAGCCATTTAGCCTCAATCACTTCGAATCCCTTGTTCATCATTGATGCAGAATCGATGGTGATTTTGGCTCCCATGTCCCATGTCGGATGGTGCAGGGCATCATCCTTGGTTACTTGGGCAATCTGTTCCATAGTCATATTGCGGAAGGGACCGCCACTGGCTGTCAACAGAATTTTTTCAATGGGGTTATTGTCTTCACCTACCAGACTCTGGAAGATGGCAGAATGTTCGCTGTCCACGGGGAGTATAGGGGCATGATACTGCGTTGCCAGGTCTTGAATCAGTTCACCGGCAACCACCAGCGTTTCCTTGTTGGCCAATGCAATAGCCTTACGTGCCTTGATGGCGTGAATCGTAGGCGACAGACCGGCAAAGCCAACCATAGCGGTGAGTACTATGTCAATGGGGTTGGCTTCCACAATTTCATCGAGAGCCTGTTTCCCTGCATAGACCTTCACCTCAGGCATGTCGTCCATCAGTCGTTTCAATTCGTCATATCTTGCTTCGTTGGCAATGACGATTGCTGCAGGCTTGAACTGGTGAGCCTGCTGTGCCAGCAGTTCAACCTTGTTATTAGCTGTCAGACAGTACACTTCATAAAGGTCTGCGTGTTCTTGTATCACTTGCAGTGCCTGTGTACCTATCGACCCTGTAGAGCCGAGAATAGCAATTTGTTTTTTCTTCATAATTCCAACAATCCCTCTGGGATTTGCATTAATATAGTTCTCTCTTTGGTATTGATTTGCTCTATAAGTTCGTTGGTGGCAGGAATCAGTCTGCCATCTTCCAGTTCGAAGAGCAGGTTGATGGTACTGTCGTCTATAGAAGCGATAGTGCCAATCTTGCGTTTTCCTTCAGCTTCAACTAAGTCGAAGCCCACCAGACTGGCGAGTGAAGGTTCTTCCTTCTCGTCTTCAGCCAAGTGGCGAGGAAAAAACACATCGCACCCTGTCAGTTCTGAAGCCCTTTCCTGTGAATCAATATCACAGAATTTCATCAGTGCTACTGCATCCGAGCGAAAACGGTATTCCTCCATGAAGAAAGGTACCAGTATGCCGTCAATATTGAGGATAAGATAGTCGGCATCTACACGGTCGAATATATCGTCTTCAAATTGAAACGATATTTCGCCTTTCACTCCGTGCGTCCTGCCCAGTCTGCCTATCTTGTAAACCTCCTCTTTCTTGATCATCTTTCCAGCATGTCTAATTTAACCTGGTTATTTTCGCTCCTAAGGCATTCAGTCGTGCCTCGATGTTTTCGTAGCCTCGGTCAATCTGCTCGATATTGCTGATGATGCTGGTTCCGTTGGCACTCAAGGCAGCTATCAGCAAAGCGATACCCGCACGGATATCAGGACTTGACATTCTGCTGGCTCTGAGGGTCAGTTTTCGGTCGTGACCTACCACCACAGCCCGATGGGGGTCGCAAAGGATAATCTGTGCCCCCATGTCAATCAAGCGGTCAACGAAGAACAGTCGGCTCTCAAACATCTTCTGATGGAAGAGCACGGAGCCGCGTGCCTGTGTAGCCACCACAATCAATACACTCAGTAAGTCGGGGGTCAGTCCAGGCCAGGGCGCATCTGCCAGCGTCATGATCGTGCCGTCGATAAATGAGTCAACGACATAGTGCTTTTGATGGGGAATATAGAGGTCGTCACCATCAACCTTAACCTTCACACCCAGTCGGCGGAAGGCATCGGGAATAATGCCGAGGTTTTTCAATGATACATCTTTAATACGGATACCGTTGCCCACCATTGCAGCCATGCCGATAAACGAACCGACTTCAATCATGTCGGGCAAGAGTCTGTGTTCTGTCCCTTTCAGACTCTCAACACCCTCAATATTCAGCATATTGGAACCTATGCCACTGATTTTGGCACCCATGCGGTTCAGCATGTTGCAAAGCTGTTGGATGTATGGCTCGCAAGCCGCATTATAAATCGTAGTAGTACCTTTGGCAAAGACTGCTGCCATGATAATATTGGCAGTACCAGTCACAGATGCCTCATCGAGCAGCATATAAGTGCCTTTCAGTTTCTGAGCTCCGATTTCGTAAACATTACGCGAGGGAATATGCTTGAACTTAGCTCCTAATTTCTGGAAACCCAAGAAGTGAGTATCCAGACGCCGGCGTCCTATCTTGTCACCGCCAGGCTTGGTAATCACAGCCTTCCCCATCCGGGACAGCAATGGACCAATCATCAAGACGGAACCTCGTAGCTCAGAGCATTGGTGTACGAAGTCATCACTTTCCAGATAGTTCAGGTCAAGTTCGTCAGCCTGAAATGTGTAGCTGTTGTCTGTTGCCTGTTGGTTGTTTGTCTTTACTTTTACACCGATATCCTTCAGGAGCTGGATAAGATTGTTCACATCGCGGATATTGGGAATGTTGTGGATAGTCACAGGTTCTTTGGTGAGCAGTGTGGCACAAATCACCTGTAATGCCTCATTCTTGGCACCTTGTGGGGTGATGGTCCCACTGAGCAGTTGTCCACCTTCTATCTTGAAAGAAGCCATATCCTTACTTTTTTCGCTTGTTTTTCTTACCTTCGCTATTGAGTGTTGTCACGTTGTCGAGACGGAAGTTGGAGAGGTCGATTTGTATCTTCCCATCCGTGAAGCGTGCCAAATCGTCAGCCACCTTCTCATCGTCAACAGAGCCATGCCCCCACGTAGCTAAATTGCGCTTCATCTGGTTAGCCGTCAGTCGCACCAATTCGTCACGCTCCTCACCTTCAGGCATGGTCTTGAGTTTCTCAAACAGTTCCTCAATCAGTAGCCCGTAGTGGCGTAGGCGTGCACCTCCTGTGGGATGTTTCATCGGCTCAGGCTTTGAGGCAATCTTCTCTGCTTCACTCACATCGAACGGCCAGTCAATATCCAGCTGTTTATGACTCATCAGGTAGAGATGATCCCATAGCGTTTGCTCGTAGTCATCGCTCTCCTGTATCTGTGAGTTCTTGTTTTCCATCAACTGCACAATTGTTTCGGCACAGCGCTGACGCTCAGCCTTATCGGGAAGACCAACGGCATAATCAACCATCTTCTGTATTTCACGCCCATATTCTGGCATCACCAGCTTCTCACGTTGCGTGTTGTAGTCTAATCCTTTTATATTCATAATAATTTCTTGGGTTTCAAAGCTATGAAATCTTTTAGGTAGAAAGGCTCAAAATAAGCCACATCCTCAGTCTGTCCGTTCAGCAGGCGTTTCTCAGCCAGGGGCTGCATCCATTTGGCAATGGGTTCAATACCGTCTATGTAGTGGGCATTGGGATGATTGATAACTTCCATGCATTTCTTGGCTCCATTGCCGAAGAAATATACAGGACGCTCATCTAACCATTGCTGATAGGTCTCTGCTGTCACTACATCAGCCTGAACGGGGCGCACCTCTTTCAGTGCACGGTCGTAAATGGCGGCATACACCTCCATGCGTCGGGCGTCGAGCATCGGACAGAGCAGGGCATTCTCTTCTATTTCTTCATGTCCCAACAGAATTGGGACACACAGCAGTTCCAATGTCGGGACGGCTATCAGTTTCAGGCTCCTGCCGTAGCAGATGCCTTTCGCCATCGACACACCGATACGCAAGCCCGTATATGAACCTGGGCCGCAACTTACTGCTACCGCATCGAATGGAATGGCGTGACTGTCGGTAAACGAGAGTGCTTCATCAACCATCGACCCCAGTCGCTCTGCATGATTCGGACCGCTGTGGTCTTCTTCGTGGTAGATACAATGACTGTCTTCTGATACAGCCACCGAGCAAACCGTGGTACTTGTTTCTATATGTAAAATGCAAGCCATTATCTTCTTTATCTTATTATAAGGTGCAAAGGTACGAATAAGTAAGAAGATAACCAAAATTTTTTTGATTTTCTTCTTGTTTTCTTTTAATAATCCCTACCTTTGCAGCTATGTTTGAAAAAGAAATATATTCAGCCGCAGGGCTGATGGAGTTCATCGAAGAAGTAGGATTCCTACCTTTGCTTGATAGTGGAATCCGTGGTTTTTCTGCCGAAGAAGTAGTGACGGATGACTGTCGTTATGTGGTATTTCCTGATGGCGGATGGGATTGGCCTATGTGGAAATGGAAAGGTGATATTATCAGAGAAGGGCATGTCGTTTACGGAAAATTCTTTGCAGGAAAGGCTGGTTATATCAGTAAACGGTGGTGGAGTGACTTCTGTAACTATCGGCGTGCCAAGAGTGGAATTCCCGAAGAGGGATCCATAGAGGAAACAATCCTCTTCACTCTGCAAGAGCAGGGGAGTATGATTACCCGTGATTTACGTGCAGCATGTGGATTTACGGGTCCGAAGATGCGGAGCAAGTTTGATGGGTATATCACTCGGTTACAGATGGATTGCCGTATTGTGACAGAGGATTTTGTATATCCCGTCGATAAACATGGCAATGAGTATGGATGGGGATGGGCATTGCTCACGATACCAGAGCAACTCTTCGGTAGGGATGCTTGTCAGTGTGAGCGAACACCAGAGGAATCATATATAAAAATCAAGCAACATCTTCAAAGTATTTTGCCTGAAGCCAGTGAGCAACAATTGGCGAAGATGTTGAGATAGGCGAGGGGTGTTATGTGTTGAGAAATAAAGAAATCCTGATAATCCTTGGTGGTTGTCGGGATTTTTGTGTATCTTTGCAGGCAATATAAATATAATCGTAATATTATGATACAATCAATGACGGGCTATGGCAAAGCTGTTGTGGCCTACAAAGGAAAGAAAATCAATGTAGAAATCAAGTCGCTCAACTCGAAGCAGTTGGACCTTACCACCCGTATTGCTCCACTCTATCGTGAGAAAGAGATGGAGATCCGACAGATGATAGCCGAACGCGTCATCCGAGGTAAGGTGGAAATGAGTGTGTGGATTGAGAAAGACGCCGCTACGGAGGCTGTACCTGTCAATACAGCCCTGATGGAGAGCTATTTCCAGCAACTGAAAGTTTTTGCGGAGAGTCATGGTATCTCTACGAATCTGGATTGGATGCAGACGCTGACCCGTATGCCTGATGTGCTGACCAAGACTGAGGTGGAAGTTCTGGAAGAAGAGGAATGGAAGGCTGCCCGGGCTGGCGTTGAGGAGGCATTGCAACACCTCGTGGATTTCCGTACGCAGGAAGGTGCAGCCCTTGAAAAGAAGTTTGGCGAGAAGATTGACAATATCGAACAGTTGCTCGCTTCCATCGAGCCCTTCGAGAAGGGGCGTGTGGAGAAGATACGCTCACGCATCGTGGATGGTCTGAAACAGATACCTGAGGCAGAATACGACAAGAACCGCCTGGAGCAGGAACTCATCTATTATATCGAGAAACTGGATATCAGTGAGGAGAAACAACGTCTGACCAACCATTTGAAATATTTCCGCGAGACGATGGCTGACCAGCCAGGACAAGGCAAGAAACTGGGCTTCATCGCTCAGGAAATGGGTCGTGAGATTAACACGACTGGTTCGAAATCGAATCAAGCAGAAATGCAGAACATCGTGGTGAAGATGAAGGACGAATTGGAACAAATCAAGGAACAAGTGCTGAATGCTTTATAGTTCATAGTTCATAGTTCATAATTCATAGTTCATAGTTATGAAAGGAAAGATGATTATCGTGTCTGCCCCTTCTGGCAGTGGTAAATCTACCATCGTGAATTGGTTGATGAAGGAACATCCGGAACTTCATCTGAATTTTTCTATTTCATGTACAAGTAGAGCTCCTCGGGGAACAGAGCAAAACGGTGTGGAGTATTTCTTCCTGACACCGGAAGAGTTCAAGGAGAAAATCCAGCATAATGAGTTCCTGGAATATGAGGAGGTTTACGAGAATCGTTTCTACGGCACGCTTAAGCAACAGGTTGAGAACCAACGTGAAGCAGGACAGAACGTAGTGTTCGATGTGGATGTGAAAGGTGGTGTGAATATCAAGAAGTATTATGGCGATGACGCCATGAGTCTGTTTATTCAACCCCCATCCGTTGAAGAACTCAGACGTCGGTTGGAACACCGTGGAACGGACACTCCGGAGGCTATTGAAGAACGTTTGGCAAAGGCAGCCTATGAGATGACGTTCGCCCTTCAGTTTGATCATGTTGTTGTTAATGATGATTTGGAAACCGCAAAGCAAGAAACGCTAAAACTCGTTCAAGACTTCCTGAAATGATAAAGACGGGCATCTTCGGTGGTTCCTTTAACCCGATACATGTGGGGCATATCGCCTTGGCTCAGGAGATTCTCCGACAGACGGAGCTGGATGAGATATGGCTGATGGTGTCACCGCAAAACCCGTTGAAGCAGGATGCGACAGACTTGTTGGATGATGATTTGCGCTATGCGTTGGCTCAGAAGGCATTGGAAGGAATCGAGGGTGTTGAGGCTTGTGATTATGAATTCCGTCTGCCTAAACCTTCCTATACCTGGACCACCTTGCAGCATCTCAAACAGGATTTCCCTGAGAGGGAATTCGTGTTGGTGGTGGGTGGCGATAATTGGGAGCGTTTCACCCGTTGGTATCATTGGAAGGATATTCTGAGGAATCATCGGGTAGTGGTCTATCCGCGTGATGGACAGCGCGGCACCATTGAGGCCCAGCTGTTGCCTGTATCCAGTACGGAAATCCGTGAAAGGGTGAGGCGAGGGGAGTCTGTCGCCGGTCTTGTGCCCGATTGTATCATAGAGGATGTAAAACAACTATATACTAACAGATGAAACGACTCTTGCAGATATTAGGACTCCTTTGGCGACCCTTCCGCGTGAATGGCGCCTTCTTCGTCTTTATGTTTGTTTTGGGCTATCTCTGTACACAAACGGAAATCCGACTCCATCTGAAAGGAGCTAAACCTTATGAACTCTCTGCCACCGAACTCTTTTTCGACCTCTATGTGCTCTGTGCCGTCTTGGCGCTGATTCCTAAGAAAATACGGACATGGGTGCGCCTGTTGTTGGCTATCGTGCTCTATGCCGTCGCCTTGATAGAAATGTTCTGTTATGTACATTTCGAGTCAACACTGACGCCCACCATGCTGATGCTCTTCTTCGAAACAACAGGGCGCGAGGCACGCGAGTTCCTGGGATCTTATCTGGGGTGGGACCTCATTACTTCAAAGACGGGCTGGATACTGCTCATAGCCTTGTTGCACGCTATATGGAGCGTGTGCAGTGCTTGGGCAAAACGTCGAGTCAAACAGAAGCATATCCGTTTGGCAGAACCTGTTGTCCTTTTCTCGAATGCCATCATGGGGGTAGTCGCCTTCAGTCTCTTCATCTATTGCGCTACTGAGTGCTGGTCCAATAAGCAGGCCATGTATCGGCTGATGACGAAATCAAACTTAGGCGAGGTGGAACACGAACTGACCACGAAAGGGTGTGCTACGCTTTATCTGCCCATCCATCGTATGGTGTTCAGTCTTTATGCCAATCGCTTGGCTTCCCAACAACTGACACATCTGCTGAAAGCTACAGAAGGTGTGGAGGTGGATAGCTGTACGTTCCGCAGTCCACAGATAGTACTGATTATCGGCGAGAGTTTCAATAAGCACCGTTCGCAACTTTATGGATATGACAAGCCCACCACCCCTCGCCAATTGCAGAGGATGCAAGACAGCACACTGATAGCTTTTACTGATGTGGTGGCTCCTTGGAATCTGACCAGTTTTGTGTTTAAACAGGTGTTTTCGCTTCATTCCGTGGGTGACGAGGGCGACTGGAGCGATAGTCCGATGTTCCCAGAGGTATTCCGTAAGGCAGGCTATCACGTCACCTTCCTCACCAATCAGTTCTTGCCCAAGGCGGGCGAGGCTGTCTATGATTTCAGTGGTGGCTTCTTCTTGAATCATCCGGAGTTGAGCAGCCGGTTGTTTGATACGCGTAACCCAAAACTGCATGCCTACGATGAAGGACTGTTGAAAGACTATGATGCCCTGAAGCATCATGAACATCAGCTCACCATCTTTCATCTGATGGGACAGCATGTTGACTATCTGGGACGATTCCCTCGTAAGACGCGCCGACACTTCAAACCATCCGACTATCCTGATAAACAGCTCTCGGAGAAGCGCCTGCAGGTGAATGCCGACTACGATAATGCCACGCTCTATAACGATTCCGTGGTCGATCAGATTATCCGTCGCTTCGAACATGAGAATGCCATTGTTATCTATATGCCCGATCATGGAGAGGAGTGCTTTAACGGTTCGCTCGATTTCTTCGGTCGGATGCATTCTGCCACCATTGATTATCGTTTGGCTCGCGAAGAGTTTGAGATACCTTTCTGGATATGGGCATCGGAACGGTATCGCGAGACGCATCCCTACGGATGGGAAGCCATCAAGCGCTATAGCCGCAGGCCCTACATGACCGACCTGCTGCCCCATACGCTGATGTTCCTGGGTGGTATTCATTCTAAATATTATCGCAAGGAGTACGATGTGCTCAGCGATGCCTATAACGGGAAACGCCCCAGAATATTGAAGAATCAAGTTGATTATAACAAACTGAAGCATGAAAAATGAACTGCTGACACGCGATGAATGTTCGGCGATGAGGGGAATAGCTATTCTCGCCATCATGCTGCACAACTACTGTCACTTCATAGGCAGAATTGTGCAGGAGAATGAGTATCAGTTCTTTACGTCCAACAACGATAAGTTGTGGCAGGTGCTTTCGAATCCCGATGTCCTCCTGCCCGTCCATCTGTTATCGTACTTTGGTCATTACGGTGTGCCTGTGTTCTTGTTTTTGAGCGGTTATGGATTGGTGATGAAATATGAGAAGAATTTAAAAATTGAAGAATTGAAAAGTGGAAGTCTTCAATCCTTCAATCCTTCAATCCTTCAATTCTTACGATATCATTATCTGAAACTGTTACGGATGCTGATTGTGGGTTTCACGCTGTTCCTGTGTGTGGATGCGGTGACTCCTGGCCGTTTCCAGTTTCATTGGGACAACGTGGTAGCCCAACTGCTCATGTATATCAACATACTGCCTCAGCCCGATAAAATCATCTGGCCAGGCATCTATTGGTTCTTCGGACTCATGCTCGAGCTCTATATCGTCTATCGGTTGCTGCTCTATCGGCAGAAGTCATGGGTGGTTGTCGTGCTGATGGTCGCCTGTTGGCTACTGCAGGTATTCTGCCATCCTGAGGGCGAAACGCTCAATAGATTGCGCTATAATTTCATCGGTGGTATGCTTCCCTTTGGGTCAGGTATCTTGTTAGCAAGAGTTTCATTACGGGAAACTACCAGTTTCATTACGGGAAACTACCAGTTTCATTACGGGAAACTTCTGGTTTGGTTGGGCTGTCTCGTAGCTTCAGTTCTCTTGACCTTCGTGATGAGTTTCAACTATCAGTCGTGGCTATGGATTCCCCTGCTGATTATTCTTGGCACCATCAGTCTCGTGAAACTGATGTCAGCCAGCGTGTTGCAGCTGATGACGTGGTTTGGCAGTATCTCTGCCGCTATGTTTGTGGCGCACCCCATTGCCCGCAAACTCTTTATCACCGTGGCGTGGCGACAGGACATCTATGATGGACTGATGCTCTATGTCCTGGTGACCATAGCCCTCTCGTGGGCAGTGAAGAAAGTGATTAACCAAATACCCAGTCCGAAGTTATGAAAGACATTGCATGGAAAGACCTGAGCCGCTATCGTGGTGAACTGATGGGAGCCGCCATCTTCTTCATTGTGCTGTTTCACGCTCCGTTGGCTCGTACCGATGCCTTCTTCGGTTTGCGCCGTTGTGGTAATATCGGTGTGGATATGTTCCTCTTCCTCAGTGGCATCGGTCTGTGGTTCTCGTGGGTGAAGACGCCCTCCTTCCGCCAGTTCTATAAGCGCCGCCTGTTGCGTATCTTCCCTGCCTGGCTCATCGTGGCATCGCTTTATTATATTCCTCGTTTCAACTGGCAGACGGGGAGTGTTATTGATTTGATTGGCGACATCACCATCAACTGGGACTTCTGGTTGCACGATGAAGGTACATTCTGGTATATTCCTGCCATCATGATGCTTTATCTCTGGGCACCCCTTTACATGTGGCTCGTCCGGAAATCGCCCACCTATCGATGGTTGCCTGTGCTGATGATGGTATGGTGCATCTGCGTGCAGTGGGTGACACCTATCCACCAGGCGGTGGGTCATATTGAGATATTCTGGAGCCGACTGCCCATCTTCTTCTTAGGCATCAATGTGGGGGAATGGGTGCGCCAAGACCGACGGATGGAGTCACCTGCCATTTGGTTGCTCGTCGTCACCTTCCTCGCTACTGCCAGTGCCTGCATCTATCTCGAGCAGGTGAAGCATGGGCGTTTCCCTTTGTTTGCCGAGCGCATGATATATATACCGCTGACGGTATCGATGCTCCTGTTGCTGTGCGAACTTTTCAGTCGCACACCCCAGTGGTTCAACAAGGCGAGTGCCTTTCTGGGCACCATCAGTTTGGAACTCTATCTGCTGCATGCCCATTTCGTCATGGCTTATATCACCCCCTATCATCTGGGTTATTGGCCGACGGTGCTGCTGACACTCGTGGCGGCTATCCCGTTGGCTTGGTTATTACATCAACTCGTTAAGCGTATCATGCCGGTATGAAAAAGATAGTAGCCTTTGATTTCGACGGAACACTGACCAGCAAGGACAGTCTGTTGGCTTTCATCCGTTTTGTGTTTGGCGATGCGAAATGCTGGTGGGGCTTTCTGCTCTTCTCGCCCCTCATCATCCTGATGCTGCTGAGGCTCTATTCCCATCATCGTACGAAGGAACGGCTCTTCGGCTATTTCTTCAAAGGCATGTCTGTTGAAATGTTCAATGCCCACTGCCAGAAGTTTGCAGAGACCCACCGTCCGATACTCCGAGTGGGTGGCGTAAAAGCGGTTGAACAGGCGCTGGCTGATGGTGCTGAGGTGGTGATTATCAGTGCTTCCATAGACAATTGGGTGCAACCTTTCTTCCCTCAAGTAAAAGTGCTGGGGACACAGGTCGAGGTGGCGGACGGCCGTCTGACAGGACGTTTCCTAACGGCCAATTGTTTCGGACAGGAAAAAGTAAACCGCCTATTGGCTGAATATCCTCATCGGGGGGAGTATCACCTGACGGCATACGGAGATAGCGAGGGCGACAAGGAATTGTTAGCTTTTGCCGACGAATCACATTATAAACCTTTTCGCCCATGAAACTGAAACGTGAAGAATGGTTCATCGGACTGTTGGTCCTCGCGTTGCTCATCATTCTGAACGGGATGCTGATCATGAAGTACGACGCCCTCTTTTCTGTTATTAGCGACGACTACGGCAAACTCCTTTCCTATAATTACCACGTGTCAGGCTTCGATGCCACCACCTATTCCGTACTGACGGAGTGGGGCATGAAGTACGACGTGTTGCGCCATCCGCTACTGCCTTATCTCATGCTGTTGCCCTGTGGACTGAATCAGTTGCTCATAGCCCTCATGGGGGTGAATGGTGCCCTGTATATAGCCTCGGCAGTCATCCTGTGCTTCGGTTTTGCCACCACCATCGTGCTCTATCGCATCCTTCGTGAAGTGATGGACTTGGGCAGATGGGATGCTACCTTGCTCACGCTTTTCTTCTTCAGTTTGGCTTACGTGCTGGTCACTTACTTCGTGACCGACCATTTCGGCATCTCCCTGTTCCTTATTCTTTGGTCCATCTATCTGATAGCAAAGGCCTACAAGGAGGGACGGGTTTTGAAAACTTGGAAGACCGCCCTGCTCGTCATTCTGACAGCCGGTGTCACACTGACCAATGGTGCCAAGGTCTTGGCTGCTGAACTGATAGCCCGTGGCAAGGGCTTCTTTCGTTGGCGATACCTGTTCGTGGCTCTTGGCTCTTTGCTGTTGGTGGTGGGATTGGGCCTGTGGGAAGAGCGCGTCTATGTCTATCCAAAGCAACAGGCTGACGAAGCCTACTTCAAAGCCCATAAGGCAGAGATGATAGCAAAGGCACGTGCGAATCATGAGCGTTATAAGAAGGCTCCTTGGGTGATTCATAAGGGTAAGCCCTTGGGTAAGGGCAGCCTGCTGAAATGGACGGATTATACCACTTCACGCTCTGAAACACTCGTAGAGAATGTGTTTGGCGAATCGCTGATATTGCACGAAGAACATGTGTTGGACGATGTGCTGACCAGTTATCGCCCTGTTTTGCTGAAGTATCGCTCCTGGTGGAACTATGCTGCCGAGTGTTTGCTGGTGGTCTTACTCATAGCAGGCATCTGTTGCGGTTATAGGGAACGCCTGCTGTGGATGTGTCTGTTAGGCATTCTCCCCGATGCCCTGATGCACCTTGGTTTAGGCTTTGCCATCAATGAGATATACATCATGTCGGCGCATTGGGTCTATATTTTCCCCATTGCTATTGGCTACCTTTTTAAAGTTCATAGTTCAAAGTTCATAGTTCATAGTTTGGTGCGTCTGACAGTGGCTGCCTTGACATTGTACCTGCTGGTACATAACGTCAGTCTGATAGTCGGTTGGATGCAGCAACCCCCTGTTTCAATAGCATTCTGGTATGATTAAAACGATAGTAGATATTTTCCGTATTCAGAAGGATGAGCGTTGGTTGGTTCTTGCCTTCTTACTTGTCAGTGTTTTCCTGCATGCATGCTGTATTTATTGTTTCTCAGGATTCTTCTTACAGGATTCTATCGACAATGGAAGCGTGTTCTACAGTCAGTTTCATGTGTCAGGCTACGACCCTATCACCTATGCGGTGGTGACCCATTGGGGTACGACCTATCAGGTGTTTCGTCATCCGTTGCTTGCCTTTATGGTTTATCCGTTGTTCCTGTTGAATAACGGACTCATTGCGTTGACAGGCTATAACCTCGTTCAGTTCCTTTTAGCTGCCATCCTGCTGGTATGTAATATCTATTCTGTTGTCTTCCTGTACCGTATCTTTAAGGACATCATCAGCGTGTCTCGTTTTGATGCCATCCTGCTGGTATTTTTCTTTTATGGTTTTGCCCATATCATGGTGGCAAGCATTGTTGCCGACCATTTCACGGTTTCCATGTTCCTGCTGATATTCGCTCTTTATATCTCAGGCAGATGGATGCAGGAGGGCAGGCAGATGACCATCGTCCAGACGGTGGTGCTTTTCGTCATTACAGCGGGCATTACGCTGAGTAACGGGGTGAAAATCTTCATTAATGCCCTGTTTGTCAATGGCAAACGTTTTTTCCGTCCTAAGTACCTGTTGCTTGCCGTCATCTTACCCGCAGGTATGATGTGGCTTTTTGCCAATTGGGAATATCGTACCTATGTACTCCCACAAGAGAAGGCACGCCAGATTGCTTTGGCAAAGAAAGCGCAGGTGGAGAAGGAGAGAAGCTACCGGCAGTTTATGGATACGACTTCTATCATGAATCCAGAGGAGAAGCAGCAAACCTTCGAACGGCAATATAAGCAGCAGTTACGGAAAGAAGCGCAGGAGCGTTGGGAAAGTATGCACAAAGGACTGCCTATCAAGGGAAAGAGCATCTTCTTGCGTTGGACGGATGTGACGACCCCTCGTTGGGACTCAATGGTGGAGAACCTGTTTGGGGAGTCACTCATGCTGCATCAAGACCATCTGTTGGGAGACACCTTGCGTGAGCGTCCGTTGATTGTGACTTACCGGTGGTGGATATGCTATGTTGTTGAGGTAGTGATAGTGGTTCTCTGGCTTATCGGGGTATGGTTGGGACGTAAGAGTCGTTTCTTATGGCTCACTTTTGCAGGCTTTGCCTTCGACATGGTGATACATCTGGTATTGGGTTTTGGACTCAACGAGGTGTATATCATGGCATCCCATTGGGCGTATGTACTGCCCGTCGGTATCGCTTACCTGTTAAAGCATGGTACTTCCACCATCGTACGTCTTACTTCATATCTTCTCCTTCTTATTACCGTTTTCCTATGGCTCTATAATGGTACCCTGTTGGTGGGATACCTGTTAGGATGAGCGCTTCCGCCATTGTTTGTAATAATGTACGAGGAAGTAGTTGATACGGGGAGGCAGTAAGAGCGCCACCCGGTCGGCAAGGGGTATCGAACTGTCTAACTGTTTCCGTAGGGGGCGGTAGTAGTCTTTGAGGACATGGAACTGCCGGTTGTCGATGAATTTCTCATAAACCTTGATCTGATGACCTATGAAGGCAGAGTGATAGCGTTCCCATTGGGGGTGTAGCGTCTGTCGCAGTTCCTCATCATAGATTCGTATCATGTGCAGGTCCTCTATTCTGTTGTTAGGGATGTCCTCATAATGCAGGTAGGCAGGTTGGTCGATAAAATAGACCTTTGGCTCTTTCATCAGACATTTGATTTGCATCAGTGAGTCTTCCCGTTCCACAATCTCTCTAGGAGCCCCCAAACACCCGTCCAGTAATTCTTTTTTGAAGATGATGCCCCACAGCACACAGAAAGAGTTACGGGTGGCAAGCAAGTCACGGATCAGAGGCTCGCAGGTGGTCCACTCTCGGAAGCCGGAGTCATGAATGACACCATATTGGTCGATATAAGGACCTATTACCTCGTCAGCCCCAGACTGGGTGATGGCGCGGTGCATGTTTGTCAATGCTCCGTCTGTCAGCAAGTCATCGGCATCCACGAACATGATATATTTCCCGTCTGCATGCTTCACGCCATAGCGGCGGGCAGCCGTCACACCGCTGTTGGGAGTATGGAAGACCCTCAGGCGTGGCTCGTCCGTAGCCCATTTGTCACAGATTTTCCCTGAAGCGTCCGTACTGCCGTCATCTACGGCAATCACCTCAAACGAAGGAAAGTCCTGTGAGAAGATGCTTTGCAGGCATTTCCCGATATAGGACATCTTATTATAAACAGGTATGATGATTGATATCTCCATAGTCTTTCTATTGATAGTTGATATGTCCGGTATTCTTCTTAACCCTGAAGACAAGGGCATGCCAGATAGCCTTCAGGTTACCATAACGCAGGTTGCGACACAACTCTTCCATGCTCCGTCCTATCTTGATCCAAGGGTGTCCCCATGCCATGATGCGGTAAACACGCTGTTTGTATTCTACATTCTCGATGACATATTGTGGATGGCGTAAGGGAAACGTCATCTCATAGCTGGGCATCGTCAATAGCTGTTGGATGCGTTTGGGCAGTGTCTTCATCGCACTCTGGAAATGTGCCGACTCTTCAGATACGGCAGTGTTCTGTATCATGTTACGGGTAGGTACGATGGTCAGTCCGGAGTGCAGCATGTTATACGACCAATAGACGGTCTCGTAGATAGGGTCACCCGTCTCTTTATGCTTACGGAGCTTTTTGATCATCTCCTCCCTGTCGCCATGAGCCTTCACCAAAGCCTCCAGCTGGTGCATGTCGAAATCACTGTCCACCACCTTGTAGTGGTCATCCCATTGGTTGACGACCCTGCTCCATGAAGCCCATCCCCAGATGCTGAATACCGAGGTGAACAGGTAGTCGTAGGGAGCTTCCGTCTTCTCCTCGTGGTTGTAGCCGGCTATCATGGTGATACGCTCGTCATTCTCATAGCGGTTGAGCATCTCCGTACAGAAACGGATGAACGACACGGCAGGGGTGGAGTCATCCTCGATGACGATGCATTTGTCATGCAAGGAGAATGCCCATCGCTGTGCCTGATAGTTGGAAGCCCAGGCACCACTATTCTCTGTATGGTAGTTGCGTTGCACCTCACACTCCCAGTCAATCTCCTCGTCGGCGACGATTCGTTTGGCAGCTTCTATCTTCTGTGCCTCCACTTCATTACGTGGTCCGTCCTGATAGAGATACAGATGGGAGGGACGTGCCTTCTTAATCGCCTCAAAGGTACGTTTGAGGGTCTCTTGCCGAGTGAAGAATATCAACAGCACGGCGACATCATTTTCTGCAGGATATTTCGTCATGTACTTTACTCTTTTATCTTTTTACCTTTAAAAAACTGTATGCAGTCGTCCATCATTTTTACACGAAGCAGTTTCATGATGGCGGCATAGAGCACGACCGCCATCACGATGCGTACCAAAAGCAGCAGGTAGGTGTTCCCGATGGCTGTGGTAGCATACCAGACAGCCGCCATGACCATTGCACTGATCAGGGCAAAGGGTAGGGTGTCCTTGCAGACATCCCATAGGCGTACTCCAATCAGTCGCTTGGCAAACACCTGCCACACGATAATCCATACGATATTCAATAGGGTATAGGCTGCCACTACCGCCATGATTCCCTGCTGATATGTCAGGAATATCAATAGCATCTGCAAGGCTATCTGCACGATGTTCAGCCACATATTGATGTCGCTCCGTCCCTGACTGATAATGAGGTTCTTATAGAGCGAATAGAAGGGCATGAAAGCACCCCCTATGCAGAGCACACGCAGGATAGGCACACAGGCTTCCCACTTCGGTCCGATGGTAGCAAGGATAAACTCCTCTGATACCAATGCCAGCCCGAACATGGCAGGAAAAGCGAGGAACGACGTGAACCGCAACATCTTGCGGAATACACGTAGCTCTTGGTTGTTGGCTGATGGCTGTTGGCTGTTGTCGCGGGCCTCCACCAACACCGGCTGTGCCACCTGCTCAATACTGCCACTCACCAGTTGGTAAGCCATCGTGTTCCATTTGAATGCTTGGAAGAAATTGCCTACCACCTGTGGTGTCTTGGTAAACAACTTACCGAAAATGAATGTCAGGATATTGTTGTTCAGTGTATTGATCACCATTGTCACCAAGATATTCAGTGCAAACTTCCACGTCTTACGGATAGGCGTGAAGTCAATCTTCAGCGACGGCTTCCATCCCACATAGCAGAAGCGCCCAATGACCAATATCAGCGAGTTTACCACCTGTTGCCAAGCCAGACTCCAATACGAGAATCCGTTGAAGGCAAGTGTCACCGCCACGATGCCCGAACAAATCAGTGCACATGTGTTTACAACGGTGATTTCACGGTTCATCATGTTCTTTGTCATATAGGCATTCGTCGAAATGCCGAACGACGAGATGAAGAAAGCCAGGAAGATAAAGCGAGACAAGTCTGTCAGGCACGGTTGCTCGAAAAATGCGGCTATCCAGGGGGCTGCGGCGAAGAGCACCATATAGAGCATGGCGCTCATCAGGATATTAAACCAGAACACGGCATTATAGTCGTTGTCCGTCGGCTCCTTCATGTTGACGATAGCCGTAGAGAATCCACTCGACTGCAGGTTGCCGGCAATGGCAGAAAAGATGGCGATCATCCCAATAGGAGCCCATTCCGCAGGGGCTATCATTCGTCCCAGCAGAATGCCAATCACCACGTTCAGCACCTGTGTGGCACCACTGTTCAAGACTCCCCAAAAGAGTCCCCGTGCTGTCCGTTCTTTCAGATTTCCTTTACTTGCCATGATGCAAAAGTAAACAAAAAAGCCGAAAGTGCAAAATAACAAATAAAAAATCCGTTCTGAAACCTAAAACCATCGGAAAAACCTGAGTATCCTTGGTGGTTATCAAGATTTTTTGTATCTTCGCCGCATGAAACAGTTATTGATTTGTTTGTTTTTGGTTACATTGACCATCAGTTGTGGGGCTCAGGCTCCCAAGGCACAGGCGGAAAATACCGCTGTGGTTGATTTTGAAAGGGAGTACACGAAGGAGGATAGTGTGCTGGTAGTGAAACTGCTCAAGGATGCTAAGACGCAACGGGGTAAGGAGAACCGCATGATGTACTTCGGCAAGAAATTCTTGGGACTGCCTTACGTGGGGCATACACTGGAATTGGGCGACAAGGAACACTTGATTGTGAATCTGCGTGAACTGGACTGTACGACCTTCGTAGAGACGGTGCTGGCACTTTCGATTTGCGACAAGAACGATACACGCACCTTTGACGACTACTGCAATACGCTGCTGAAGATTCGCTATCGGGGGGGCGAGATGAAGGACTATACCTCGCGCCTGCATTACTTCACGTGGTGGGGCGATGATAACGTAAAAATGGGACTGGTGAAGGATATCGGCATGGAGGATGCGCCATTCTTAGGAAGACAAACCATCCACATTAATTATATGTCGCAGCATCCACAACTATATAAACAACTGAAGAATCATCCAGAATTCGTTCCCGTCATCAAGAAATATGAGGACGAGACAAACGGTAAGCAGTATCCTTATATCTTAAAGCGCGACCTGAATTGGCATGCGTCAACACCGTTGGCAATGGTGCGCGACGGTGATATCGTGGCAATGCTGACGGATAAGGACGGGCTGGACACGCGTCATATCGCCATTGCTTTCTGGCAGAATGGAAAGTTGCACTTGATGCATGCATCGAGCCTCTATAAGAAGGTATTGATGAGCCCAGAGACGTTCTATGAGTATGAGGCTAAACAACCTAAGCATACGGGCATCAGAGTGTGGAGAATGGTGGAGTAGAATTGAGAGTTATGAGAAGGATTACAGATATCAAGGAGTTACGGAGTATCCAGATGGAGATTCTGGACGATGTCCATCGGTTTTGTGAGGCTGAGGGACTGCGCTATTCGCTGTCGAGTGGTACGTTGATTGGAGCCGTGCGCCATCAGGGATATATTCCTTGGGACGATGATATTGACATCTATATGCTGCGTACAGACTATGAGCGTTTTGTCAAAACTTACCAAAACCAACAGGGTCGCTACCGCGTGCTCAATCCGATGAAAGAACCACATTATTACTATACCTTTGCAAAGGTTGTTGATCAGCGGACACGGATGGTGGAGAAGGAAACGGAAGGCTATGAGATAGGTGTGTATATCGACGTTTTCCCTGTGGACTATGTGGCTGATGACACAAAGGAACGTGAACGTATTTTTAGGTTGAAAAAACTGCTATACAAGATTCGTCGCTGTAAGATATCGCATAGCAATCCGTTGCACTCCAGACTTGCCTATCTATGTTATCGCCACCTGCCTGTCTCTGTCGCTATGCTGCAGAGGTGGATAGACCGTCTGATTATCAAGAGGAAACCTACGAACACGCTCTGCCACATGACGGAGGCAGGACCCACATCACCGAAGGGCTGTTTCCCTGTTGCCGACATGAAGAAGATGATTGACATGAGGTTTGAGGACCGTACTTATAAAGTGATGATAGGCTATGACGATTATCTGTGCCGCACCTATGGAGACTATATGAAACTGCCACCCGAAGAACAGCGCGCAACCCACCAGTTTGAGGCGTATTGGCTATAACCAGAGCTTATCACTTTGACGACGCATTTCAAAACCCGAAGTTTCGGAACGCAGTCGCTCATACAATTTCGATGCGAAGTAGATATCATGAAGGGCTATTCCGTAATTATAGCTCAGAATACGCTCGTCATCGCTGGTGCGCCCAGGGTTCTTTCCTTTCAGTACACTGCTGATTTCATCATACTGGCGGAATTGCTTGAAATACTTGAATTTCTCAATCTGTCCCGTATCGTCACCAAATACCTTGTCGAAGAACAAATCACAATTTTGGAAACCACGCACATGAACAGGAATGACTGTGATGCCCTTCTTGAACAAGCTGTCATCAGGGAATAGCAGATTAGTAGCCACCGTAACACAGGAAATCAGCACATCGGCTTCAGCAGCAAACGCTTCTTGGTCGTTGATGACCTCAAAGGTGACGTTGCTGTAATCTTTGAACCTCTCCATAAACAACTCAGCCTGATTCTTATATCGCAATAGGCGGATGGTGATATCACGATGCTGATTGTCGCTTATCAGACAGAGCGCCACCGCTCTGGCTATATTGCCCAGACCCATCATTGAATAAGTGCTTACATCTTTGCGCTGGAAAGTGCGTGCTGCGAGGGCAGCAACAGCCCCCGTCCGCATGGCTGTTATCCAATCACCATCGGCTATGGCAAGCAGACGGCCATCGTGGGCATCATAGAGATTGATAGTACTTTTCAAGACGGGCAGATGTCCTTCTGTGCGGCTCACGATTTTAATTCCGAAATACTCCTGCCCGTTAATCTCGGGCAAGAGACAAGGCATAGACGTGATAAAGTCTTCGCCCTGCGGATGGACACTCAGTTTGGGAGGCATCTGAATATCGTCTTTCAAGAGAAAAGCCTCTTTCACCCATTCCATACACTCAACGGGTGAGAGGTTCAGACGGTTGATGTCTTCTTGCTGTATAACGGAAATATAATCTGTATGCATCGTCTTAAAGAATGAAGGTTTTCAGTCCCTCTACCAGTCGGCTGTTATCCTCGTGGTTTCGCACAGCAATACGCATGTATTGTCGGTCGACAGGAAGTCCTGTCTTTCCGCTACAGTCGCGTGTCAGGATATTATGCTGTTTCAGCATCCGTATCACTATCTCACTGGCTCGATAAGGGGGCAATACCTCACAGAGAAAATAGTTTGCCTCGGTAGGCATCACACGGAGGAAGGGGATGGTGCGGAGCTGTTGCTCAAAGATATCGCGTTCTGCCACGAATTTCGCACAGGCACGATGATAGTCTTTCTCGTATTTATTGTAGATCTGCATGAAGAACTCGGCAAACGAGTTGAGGTTCCAGATACTCACTTCTTTCTTGATACGGGCGATAAGCTCCTTATCAGCAGAAGCAAGGATGCCCAGTCGGAGTCCTGGAACACCATAGCTCTTGGAGATACTCTTCATCACTGCCATGTGGGGATATAGCTCCAACAGACTGTCGTTGAGCAGGGAGTTGGTGGTATAGTTACGGCTGAAGTCCACAAACGACTCATCAACAACTAAACGTATCTGTCGTTCCTCACACCACTGGGCGAGTCGCAACACGTCAGCCTTGGGGATGAAGTTGCCAGACGGGTTGTCGGGGTTAATCAGCATGAGCTGGCAAATGTCCTTATCACCAAAGAACGCCATCAGGTCATCGGCAGTATAGCGGAAATCATCATTCTGTGGAACGAAGGTCGCCTGCTGACTTTTGTCATAGCGATTGGGATATTCCTCGAAGGTAGGACGCACAAAGCCTATCTTACCCTGTGACTCCTCCATCAGAATCTTAATCAGTTCGGCAGCACCATTACCAGGTACGATATAGGGTTCGCTGACTCCAAAGCATTTGCTGGCAATGAGGGTGTTGACCTTCATGCCCGACGGATATTCCGTCAGCAGGGTATCGAAATTGGCACGTAACTCGTCTTTCATTCGCTGACTGGGGAAATAGGGGTTCACCAGATAGCAGAAGTCGAGCATTTGGGGGAAACGCCAGAAACCACCGTAGCGGCCATAGTATTTACGTAGAACGTCTTGCTCGTCAGCAAACAGCGCCTCGGCTATGTCCAGGTCTTGCTTGTCGTCAATCTCATACCATTTCTCATGACCGATAGGCAGTGCCTTCAGCTCATGACCGCTCAGCAGTGAGATGATGCGCAGTACATTCTCGTAGTATTCGTTCAGTCCTACCGCCTTGGTATAGGCATCAAGGAAAGGCACGTATTTCTCTTTCAGGAACTGCCGACTGAACTTATAGATATTGACGGTTTTGTAGTAGGAGCTGACATCATTGTAGTCGAAGGCATCTTTGGAGATGAAATTGACGATGTTGTTGTCTGCATCGATACGCACCATCGTACCATCCATCCAAGTCTCATATTTGGCAACGAGAGCCAGATTGGGACACGGATTCTCCAACAGCATCTCAAACAGACGGTCACTGAGAATGAGGTCACTCTCAATGAGCAGGGTGTCGTCCTCCTGCAAATACTCCTTCACCAATGACAGGGAATAGATGTTATTTGTCTTGTCATAAATGGGGTTCTCGGCAAACTGCAGTTGGCAATTGGCAGTCAGCTGTTGGCCGTATTGAGTGGTGATATATTCGCGCAACTCTTGTCCCTTATAACCCACAACGATGATGACACGCTGGAGTGGGAGCTTTGTCAGCTGCCCTAAGACGCGGTCAATCAGTCGCACACCATTCACAGGAACCATACATTTTGTCTGGTCCTTTGTCAATTCTCCGAGTCTGCGACCCATACCTGCCGCCAAGATGATTGCTTGCATGTCTTACTGCTTTAGAAGATTATCCTACCTGACTGTCGTCTTGGGGCTTTTCCTTGCCATGGACACTCTTTACCTTCATGCCGAGCTTATTAGGGAGAAAGGCATTGAGAATGATACCCACGAGGGCAGAGAGTGCCAGTCCTGAGAAGTGGATAGAACCGATGCTTACATTATCCTCAGCGCCATATTTCACGCCAATGGCAATTACCAGGATCAAGGCTGCCACAAACACATTACGTGACGAGCTGAAATCTACACCTTCCTCAACCAGATTACGTACACCGACAGCTGATATCATGCCATAGAGAATGAGACTGACACCGCCAATGGTGGCAGCAGGCATCAGACCTATCAGACAGGCGAACTTAGGACAGAAGGACAGGAGTATGGCCAAGATGGCTGCCAGTCGGATGACGGCAGGGTCAAAGACCTTGGTGAGGTTCAGTACACCTGTATTCTCTCCGTACGTCGTGTTAGCTGGGGCTCCGAAGAGAGAGGCCAGTGCGGTAGCCATACCGTCGCCCATCAGGGTACGGTGCAGACCAGGGTCCTTCAGGAAGTCCTTGCCTACGGTAGAGGAGATGGCACACATGTCACCAATGTGCTCCATAATGGTAGCAATGGCTATGGGCATGATGGCAATGATGGTGGATACAAGAAAAGTCGTATCCATGTGGTCGAAGACGGCGAGTACCGTCTGTTCTCTGTTGACGGGCAAGCCAAACCATGCAGCTTCGTGTAATGCCGAGAAGTTTACTTCACCAGTTACCGCAGCCAGAAAATAGCTGACCAGTACGCCAAGGAGTATGGGGATAATTTTAATGATGCCCTGGCCCCAAACACTGGTAATGATGACAGTCAGGATGGCAACAAGTGCCAGTGTCCAGTTGGTGGTACAGTTGTGTATGGCACTACCCGACAGAACGAGTCCGATGGCAATAATCATAGGACCTGTCACAACTGGCGGGAAGTAGCGTATAATCTTATCAATACCGAAAGTCTTGATCAAACCTGCCATGATAAAATAGCACATACCGGCAAAGAAAACACCTATGCACGCATAACCCAATGCCAAAGTCTCTGTCATACCTTGCTCGACACCCAGTGTCTTGACCGAGAGATAGCCTCCGATGAATGCGAACGAGGAACCTAAGAATGCGGGTACCTTCAACTTGGTGATGCAGTGGAAAACCAAGGTTCCGATACCGGCAAACAGCAGGGTGGTTGACACTGAGAGACCTGTGAGCACAGGTACCAGGATGGTGGCGCCAAACATGGCGAAAAGGTGTTGTATGCCTAAGATCGTGTACTTAGGTATGCCTAATTGTCTGGCATCTGTGATGCCTTCTTTGGGCGTATTTGTTTTCATGCAGTTTATTCTTTTGCTTATTCTTTATCCTACTTGACTTCCTGGTTTCACATCCTTAGTGGTAGTCACCACACTGAGGCTTTCGTCGAAATCGACGGCAGAGAGAATCATACCCTGACTCTCGATGCCCATCATCTTGCGAGGGGCAAAGTTGGCAACGAAGAGGATGCGCTTGCCGATCAGTTCTTCTGGGTTCTCATAGAAAGCGGCTATACCGGAACAGATGGTACGATCCTGACCAGAACCGTCATCAATGGTAAACTGCAGGAGTTTCTTCGACTTGGGTACGCGCTGGCAGTTCTTTACCAGTCCTACGCGGATGTCGAGTCTCTCGAATTCTTCAAATGAAACGGTATCCTTGATAGGTGCTGCTTTGTATTGAGCAGCCTCGTTAGCCTTCTTCGTGGCTTCCAATTTGTCGAGCTGCTTCTGAATGACATCGTCCTCAATCTTCTCGAAGAGCAGGGCGGGTTCACCTAACTGGTGACCGGCTTTCAAAAGGTCGGTGTTGCCTAACTGGTCCCACTCGAAACTTTCCATGTTCAGCATTTCGCGCAACTTCTTGCTGCTGAATGGCAGGAAAGGTTCGAAGGCAATGGCGAGGTTGGCAACCAACTGCAGACAGATATAAAGAATGGTCTCGCAGCGCTTGGGGTCCTGTTTCCAAACCTTCCAAGGCTCGCACTCGGTGATGTAGCGGTTGCCGATACGAGCGAGGTTCATAGCCTCAAACTGGGCGTCGCGGAACTTAAACTGGTCGAGCAGGGCCTCTACCTTCTGTTTCACGTCCTTAAACTCCTCCAGTGCCTGGCGGTCAACATCCTGCAGTTCTCCACAGGCAGGCACAATGCCGTTCCAGTATTTCTTGGTGAGCTGGAGGGCACGGTTTACGAAGTTGCCATATACGGCTACCAGCTCGTTGTTATTGCGGTCTTGGAAGTCTTTCCAAGTGAAATTATTGTCCTTGGTCTCAGGTGCATTGGCAGTCAGCACGTAGCGAAGTACGTCTTGTTTGCCAGGCATGTCAACTAAGTATTCGTGCAGCCATACAGCCCAGTTGCGCGAAGTCGAAATCTTGTCGTTCTCCAAGTTCAGGAACTCGTTGGCAGGCACGTTGTCGGGCATGATATACTTGCCGTGCGCCTTCATCATCACAGGGAAGATGATGCAGTGGAACACGATGTTGTCCTTACCGATGAAGTGTACCAGACGGGTGTCCTCGTCCTGCCACCATTTCTCCCAGTTGCCCCAGCGCTCAGGATTCTTCTCGCAGAGCTCCTTCGTGTTGGATACGTAACCAATAGGTGCGTCGAACCATACATAGAGTACTTTGCCGTCGGCTCCTTCAACAGGAACGGGAATACCCCAATCCAGATCGCGTGTCATGGCACGGGGCTGTAAATCCATGTCGAGCCACGATTTACACTGACCATAGACGTTAGGACGCCACTCTTTGTGCTCTTCCAAAATCCACTGCTTCAGCCACTCCTGATATTCGTTCAGGGGCAGATACCAGTTCTTGGTTTTCTTCATCACAGGAGTAGAACCTGAGATCGTCGATTTGGGGTTGATAAGCTCCGTTGGCGACAGGTCGCGTCCGCACTTCTCACACTGGTCACCGTAGGCTCCCTGATTGTGGCAATATGGGCATTCGCCCGTTACGTAGCGGTCAGCGAGGAATTGCTTAGCCTCCTCATCGTAAAGCTGTTCGGTGGTTTCCTCTACCAGTTTTCCTTCATCATAGAGTTTGCGGAACCATTCTGCAGCAAACTTGTGATGCGTCTCGCTGGTAGTACGGCTATAGATATCGAACGAAATACCGAATTCCTGGAACGAATCCTTAATCATCTTATGATAGCGGTCCACCACATCCTGCGGGGTGATGCCTTCCTTACGGGCACGAACTGTGATGGGCACACCGTGCTCGTCGCTTCCGCCAATAAACAACACATCCTCCTTCTTCAGTCTCAAATAACGTACGTAGATGTCGGCAGGTACATATACACCTGCCAGATGACCGATGTGTACGCCACCATTGGCGTAGGGCAAAGCCGAGGTCACCGTAGTCCGCTTAAATTTCTTTTCTGCCATTATTCCTTGTTTTTTTCAATTTGGTTGCAAAATTACAAAATAATTATGAACTTATCACTATGAACAATGAACTTTTTTTCGTACCTTTGCACACATGAATAAAGAAGAGAATTACAAATTGCTTTTCGAGCAGGTGAAGGCGCTGATTGCTGGCGAGACGGATGAAGTGGCTATCATGGCTAATGTGTGTGCTGCTATCCATGAGGCAATGGGCTTTTTCTGGACAGGGTTTTATATAGTAAAAGGTGAGGAACTGGTGTTGGGACCCTTCCAAGGTCCAGTGGCTTGTATGCATATAGCCTATGGGCGTGGCGTCTGCGGTACGGCTTGGCAACGAGCTGAGTCGGTGGTTGTGCCTGATGTCGAGCAGTTTCCTGGTCACATAGCCTGTAGCAGTCTCTCCCGTTCGGAAATTGTCGTCCCCGTCTTCGATGCAGCAGGCAAAGTCAAAGCCGTTCTGGACATAGACTCTAAGGAACTTGGCACTTTCGATGCGACAGACCGGCAATGGTTAGAGAAAATCGTTAAGATGCTATAAACGAAAAAAAGAGACTCGCAAGTCTCTTTTTTCGTTTTCTGTGATCCGTTTGGGGCTCGAACCCAAGACCCCAACATTAAAAGTGTTGTGCTCTACCAACTGAGCTAACGGATCTACCTTTTTCGCTTAAAAGCGGGTGCAAAGGTACAACGTTTTTTTCAATCTGCCAAATTTATTCGAATGTTTTTTCTATTAATGCTCATGAAGATGCCAAACCGAGAGCACTTTTCGACGTATGGCAACGTAATTGAGCACCATGACTAAAAGATAAAGTGCTAAGCCCGTCAGCAGGGTAGGGGTGAGGTTGGCTGCACTGTATCTGGGATAGAGTTCGCCAAACAGGGGCAAATAGTAACCCCGCATCAGTAATACGATTACAATAGATGCAATCAACACGAGCGTGTTAAGACTGATGGTCAGCAGGTGATAGGGACGTGCAACGGCCTGTGGCGAATAACCAATAAGCAGCAGCGTGTCCATTTTCTCGGTATTCTTCTGAAGGAGCAAGAAAATGCTGAGCAACAGTACATAGAAAGCTAAGGCACTGATGACGAGACCTACTGCCAATACAATACTGATGATGATGCGCAGAAAGTGGGCTGTGCGGGCAGCTTCGGCATCGCTGGCCTCTGTCTCGTAGTTGTTTTCTTTTAAATAGGTGGCTATACGCTCGTCAGCAGGGTTGCTTACTGTGAGAATGAGTCGTGAGGGCTCTGCCTTACGGTCAGGTGAAAGGGTGGCGTTCATCTCGTCCATGAATGCCTGTGGCACGAGGATGGTGTTGAGCTTTTTGGAGAAAGCGACCACACGACCTGACAATTCGCGATAACCTGATGTTCCTCGCAAACGGAAGTGTATCTTTACCATCGAGACCAAACCTTCGGAGAGTGCAGGCAATCCCTGACTGCTGGCAAATCCGAAATTATAAAGGTCCAGATAGTTGCGAGGCAGAATGATAGGTACCTCGTCGCTGTCTTTATTCCACGTCCATCGGCTGAGATCTACATCTATGAAGGCATCAGGCACTGATTCGAAAAACATCTCCGTAGAGAACTCCACGCCCAGTTTTCTGCTTCCCAGAGTGGCAACAACACTGAATAAGGAGGGTGTAAAAGTGCCTACCTCGCTCACAAAGGGTTGTTGCCGCACATCAGCTATTTCTTCCGAGGAGAAAGTGGGAGCCTTGCCTGTCAGGGTGCGGAAGGTATTTACATGTTTCGCCATGACCATCTGCCCAGGTTTCAGAAAACTGTCGCTTCCCGTAAACATGGGGATGATATCAGAAGCAAACTGGACAGCGGCCAGCACAATCGTCATACCAAAGAGGTTGGCGAGCACGAAGCCCGCCAACTGTCCTCTATGAAGATGTCGGCTGAGTAGCCGATATAAGAGTCCGTTTACCTTCATCCGATTATTGATTCATCAGAGCCTGTATCAGTACCTCGATAGGGTCCTTCTCCTTATCGCTCATGGTGAGTTTCAGTTCGCAGGCAGTATCACTGGTGTCGTAAATCTCGGCATTCGTTACAAAATTGGCAGCCTGCTTAGCCATATTCTGATATTCAGAATTAACACTACCGACGAGCGAGGAAAGTTGCTGAATGTCGCAAGCCAGATAGATGCGACGCCCCTTCACTAGAGCAGTGTCGTAGCCGTCCTTAGCCTCTGTGAACGGGGCTGTTTTGCCGACAATACAGAAGGTAGCACCATCCTTGAAACCAATGCTAACGCCGTCTCCGCTTGAAAAACCTGCCTCTTTGGCCATGTCACTGAGACTGGCATCCTTGGTCTTGATGTAAGAAGTAATCTCAGGATAGCTGTTTTCAACACCTTTGGCACCTAATACGAAGTCGCCATCAATAGCATTCAGCACAGCCTTGACAATCTCTTTCTGATTGTCTGCATTAATTTGTTTGAGGATATCAGCCTTCTCCAGTTCCTCGTAAATCTTAGCACCTTTCAGGTTGGCATAGAGCACAAAAGCACCCTTCTGAACGTATTTTATATAGTCACCGCTAATATTGCCGAAATAGTCTGTAGATTCCTCAATCTTCTTTTTCCATGCTTCAGACTTAGGAAGAGCCTCGGCCGTGAAAGTAGCAACGCCCTTGTCTGTTTTAATACTGACAATAGCACTGATGTCCTTTACGTTCAGACCTTCGGGCAGCGCCTTTGCTTGCTCATTGAAAACCGCACTGACCATATCGCCTGGAACGAGCATTTTGATGACACCCTGGGTTGCCACCAATTTCTCAAAATCGGCATTCTCTGCCATCGTTTCCTTCGTGTCTTCGTTCTTGAACTGGGCGATAATGTCGTCCACTTTCTTGCTGGAACCGACGAAAATAGCATCATCGAAAACTATATTGTAGTCACCGCTGGTCAGATATTGAACTCCGTCCTTTTCCTTCACGGCTTCGAAACCGTATTCCTTAGCCAAGCCATTGAGCAGTTCGGTGAAGTCGCCCTTGTCGAGAATTGTTCCAACAATCGACTGTGCATCGTTAGAACCATACAGATAAATAGGTTCACGGAGGTCTATACCAGCTTTAGCCGGATCCTCGGCAATCTTCTTAATAAGGTCTTTGGTTTCCTGTTTGCTTACTCCATCCTGAGCCGCCGACAGCCACATGGCTTTCGAAGCCTCGCTATTGCCCATCTTGCTCTTCTCGAAGAGTTGTTGCACGTCAATGCTTGCCACTAACTGGTCGTCGGGGATGAATTTGGCTACAGCCGATTTCTTTGAGCACGAACTCAGTACGAATACTGCCATCAGCAGCAGGTACATCAGGTTAAGTTTCCTCTGTTTCATAATTATCATGTTTAAAGGGTTAAAGATTGATATAAATTCAAATCATGGCACAAAGATATAAAAATAATCTTAATACTTCGCCATTTATTACTATTTTTTTTGTATTTTTGCAGCCAACATGGGCATATTATATATTGTACCCACACCTGTGGGAAACATGGAGGATATGACTCTTCGCGCTATCCGGATACTAAAGGAGGCCGATTTGGTTTTGGCTGAGGATACGCGCACATCGGGCATTCTGCTGAAGCATTTCCAGATTCAGCAGCATTTGTTGTCTCACCATAAATTCAACGAGCATGGAACCAGTTCGGGCATTGTGGAACGTCTGCAGGCAGGGCAAACCATTGCCCTTATTAGCGACGCAGGCACCCCTGGCATCAGCGACCCAGGGTTCTATCTGGTTCGTGAGGCGGTGCGTGCAGGTATTGAGGTACAGACATTGCCAGGAGCTACAGCCTTTGTTCCTGCTTTGGTAAGTAGTGGACTGCCTTGTGACCGCTTTTGTTTTGAAGGTTTCCTGCCTCAGAAGAAAGGTCGTCAGACCAAGATTCAGAGTTTGGCTGACGAGGAACGTACGATGATATTCTACGAATCGCCTTATCGTGTACTGAAGACGCTCCAGCAGTTTGCTGAGGTGATGGGTCCCGATCGTCAGGTAAGTGTCTGTCGCGAAATCAGCAAGGTGCATGAGGAGAGTGTCCGTGGTACGCTGCAGGAAGTGATAGCTCACTTTACGGAACATGAGCCACGAGGTGAGTTTGTTATCGTCCTTGCAGGGAAAGATTGAAGGATTGAAGGATTGAAGGATTGAAAGATTGAAGGATTGAAGAATTGAAAAATTAAATGATATGAAGAAATTATTGATTTTGGCACTTGGTGCCGTAGCAATGGTAGCCTGCAAGCAGCAGGGACCAAAGACGGAAGAGTTAATGATGGCCCAGCAGACCGATTCTCTGAACCGTATTATCCAGCAGAAGGATAATGAAATCAACGACATGATGGCTACCTTCAACGAGATTGAAGAGGGCTTCCGTGCTATCAATGCCGCTCAAGACCGAGTGACACTGGCTAAGGATGGCGAAGGCGCCAACCGCAATCAGCGTATTCGCGATAACATTGCCCAGATTCAGGAGACAATGCAGCACAATCGTGAGCTCATTAACAAGTTGAAGAGCCAGTTGCGTCAGAGTTCTGTGAAGGGTGACGAGTTGCGTAAGACAATTGAGAACTTGGTTGCTCAGATGGAGGCAAAGGATCAGGAGATTAACCAGCTGAAGCTCGATTTGAAATCACGCGATATCCGTCTGGCTGAGTTAGGTACCGAAGTGGCTGACCTCACCGTTGAGACCTCTCAGCAGAAGGCTGAAATCTCTCAGAAGGCAGAGACCATCTCGGCTCAGGATAAGCAGTTGAACACCGCTTGGTTCGTATTCGGCACGAAGAAGGAACTCAAGGAGCAGCATATCATTGAGAATGGCAAGGTGCTTCAGTCCAACTTCAATCGTGAATACTTCACCAAGATTGACATTCGTGTCGATAAGGAGATTAAGCTCTATTCTCGTTCAGCCAAGTTGTTGACCAATCACCCTGCTTCCAGCTATGTCTTGGAGCGCGATGCCAATAAGCAGTACATCCTGCGCATTACCAATCCACAGCTGTTCTGGTCAACCAGCAAATATCTGGTCATTCTGGTCTAAAACGGATAGCTGATGAGAAAATTCTGGGCTTTGATAGGCTTCTCGTTGTTGCTCTGTGGCTGTGGGGGTGACGATGCTACCGACGTGAAAGTAATTGTAGAACAACCATCGGGTGGCAATTCAGGCAATACCGATGCACATTCCGTCTCTTACGTCTGGGATTCGTCAGTGACCTCACAGGTCATACGTCTGTCGGCATCAGCCTCATGGTCGGTCAAAAGCGATGATCATTGCAAGAACTGGTGTTATCCAGTCAAGTCGAGTGGTACAAGCGACAAGATAGTGTTGTGGGTCAGTCCCAATATCACCAATAAGGCGCGTTCTGGTACAGTCACTATCTCCATTGGCAATAGTTCGCTGCAGGTTAATGTGTCACAACCAGCATTCAACGGTGATGTGGATACCTACGAATATCATCTGCCTGTGGTTTTCCATGTGTTGTATAAAAATGAGTCCAGCAAGACCCAGAATGCCGATGCGGGTCAGTTTACGAAAATTCTGAAGGCCGTCAATCAGTTGTATGCTGATAACGATATGCATATAGTTTTTGAAATGGGCAAGTATGATAGGAAAGGCGAGGAACTCTCAGAGCCGGGCATTATACGCAAGCAGGTTGACTTCGATGAAATGTCTCCTGATGATTTTCTGAAAGACAAGACCTTTTCAGATGATGTGCTTAACCTGAAAAAGTATATCAATATCTTCGTATTCCCATTTGCCAAAGATGGTGGCGATAAAATAACCCTTGGAATGACTACTATGCCGTTTCTGCCTTCGGCCCATCCGTTAGATTCCCTACGGACCTCTGACAATGTCATTGATTATGCCTATCTCGATACTCCGTTCGGTGTCTGCATCAATAGCGATTATATCAATGAGTGGCAAGAAGAAAACATGATTAAATCAACGTATATTGTAACTACCGTTGCTCATGAATTAGGTCACTATCTGGGGTTGCTTCATACATTTTCGGAGCATGAGTGTGAAGATGATGACGCATGTGATGATACGCCTATCAGCGACTATGATAATTATATAAGCTATATTCTGAAATATCAGGCAGACGAAAAGGCAAAGGGGAGAGACTCCTTTACATTTAAGGAACTGGGTACTCGCAAGGATTGCAAAACAGGTGAAGAGTTCTTGGCGACGAACATACTGGATTATGCCTATACGTCGGCAGAGAAATTCAGTCCTCAGCAGAAAAATCGCACGCGCCACGTATTGAAATACGGAGTTCTGATGCCTGGTCCCAAACTGGTAGAGTACAATACCACAGGCTATGTCACCAAGGGTGCAGCCAATCGTGCATTTGCTCCAGCACCAGGATTTGTAAAGACAACTCACTGTCCGGAAGTCCCCTTCCGACAGCTACCTGTCGTAGATGCAAAATAAAACAATAGGGTTAGGATGTTCTCCTAACCCTATTTATATATAATAAGGTATAGCGCTTTAGCGCACTACGACCTTCTTTACCTCATTGCCCTGCTTGCGAATCACCAAGCCTTTCGTGTCTGCATTCACCTCACGACCTTGGAGGTCGTAGAAACGTGGAGTTGAAAGTTCTGATTTGGTAAATTTTCCAATGCTTGTAGGAACTTCTCCTTCGGTTAGGAATATTCCTGATGCTGTCTTTTCTAAAATGTAAGTCCTATTGATAGTTTCATGAGCTCTAAAAGATTGCCATGAGCTTTCATTTTCTGATTTGCTTGCTAAATACAACCTATATGTACCAATAGATAATTCTTTAATATCCACTTCTTGATCTTTTAAAGAGAACCCTTCACCAATTCCTTTGTTGTCAGTTACATCCATGCCGATAAGCTCATATATATCACTTTCGTTTTCAGCGATTAAGCAAATAGTCCCTTTAAATGACAAATCCATATTATAAAAGCCATCACATGACAAAGACAACTTATCGTCAGAAAGTTTACTCAATATCAGATGTTCGCCCAATGCCCAGGAGGAATGCAATTGAGTCGCGTCCTTCTCCGGATTGACAATCAGCATTTGCTGGCCATACGCATAAGTATCTTTTCCTGGATTTAAAAGTGTGATGTCAAAGTATCCATCATAATAGCCTGACCACCCCCAATTAACGTACACCAGTCCATCATTATCATAGCCGTGTAGAACAAATGCATGACCAGTCTGCTTTCCATCATCACCCGCATAGATGATAGGACGTTTTGCATTCAATTCATCGTAGACCATGTTAAGCCACTCTTCGCCTGTACAATAATTTCGAAAATAAATTACCGAATAAGGATAGCTAAAATTCGTTCTCATTGCCTTGCAGCCATTGGACATCAAGGCTCCGCTACCACTTTTATCATAGGTCATCTTTACAGAGGTGCCACAATGATACATTAATGTAGCTACTGCCTCAGCCTGTGCTTCTGTATAAGTTGAGCTATATGACTCCAAAATATTATCCCAGTCGTATTCTGTTTGACTGAAATCAATGATGATAGGAATTGTTTTCCCATTGACATAATATGCACTCTCTCCTGCCCCCTTTTTAGGATGCTTATAGTAATACATGATTTGCGCCATAGCGGTTGCCAAACATCCTGTGGGATAGTGAAATGTTTCACCTTTTTCTGTGTAGGTAGGCGTAAGATTATTGTAAGGCTCGAATTGATCCCATTTAGTTTTCATCAATGGGCTAACGCTGTTTGCTGCTGTTATACTTTTGCTTAATATAATTGGGTTTTCAGACATATATGCGTTAACAGCATCCAACCACCATTTGAAATTCGACGGTATCATCCTTTCATTAAAAACCGAGTTAGAGTAACCAATTATAGGCTGGAATCTGTCATCTTTTGTCACAATAACAAAACCTAAAGTATTGCCATAAATAGCGTAATAATCAGTTGATTTAAGTTCTTTCAACGTGGTCGTTTGGCTCCTTTTACCACTTTGCATCCCCACCTGAGATAACTTAGCTGATGCTATGGCAGCCATTTCACGATTAGTTCTTGGCTTGGCCTCAGAAGAACTGATGTAAATAACGAATAGAATAAGTGTAAAAAATCTCCACTTCATAGGCTGATTAAATTAAAAATAAGAAGTGTGTAAAATGAATTACACACTTCTTATGTTAGTTAATATTTAATAAGGATATCCCTCTGTCCACATGAATCCGAATGAACCACCCGTATACAGACTGCTACCTTGTTTCAACAAGCAACTAACCCAATAAACACCATCTTGGTCTTTTTCGAAATTGCAATAAGCACCGAAGGAAACTGGATCGAAATAGAAATCATATCCAAATAACGATACTATGACATTATTCTCTGTAACCATGTCAACTGGCTTTCCTGTGTCATCAAGTTTAAACTTAATGTCGCCAATGCCTTCTTCATAAACTGCATAGTATGGATTAACGAGCTTATAAGTGTTCTCAACTCCTTCGCCTTCGCAACGCTGAACTTCAACTTCACCTGTTGCACCATCGAAGGTATAGTCGACAAAGATCGCCTTACCGCAAGTAATCCATGCATACTTGTCACGCTCAAGTGTGATGACAATGTACTGAGCCTCTGAATAGATGTTGGCATCAGTATCAATTGCACTAATAGATACTGTTACTTTCTCACCCTTAGCAATAGCGCTGGTAGCTGTTACTGTCTTGGTTGTCTCTCCATCATTGAATGTCACAGTTTCAGGAACTTTAACCTTGTCATTGTCACAGACGAGTGATATGGTCACAGAACCTGTTTCGCTTGGACGATTGACATTAAAAGAGAACTCTTGCTGCTCCTGAGCACCTTCGAAGTAGTAACTGGTTTGTTCTGCTTCCAAAGTAATCTTCGCATTATCCAGGGGCTGGGCAGCGTCGTATGAATATTTATCAGTACAAGAGGCAAGTGTTATCACTGCCATTGCTATCAGTAAAAGATAGTTTTTCTTTACAATGTTGTTCATAATCTTACTTCTTTGAAATCTAATTATTCAGACCAGTTCGTATATTTACCTGTTGGGTCGGGATTGTTGTAACCCATCACAGCTTCGTTGTTGTTCTGCTCAGTTTGTACGATAACCAAATTCATCCATGCAGGACGTCCTTCCGTGTTGTAACGCTGACCATTTACATGGTTTGTGCCTTTATAGCCACGAGTCACTGAGTAGTTTAAGCGTTTAATGTCAAAGAAGGACTGACCTTCTCCCCATAATTCCACACGCTTTTGGAATACGATTTCCTCAATCACGTCATCCTGATTGGTAACCAGACATGTATAGTTGGGATCACGATAGTTTTGCATAAAACTCTCCAGCAGTTGCTTACCAAGATTAGCATTCTGATGAGCCAATGCCTCAATCATGATGAAATACATTTCTTCCAGTCGCATAATAGGATATGCAGAAGCACCTCCAATCTGTACATCATTATACTTTCCAAGATTTGGACGGAATTTGATTGAAGTATATGCATTCCAAGCACGATATCTAACCTCATCCTTTGCAGCATTAATACTTCCATCATTATTCAGACAGTCACCGATTCCTACACAATAGTATTTATACCAAGCTGTAGCCTGGGCAAAAGATCCTGGTGACCACAAATTCTTTCTGATATCAGTATTGCTAATGCGCGAATACATAGCTGCATCGATTCTGATACGTGGACCATAAGCATTGTATCCAAATGAAGTCTCGTTAGACATCCAAGAAACCCAGTTGACGATACCAGTTTGAACAGCATCATTCTCTTTCACTAACTGACCACCCCACATCCAGCGTGAAATATCATTGAAACCCTTGCTGGTGTTAAGCATTTCGTCCTCATTCATTGGACGCAAGGATGAAGCTTCAATAGCTTTCTCGGCATATTCCTGAGCCTTAGGATAGTTCTCCAACCACATATACAGACGTGCTTTCAGTCCATATACACAATCAAGATGGGGAAGTGTCTTGTTAGTCTCACTCAGATATTCAATATACTTCTCTGCATTATTCAGGTCATCCTCAATGAACTTAGCCATTTCTGCACGTGTAGCACGAGGATTGTTGCGAGCTTCTGCCTCTGTAGTCTTTTCTGTGACAATGGGTACAGTCAGATTCTGTACATTGTTACCATCCTTGTTGACAGCTTCAGTCTTGTCATTAGGAAGGAACTCATACATACGGGCTAAATCCAGATACTCCATAGCGCGGAAAGCATAAGCAGCACCTACATATCCTTTAACCTCGTCTGATGCACTCTCTACATCCGGAACAGCATTCAACATCAAGTTAGCAGAATGTACAAATTCGTAGCTGACGTTCCAAAGATACTGTCCGATAGCATAACTTTCACCTTGATTAACATTGCGTGCCCATGAAGAGAAGTGATTATAGCTATTTGATGCTGTGGTATAGTCGCCAGTCATAACATCGCGAACTTTCATCAGTGCACCATATCCAAAACGATAGTGCGCGTTATCAGCATCCTCTGTGTTTAGAGATGCAGGCATACCCCAAAGCAGAGCCGAGAGAGAACGGTCAGAAGACTTAATCTGCTCTTCAGTTGCGGAACTTGTTGGCACAGTCTCTTTGATACAGCTTGTTACTGTAAATGTGGTAGCCAACAAGGACAGAGTAAGAATTGAATTATATATCTTTTTCATATTCACTTTTTCCTTATTATTAATTGTTTAGAATGTAACAGAAATACCACCAGAGATAGTACGCATTGGAGCATAGTAGGCAGAAGTTACGCTACCAGAGATACTCTGACGAGGATCAAGTCCCTGACGCTTTGACCATACCCAAATATTGTCTGCTGTAACATAGAGACGAATCTTCTGTACGTCGATCTTTGATGTCAAAGAGAAAGGCAATGTATAACCGAAATTGATGTTATTCAAACTCAGATAAGATGCGCTTACCAAGAAACGATCTGATGTAGAATTTGTATAATCATCGTCAAACTGCAAACGAGGAATGTTTGTCTGATTAACAGAAGTCCAGGCATTCTGCATATCTACGTGCATGATGTGACCTGGGTCAACACCCATAGCCGCCTGATAATCGCTATCATACACCTTTCCGCCTAACTGATAAGAGAAAGCAATTGAGAAGTCGAATCCTTTCCAGGCAACATTAGTTCCAAAACCACCGAATGCTGCAGGCATAGCAGTCTTATGAAGGTGGTAGGTTGCAGCACTATAATCTGTTGTAGCTGTTTGACCTGTCACATTACCATCAGCATCCTTGGTATCCTGCCAATACATGGCCATACCACCCTTGCTTTCATCATATTCTGTATCTGATGTCAATTGCCATGTGTTAGTACCATATACACCGGCATACGACTTCATACGATAGGTATAGATAGATTCTCCTTCACCATAGTAATAGTTACCTGATGAATAACCCTTCACACCGTCAGTTTCCATAGTTTTACTCTCATCTGCCAGACGGATAATCTTATTTTTCTGGAAGGTGATATTGGCAAATGCATCCCAAGAGAAATCCTTCTTTTTCAAGATAACGCCCTGAAGTTCAATTTCGAAACCTGTATTTCTCATATCGCCGACGTTAGACATCTTGCTGCGGAATCCGTAAGATGGAGCCAAAGGCAGAGACGACAGCATGTCAGAGGTCTTGCGGGTAAAGAACTCAACATTACCACTCAAACGGCCCTTAAAGAATGAAAAGTCCACACCTGCATTGAAGTTACCATTCTTCTCCCAAGAAATATTAGGATTACCCAAAGCAGAAGGCAATACACCAGCCAAATAGTCGTTGTTAACAATACCATAAAGAGTGGTGTAACGATAGTTACCTATCTGGTCATTACCTTGTTCACCATAAGAAACCTTCAACTTCAACTCATCAATCCAGCTGACATTAAAGAAACTCTCTTTGCTAAGCATCCAAGCGGCACCAAATGACCAGAAAGATCCCCAACGGTTATCAGGATGGAAGCGAGAAGAAGCATCACGACGATAGGACAGAGAAGCAAAGTAACGCTCATCGTAGTTGTATTGCAAACGACCGAACCAACCCTCAGTGTTGTAGTCGGTAGTGTAAGAGTTTGAAGAACCGTCCTTGATTGCACCTGCCATTTCGAATGCTTCTGGGTCGAACGTACCAGACTTACCGCCTGAGAGATAGTAGTATCTTGAACGATAATACTCATGACCAATCATAGCAGCGATATCATGCTTGCCATACAAATGATGCCAGTTGAGCAGTTGCTGATAGTTGTAAGCCCAAGTACGAGCATGGCTCTTGTAAATCTGTCCGTTCTCAGAAGCGTACTGACCATAGAACGGGTTGACAGTAGTAGTTCCACGTGACTCAGACGTAAATACGCTGTTGGTGCTAGTGAACTTGAAACCATAAGGAAGAGTAATCTCCGCAGTACCGACAACGTTAAAAGTATTACCTTCCGAATTATTCTTATCAAGTTGATTGCTTCCCAATGGGTTAGCACCTGAGAAGTATGGACGCTCAATACCAATTTCTGAGCCATCACCATAATCATATACATTAATCTTAGCTACAGGATTGTACATGACGTTGCCATTTTCATCGCGAATGAAGATAGGATAGATAGGAGCCATCTTCGTCAGCGCAAATATGTTGGCTGAAGAAGTAGAACTACCGTCCTCATCCAAACTGTTGGCATTAAAATGCGTGTAACTCATGTTGGCACCCAGTTTCAACCAAGGCTTAAACTGATAATCAGCTTTCAAACGACCTGTGAAGCGTTTGTAATCAGAAGCAACCGTAATACCCTGATTGTTCAAGTAGTTAACAGAACCATAGAAAGAGCCCTTTTCGTTTCCTCCTGTCGCCGTCATTGAGTATTCCTGACGCAGACTGTTTTTGTAAGATGCATCCACCCAATCGTCTGGTCTCAAAGTGTACTTAGCGCCATCAGCCTCAATGATGCGGCCTAATGTTGCATTAGGATTCAAGCGACCATTTGAGCCAATCAGATATTCTCCTTCTGGGTAGGTATACACATTATAGCCCAAGCCGTAAGTACCATCATCAACTGTCAGATTCTGGTTAGCCCATGCATGAGCAGCAGCATCAGAAGCACCTTCAGCATTCATTTTGTAGTTCTTCAATGCACTATACCACATTTCATAGTAACGAGCAGGACTGGTTACATAGTTGTAGTCAGGAACAGCACGTGAATTGCTACCCCACTTTGCATCTACAGTAATAGTAGCCTTTCCGCGATCGCCCTTCTTAGTAGTGAGTATAATCACACCATTAGCACCACGAGCACCATACAGAGCAGCTGAGGCAGCATCCTTCAGAACAGTCATTGAAAGAATGTCCTGAGGGTTGATATCATTCAAGTCACCATCAAAAGGAACGCCATCCACTACATACAATGGAGCATTACCCGCATTGATTGAACTGATACCACGAATACGAACGGTAGGATTAGAACCAGGCTGACCAGATGCAGTGTTAATCTGTACACCAGCCACCTTACCAGTCAAAGCATTAACAGGGTTTTGCACCTGAACTTTACTAATCTCACTTGCATTTAACACACCTGCAGAACCTGTGAAAGCTGAACGCTTGGCCGTACCATAGGCAACGACAATCACTTCATCCAAAGCCTTTTGGTCGCTGGTTAACATAATACGCATATTGGGTCGAGCACTCACCTCAATCGGCTCCATACCCACATAAGTGATGCGCAGCGTGCTCTTGCCTTCAGGAACTGACAACTCAAAGCGACCATTAGCATCCGTTACTGTACCAACCTGTGTCCCAACCACGAGGACAGAAGCACCAATTACAGGCTGTCCATCATCCTGGGATGTAACGGTACCATTAACTTTTGTCT